>CAJTQV010000004.1 GCA_910578385.1 uncultured Muribaculaceae bacterium | reverse complement strand
AAGAAACATTGGCGGCAGTCGACTACGCCTCAAACAGTTCTTTCGAGCGCGGCATTGCAATCGGTGAGGAGCGCGGCATTGCAATCGGTGAAGAGCGCGGCATAGCAATCGGTGAGGAACGGGGACGCGAGGCTGAACGCATGGATACCGCCAGAAAACTTCGTGAAGCCGGGTTTGACGAAAATCTGATAAAATCAATCACCGGAATCTCGATATAAGAGTAACTATTGCACTTGCACTTGCAATTGTAAAGGTATCGGCAACTACGTTTGACCGATACCTTTACTGTCAAAATCAAGTACTTCAAACTCATAATCCACGTTTATCGTAGGGATGCCTACTGAAAACTATGACTGAAAACCCTGATTTCGAACTACACATTGAACTCCACATAAAAATCAGGTTAGGAATATTCGTGGATTTTTCGTAAATTTGCAGATTAATGGGCAGTTGCGTTGTTCACAACTGGTTTGGGACGATGCTGCTGAGCCGTTAAAAGTTATAACTGATAATCAATTCAACAAGATAAAGCCCGAGAAAGATGGCAAAACAGGAAGACGTTTTCAAGACTATCGTGGCCCATGCGAAGGAGTATGGGTTTGTATTCCAGTCAAGTGAGATTTATGACGGTCTCTCAGCCGTTTATGACTACGGTCAGAACGGCGTGGAGCTGAAGAACAATATCAAACGCTATTGGTGGGAGGCTATGACCATGCTCAACGACAACATCGTTGGCATCGACTCGGCTATCTTCATGCACCCGACCATCTGGAAGGCCTCGGGCCATGTTGACGCGTTCAACGACCCCCTGATTGACAACAAGGATTCCAAAAAGCGTTATCGCGCCGATGTCCTCATTGAGGATGAAATCGCGAAGTTCGACGAGAAAATCAACAAGGAGGTAGCAAAAGCCGCAAAGCGTTTCGGCGAGAGCTTCGACGAGGCGATGTTCCGCCAGACCAACCCCCGTGTACTCGAACACGCCCGCAAGCGTGACGAACTTCACACACGGTTTGCCGAGGCAATGAACGCCAATGACCTCAATGAGCTGAAACAGATTATCCTCGACTACGAGATCGTTGACCCCATAAGCGGCACACGCAACTGGACCGACGTCCGTCAGTTCAACCTCATGTTCAAGACCGAGATGGGTTCGACTGCCGACGGAGCGATGGAGGTTTATCTTCGTCCGGAGACCGCACAGGGCATCTTCGTGAACTACCTCAACGTGCAGAAAACAGGCCGCATGCGTATACCGTTCGGTATCGCACAGATCGGCAAGGCATTCCGTAACGAGATTGTGGCACGTCAGTTCATCTTCCGTATGCGCGAGTTCGAGCAGATGGAGATGCAGTTCTTCGTTCGTCCCGGCGAAGAGCTGAAATGGTTCGACCACTGGCGTCAGACACGCCTCCGCTGGCACAAGGTCCTCGGTCTCGGTGACGAGAAATACCGCTACCATGACCACGAGAAACTGGCCCACTATGCCAACGCCGCGACAGACATCGAGTTCCAGATGCCGTTCGGCTTCAAGGAGGTAGAGGGTATCCACTCACGCACGAACTTCGACCTCTCGCAGCATGAGAAATTCTCAGGCAAGAAGATACAATACTTCGACCCCGAGCTGAACGAGAGCTACGTTCCTTATGTAATCGAGACATCAATCGGAGTGGACCGTATGTTCCTCTCCGTGCTTTGCAGCTGCTACGAGGCTCAGGACCTTGGCAACGGCGACAGCCGCGTCGTGCTCCACTTCCCCGCCCCGATAGCACCGGTGAAATGCGCCGTTCTCCCGCTCGTCAAGAAAGATGGTCTGCCGGAGAAAGCGCGTGAGATACAGCACCGTCTGCGCTTCGACTTCACCTGCCAGTATGACGAGAAAGACTCGATCGGCAAGCGTTACCGCCGTCAGGATGCAATCGGAACGCCCTACTGTATCACCGTTGACCACCAGACACTTGAGGACAACACCGTGACACTCCGCGAACGCGACTCGATGGAACAGCGACGCGTGAGCGTTGACGAACTGGAGAAAATCCTCGGTGACGTGGTTTCACTCAACTCACTTCTCAAAAAACTTATATAATGAAGATAATCAAGAAACTAATCATGGCCATCGTGGTCCTGGCAGCAATGTCGGGACTCACTTCGTGTAACTACAACAGCCTCGTAGAGAAACAGCAGGATGTTGACCAGGCATGGGCGCAGGTCGAGAACCAGTACCAGCGTCGCGCCGACCTCATCCCCAACCTCGTCAACACCGTCAAAGGCTACTCCACCCACGAGGAGGAGACACTGACAAAGGTGACCGAGGCCCGCGCCAAGGCAACCTCAATCACACTGAGCGCCGACGACCTCACCGAGGAAAACCTCGCCCGATACCAGCAGGCCCAGAACGAGCTCAGCGGGGCACTGAAGTCTCTCCTTGCAGTGACCGAGGCATATCCGGACCTGAAAGCCAACGAGAACTTCCTCAACCTTCAGGCCCAGCTCGAAGGCACGGAGAACCGAATCTCGACCGAGCGCAAACGCTACACGGAAGTGGTGCGCGACTACAACACGGCCATCAAGAAATTCCCGACCACCATCTATGCCGGATGGTTTGGTTTCAAGGAGAAGCCGCAGTTCAAGTCAGAGGCCGGTGCCGAGAAAGCTCCCGAAGTCAAGTTCTAAGTTAAGACTCCGCAATCTGAAATGAAAAGAAAGTATATAATACTCCCAGTCTTGGCAGCCCTGACGTTGCCCCTCGCCTCATGTCTGAAAGGAGAGTCGGACGACTACGATGCGTGGCGCGAGCGCAACGACGCATACTTGGCAGCTATAGACACGCGGGAATATGAGAAGATTGTACCCGACTGGGCTCCGGAGAACGCGGTCTACATCAAATGGCACAATGACCGTTCGCTGACGGCCGACAACCTCGTACCGATGTCTACTTCCACAGTAGATATGAAATATGAACTGGAGGATATTGACGGAAACAAGATCCAGAACTCATACAGCGTGGTGACCGGCGACAGCGTGTACCAGAGCCAGCCCAAGAACAATATCATCGGCATGTGGATTGCCATGACCACAATGCACGTGGGCGACTCCGTCACGATGATCATACCTTACGGTTCAGGCTACGGCGCACAGTTGAGCAACGGCATACTCCCCTACTCAAACCTGATATATCACGTCAAGCTCAAGGCCATCAAGGCATTTGAGAAGCCCAACACATAACCATAGCGTGGCGGGACGGCATGGTGCGCGTCCCGCCGCAGCTATATGTACAGCGCAATACGACAGTTCAAACATCAAACTGCCAATCTAAATCAAACTTCATAACACTCCCAAAATCGCCTCCATGAAAAGAACACCCAACATGATGCTGGCTCTTGCCGGAGCCGTGGCCGCTACTGCCTCTGTCGCGTCGGCCTACACGTTCAGGGAATACAAGGCCGCACCGGCGGAATTCCTGCATGTGCCCGCCACACCCGATTCAATCCAGAAAGAAAATCCGTTCAAGGCCGAAGACCTGCTGAACTCCCGCGGTACAATGCCTGACCCCGCCGCTGCCGGATGGACCACGATGGTTACCGACACCGCCGGACGTCTCGTGCTCGCCAACGCGCCGCTCGACGGTAAACCGGCCCTCAACACATATACCACCCGCCTTCGTGCGGAGCGTTTTGCCAAAGGACGCCTTTTGCTCAACTCATCATCGCGTGCCTCAGTCAAGGTCAACGGAGAGACAAAGATTACCAAGACCACAGCCGACTCGGTTCCGACCGATGCCGATGCCCAGCTTGAACTGATGCCCGAAAGAGACTATGACATAACAGTTGACATCCTCGGTATGCCCGGCGACCCGGCAACCCCCGATTTCAAGCTGGAGTTTGTTCCGGCCGACGATTTCAAGGATGTGGCGGTAACGGCATCGCCCGACATGAAAGGACGCGTATCGCCTCTCACCACAATGGTCGGCGAGCGTGTGTCATCTGTCAACCTCTCGGACGACGGTAAATATCTCATTACCCTGAGCCGCGAAACTCTCTCTGCGAAAGAGACTATCTGGCGTGCCACCCTCAGCGAGGCAGCCACCGGCAAGATTCTTTCCGAGGGTATCAACAGCAAAGCCCAGTGGATTCCCTCTGCCTCGGCATTCTACTACAGCACCGAGCGCGACGGCAAATATGACTTCTACCGCACCGAGGTTCCCTCGATGCGCACATCGGTCATGGCCAAGGGAATCCCAGACAGCAACGTGTCCATCTCGCCCGACGGCAAGTACATGTTCTACTACAAGTCAGTTGAATCGGAGAAAGAGAGCGGCCCAATGCACCGTTACAAGAGTCCTGACGACCGCATACCGGGCGACCGTGACCGCAGCTACATCATGCGCTATGACCTGCGCAGTCATGTTTCGATGCCCTTGACCTACGGCGGCTCGACCACTTTTATATACAGCATGACCCGCGACGGTTCGAAGATGCTTTACGGTTCTTCACAGCAGACCCCGGACCGCTACCCCTTCTACAACATGACACTTGTTCAGATGGATCTGAACACACTGGAGTGTGACACGCTCATCCGCAACATGGAGGCTACCGTCAACAATGCCATCTACTCGCCCGACGGCAAACAGCTCTTCATCACGGCCGGTGTAGCCGCGTTCGACGGAATCGGCGCGAACTTCGGCGACCATGAGATTGGCAACGATTTCGACGCCCAGGGCTTCATCTACGACATCGCCTCACGCCGCGCACGCGCCGTGACCCGCGACTTCGACCCCGCACTCGGCCAGAAATCGGTATGGAACGAGAAAGACGGCAAAATCTATTTCCTCGGCGAGACAGGTTTCAACAACTACATCTACAAGCTCGACCCGAAGAGCGGCAACATCAGCCGTCTTGAGACAGAAGTTCCTTACGTTCGCAGCTTCTCGATCGGCGACAACGAGGCTGACCGCCTCGCCTATGTTGGCGGTTCATTTACCCGCGACGGCGTGGCCTACATGATGGATCTCAAGACCGGACGCTCACGCCTTGTGGCGGAACCTCTGGCCGAGACCACCAAGGATATAAAGTTCGGCGAGATGCAGCCCTGGCAGTTCACCGCTGCCGACGGCACGCTTGTGGACGGCTACATGTGTCTGCCCCCCGACTTCGACGCGTCGAAGAAATATCCTCTGATTGTCTACTATTACGGCGGGACTTCGCCTTCGAGCGCACAGTTCTATCACCTCTATTCTCCGCAGGTGTTCGCATCGCGCGACTATGTGGTATATGTCCTCAACCCGAGCGGTACCACCGGCTACGGTCAGGAATATGCGGCTCGCCACGTCAACGCATGGGGCAAGCGCACAGCCGAGGAAATCATTGAAGGTACTAAGAAATTCTGTGCCGAGCACAAGTTTGTCGATGACAAGAAAATCGGATGTATCGGTGCAAGTTACGGAGGCTTCATGACGCAGTATCTCCAGACACTGACTGACATCTTCGCAGCAGCCGTGTCGCACGCCGGTATCTCGAACGTGACATCATACTGGGGCGAGGGATTCTGGGGCTACTCCTACAACAGTGTGGCAGCCGCCAAGAGCTACCCCTGGAGCAATCCGGAGCTTTTCACCAAGCAGGGTTCACTCTTCAACGCCGACAAGATCCACACTCCGCTCCTCCTTCTGCACGGAACGGTAGACACCAATGTGCCAATCGGCGAGAGCATCCAGCTCTTCAACGCCCTGCGCATACTTGGCCGCGATGTAGAGTTCATCACCGTACAGGATGAGAACCACGTCATCTCCGGCTTCGACAACAAGCTGGCATGGCAGAACACCATCATGGCATGGTTCGCCAAATACCTTCAGGATGACCCGCGCTGGTGGGACAACCTCTACGGAAAATAAAAGAAATCGAAATATGAAGAAGTCATTTACAGGGGCTATGGGGATGGTTCTGATGCTGGCAGCATCGACATTGGCAGCAGGCTGTTCGTCGAAAGGTGAACAGGTTGCCGCGCAGGAAGAGGCTGAACAGATTGAGAATGCCCGCATAGACGGGCGTGAGGCCGCCCGCAGTTTCATAAACCGGCATTTCAAAGATAGCCTTGAGATGCAGCAGGAGATGGTCGAGGCCGGCGCACGCCGCTCCAAATATGATTCTCTCCCGCAGAGTCAGGCTGCGTTCGACTCGGCATTCATCTCGACAGTGAGGACAGTACGCCCGGAGGTGGCCCGCGAACTGGCAGGACATACGAGACATCGCCCGGTAACAGCACCAAAGTAAAGACTTCGGAAAATTTTACAGAACAGAACCTCATAATATTTTTATGATAGACAAGGATACCGCCTCGCTCCTCGTGAGCGAGGCGAACCGTATTAACAGGCCCGAGTTCATCGAACTTGACCCGGTGCAATTCCCCCGCATGTTCAGCGAACTGCGCGACGTGGAGATAGCAGCCTTCCTCACCGCCATAATATCGTGGGGAAAGCGGAGCATGATTCTCCGCGATGCAAACCGGATGCTCGCCCTGATGAGCCATGAGCCTTACAAATACGTGATGGAACAGGGTTACGAAGACCTTGACCCGACGCTTAACATACACCGCACATTCTTCGCCGGACACATGCAATGGTTCATGCGCGGACTACGCGAGATCTACAGCCGCCACAACTCTCTCGATGAATTCTGCGCAGCAACAGGCGCAGCCGCAACCGAGGCTCCGGCTTGGAAACTCATCGAAGAGATAAGCCGTATAACTTGCGATGCCAACGGAGGAGAGGCATGCGCACGCTGTCTTCCGACAAATCTTCGCACCACTGCGCTCAAACGGGTGAACATGGCGTTGCGCTGGCTTGTTAGAGATGACGGGATAGTCGATATGGGTGTCTGGAAAAGCATTCCGAAAAGCCGTCTGTTCATACCGCTTGATGTCCACGTAGGCAACACGGCAAGAGGACTCGGGCTGCTCGACCGCAAGGCCAACGACCGCAAGAGCGTCGAACAACTCACAGCCTCGATGCGCGAGATATGTCCTGAAGACCCGGTACTTCTCGACTATGCCCTGTTCGGAATAGGAGTTGAGGGAGGACTCGGCAACAACGCTGACCAAGAGACTTCCTGATTACTCGGCCACCCCGTTTTTCTTTGATTATACTGATAACGACATACATGAAAAAGACATTGACATTTCTTTTGGCCGCGCTGATGGCAGTTACCGTTCTGGCACAGAATCCCAAGCGTGAGTTCCGCGGAGCCTGGCTCCATGTCATCGGCCAAAGCCAGTGGCAGAACAAGACAACCGAACAGGCAAAGGCATATATCCGCGACCAGTTCGACAAACTTCAGGATGCAGGTTGCAACGCCGTCATCTTCCAGGTACGCCCCACGGCCGACGCCGTCTACAAATCTGACCTTGAACCATGGAGCGCATGGCTCACCGGCAAACGTGGCAAGGCTCCGTCGCCGAGGTGGGACCCTATGGAATATGCCATCGAAGAAGCTCACAAGCGCGGCATGGAGTTCCACGCATGGCTCAACCCCTACCGTGTGACATCGACCGCCAAGGAGGTGCTTCCCGCCGACCATATGGCGAACAAACACAAGGAACGCTTCTTCCGCTACAACGGCCAGATACTGTTCGATCCGGCCTATCAGGAGAACCGCGACTTCATATGCGAGGTAATCAGCGACATTCTCGACCGCTATGATGTTGATGCGATACATATCGACGACTATTTCTACCCCTACCCCGCCAAGGGGAAAGCTATACCCGACGACAGGAGTTATGCTAAATACGGCAACGGCATGAACCGTGGCGACTGGCGCCGTCACAACGTAGACCTTCTCATAGAGCAGATGCACCGCACAATCAAGGAGAAAAAGCCATGGGTACGCTTCGGAGTCAGTCCCTTCGGCATATGGCGCAACAAGAAGAGCGACCCGCGCGGCAGCAACAGCTCCGGTCTTCAGAACTACGACGACCTTTACGCCGATGTCCTGCTTTGGGCCAAGAATGGATGGATTGACTACCTCGCACCGCAGCTATACTGGAACCTTGACACACAAGCGGCTCCGAGCCGTCATCTCGCGCAGTGGTGGAACGACAACGCCAACGGAGCGGACATATACATCGGTCAGGATGTGAAACGTACGATGGATGTCGCCGACCCGGGCAACAAGGACAAGAATGAACTTGATACAAAAGTCAAGCTGTCGCGCAATCTGCCCAACGTGCAGGGCAACATATGGTGGCACGGTTACTGGGTCACCGACAACTACAAGGGTGCGGCCGACTCGCTCGCCATGAAATACCAGAGCACGATAGCACTCCCTCCGGCATATGGCGACACGCGAAAGACACCCAAGGCCGTCAGCGACCTGAAGATTGAGAAAGAGGGGAAAGACCAATTCCTGACATGGAAAGCCCCGGGACATGGACACAGCGAATCGGATACAGACGTGGTGAAATATGTGGTCTATGAGTTCTTCCCCGGCGAAGACCAGGACATCGAGGACTCACAGACCATAATAGCCATGACACCCTACACCCGCGTAAAGATAGATGGAGAAAAGGGAGCCACCTTCGCCGTCACCACTCTCGACCGCATGAACCGCGAGTCAAAACCGATATTCATCTACAATAAATAGGCGTTTTAGGTTTTAGGCGTTAGGCATTAGGTTTTAGGTTTTAGATTTTAGGTTTTAGGGAAAATTATCAGGCGTTAGATTTAGGTTCTGTGCGATACCTAAAGTCTAACGCCCGATCTTTAATGTCTAATGTCTAACGCCTAATGCCTAAAACCTAACGCCTAAAACCTAATGCCTGACACCCCTACGCTCCTTCCATGATTTCGATGTGCAGACCGAGGGGAACAAGAAGTTTCTCTACCGTCTTGAGCGAGGGATTGGCATAGTTTCCCTCAATCGATTTGACCATGCGCACACTCACACCCGACATGTTCGCGAGTGTCTGCTGCGTCAGGCGCAATTCCTGCCGCCTCGATTTGATTATCTGTCCTATGTCCATACACGTTCTTTTTCGTTGAGTCCAAGCCTTCGCGGCAGGTGCAACATAATGTACTTTATGCAAGTCACTAAGCACATTTTGTAGTTACAAGTGCAAATTTACACATTTTCAACGTCTTAAACGACATTACATGGCCCCTATTTGTATTTATTCACAAATTTTGTGATTCCTAAACACATCGGTGCAAGAAGTCCGCAGTCATAGCCGCTAATTTTGCAGTATCTTAAAAAACTACAAAAATCACTGACTTATGAAAAGAGAGAACAACGAAGACCGTACATTGGCCAACCGACTGGGACTTATCGCCATCTACATCCTGGGGCTGACCGTAGTGCTTCTCCAACTCAGAAGTGTGCTCTGAAAAGCCACAAATCCGCCGGCTCTATGCAAGAGCTGACTTGCCGAATTTAGCGCAGCGCGGCGCGTAGCATAGAGAGACGACACACTCGTCCGACATATATGAATAGATTCTGAATGCCTCTACGTTTCCGTCGCTTTCCACAGTAACCTCCCCGAAGAACTCTCCGGGGAGTTCTTTTGCATTTTCGGGCACGCCGAATTCCTTGTGGTCATACACGGGAGTGGGGGGAGCCAGCTTCGGAAGACATTTGATGCAGATCTCGTTCCGGAAGTCAACACCTGTTGCAAGCGCCGCCTTGTAGGCCGCCTCTTTTACCGTCCAAGCCTGGACATTGAGCAACAGGTCATCGGCCGGTATCATCTCAAGCTCCGGATCGGACAGGAAGCGTTCACGAATTTTCAACACCTGCTCACGATCCGCCCGCTCGGCATCGATTCCCAAGGCGGCCCGTTCGGTAAACCGGTCGAGGTCAACCTCAGGTGTCGGCGGTAATGTGGCCACAGCCAACAGACCGTCACAATGAGTTATAGAAATACGGGAAGTCTCGCCATACAAGAAAGGTGCGCCCGACTTGAAATGACCAATCTCACGATATGCCTCGCGCCCATTCTCACAATATACCTGACGCGCCATCTCAAGCCACACTTTGGCCGCGCCTGCGGAATGCTCGCCGCTGACCTCCTCGACCTTGATTCCGGGCACTGTCGGGTGCCTCCAATATATATGTTCCATCTTTATGACTGGTTAAAATCCTTATTTATCCGCGCCGGCGGCGGGAGCTGATGCCGAAACGGTTACCTTCACCTTGACAATGCGGTGTTTCTCCATCTGGATTACCTGCATGCGCAGGCCTCCACGCTCGAACACCTCCTTAGGTGTCGGGAAATCTCCCTTCATCTCCAGAAGAAGGCCGGCAAGTGTCTCGGCATCGCCGATGTCTCCCAGCTCCTCCTCCTCAATGTCAAGAGCGCGGCAGAAGTCGGCAATAGGAACTTTGGCCTCGAAGATATATGTGTCGGGAGCTACCTTGCGGTAGAGCCGGTCGGCCTCATCGTATTCATCGTCGATGTCGCCCACAATCTCCTCTATTATGTCCTCAAGGGTAACGATTCCCTGCGTGCAGCCATATTCGTCAATAACGATTGCTATGTGCATCTTGCGCTTGCGGAAATCCTCAAGCAGGTCACCGAGCATACGCGACTCAGGCACAAAATAAGCCTCGCGTATGAGCGACTGCCATTCGGGGCGGTCCTTTTTACCGATATACGGCAGAAGGTCCTTGCTGTACAGAATACCTTTTATTGAATCCTGAGTGGTGTCGTAGACCGGGATACGGGAATAGCCGGAGTCGAGAATCACGCCCATAGCTTCCTCCCATGTATCATGAAGTTCGAGCGAGGTGACATCCACGCGTGAGATCATCACCTCGCGGGCCTCGCGTTCGCCGAACGAGAGAATACCCTCAAGCATCTCCTTGTCCTTGCCCTCCTGCACATCCGAAATCTCAAGAGCCTTCTCAAGCTCGTCGGTCGAGATATTCTCCTCCTTCTTGGTGATGATACGGTTCACTATAAACGTAGACTTCACCATCAGCTTGGCAATGGGGCCGAAAATCTTGTATAGCGCGGTAACACCCGAGGCCGACATGCGAACCCACTTCATGGTGCGTCCGCGAGCCACCAGCTTGGGAAAAATCTCGCCGAACAACAGAAGCAGGAAAGTCATGAAGACCGTCTGAACAAGAAAATTGACGAGAGTCGAGTTAAAAGTCGTGACCTGGCTGATGGAGAAAGTGAGCACAACGACCATGGTGATATTCACAAGATTGTTGGCGATAAGGATAGTAGCTAACAGCCGCTCCGAGTTGCGGATCAGCTTGAAGGCTGCCATGTCACTGCGTTCCTCCGATTCCTCAAGCTCATCGACCTCCTGCGGAGAGAGGCCGAAATAGGCGATTTCGCTACCCGACACAAAGGCTGAGAGAGCGAGACACATCACCACGACAAGCATGAGAAAAGACCATGCCACCCAACCCGGGGGTGCATGGAACTGAATTGCGGGAATGTCTTGAGAGAGCAGTATGTTCAGTATATTGAGCAGCGGCGTGGCCGGCAAAGGGTCTGTATCCAATTTTGTGTGATATTGATTCGGATGCAAATTTAAGACATTTCGCGCTGATTTGCAAATCGCCACGCCATTTGAGCCATTAATTTTCAGAGGTGCCGCGCCAAACGGGGTACAGACATCATGAAACCAACTTAAAATTTAAGTCACCACATCGTTTATTTTAGAATTGGCGGTACATTTTTTGATTTAAATCAAATAAAAGTATCAATTGTTCATTTTCTTCTTGCTTGTCTACAATTTATGATTAACTTTACCGTCACAAACAAAACACAAGGCAAATTCCAACAATCATTCTCGTCTTGACAAAAACAAGAGAGGAAAAACTAAATAACAACATTATGAGTAAATTCTACCGTCATCTTGCGCTGTCGCTCCTTACAGTGGGAACGCTCTCCGCGACAGCGGCGAACTACAAGAGTCTGCTAATCCACTTACAGGACGACACGCAGGTCACAGTCAATCTGACTGAAGAGTTCAAGGCCACATTCACAGACACGGACCTTCACATCGAGGGCGTGGCCGAGACGATAGACGTTCCGCGCGAGAAAATCGCCTCTTTCGAGTTCGATAACGAAATCTCATCGGTCGATGCCATTACAGCCGACCCGGTACAGCAAGATGGATACCTTGCATTCTGCGGTCTTCCGGCAGGAACTGCTGTCCAGGTATTCCGCACAGACGGAGTATGTCTGGCCACATATGCCGCAGAAGGTGACTGGAGGCTCGACCTCAGCACGCTGCCCAAAGGTGTATGTATAGTGAGTGTCAACGGAATGTCATACAAAATCAACGTGAAGTAACCATGAGAAAGACAACGATGGCAATCGCGGCATGTGCAATCGCCGCCCCAATG
Organism: uncultured Muribaculaceae bacterium; assembly: GCA_910578385.1. Taxonomy (GTDB): domain Bacteria; phylum Bacteroidota; class Bacteroidia; order Bacteroidales; family Muribaculaceae; genus Lepagella. The sequence goes on along the minus strand of CAJTQV010000004.1, from coordinate 183,729 downwards.
ATCCTTCTTGCAAACTCAGACAGAATACAGCTTAAAATCGGCGCCCGCACCACCAAGGTCTGGGTTGACGACATAGAGGACATGCGCGTTCTCAACAACAGCGAGGAAACCGAAGGATTCAATACATTCAAGGTAAATTACAAATCGGGCGAGAGCGCAAGCTGGGAGATGGATAAAATCTCAAGCATGAAGTGGGTGAAAGGTCTTCTTCCCTCATCGCTTGAACTGGATGCGGAGGTACACCACATGTGCATCACTCTCCACACCAATTGTTCAGACCCGGAGAAAGGTTATTCTTTCGGAGCTCTCCCGATTGAATATTTCCAGGGAAAGAGCGAGCATGAATACCACGAGGTGATCCTCAATTATGAGAAGACACTGGTCAACCAGTTCGCAAACAGTCTTGACAAAGAGGTCAAGGATCTCAGACCGGATCAGGTTTTCACATTCAAGGGTCAGAACAAGATCACATGGTTCCCCTCGACAACAGAAGAAATGTTCGCAATGCCGGGACGTGAATACGTGGCATATATCTACGAGGGAGACATCTCAAAAGAAGATGGTCTGATACTCGACCACGACGTGGCATTCCAGAAAGTGACTGCCAAGACCATCGAAATCCGCGACGTTGACTACGACCTGACCTATGATATGGACTGCAACTTCATCACAGGCAAAGTCACGACTACCGACGACGAGCCGTTCTGCCTCTTCCTCATACCCGAGGGAAGCATGAATATCTCAAATCCGGAAGCGACAGCCGACACACAGATCAGCCTGCTCGAATATTCAATCTACAACTACGGAGACGGCGACTGGGACAAAGTGACTTACATTCACGAAGCTGAGTCGACCAGCAAGCAGCTCTGCCCCGGCGACAGCTATTATCTGATGGCCGTCGGCTGTGAATATGGTGTCCGCACATCTACTCCGGTTGTCAGCGAGAAACTGACAGTTCCCTACCCCGAAGTAACTGATGAATGCACATTCACTGTAACTACCGAGGAAGTATCAGCATCCGAGATTAATCTGAACATCACTCCGTCGGACGAGAACACACGCTACATGGTGTTCATGGCCGACAAGGGAACCGTAAGCAATCCCCTCCAGCAATACACACGTTCAATCTACACACTCTGTAGCATGAACCAGCTCAACATGGAGCCGGGTGAAGGCAATCCTTATGTATTCACAGGTGCCCAATCGCTCAGCAGCGTCAACAACTGCTTCAACGGCAAGGTGATGATGGCCGACAAGGAGTATACATTCTATCTTTTCGGTGTCAACGAATATGGCAACCCCACTACTGCAATCCAGGAGATAAATTACACTGCCAAGGCTCCTGAGGAGAAGATGACATTTGATGTCACTTTCGACACAGAAACTTTCGTCGAGGAACAGCTGGAGGAGCAATGGTACCGCATGCTCAACTTCAAGATTGTTCCTTCGAATCCAGAAATGAAGTATGTGCTTGACAAGACAAGAGTCTCAGACCGCACTCTCGCCATGACGGACGACGAATTCATGACAGACTGGGTAGAGGGTTATGGGAAATATCTGACGCTCCATGAAGGCACGAAGGAATCATATTTCAACTTCGGCTCTGACTATGATTATGATACCGATTCCAGAATCTTCAACCCCTATCTGCTGTTCTTATTCGGTTATGACGGTGCAGCTACATCAGAGCTGTACATGTACAAGTTCGACCCGATGACCGGTGAGCTGACCCAGCTCCGTGGCCCCGGCGCCAACTGATAAGACAATACAATCCCCAATAAGGGCCGATTCCTGCGAATCGGCCCTTATCTTATCTACGACATAACCTCAGTTTACACTTTCTCGATGATGTCGGCGTTGACGTACCAGAGGTAACCCTCGACGTTGGTGTACATGCCGGTCTCGGCCAGACGGCGGACGTAGCCGCTTATCTGACGACGGTATTTTCCTTTGGTGTCGTATTTGCCGAATTTGTAGTCTACCACCTCGGCGTGTCCGTCCGGATAGACAAGGATGCGGTCGGGACGGCGCGACACCTGCCCCGCCTTCAAGATGGGGCGTTCGTTGATTACACGTGCCTTGCCGTCGAACCAACGCGACACGGTCGGCTTTTCGAGTCCGGCACGCAGCGACTTCTCAATCTCCTCAGCCATATGCAGCGGTATGAGTCCCGTTATGCAGAGATGACGCACGGCATGGTGCAGGTCATCGGGCACACGCACAAGTTCAAGAACAGCATGCTTTATATTGCCCTCCGAACGTGGGTCAAGGTCAGCAGGGTCCTCGTCATCCTCTACATCTGCAGCCTCAATGACATCGGGCAAATCTCCCTGACGGTATTTGAGTTCCTCTCCACCCGGCACCACCGAACGGTAGTCACCGATCACAACAGCATCATTTCCCTCGCCATTATTCTTGCGCGACACTTCATCCGGAAGAACTCCGGCTCGCGCCACATATGGAGAGGTTTCATCAGCCGGCATTTCCTCGGAAACAACATCAGCCTCCAACCTGGCGAGATCCGTGTTGGGCACACCCTCCATGCGGACTGACAGTCCATTCACGAATTCATACAGGTAACGTCCCAGTTTGAAATATTCCGGAGTCATGCCGTTCAGGTCATCGCCAGACTTGGACTTACCCGACGAACCGGAAAGTGCGTTACGGTCATCGCTGAAGATGTAAAGCTCGCGTCCTGCACGCGTGAAAGCGACATAGGCCGAATTGAGAGCATCCATCTTAACCATGTCATAATATTCGTAAAGAAGGTCGCGGTGGCGCGTCGATTCGAGCGCGTCGGTCGTCTCGACAGGGATGTACGGGGGCATCTCAATGTCGGGGTGACTCACAAGCATGGGGCGCACCCATCGCCACTCCTTCTTGAACGAGCTTACGCTGTCGGCAAAGTTCCAGTCGGCAAAGGGTATTATCACGCAGTCATATTCAAGTCCTTTCGACTTGTGTACGGTCAGCACCTGCACCGCGTCTGTATCCTCGGGCGAGGAAATGGAGGCCGTGCGGCTCTTGCGCTCCCACCATTTCAGGAAGGAGCCGATATCGGTCGGGTGTCCGTCGCAGTATTCAAGCACGAGGTCCTGGAAAGCCGACAGGTAGACGGCATCCATCTGCCTGAGCGAATCGGGTATGAACGAGGCTACCACAGCCTCTACTATTGCAGGGATGGCAAGCGACTGAAGGCGGTCGAGCACGGCACTGAGGCGTTCCATATCGGGACGCTCATCAAGATAAGCGTCAAGGATCTCGGGCATCGTCTCACCCTCGCGTCCCATGGCGAAAAACTTGAAACTCGATTCCATCTCCGCCCATGTGCCGACACCTTTCTTGACACGCTCCTCCCCCTCGCGTATTTCCGGATTAAAGCCACGGGCCATGTTCTCAAGTACGCCGAGCACAATCTTGACAGCACGCGAACCGGCGACCTTAAGCGACTGCTCGCTCACGAAGCGGATTTCCTCGCCATCACCGTCAAGGCCGGCGTTGTAGTCTACAAACGACTTGATGACCGCCTCGCCATCGCGGTTGGACGATACAAGGACAGCTATATCTTTCTGACGGTACCCACGGGCGGTCAGCGATTTGACCAGTTCCGGCACACGAGCCAGCACATACTCGCCAAAATCTTTCTGCTTCGGTCCGGGAAGTGTTACCTCCACATAGCCTTCGGGTGCGGTCTTGAACGGAGTCTGCACGACATTGCTGTAGAGCGGGCCGAACATTCTTCTCGCGCCATTGGTCAGGGCAGCCTCACGGTCCAGGCGCGAGGCAAGATATTCGAAAAAAGAGTTGTTGAACTGCACCACCCGCAGGCGGCTGCGGTAGTTGGTGTTCTCCTCCGGACGCGAGCCGAGACTGTTGACCGAATCGCCAAACTGCTCAGGCACCACCGAGGTTATGAGCGAGGGATCGGCGTTTCGGAAGCGGTAGATACTTTGCTTGGCATCGCCAATTATGAGGTTGTCGTTGTCGCGGCTCATGCTCTCCACAAGCAGAGGACGCAGATTCTCCCATTGAAGACGAGAAGTATCCTGAAACTCATCAATCAGGAAGTGATTCAGATATGTGCCCAGACGCTCGTAGATGAACGGTGCGTCGCTGTCGCCGATCACACCGCGCAGAATCATGGAAGTCTCTCCGAGTTCAACGGCATTGGTCTCGTTCAGGTAATCCTGCCGCTTGCGCGAAACGATGCTGAACAGTGCCAGATAAGGGAGATTGACAGCATACAGACGCCAATGCTGGAAAGTCTCGTCGTTCCATGCCTGTTCAAACCCGGCGAAAGCCTCAGCGCAACGCATCACACCCGCCGTGATCGCCGCGGCATCGAAAGACTTGAGAGCCTTGACAACAACCGGCTTGGCGAGATATTCTTCCGAAAAATACTTATGTATTGTATCATCGGGGGCACGGTTCCAGCCGTTCTTGGGAGCAGTGGCGAGCTTGCGGAGTCGCGTAACAAGCTGTCCTACCGCTGTACGCGAACCTGCCTGAAGCAAATCTTCGGGCAACATGCGGTACATCTCCGCACATTCCCGGCGCATGGCGAGAAACGCGCGGCGCACCGGTGTCTCATATTTCGCGGCCAGATCCTCGTAAAGAGTTATGAAATCGGGACCGGAGCGGAAATAATCCTCCACCTCGTCGCGGATCATTTTGTACTCCTCGTTTTCGAGGCGGCACACCGACTTGACGAAATCGAGATATGGATTCGCACCGAAACTGTCAGTGGAATATTTTCGCGTAAAGATGTTCCATTTGCTTTCGCCACGGTCCATCAGTTTACGGATCCAGTATGGGGTATGATGGTCAGAGGAATTGGCATCTATTTCCTCAAGAGTGCCGTCAACGCCAACCTGCGACAGAAATTCCGAATCCAGCTCCACCTGATATGTATCGTTGAGTTCCGACTCATAGGCGAAGGTGCGGAGCACAAGCTGAAAGAAGGAGTCGATGGTCGAGACCTTGAAATCTGAATAATTCTCAAGCAGAATCGACAGAGCCTTCCGACAGACTGCCGCCACACGCTCCGGCCCCTCATGAAGTGTCGTAGTGAAGTCGCCCATATAGTCGGGAGCGACAATCCGCGACACGCCGGACCGGTCTTTCTTCCATTCCGGCGCACGCGTGGCCAGTTCGAAGAGCTTATCGACGATTCGGAGCTGCATCTCGTTTGTGGCCTTGTTGGTAAAGGTCACAGCAAGAATATGATGCGCCGAATCGGCAAGCTCGGCATCGGTGCGCAGACGGCGCGGAGCACCCTCCGGACTGATTGTGATCAGATACCAGATGTACTTCTTGGCGAGGGTATATGTCTTGCCCGACCCGGCCGAGGCTCTGTGCAGATCCAGCATGTTATTTTACTTTATAGCCCTCTTTGGCGAGCAATTCGCGCACCCTGTCGGCGGCATCTCCCTGTATGAGAATCTCGCCGCCGCGTGAGCTCCCTCCCACCCCGAGCTTACGCTTGAGCATGGCGGCGACTTCGGCAACCTCATCGTCGCCGACAGTGAAACCCTCGACGATCGTGGCGACCTTACCCTTACGGCCTTTGCGGTCAATGATAACACGGAGTGTGTCCTTGCGGGGAGCTTTCTCACTGGCCGGTTCCGGAGTATCCTCGCCGGGGGGCAGCGACGGATCCTCACGCAGCTGCCCGAGCATTTCCTTCCAGTCCATCAGAGCTTTCGTTCGAGGTCAGACAGAGATTCAGGACGCTCCACGAGATCGCCGTTGGCATCATAAATGAACACGGCGGGAAGAGAACCCACGTTATAGTCTATTATGGCGTTGGAGCTTGTGCCCTGGGGGTCAAGTACTGTAATCCACGGCAGGTTGGCCGCGGCCTCGCGCCACTCGTACTGTCCCGGGTCGAACGACACCTGATAGAACTCCACCGAGCCACCCTTGGCCTTGTATATGCGGGCAAGCTCGCGGTTGAAGGCAGGCGACTCCGATGCACCCATCATGGAGAAGATTACAACGACCGGCTTACCTTTGCCCACCACGTCCGACAGGCGTACATTCTTGCCGTTCTCGTCGGGCAGGTCGATGTCGAGCACGCGGATTTCATTGGCCTCGATGACATTCTTCTTGCCCTTGGCGGAGTTGCGGGCACGCATAGCCTTGAGCGAGACATCCTTGACCATCTGTCCATGCGGGTCGCCGGGACGGTAGTTGTCAAACTGTGTGGCAACAGCCGCATAATACTTGGCATCCTCGGCATCAGCCGGATTGTAGAGAGGCTTGCCGTCGAACACTTTTGTCAGCACGTAATAGCTCACGATCGAGCCTTGTCCATCCTTAATATACTTGGTATAGACATCGCGCTTGAACGATGCGAGGGCAGCCGAGTCAGTGGCGTTGACAGCCATCAGCTCCTGCTCGAACGCCGCCATGCGCTCAGCCTGGGGAGTGCCCGACAGGGTGAACTTCGAGCCGAAATCGGCGGCGGAAGTAGTAAGGGTCAGAGTCTCGACAGAATCGACCGGAAGATAGATGAACCGGTCGCCGAGAGAGAGACGGTACACGTCGGGCGAGGCCGGAGCATCAGCCTTGATGGAGAACTTGCCGGTGTCGCCGACCTTTACCGAGTCAACCGGAATCCAGCGGCCATGGAAGTCAGACTTCTCCAGCACGAGCGACTTGCCTTCGGCACCGTACACCTCGCCGTCAATCTTGAACCGGGCGTCGCCACACGACGCAAGAGACATCGAAAAAACTGCCGCAGAAAGGGCAATATATTGCAATTTCATTTTTGTAGTATCGGGGGTTGGTTGATTTTTTTACAAATTTAATAATTTATCCGAAAATGTTTCAATTTATTGGAATAAAATTTGTAAATTTGTCGAATTATTGATTAAGTAAGAAAGCGCGTCTGAAACACGCGCTGATCGGACGACATCAGCGAAGAAAAACAATAACGAAATTTAAGATGAATCCAGTAAAGAAAACCATCGCGCTGCCCGACGGACGTGAGATCACGATCGAGACAGGCAAACTTGCCAAGCAGGCCGATGGAGCGGTAGAGGTGCGCATGGGCAACACGATGCTTCTTGCCACCGTTTGTTCGGCCCGCGAGGCCGGCGAGGGCGTAGACTTCATGCCCCTCACAGTTGAATATAAAGAGAAATATGCGTCGATCGGACGCTATCCGGGAGGCTTCCTCAAACGTGAGGGACGCGCCAGCGACTACGAGATTCTTACCTCGCGTCTGGTTGACCGCGTGCTCCGCCCGCTTTTCCCCGATGACTACCACGCTGACACTTTCGTCAACGTGACACTTTACTCGGCCGACGAGAACGATGCCCCCGACGCACTGGCAGGTATCGCAGCTTCGGCCGCAATCGCATGCAGCGACATACCGTTCAACGGCCCCATCTCCGAGGTGCGCGTGGCCCGCGTGAACGGCGAATGGGTGATCAACCCGACTTTCGAGCAGATCGAGGATGCCGACATCGAGCTGATGGTCGGTGCCACCTACGACAACATCATGATGGTCGAGGGTGAGATGAACGAGGTTTCGGAGGCTGAGCTTCTCGAAGCCCTCAAGGTAGCCCATGCGGAAATCAAGAAACATTGCCTCGCCCAGATCGAGCTGATGAAAGAGGCTGGCAAGGAAGTGAAACGTGAGTACTGCCACGAGATCAACGACGACGAGCTCCGCAAGGATGTCCATGACAAGTGCTACGACAAGGCATATGCCATCGCACGCACCGGCGCGGCCGACAAGCATTGGCGCGCCGAGCAGTTCGGCAAGATCTGCGAGGAATATCTTGAGTCTCTGCCCGAGATGACCGAGGAGCAGCTTGAGAAATACAACGCCGACCAGCGCAAGGCTATGGTGAAGCGTTACTACCACGATGTCGAGAAAGAGGCAATGCGCCGCTGCGTTCTCGACGAGGGTATCCGTCTCGACGGCCGCAAGACCACCGAGATCCGTCCCATCTGGTGCGAGATCGACTATCTGCCCGGACCTCACGGAGCCGCAGTCTTCACTCGTGGTGAGACCCAGGCTCTCGTCACAACCACACTCGGCACGACACTCGACGAGAAAATCATCGACGACGTGCTCAACCAGAGCAAGGAGCGTTTCCTTCTCCACTACAACTTCCCTCCCTTCTCTACAGGCGAGGCCCGTCCGCAGCGTGGCGTAGGCCGTCGTGAGGTAGGACACGGAAACCTCGCTCACCGCGCCCTGAAGCGCATGTTCCCCGACAACTTCCCCTACACCTGCCGTATCGTATCTGATATCCTTGAGTCGAACGGTTCGTCGTCAATGGCGACTGTCTGCGGCGGCACACTGTCGCTGCTCGACGCAGGTGTGAAGATGAAGCGCCCCGTAGCCGGTGTGGCCATGGGTCTCATCTCCGACAAGGGCAATGTGAAATATGCCATCCTGTCTGACATCCTTGGCGACGAGGATCACCTCGGCGACATGGACTTCAAGGTGACAGGTACCACCGAGGGTATCACCGCCACCCAGATGGACATCAAGTGCGACGGTCTGAGCTACGAGGTGCTTGAGAAGGCACTCAACCAGGCCCGTGACGGACGTCTGCACATCCTCAACATAATCAACGAGACCATCCCCGAGGCCCGCGAGGACTACAAGCCCCACGTGCCGCGTCTGATCACCATCGAGATTCCGAAGGAGATGATCGGTGCCGTAATCGGTCCCCAGGGCAAGGTTATCCAGGGCATTCAGGAAGAGACCGGAGCAACCATCTCGATCGACGAGGACGAGAAGCTCGGAATCGGCCGCGTGGAGATCGCCTCGAAAGACAAGGCGAGCATCGACGCAGCACTTGCGAAAATCAAGGCCATCGTCGCACAGCCCGAAGAGGGAGAGGTTTACGAAGGTACTGTCCGCTCGATCCTCGACTTCGGCGCGTTCGTTGAGTTCATGCCCGGACGTGACGGTCTGCTGCACATCAGCGAGATTTCATGGGACCGTCTCGACAACATGGAGGCAAGCGGTCTGAAAGAGGGCGACAAGCTCACCGTCAAGCTGATCGAGATTGACAAGAAGACCGGCAAATACCGTCTGTCAACCCGCGTGCTCACTCCGAAGCCGGAAGGCTACGTGGAGCGTGAGGCACGTCCCCGCCGTGAGGGTGGAGACCGTGGCCCGCGTCCCCGCCGTGACGGCGACCGCAACGACCGTGGTCCGCGTCGCGATGACAACCGCGGCCCGCGCCGTGACGGAGACCGTGGTCCCCGCCACGACGACAACCGTGGCCCGCGCACCTTCAAGCACCACGACGAAGACTGATCTTTCAACAAACCCCAACCATAACCCAGCGGGGCGCCCCAACCGGAGCGCCCCGCTGCTTTTTTGTGCAAATTTTTATGACTTTTGTCAGCAGATGAAAACAGTCAGGAGGCCCCAGATCACGAGGAGAATGTTGCTGACAGCGTAGGTCACGGTGTAGCCGATGGCGGGCAGTGAACTACCGAGAGTGCTCTGCACGGCGCCGAGAGCGGCTGTGCATGTGCGGGTGCCGGCACAGCAACCAAGTGTTATGGCCGGATTGAACCGGAATACCTTATGGCCAAGCCATAGGCCGAAGAAGATTGGTATCATCGTGCCGATGGCACCGGCGACAAACAGCATAGGCCCGACAGCCTTGAGTCCGGAGACAAACGAGGGAGCCGCCTCGATGCCCACAACTGCTATGAAGACATTCAGGCCAAGGTTATTCATTACCCATAAGGCACCATCGGGTATATTCCCGAAAGTCGGTCTGCGTGACCGCAACCATCCGAATATGATACCGGCCAACAGAGCCCCTCCGCTCGTGCCGAAGCTGACCGGAACACTGTCAATCCATACACTTATCGCACCGAAAAGACCACCGACAAATATGGCAAGCCCCACAAACATCAAGTCGCTGACATTTGACGGTCTGTCCACGTGTCCGATATGGGCAGTGGCGCGGTTAACGCTCTCCTCCCGGCCGACCACCGTAAGGCGATCCCCTTTCTGAAACTCAGTATCGAGACTGATTTCCATCGGTTTGCCGTTACGGCGAGCATCACGGACAACCACACCGTGCATGTATTTTCTCTGCCGCAGGCAAGAGATAGACGTACCGGTAAATTCATCCTTGGCGACAATGACCCCGACTCTTGCCACAGGATAATTCTGCAATTCAACATCCTCGACCTCCTGACCGAGATATTTCTCCACATGAATCATGAACTCCGTGCGGCCACATATCACCACTGTATCTCCGGCTGAAATGGTGTCGTCATGACGTGGTGTCGATATTTCGCCATCATGCCGTAATGAATCAACATATACATCCAGACCGAGACCGTGCATCCGCAATTCGGTCTCGCGAACGGTGCGCGGAGTGTTGAAGAACGAATCTGAAACCCGATAGGCCCTGTAAGCCACTTCACGTCGCGCATTGAGGCGCGCCGGGTCATCTCCTCCGACCGGTTTGTCAAGACTGCGTTCAAGCTCGGCGGTGAGCCGTTTCACCTTCTCTGTACCACCCAACAGCCTGGGTCCGAAATTGCCGAGGATTATTACTGTGCCAAGTGTGCCGAATATGTACGTCACCGCATAGCATACCGGAATTATGCTCAGCTGACTGTCGAGCTCCGCCTTCGGGAGACCAACCTTGCGTATTGCCTCGCTGCCGACTCCGAGCAGGGAGGAACATGTCTGGGAACCTGAGAAAAGACCTACAGTCTCTCCCTTGTTGTAACCGAAAAGATATGACAGAAGCAGAGTAACGCCGAAGCACATGGCGCTCATGCAGACGGCAAACAGAGCCTGCCGAGCACCGGAGCCACGCAATGACTTGAAGAAATCCGGCCCTACCTTATAACCGATTGAGAAAAGAAAGAGCATGAAGAAAAACATCTTCAGCGGCCCGGATACCGGAATGACAAGCTGGCCGACAAGCACACCGACCAACAGGACCGAGGTAACGCTGCCGAGCTGAAATGAGCCGAAACGTATCCGTCCCAACAGGAATCCCAACCCTATTGTGAGAAACAGGGCTACCGGCGGATACTCACGCAATATGGAGACAAACCAATCGATCATAACTAACTGTATTTAGTAGCAGATGCACATTATTCAGACGAGTAATATACAAGTGTGGATATACCTAAAAACGTCGCCCCGTCTCCGCAGGTTCAGCGGATCGGGGCGACGTGATAGTCTATCGGGTTAAAGTTACATCGACCGACGGCTTGCGACGGTAAACGTCATGCGTCGTATTCGGCGGCTACCTCGGCGATGTTTTCCGCGTCGGGTTTCCATGCACCCTCGGCATCCATCTCCACAAGGTCCATTATGTCGTAGACATCAATACTGTCGGGCAGGTTTTCGGCCTCTTCCTGTTCAACGAGCTCGACGGTACCGGAAGCCGGGTCGATGGTCAGCTGGGCATCATCCCAGGCCTCGGGAGTCGACACATATTCTTCGACAGCGGCTGTTATCTTTTCCTTGAGTGCCATGATCAGTCGCGGTTGCCGAAGATACGGAGTAGATAGAGGAAGAGGTTGATGAAGTCGAGGTAGAGGTTGAGCGCACCGATTGTGGCGAGCTTGTCGGCGAGCGACGGCTCAAGGTTGGCGGCGGCAAGACGCTTGATCTGCTGCGTATCCCATGCGGTGAGTCCCACGAAGATGAGCACTCCGGCTATAGAGATAATCCAATCGAACGTCGAGCTTGCAACAAAGATATTAACCACCGAAGCGATAATCAGGCCGATAAGAGCCATGAAGAGGAACGAGCCCATCTTGGTCAGATCGGTCTTGGTGAAGTATCCGAACACCGACATCGCGCCGAATGTACCGGCCGTGATGAAGAATGTGTAGACAATCGTACCGAGACGGTAGATGAGGAATATCGGTGCGAGCGATGTACCCATCAGGGCGGCGAAAAGGATGAAGCATCCGATCACCGCGCCGGTTGACATCTTCTGCATACGTGCCGGAAGAATCCATGCCATCGCAATCATGACGATGAACATCCCCCAGTACACGAGTTGGTTCATGATAAAGAAGTGGAGGAGGGCAGTACTTGAAGCCACTCCGAGCGCGCAGAATGCCGAGACGAGCAGGCCGATGAACATGCGCACGTAGACGCGCTTCATGACCGCGTTGGTCTGACGGGCAACTGCCCCCGAGTCGTAACCGCCGCCGTTGTTGAAGTAGGGGGGCGGGGTCACATTGTGATTGTTGTAATCCATATCCTATTTGGTTTAAGTGGTTTGTTTGTGTTTGGACGGTTTTTATCATGATTGATCAGGATTTATCATGATGAATCCTGATTAACCATAATGAAGACCGGTAAAGCCTATTGGAGCTTGCCGGGTGCTATTGTTATGACAATTTGCGTGCCAATTAGTTTAGCCGGGCTGAGTGTATCACATGCGCTCGGGCATCTCTATGCCGAGGAGAGACATGGCGGCGCGGAGCGTGCGTGCCACCACCCACGAAATCAGCAGACGCTGGTTGCGGATCTCCACGTTCTCCTCGCGCAGTATCGAGTAGTCGTGGTAGAACTGGTTGTACTCCTTGGCGAGGTCATAGGCGTAGTTGGCCACGATTGCGGGCGAGAAATTACGTCCGGCATCGGCAACGACGTTGCGGAAGTCATCAATCTTGCGGATGAGCACAGCCTCTTTCTCGTTGGGCACTCCTGCCGGGGTAGCCATCGGGTCGAAGCCCTCGGCCTTGCGGAGCACTGAGCGTATGCGGGCGTAGGTGTACTGTATGAAGGGTCCGGTGTTGCCGTTGAAGTCAATCGACTCCTTGGGGTTGAAGAGCATGTTCTTGCGCGGGTCAACCTTGAGGAGGAAATATTTGAGCGCACCGAGTCCGACCATACGCGACACTTCGGCAGCCTCTTCGGGAGTCATGTCAGAGAAACGCTCGGCACTCATCTCGGCGGCTGAACCGACCATGGTGTCGATAAGGTCATCGGCATCGACCACCGTTCCCTCGCGCGATTTCATCTTGCCCTCGGGGAGCTCGACCATACCGTAGGAAAAGTGTGTCAGGTCCTTACCCCACTTGAAGCCGAGACGGTCAAGAAGCAGCGAAAGCACCTGGAAGTGGTAGTTCTGCTCGTTACCCACCACGTAGACCATATGGTCGATGGGATAGTCCTGATAACGGAGCTTGGCGGTACCGATGTCCTGGGTCATGTAGACCGATGTTCCGTCGGCACGGAGAAGGAGCTTGTGGTCGAGACCATCGGCTGTGAGGTCAGCCCACACGGAGCCATCCTCCTTGCGGTACATCATACCCTCCTCAAGACCTTTGAGCACGAGATCCTTGCCTTCGAGATATGTGTCTGATTCGTAATAGATCTTGTCGAACGATACGCCGAGACGGCGGTAGGTCTCGTCGAATCCGGCGTAGACCCAGGAGTTCATCTTCTTCCAGAGGGCACGTACCTCGGGGTCGCCCTGCTCCCACTTGCGGAGCATCTCGCGGGCTTCGGCCATGAGTGGAGATTTCTCCTTGGCTTCATCTTCGGAGATATTCTCAGCGGCCATAATCTGCTTGACCTCATCCTTGAAGTGCTTGTCGAAAGCCACGTAGAAGTCACCGATAAGGTGGTCGCCCTTCTTGCCGGCCGATTCGGGAGTGGCGCCTTCGCCCCATTTCTGCCATGCGAGCATAGACTTGCAGATATGGATACCACGGTCGTTGACAATGTTTGTCTTCACAACCTTATAGCCGTTGGCCTCAAGAATACAGGCGAGCGAATAACCAAGCAGGTTATTGCGCACGTGGCCGAGGTGAAGGGGTTTGTTGGTATTGGGCGACGAATACTCCACCATATAGAGTTCGGAGTCATCGGTAGCCTTGCGCAGGCCGAAGTCTGCATCGGCGGCTATGCTGTGGAGCAGGTCGAGCCAGTAATTCTTACTGATAGAGAGATTAAGGAAGCCCTTTACTGCATTGTACTTCTCGACAGCGGGGACATTGGCAACCATCCACTCCCCTATCTCGTTGGCTGTAGCCTCCGGATTCTTGCGCGACATCTTGAGCACCGGGAAGACCACCACTGTCATGTCACCTTCGAATTCCTTCTTGGTCGCCGAAGGGTTGAGCGACTTCGGATCGACATCGGCGCCATAGAGAGCCTTGACGGCATCGGCAGCGCCCTGAGCTATGATATTTTCTATTGCCATTTATCTATGAATTATCTTTAAACTGCAAATTTAACGAAATTTCTTCAAACGTACCAATTATTTCAAATGAGCCAATAAAAAAGAGGCATCCGTCGCGGATTGCGGCGGATGCCCTGTGGGTTTCAACTGGAAGTCGCTTACTTGCCAAGGCCGTCAGCGGGTTTGAACTTAACCACCTTGCGTGCTGCGATAGTGATTTTCTCCTTTGTCTGAGGATTGATGCCGGTACGTTCGGGTTTCTCCACAACCGCGAATGTTCCGAAGCCGATGAGCTGAACCTTGTCGTCGTTGGCAAGAGCCTGTGCGATTGATTCGAGAACTGCGTCAAGAGCTTTCTTGGCGTCTACCTTGTTGAGCTGCGCCTTTTCGGCGATTTCATTTACTAAATCTGTCTTGTTCATAACTTAGAATTTATGTGTTTTTATTATCTTTATAGTTGTGTACCGGTCGGAAGAATCCAAATACCGCACAAATATAGCACTTTCTCCTTTAACAACAAATAAAATCGGCTCTTTTTATAAAAAAAGTTAAATATTTAGCGTTTTTGCCATGCCCGCACGTGATTTCGGGGGCTTTTCAGCCTATTTATAGCATTTCGGGGCTTTTTTACGTTATCAAGATGTCGTGGAACTTTCATGGCCGGAAACGCACATTCGCCACGTGCTTCGTCTGTGCTTCATATGAGCTTGTTCCGTAAGGCTTCGACTGTTCCATAAATTCGACTGTTCCATAAATGGGTATAAACAACTTTCAAGTGAAATGAATTTAGGCAATACATGGCGCGGCATTCCGCCCGTCACCAAGAATCTGATATTGATCAATATCCTGCTGTGGCTGGTGGAGATGGTCTTCCCCCGCTTCGGCGTGACGCTCGTTGACAAACTCGGTCTGCATTTTGCGGGAGCTGTCGGAGCGTTCAACCCGATACAGATTATCACATACATGTTCCTGCACGACTCGCACAAATTCCTGCATATATTCTTCAACATGTTCACATTGTGGATGTTCGGACGTATATTGGAACAGGTATGGGGATCAAAGCGGTTCTTCTTGTTCTACATGGTGTGCGGAATCGGAGCGGCCCTTGTACAGGAAGCCGTATGGGCACTGACATGGAAACATGAATATATAACGGAGATAGCCCGTCTCAACGGTCTGACTTACCAGCATATGTCGGAGGTGGTAACCCAGGCTCTCGCCGACGGCGATACCCGTTTCCTGTCGGCTGTGGCTGAGATGAAGTCGAGCATGGTGACAATCGGAGCGTCGGGCGCGATATTCGGCTTGTTGCTCGGTTTTGCGATGACATTCCCGAACATGCCGCTCTACCTCTTCTTCATACCCGTTCCGATCAAGGCCAAGTATATGGTTATCGGTTACGCTGTCATCGAGTTCTTCTTAGGGGTAAACGGCGGGGGCACAATCGCACACTTCGCCCACCTTGGCGGAATGCTGTTCGGTCTCGCTATTCTTCTATATTGGAAAAAGAAAGGTACTCTGCGCGGAAATGGCTTTTATTAATAAATTCGCAAGATACTGCGGCGGCAGCCGGGTGTTGGCATGGCTGTTGGCTGTCAACATCGCTATGGCTGCAGCACTTTGGACTGCATCAGGCATAATATCGCTTTGCGGCGGTGACAGCCGGGTAATGTTCAGGCTTTTCGCCTTGTCGTCAGACCCGCTTACGTTCGCCGTCCGGCCATGGACCATGCTGACGTACATGGCGGCGCATTTCTCACCGCTGCACATGCTCTTCAACATGCTGTGGCTCTATTGGTTCGGGCGTATGTTCAGCGACGTTTCCTCTGAAAGCACACTGCTCAAGCTATACATAGCCAGCGGAATGGCGGGAGGCGCTCTTTATGTCGTTGCGTCGGCTCTGTCAAGATACGCGCCCGGCGCATATCTCACGGGGGCTTCGGCCGCAGTTCTTGGAATAATGACCGCCACGGCACTGAAAATGCCCTCACGTGGCGTCATGCTCTTCCTGTTCGGGGAGGTCAAACTCAAATGGGTTGCCTTGGGGTGCATACTGCTCACACTGTTAGGGTCGGCCGGTACGGGAGTTCCGGCACAGGCGGCACATTTTGGCGGCATAGCGGCCGGAGTCTGCTGGTTTCTCGCCCGCAGAAAGCCCGCTGCACGCCCCGCTGCCGCAACCGGCAACACTGGCTGCGGGCCGTCCCGACGTGTAAACGCACGCGCCACAATCAAGGCAATGAACAACCGCATGTCCGACACGGAACGTCTTGACGAACTCCTTGACAAAATCCGTATATCGGGCTACGATTCTCTCTCATCTAAAGAAAAGACAGAACTCAACTATATATCATCAAGGCTGGAACCCTGACAGTCGCCACCGTTCCCGGCACACAAACGACACACCAATGTTTCTTCCACTCGTAAAACCCATCCTGCGCCTCGCGGCGCTCGTCGCATCAATCATAGTATATGCCGTGACAATACTGGCGGCTTACGGAGGACGTATTGACCCCGACTGGCTCACGCTGCCATCGGTGCTTACACTGGCACTCCCCTATTTCGCTATCGCTTCGCTGCTGATCACGATAGCATGGTTCGCATGCGGGCGCATTTTCGCCGGAGCACTCGGCGTGCTCGCCATCATCGCATCCTGGGGACCTGTATCGACCGCATGCCCGCTGAGCGGCTCAAAGAAACCGACACCGGGCGCACAGACTTTTACATTGATGACTTACAACATAATCCATGGCTGGGATCTTGAGAACAAGAGTCCTACGGGCAACCGCACCATGGAATATATCATCAACTCGGGTGTAGACATAGTGTGCATACAGGAACTGCGCAAGCTCGACTCGATCGAGGTACCCAACTTCACCCCCGAACTTGAGGCCCGTTTGCGCAAGGCATATCCATTCATTGTCGGCGACCCGTCGCTCGATATGAAGGTATTCTCGAAATATCCGGTGGTATTCGAGAAGGGCTACAATTATATTGACGGCTCATTCGACCCTAAACGCTACACATTCTACAAGGTGAATATCAACGGACACAAGCTGACGCTGATTGATGTGCATCTGATGTCGTTCATGCTCTCGGCGGCCGATTGTGAAGCTGTGACCGATATAGGCTCGGTAAGAGGTGTCAAGAAAAGCATCAATGTGCTGCGTGGCGAGGTTCATGACAAGCTTAAACGTGGATTCAAGAAGCGCAAGAACGATGCCCGGATTCTACGCGAGACGATAGACCGCATGAAAGGCCCCATGATTATCTGCGGTGACTTCAATGACGTTCCGGAATCATATGCCTACCGTCTGCTGAAAGGAGATGACCTCAAGGATGCGTATGTCGAGACAGGCTTCGGCCCGCTCGTGACCTACAACAAACATGCCTTCTGGTTCCATCTTGACCAGATACTGTACAGGGGTGATCTGAAGGCACTGAGCGTAAAGAAAGGAAACCTCAAATCGAGCGACCATTATCCACTTATAGCCGAGTTCGAGTTTACCGAAGAATAAGGCCACAGCCATACCTTAGACATCACGGGCACGTCTGCTTTTCAGACGTGCTCTTGTTTTTTCAGCCCTGAAACAGGATATTTTCAGCCGCAGCGCATGATATTTGGATAAAAAGGACTATATTTGTAGGCAAAACCTTTTAAAAATTCCATATGAGAAAACTAACCGCACTGGCAGCAGGTGCAATACTGCTTGCCGCACCGTCAGCCCAAGGCTTGGCAGAACGTCAGAATCCGTTCCTCCAGCCCTATGACACGAAGTATGAGATCGCTCCTTTTGAAAAGATCCAGACCTCAGACTTCATCCCTGCAATCAAGGCCGGTATCGCCGAGCAGGATGAGGCTATCATGAACATCGTCCGCAACAGAGCTACACCCGACTTCGACAACACCATTCTCCCGCTGGAGAACCTGTCGCCGATTCTGGAGCGCGTTTCGGGAGTGTTCTATCACTATATGGAGGCAATGTCTACTCCGGAGTTCGCAGCCATGTCGGAAGAAGCCATTCCTCTTCTCAATGACGCCAACAACAAACTGATGCTCAATGACCTGTTGTTCCAGCGCATCAAGAGCGTATATGACATGCGCGACAAGATGGGACTCAATGCCGTTCAGAAACGTCTGGTCGAGAAGTATTACCGTCAGTTTGCCGAGCAAGGTGCCGCACTTTCTGCCGACAAGAAGGCTGAGCTGGTGAAAATCAATGATGAAATCTCAAGACTCTTCATTCAGTTCAACCGCAATCTTCTCAACGCGACCAACCAGTTTGCCGTTGTGGTCTACGACGAGAAGGAACTCGCCGGACTTCCCGAGTCATCGGTGGCACAGGCAGCCGAGGAGGCAAAGTCACGCGGTCTCAAAGACATGTGGGTATTCACCCTCCATGCTCCGAGCCGTCTGCCGGTTCTCCAGTATGCCGATTCACGCGGTCTCCGCAAGGCCATCTATGAAGGTTACACAAACCTCGCTTCATATGGCGAGAACTCCAACCTTCCTGTCATCAGCCAGATTGTAAAGCTCCGTAACGAGAAAGCCAAACTGATGGGCTTCGACACATTCGCGCAGATGATGACTTCGCGCGTGATGGCCAAGACTCCAGAGGCAGCCACCGAACTGCTCATGCAGGTGTTTGAGCCGGCAGTGAAGCGCAGCCACGAGGAAGTAGCCGACATGCAGGCTTATGTTGACGCAAACGGCGGCGGCTTCAAGATTGCACCTTACGACTACTATTATTATGCCGACAAGGTGAAGAAACAGAAGTTCGACCTCGATGAGGCTGAGCTGCGTCCCTACTTCGCACTCGACAATGTGCTCAAGGGAATGTTTGACGCCACAGAGAAACTCTATGGAGTGAAGATGGTTCCGATGCCCGACGCGCCTAAATATATCGACGACCTTCAGGTGTTTGACGTGGTTGATGCCAAGACCGGTGAGCATATCGCAGTCTGGATGTGCGACTACTTCCCCCGCGACACCAAGCGCCAGGGCGCATGGATGGAGCAGATGCAGAGCGCAGGTCTTTATGGCGACGGCTCTTACAAGCGTCCCATCGTGTACAACGTGGGCAACTTCTCGCGCCCCACTCCCGGCACTCCGGCCCTGCTGACTATCGACGAGGTTGAGACCATGTTCCATGAGTTCGGCCACGCGCTCCAGGGCATGCTTACCACCGCACCCTACAAGTCACTCGCCGGTACCAATGTTGACCGCGACTATGTGGAGATGTGTTCTCAAATCAACGAGCACTGGGCATTCGAGCCTGAGGTACTGAAGACTTACGCACGCCATTACAAGACAGGTGAGATTATTCCCGACGCGCTCATCGAGAAGATTTCAGCTTCCGGCAAATTCAACCAGGGCTTCACCACCACCGAGCTTGCCGGTTCGGCACTTCTCGACATGATGTATGGCGCACAGGCCGAGGTCAACGATGTGAAAGCATTTGAGGAGGAGGTTGCCAAGAAGATCGGTATGCCCGCAGAGATTACTTTCCGTTACCGTTCACCCTACTTCAAGCACATCTTCGGTGACGACGGCTACGCTTCGGGCTACTACACCTATCTTTGGGCACAGGTACTTGAAGCCGACGCATGGGAGCTCTTCAAGCAGAAAGGCATCTTTGACAAGAAGACAGCCGCCAGCTTCAAGAAGAACATCCTCGAATCGGGCGACACTGAAGACGCCATGGTACTCTTCAAGCGTTTCCGTGGACACAACCCCGACGCCAAGGCACTTCTCCGCCTGCGCGGTTTCGAGTAAACCTCATTACCAAACCAACCCATCTGATACGGCTCCATTTTCAGGAATGGAGCCGTAATTTTATTTTCCGGAAACGCCCCACGTCTTTCAGACGAGGTTCAATAAAAGGAACGGGCCGGATGCTTTCGCATTCGGCCCGCTTAGAAGATTGTCGACTCCCGTCGGAATCTGTCTGGTTTCGATTAAGGTCAATAATAATAATCAATTACCCTGTTGTTTGCATTTCTTCGTTCTTCCGTTTTTCCGGTATTAGACTTAAAGCTTCGGTATTAAGGTTTGCTGATTTATTAACTAAAATTCTACCAAGGTCAGTATGACTGCTATTTGGTATTGCAAAATTACAACAGACCGAACTATTATCAAAATAAATTCATCTGTTGTAAAACATATTTTTGATAATTTTTAGTTATTTCCGCCTCTACCCTAACACTTATATAGCCTAAATTTAGTACTTATTTATCCAATAAAGCGTAATTCAAAGCAAATTAATAACACAATATCGCACCGTACCAAGTGAAAATTATATTACCAAAAAAATTTCACTTTCACGGCTACTTTCCGGCTCCATGCAACCATACTCACCCTTTCTGCATAAAAGAACTCCATCCCCGTGTGACAGACCATGTGACGGATTGTGTAAAAATTATCTTGAGGGTGTTGCAAAACCTGCTAAACACGCGAATTGTAGGGACGCACGGCTCGTACGTCCGCATGTAAAAGATTGATAATAAGCCTACAACTACGGACGCACGGCTCGTGCGTCCCTACAATTCATTGAAATCATTAAAAATCGGTCAAAAACAACTTGGAAAGGAGTTGTTTTTGACCGATTTAAAATTTGTAACTATCTGAGCGATAGGCGGGATTCGAACCCGTGACCCTCAGCTTGGGAAGCTGATGCTCTACCAACTGAGCTACTATCGCGGTTGCTGCTTCAGTTGCAGTTGCTGCCGCAAAGTTAATGATTTTTCCGAAACTTCACAAAATTTTTTTTAATTGTAGAGTCATGTAGAACCATTATTTCTTATTATGCTTATGGTTTAACAAGTTTTTTTGTGATGTTTCGCCGATTTACGGTTTTCGGGCGTTATACTATATGTGGCGGTGATAATTGCCGGAGTTTTTCCGGTTTACAGCCACCACCGTATTAACGATAGAAATTATGAACAAGAAAAACGAAGAGACTATTAACGAAGTCGATAACAATATCATACCTGCGGATCCGTATGCCCGGTTCGAAGCCCTGAAGGCTTCGGAACAGGCTGCCGACGCGCCGGAAGAGGAAAGCACACACAACCCTGAAGAAGCTATATCTGAACAGTCAGAACAGTCGAATTCGTCAGACCTGTCGGATAAGTCGGACGCGTCAGACCCGTCGGACCTGTCAGACCTGTCAGACCTGTCGGACCAGTCGGACGTGTCAGAGCCGTCTGAACAGGATGAAAAAGCCGAGCCAAGTTCTGAGCCGGAGCTGAGGTCCTTTGCCGACCTTGGTGTGGAGCCGCGGCTGCTCCATGCCATCGAGGAAATGGGATTCGAGCATCCGATGCCCATCCAGGAAATGGTGATACCCCACCTGCTCAACCGTCAGGGAGACGTTGTGGGTCTCGCTCAGACAGGTACCGGAAAAACAGCTGCTTTCGGTCTGCCACTGCTCCAACGCATCGACGTTTCTGAAAACAAACCGCAGGCACTCATAATAGCTCCTACCCGTGAGCTGTGTCTCCAGATTGCATCTGACCTTGCAGACTTCTCTAAATATGTGGATGGTCTGCGCGTGCTTCCCGTCTACGGAGGCTCCAGCATCGAGAGCCAGATCCGCACACTCCGCAAAGGAGTGCAGGTAATCGTAGCTACCCCGGGTCGTCTGATTGACCTCATAAAGCGTGGCGAAGTGAAGCTCAACAGCGTTCACACAGTCATCCTCGACGAGGCCGACGAGATGCTCAACATGGGATTCCTCGACGACATCAACGAAATCCTTACGCATGTGCCCGACGACCGCAAGATGCTGATGTTCTCAGCCACCATGCCCAAGGAAATAGCAGGAATCGCCAAGAGATTCATGCACGACCCCGTGGAATTTGTGGCCGGAAACCGCAATGAGGGTACAAAAAACGTGCGTCACATATATTATATGGTGAAGGCCCACGACAAGTACCTCGCCCTGAAACGTGTGGTTGACAACAGCCCGAACATCTACGGCATCGTGTTCTGCCGCACCAAGAAGGAAACGCAGGAAATCGCCGACAAGCTGATTGCAGACGGTTATAACGCCGACTGTCTGCACGGAGACCTGTCGCAGGCACAGCGAGACCTGGCGATGAAGAAATTCCGCGACCATGTGACCCAGTTGCTCGTCGCAACCGACGTAGCCGCACGTGGTCTTGATGTGGATGACCTGACACACGTAATAAACTTCGGTCTTCCCGATGACGTGGCTGTCTACACACACCGGAGCGGACGTACCGGACGTGCCAACAAGACCGGCGTGTCGATTGCCATCATCCACAGCCGCGAACGCAGCAAGATACGTCAGATCGAGAAAATCCTCGGCCGCGAGTTCGAATACCGCAAGGTGCCGACTCCGGAGCACATTATCGAGAAACAGCTCTACAACCTCGCCGACCGTCTGGAACGTGTGCAGGTCAACGAAGCCGAGATCGGCAAATACATCAACGGTGTCCGCAAGAAACTTGAATGGCTCACCGAAGAGGACCTTCTGAAACGTGTGCTCTCACTTGAGTTCAACCGTCTGTTGGCTTACTACCAGAACATGCCCGACATCGATCTCAATGAGAAAGACCGCAAGGATAAGAAAGAGAAGAAGGAGAAGGGTGAACGCCGTGAACGTCGCGAAAAAGACCGCCGTGAGGCAGAAGAAGGCTATGAACGTCTCATGGTCAACATCGGCAAGTCAGCAGGATTCTTCCCCGGCAACCTGATGGAGCTTGTGAACCGCAACATCAACGGTCCGAAACCTGAGATCGGCCGCATTGACCTCATGCCCGGATACACACTCTTCGACGTGCGCCGCGAGGATGCCCACCGCGTACTCGACGCTCTGAGACATGCCGACTTCTTCGGCGACAAGATCCGCGCCGAGGTGGCCCAGCCCGGCAAGGACTATGCCTCGGAATCGTCCGACCGTCCCTCCCGCGGAGGCCGTGGAAAAGCCAAGGGAAAAGGAGACTATAAGAAAGACTCCCGGAGCCGCAAGCCCCGCAAGGATGAAAAGTCCGACAAAAAGGCCAAGGCAAAAACCAAAGGAAAGTCAAAAGAGAAAAGCAAGAAGCCCAAATACAACGGCAACTACGACATCTTCATGAAGTAACCTGAATTTTCATGGCAACTGACTGTCAAGTGCCGAAACTGACAAATCCCGAAATATGAAAAGGATTATCCTGTACATTCTGTGTATCATTGCCCTCGTGCCGTCGGCAATGGCAAGAGAGATCGAGACCACCGACACCCTTACAGCGTCGGTGGCCTTGGTGCGAATGCCGGCCCAGACTCTGGACCTGCTCACAACCTCCATGCGCCTTGACCTGCTCGACTATTACCGGGCCGACAGCATATACCGTGTGCCAAACGCAATGGAGGGTCTCTCCTACCTGCACCGTCCGCTGACGCGCGATTATGTCAAGGTGCAGGTCACCCCTGTCACAACGCTGACCATCCGGGTGCTGCCCTATCGCAAGAGCCAGATAGCAGTGACATGCTACACAATCGGCGACTCACTACAGGCAGCCGACACTGACATCCGCTTCTATGACAGCAACATGCAGGAGCTGAAACGCGACAAGTTCATCAAACTTGCATCGACCGAGGACTTCTTTGATTTCAAGGATGTTGACCACAAGACCCGCAAGGAACTTCTCGCCTTGGTGCCGTTCCCGACTGTGAAGTACACGCTCAACCCCAACAACGGAGAGCTGCACGCCCGGCTCACCTCCGGGGAGTTTCTCGGCAAAGAGACCCTCGACAAAATCACCCCCTATCTGCGACGCGACCGGGTGTATGTCTGGACCGGAAGCAAATTCGAGATAAAGAAATAAGTACATACCCCATAAAGAAATAAGATAAAAATAAGCGATGGGTCGGAAATTTTTGCTAACTTTGCAAAAATACTCTTACCTATCGCACCAATGGATAATAAAGTGACAGTAGACGGCCTTACCTTCGTGCCGTACCTTACAAGCGACGAGATTAACAAGCAGGTTAAACGTGTTGCCGCAGAGCTTCGTGAAGACCTGAAGGGTAAAAATCCGCTCTTCCTGTGCGTGCTCAACGGCGCGTTCATGTTTGCGGCCGACCTTATCCGCGAGGTGGGTATCAACGACTCGCGCATCAACTTCGTGAAATACTCCAGCTACGAGGGTACATCCTCGACCGGAAAGGTCAAGGAGATAATGGGTCTCACCGAAGACATCGAGGGTGTTGACGTAGTGATTGTGGAAGACATCGTTGACACCGGTCTGACAGCATCGATGATGGTTGCCGACCTCAAGAAACGCAATCCCCGCTCAATCCGCTTCGTGACACTCCTGCACAAGCCCGAGAGTTCGAAGACCGGCTTCAAGCCCGATTACGTTGCCTTCTCGATTCCGCCGAAGTTCATCATCGGCTACGGACTCGACCTCGACGGCAAAGTACGTAACCTCAAGGACATCTACGTCATAGAAGAGGAATAATCAATTACAGTCAATTATGCTCAATATCGTTTTATTCGGCGCTCCCGGAAGCGGAAAGGGCACACAGAGCGCCAAGCTTATAGACGAATACGGTCTATAT
Source organism: uncultured Muribaculaceae bacterium (assembly GCA_910578385.1). GTDB lineage: Bacteria > Bacteroidota > Bacteroidia > Bacteroidales > Muribaculaceae > Lepagella. The sequence continues at coordinate 158,994 of CAJTQV010000004.1, read as the reverse complement.
CACATCTCTACAGGTGAATTGCTTCGCGACCACATAAAGCGTGGCACAGAGTTAGGTCAGACAGCCAACGAGTTTATCTCGAAAGGTCAGCTCATACCCGACCAGCTCATGATCGACATCCTTGACGATGTGCTCGAAAAAGAGGCATCGGGCAAGAGCGGAGTCGTGTTCGACGGTTTCCCCCGCACCATCCCGCAGGCAGAGGCACTGAAAGGCCTTCTCAGGAAACGTGGCACCGACCTTCACGCCGTGGTAGGTCTTGAGGTTCCCGAGGAGGAGCTTGTGAACCGCATGATCGCACGCGGCAAAGAAACCGGCCGCGCCGACGATAATATCGAGACTATCAAGAACCGTCTGGACGTGTACCACAACCAGACTCTCCCCCTCCGCGATTACTACACCAAAGAGGGGAAATATCTTGGAATCAACGGCACGGGCATAGTAGACGAGATTTTCCGTGACATCGCCACACAGCTCGAACGCCAGACCGGTGTGAAATCTAAGAAATAAGGCAAACTCCGATAATTGAAGCCGGGACATGTAAATTTGGCTACACATAGCCGCCCGACTGCAATATTAAACACTTCGGGAGCGTTTAATTTCCATGGACTTTAGGAAATTAAACGCTCTCTATATTTTGCTGCCCGTGCTGCTTTTGGCTCTATGCTCGTGCAAGACACCGAAGCTATCGGAAGCAAACGAACAGTTCAACCGGGGCGAGTATTTCAACGCCTCGAAGACTTACCGCGCCGTCTACAACAAGCTCAACCCACGCGAAGACCGTGAGCTGCGCGGAGAAGTGGCATATCAGCTCGCCACCTGCTACCGCAAGCTGAACATGGCGGCACGTGCCTCGGCTGCCTACCAGAATGCTATCCGATATGAGTACCCAGACTCGATGTCTTACTTCTATCTCGGCCGCTCGCTTCAGATGGAGGGGAAATATCAACCGGCAATAGACGCATATACAGAGTTTCTGAATCTCTGCCCCGGCGACGCGCTCGCACGAGAGGGAATACGCGGTTGCCAGATGGCAATACGCGCCAAGTCGAGTCCCAAGACCCGTTACAAGGTGTCGAGCGCGAAGATATTCAACTCGCGTCGTGCGGATTTCTCCCCGATGTTCCTCGACAATACTTTCAACACCATCTATTTCACATCAAGCAACGAGAAAGCCAACGGCAACGACAAATCGGAGATAACCGGCATGAAACGCTCCGACATCTTCTTCTCGACCAAGGATGAGAAAGGGAACTGGCAGCGTCCGGAACCGGCAGGTGGAGAACTCAACACGGCATTCGACGAGGGTGTTGTCAGCTTCTCGCCCGACGGACAGACGATGTACCTCACCGTCGCGCGCCGCGCGCTCGATGCCAACACATCGGTCGAGATCTATACATCGCAGCGCAGCGACGCCACATGGAGCGCACCACAGAAATTCGAGATAACGGCCGACACAATCTCCGCCGTGGGACACCCGGCTGTATCGGCTGACGGAACATATCTCTACTTCGCTTCGGACATGCCGGGCGGGTACGGGGGCAAGGACATATGGCGCATAAACCTCAAGGAACGCGTAGGCTCGCTCGAAAACCTCGGCGAACAGATCAACACCTCGGGCGACGAGATGTTCCCCTACTCACGCAACGACTCGACCCTCTACTTCTCAAGCGACGGGCACCCCGGATTCGGAGGTCTCGATATGTTTGTGGCACGTCTCAACTCTACCGGCGACCGCTGGAGTGTGGAGAATCTCGGTCTGCCCCTCAACAGTCAGGGCGACGATTTCGGCATTACATTCGGCGAGGGGGAATCAGGCTTCTTCAGCTCGAACCGTGGCGATGCACGCGGCTATGACCATATATTCAGTTTCATAAAGCCCGACATCAAGGTAACAATCTCGGGTATGGTACTCGACAAGGATGAGGAACCTGTTCCCAATGCCATAATCCGCATAGTGGGCGACGATGGCTCCAATCAGAAAGAAGTGGCACGCGACGACGGTTCATTCAAATTCAACCTGCAGCGTGGAGTGAAATATGTGATGCTCGCCGGCGCCAAGGGCTATCTGAACGTCAAGCAGGAATTCGAGTCCGATTCAGAAGAAGAGGACGCCGACTACGGCATAGACTTCATCCTCGCCGCAATCCATAAGCCTCAGGTGGTAGAGAACATCTTCTACGACTTCGACCGTGCCACATTGCGCCCGGAGTCGAAAGATGCGCTCGACGAGATGGCCCAGATGCTCCGCGACAATCCAAACGTCACAATAGAGATGGGTTCCCACACTGACCGCGTGGGTACAGATGAATATAACATCGGTCTTTCCGACCGACGCGCCAAGAGCGTTGTCGATTACCTGATAGGCGCAGGAATAGCCGCCGACCGCATGACATGGAAAGGTTATGGCGAGAGTGTCCCCAAGACCGTCACACCGCGAATAAACCGGGAATACCCGCAGTTTGAGGTCGGCACGGTTCTGACACCTGAGTTTATCGAGGCACTTGAAGATGAGGCAGACCGCGAGGCAGCCGACCAGATAAACCGCCGCACGGAGTTTCAGGTCACCTCGATTGAATACGATATGTTTTAGGAGTTAGGCTTTAGATTTTAGGCGTTAGATTTTAGGCGTTAGATTTTAGATTTTAGGTTTTAGGCTTTAGATTTTATTTTAGAGAATTGACTATGAAGGAGATATTGGGATTTTTGCGCGAGTTGAGCAGGAATAACGACCGCGTGTGGTTTAACGAGAACAAGGACCGCTATTTAGCTGTGAAAGCCAAGGTCGAGGCTCTGACGGAGCGACTTATTGCCGGAGTTGCGGCATTTGACCCGGATACCTCACGCCTGCGTCCGTCGGACTGCCTGTACCGCATTTACCGCGACACCCGTTTCTCAGCCGACAAGACACCTTACAAGACCCATATCGGCATTTACATCAATCCTCCTTTCGGCAAGAAATCCCCGACATGCGGCTATTACTTCCATATCGAGCCGGACAACTGCCTCGTGGCCGGAGGGGCATGGTGTCCGCCGTCGCCGCAGCTGCGTGCCATTCGTCAGGACATATACGACAACGTGGATGAGTATATTGAGATACTGGACAACCCAGTGTTCAGACAATATTACACTAAAGTCGGAGACAACCTGCTGAAGACGGCTCCCAAAGGCTTTCCGAAAGACTGGGAGCACATCGACCTTCTGAAGCCACGCGACTTCACCGCCTTCGCTCCGCTCACACAGCAAGATCTCGCTGCCAGCGACCTCGAAAGCCGGGTACTCGACCGTATGCAGGCTGTCAAACCTCTAAACGACTTCCTCAACTACACCCTCGCCCCCGACAACGACTGACAGGGGAATTCCTAAGGTACCACCGGAAGCCAACCGTATCAGCGGTCGGAGCTAACAAGTTTTTTGCGGAGACGGGAGAGGGTCGATTGGGTTATCTTAAGGTATTGAGCAATATATTTCAGGGGAACTATGCCTAATATGTATTTGACAGAGGTACGACGCAGTGTGCCCGAGCTCATGCGCAGGAAGTTGAGGAAACGTTCCTCGGCCGACTTGTTGCTGAAAAAAATATAACGTTTCTCGAAACTGTATGTCTGCTCAATCAGAAGGCCGCGCATCCATGAGATAAGCACGGGATGCTTCTCCTCAAGCTCACGCATCTCGGCGTAGCTTATGAGCCAGACCTCTGAGTCCTCCACTGCCATAAGCGAGAAAATCGATGGTTCATGTGCATAATATGAATGCAGCGACGTGAAGACGTCGCCCGACGTTCCAAATAAAATTGTATCTTCAACTCCATCGGTGACATTGCACACACGGAACAGACCACGGCGGTTGAACACAAAATCGCCGCAGACCGAACCCTGTCGCACCACATATTGCCCTTTCTCGACAGACACAAGACGGGCTACCTTCTCCATATCGCGTATAAGTTCCTCAGTGGGAACACAATATTGCGATAGAATCTGGCGCAAGCTCTTCGGAACGTGGGTATCAGAAAACATAATTCAACCTCCTTTTTTCTTAAAACGCTTCAAAGATAGTAAATAATTTGATATAGGTCAAAAAATTGAATTACCTAACACACCTTTTTTATTATCTTCATAAGAATACACATTATACCAACTTAAATTGAAAGGGTGTGGCCTCGATGGTCACACCCTTTCGCTCTTGCATATCACCGCGATGCGGCAACTTTTATTCAGCAGTTCAAATCAAACTGTGTTATAGACGGGAATCACGTTCATGTACGGTTATTTCACCTGGTAGCCGAAGGTGTAGGTGTCACCGAGGATGGTGCGGGTTGCGGGCGACGCGAGCTGTTCGGTTGAACGGCCTGCACCGAGGCTGAAACCGCCTCCGGTCTTGTTGATGAAAGCTCCATTGACAATGGTCGTTGCCTGACCGGCATTGCAGATTGCATAACCGGGACCGCCGTAGAAGTAACCGCCGTTGATTGTCACCTCAGTGCCTGAGTAATTGGTCTCGGCACCTGCGCAAAATGCGTGTCCATAGGAATTGGTGGATTTCTGGATGAAGTCACCGCCGTTGATGACAACCTTCACGTTACCGTCAGCACGTGCACCGCTGTTACCGAGGAATGTTCCACCGGAGATAGCTACCTGATGCTTGACATTGCCTGAACCGCCATTAACATTGAAGGCGTACTCGTTACCTGCTGTAACTGTCCCGCCTGTGACTACAGCGCGGTGGGCAGTATCGAACTCGTTGGCCCAGTTCAGCATGAGACCGGTACCCGCCACATTCGTCACTTCGCCACCGTTCATCTCCAAATCGCCGTTGGTATTGATTGCGTAGTTGTATTTGCCGGTAGCTGTAGAGGAAACGACACCGTTATTGATTATAATCTTACTGCCTGATGCACCGATGAGCGTGTTGCCCTTTGAAGTCAGCTCGCCGTCACCGTCGATGGTCAGCTCAGACTCCACATTGAGGGCATTACCCTTGACAGTCAGCTTGTGGCCGTTGAGATTGAGCGTGGTGGGAGCAGTGATGTTTACCGTACCGTCCTCGGCCGACAGGTCGAGATCCGTGCTGAGCTTAACAAAACCACCGGTGGCGACAGCCGCCTGAAGAGTAGCGAGGTCGGTTACAGTAGAGGGTTTGATCAGCTCCACACCAGCAGCTGTATTGTTCGACTGGTTGATGTAACTGCCGAAATAACCGGAAATTTCACCCATCTGCGTACCGGGCACCACATCAGAATAGGGATGTGCCATGTTCTGGCTGACGGTTCCACCGTTGATTGAGTTATCGCTGACGGTCTTGGGATTCGCGGCCTCACCATAGTTGACATGGCCGAAGAGCCCTCCGATATGACGGTATCCTGTCACCTTTACATTCATGGCCTTGTTGCCGATAAGGGTGTATTTACCTTCATCCTGCTGACCCATGATGGCACCGGCTTTGTCTGCGTTGTCCCACTCGGTTCCGAGCTGTTCGAAGTGTGCGTTGACCTCCACGTTCTCTGCGGTACAGTAGTTGACAGAGCCATAACCTTTGCCAACAACGCCACCGGCCCAGCGATAGGCATCGACTGTGGCATTCTTGACGGTCACGTTCTCCACGCATCTTCCGGTATAAATCTGTCCGAGAGCTACACCAGTAGCGAATTTGGCGGGAGAAGCGGCGAGAGTGTTGACCTTGGCACCATCTATCACGAGATTGCGAAGCTCACCCTTGTTCGATCCATTGCTCTTGATCGCACCGAAAAGACCGGCGGGAACTGAGGTTGTGCCGAGGGTGATGTTCAGGTTGCTGATCACATGGTCCTGACCGTCGAATATACCGTTGAAAGGCTTGTCAAATGTTCCGATGGGAGTCCAGTTACGGTTGCCAAGGTCGATGTCGGTGTTGAGCTTCACTGTGATTCCGGCGAAGTCAGTTCCGGCGTTGACCATGCGTGCCAGACCGGCGAGCTGAGCCGGGGTATCGATGGCATACTCGGTGTCGCTGACCTTGCGCGGGTCTTCCGCACTGCCGTTCCAGATGTCGGTAGAGCCTTCGAAAATAGGCTCGATCACAACATTCCAGTCAGACGAAGAAGTGAGCAGCGAACCATAGATATTGGTACGGTAGTTGCGTTTGGTGGGCGCGTGGGGCACGGATACAGTCTGAATCGGAGCCGATGCAGAACGGCTGTCGGCAGCATTCATTGTGATATCGCGAAGCGGCGAAGGCTCGGTTACGAGAATGTAGGCCGAAGTCAGATAAGTGTAACCTGCCACGGGGAAGTCGCCGAGACCAGCGTCAACAGGACGCTTGTAGGGAAGCACAATCTCCTCCTCGTCCGAAGCCTCTCCCGAGAGAAGGTCGAGCATTGTGCAGGCTGTGGTAGCGATGCCGGAATAGACATAACTGCCATATTTATTCTTCACAACCTCAGCATCAAGATCATCCGAACCGAAATTCACCTGAGCCATAGGGCGGTAAAGAATGACATCCTCCTGAGTGCTCGAACCGGCCTTGTAACCCTTGCGGACCTGATAGAAGCAGTCGTCATCGTAACGGAAATAGGAAGAGCTGCTACCACCTGCCATCTGGGCATAGTTGACGGTGACCTTGTGGTTCTGGGCATCGAAGTCATAAACGCTTGTATTACGAAGGGCAAAGAAGACGATGTCGTAGCTCATGCCGCTGGTGAGCTGGAGAGTCACCGATGCCTGACGGTTTGACATGGTGGCAGAGCCATCGGTCACATAATTACCGTTGTCGTCATAGACGGCATAGCGGAGCTGGGTGGCAGAGAGTCCGTCGCCCATGGCGCGGGTGGCAGTCTCATCCTCGATTACGGTTGAGAAAGTTACGGTGCCGTCACCCTTGGTGAGGTCGCCGAGAGTGTCGTCGGAACAGGATACGAGTCCGGCACCGAGAGCCGCAGCGGCGAGTCCCGCCGCAAATATATTCTTGAATGTCATATGAATTGTATTTGTGTGGGGGGACGTGCCTGAGACAGGAATGCCTTAAACGGCACGTCCCATTTATGAATTGATTGACCTGTTAAACCATCAATTGAAAGGGGTGGCTACATCCGAACCATCGGCATACACCACATTCTTAACCGTGAAGTTGTGGCCGTTGCTGTTGAGGGCTGTGTTACCCTTCACTACTACTTTCGCACCGGCATTCTCCGCACTGTTCACGAGCAGGATTGCCGAAGGCTCTGAATCGCCGTCCCAAGCGATAGCGTTCTTCATGTCGATGCTGTTGCCCTGTACAGACACATCGGCCGTAGTGATTGAGTTCTTGATACGGATACCGTTTACCTTGCAGTCGATTGTGTTGTCGTCAACAGTAATTCCGCCAAGACAATTCTCAATCTTGACACCATCCTGAGCGGCACCTGTGATAGTGTTTCCGGTTACTGTGGCATCAAACACGAGACCGGCAGTATTGGTCGAAAGGAACATGCCATGATATGCAGCATTCTTGATAATGTTATCCTTTACAATCACGTCACCCTCGATGTCGAGAAGGTAAAGCGCGTTGGCATTAGAAGCTGCGTCATCAGCCATCTCGATAGTACAGCCCTCGATTGTCATGTTCTCAGCGGTCATGGCACCATTGCCGTGATGCTGCACGGCGACAGCAGGTGAAGTCATTTCTGTGAAACGGCAGTTGCGAAGCACGGTATTCTTGGTTGTAACAGCGTACTGAGGTGTGAAACCCTCGTTTACGAATGTCACGCCTTCGAGGGTGAGATCCTCAAGCACAGCAGGGCGCACAAGATTACCATTCTTGTTGAAATTGAAGCTTCCGAGCGATTTGTCAGATGTCGGGTCACCCGTAACGGTCAGGCCCTTGATGTTGCTTCCTCTCTCAAAGGCGATTGCGGGATATTCCACATCCTTGGCCACGTTGATTGTGACAGGCTGCGATGTCTCGCCGATGTTGATTGTGCCGACAGTGGCGTTGATATCGAGTGTGAGCGGCTTGTCGAGCTCGGCGGGAACGGTGATGGCATCAACCGGAGTGTTAACGCGTACTTCTCCACCCTGAGCCAGAGCGGCATCGCCGGCATAGTCACCGATGTTCCACTCACCTTCCCAGTTCTCATCGATGATGATGTTCCAGTCTGAAGTCGATGTAAGCAGAGAACCATAGATATTGGTACGGTAGTTGCGCTTCATCGGCGCGGTGGGAACTGAGAGAGCAACCTTGGGAGTTGTTGCAGCCGCACCGTTGAACACCTCAAGACCGAGATCGGCCACATAGCCCTCGGCAGGAACAAGAGCGTAACCCATGGCGACATACTTGTAGGTCTTACCCTCCGCGGCCACGGGGAAAGCCTCGGCTGCGAGTGCTTCATCATACTCCATGAGAGGGAGCTTGACCTCGGTCGGTTCCCCTTCGGCCTCGCCGGTGAGGACGTTGAGCACAGGATAAGCGGTCATTGTCATGGCGGCATTGATACCGTCGGGGAAGTCACGGCCGGCAGCCTCACTCTCAAGGTCGTCGGAACCGAAGTTGATCTGAGCTACCGGACGGGTCAGAGTCACCGATTCAGCCGCGGAAGAGCCGGCCACATAATCCTCGCTGATCACATAGAAACAGTCGTCATCGATACGGGCACCATCTGCGCTTCCCTGATTCATCTTGCTGTAGTCGATAGTGACCTTTCCGGTTGCGGTGTCGAAGGCATAGACACCATTGTCGCGGTATGCGAAGAACACTATGTCGTAGGTCTCGGCATCGAGTAGCTGGAGAGTGACATTGGCCTTGAGATTGTTGAAGATCGCCTCTTTGGTTGTCACGAGCTTACCGTTCTGGTCATAGACGGCACACATCAGGTTCACGGCCGACTGTCCGTCGCCGAAGGCACGTGTGGCGGGAGCATCGGCAAGAGTGGCCGAGAAGGTAACATTGCCGTCGTAGATTGCGGGGTCCGAAAGATTGTCGTTCGAACAGGAGACGATTGTCAGCGCGGCAGCTGCCGGTAGAAATCCTCTCTTCAGGATGTTGGTCAGTGTCATAATTTTCAGTTATATTATTGATTAATTGATTTTTGGTTCCCGGCCGGCCCGCAAAGGCCGACAGGGATGTTGCGGTGATTACTCGCCGATGAGTTTGTAGGTCACGTTCTCTACAGTGTTGCCGGTAGTCTTGTCGCTGTTGCGGTTACCGTTCACCTCACCCCAACGGTTCTCAACCTCGGCTTTGGTCTTGTAGCCGTTGGTGAGATCCTGGATGATCTGCACGTTCTTCACAGTGTTGCCGGTGACGGTATAGTTGCCGTAGCCGACTATGCCGGCGATGTCGCGGTAACCGGTTACGGTCGCGCCGTCAACGGTGCAGTTGGTGATTGCGGAGTTGCCGCCGGCGGCAGGGTAGTAACCCATGATGACACCGGCCTTGTCGCCGTCGTCGTATGCGCCGTTAACCAGGCGGGGAGTCGTAATGACCGTGGCGTTCTTAACGGTCACATTGTCGATACCGAAGTTGGGACAGCCGTCCTGAGTATGGCCTACGACAACGCCTACCCAGTTGTTGCCGCGCACCTCGACATTCTCGAAGGTGAGGTTGCTGACCTTGCGCCAGGTGTAGCCTACGAAACCGACAGACTGCGCACCCTCGACCTTGAGATTGCTGATGGTGTGGCCGTTACCCTCGATGTCGGCATTGAGAACATTGGCGGGAGTACCGATTGGAGTCCATTCAACGCCCGTGAAGTCCATGTCAGCCTCGATGCTGATGGTCTTTCCGGTCATGCGGTCGCCGCTGTTTACTGTGGCTGCGATCCATGCCATCTCGGCCGGAGTGCTCACCTTGTATGTGTTGTTCTCAAGAACAGGCATGTCATAGCCCGGCTCCTCGAAGATGGGGTCGATACGCACGTTGAAATCAGCTGTCGAAGTGAGGAGAGAGCCGTAGATGTTGGTACGGTAGTTGCGCTGCACCGGAGCTGCAGATACGGTAATCGTGTTGATGACCTGGGTAGCGTTGCGGATGTCGAACTTGAGGTCAACGATCGAACGGTCCGCAGGAACGAGCAGATAGTTCATCGACACATAACCATACTTTTCGGGCTGCACGGGGAAAGTCTCATTCTCGGGAAGTCCCGCATAGTCGAATGTAACCTCTTTCTGACCATCTACGGCACCGTTGCCGAGGTTAAGCTGAGTGTATGCGGTAGTGGTAACCGAAGTCTGAAGGTCTTCGCCATAAGCGTCGATGACTGACTTCTCAGCGAGGTCGTCTGAACCGAAGTTGACCTGTGCGAACGGACGGCGGAGCACAACATCCTCATTCATCGGGCCGGTCACGGTGAGAGTATGCTTCACGAAGAAGGCATCGCGACTCTCGTCGTTCGATGCAACGGCATCGTAATCGACATCGAGAGTCTGGCCATCCCATGTAACCGAATAGGGTTTCTGTGCGGCGGTTGCAGTAGCTGCACTCTCAGCCCAGAAGATGATATCGTATGAACGACCGGTGACAAGCTTGAGCTGTACTGTGGCTGTGAGACCTGCCATGTCGATGGCATCGTCGCCATCCACGGTCATTCCTGCGATGGGGGTTGTCTCGCCGGCATTGTAGACGGCATAGGAGAGTTTCTTTGCCTGAAGACCGTCGCCGAATGCGCGGGTCATCATGTCGGCCGGGAGGCTCGCGCGGAGAGTGACGTTGCCGTCACCAACGGGAGTTACCGATACATTCTCTTCGCTGCTGCACGACACAGCTCCGAAGAGCATCGCACCGGCGGCGGCAAGCGTAAAAATCTTTACTGCTTTCATTTGTTCTGATTTAATTGATTAAATTGGTTTATTTCAAGTCGTTGTTAAAAACATATCTTTCTTTCGCTCATGTCGGGACGACATCTGCGTATAACCGCTGATCACTTGTACTCGATGTTGAAGTCACCATCGAAGCCGGGATCAATTCCGGTGCTTCCGGTGGCCTTGGAGGTCAAGAACTCACCACGCACTATCGTGCAGCGGTTACGCTTGACAGGTATGTCGAACGATGACACGCGCGCTATATGGGTGCCATCCTTGTGATAGAGATCCAGCTCCGTGCGCACCGTAGATTCCTTTCCGTTGATGAAGACAAAGTCGTGGCCTAACAGAGCTTCCGACTTGTTGAGCTGGCTGGCGGTTGTATTGAAGCTGACACCGGTCGCCGAGTCTACGGGACGGTCGCTGAAATGGTGATACACTGATGGCAGGAAGCCGCTGTAACTTATCTTGACTGCATAATCCGACAGCGAGATTGGCGGCAGGTTAGCAGGGGGTACACCGGCCGACGCGGCTTCGTTTCGGGTGCGGGTTATCTCCTGCTCTACAAATTCCTCAAGGTCAGTCGCTATGAAAGCGTAGGCCGTGAGCGGACGGTGCAACTCCACATCGTAGGTGTCGCGACCCCAATCTTCGGAATTGACATCGGGAACTGTCATGCTTATGTTGCCGACAAAGGCATCCTTGCGGCTGTCGCCTCCGATGAATGGCGAGGCATATGTGATTGAGGTGAAGTCGTCGGCATTGTAGTAAGGAGATAGACCTGTGGCGGTGAGGCTGTTGTCTGTCCAGATGCGTATATCCCAGCGTCCGACAGGCACATCTATATCGACCGAGAAATCTACGCGTTCAAGGTCGGCACGGGTAAGGATGGTCTTGCTGTATGCTATCTCGGTTGTTGCTCCTTCGGGATATATACCGATAATGTAGCGGGCACAGAGAGCGGCATCATTGGCACGGGTATTTTTCGGGTATGTCCACTCGAAGAGATCCCACGGCAGCTCATGATGTATGCGAAGAGTGACCTTGCGGTTCTCCGGAGTCTTGGGGAACTCATGCACGCATGAACTTGAAAGTGCCGCGACAACCATGATGGCAAACACTCCGCAAATTCGTGATGCTATCCTGCGGAAGCCCGGCTTGTTAAGATTGTAGCTCATAACGCACCTCCTTTCTTCTGCTTGCAGCGTGGACGCACATAGAACTCATAGCTGAGCGACACGGCGAAGTTGTCGATACCCCAGAATGTGCGTTTGCGGCGGTCTATGACAAGTCCGTTGCGCACGTTGTCGAAGACATCGTAGTCGAGTGCGTAGACTCCGGCTCCTACGGCTACCTCGATTTTCCAGCGTGGATCGGGCAACCGGAATCTGTAACCGGCACCGATACCGCCGCCGAGCGCAGGGGTATTTCCGTCGTGGTCCTGGTAACGTTTTCCTCCGGCGAGAGCGATATTATAATATGCGAACCCGCCATGAATGTCAAGGAAGAACCCGTCGTTGTCGGCGCTTGTCCAGTATCTGAATTTGGGGATGATGGAGAATGTGCGGAATTTCAGAGTGCGCTTGCCATAGTCATAGGGACTCCAGTAGACAGGAAGCTCGAAGCTCCAGTGCGGCAGGATGTCAATCTCGAATGCAAGGTTCTGCCACAGACACGCCCACGCCGGAATATTGGTCTTGAGAAGAATACGCCGTGAGACAGGACGACCGTCGGCATCTACCCAGCAGGGTTCGCCGTGACAATCGCTGTCGAAGTGGCTTTCGGGCGCATGGAAACGGCCGGCCAACCGGGGGTTGATTCCGTTTCGTTCAAGTGTGGACTTGACCTCTTGTTCGAGCGATACTGCCTCATCGCGTTCGAGCGGCGGTTGAGACGCATCGACAACAGATGCAGCCCGGGCCAACGGTAGGCACCCGAAGACAAGAAGCATCAGACAGAACATCTGTCTGAACAACCTGGTCCGACGGGTCTGACCGCGATTCGACGCGGCACAGAGAGCGGTATATTTTAATCTTAGCATCGTTTCTATATTATAGCTCCTGTCAGATGACAGGCATAATTACTATCGCAATGTTTACGAATAATTACTGATGATGTCAATAATAAGCGGCAAATAGCAGGTTCTATTTTATTCATAATGTTTCACATGGTAAGGTTGTATTGAAACTGATCCACCATGCTCTGACTACGGGTTATATAATCAGTATAGCCTTTGCAATTACCCCGGGTCATGCAGCGGCATGTGTCGGAGGGTGCCGGCAATTAACAATTTTTAATCATGTCAGAGGCTGGAGATTGTTTGTAATCAAATGGCCAAATCAATGAAAAGTATGAAAAATCGTTTCCTTATCGCTTAAATAATGGTTCAAAAGCAAAAAATTCGTTTCACGCTGCAAATATAATCGGGAAATCAATTATTTCCAAATTTTTTGTAAAAATTTAACCCGACACCCCAAATTTTTACAAGCGGTGCAATCTGTTGCACTATTATTGTTTACAAATTGTCCACAGCTATTTATTGTTTGCCGCAGACAGACAAATCCAAGTGGCGAGACGCCGGTCAGTTGGCTCACGTCTCCATGACGGAAGGTCGGGAGTCTCGCGTGTGCATAAGCATGAGGAGGTAATTATGTTGTCGGTGAGCAGTCCGGCTGCGCGAAGGCGTGTGCGGTTCACGGCAACAAGGTCAAGGTTGCGCGTGCCGATTATGCAATCTGCGAATCCGGCACGGCGGAAGTCATCTGCAAGTTCGGGACTGACTTCGTAGCAATCACCACAGATGCAGGGTCCGAAGGCGGCTTTCATACGCGCGGGATCGGCACCGAGGTGAATCAGCTGTCCGACGGCATTGCTGACGATTCCACCCAACGAACCGCGCCATCCGGCATGAACCGCTGCCACGGCGGGAATATCAGGAGCATAAAGCAATACGGGAACGCAATCGGCGGTGCGCACCCCGACAGCCACTCCGGAGCACATAGATATGACTGCATCGGTATCGGCAAGCGGCGGCACTACCCCATCGCGGCCTATCACCGCCACTTTGCAGCTATGCGTCTGCTGCGGCAGCACCACACGGTCAGCAACTTTCGCGGCATCAGCAACCACTCCCGCACGCACCCCACTCACCCCGAAATCAATCTCATATCCGCTCATAACACTCCATATCCTTCAAGCAACCGCCGAACATCATTTTTCAATTCCGGAATATGACGGATTACCAATCCCCACAGAAATTCCGGTCGCACAGAATCATATCCATGAATAATACGGTTCCGAGTGTTAATTATCTCACGTGCATTCGGTAAATCAAAACCCTTGTCAATTTTAAGAATCCTGTTAATCGCCTCTCCCATAATCTCAGCTTTCCTCTCAACTGCACTTCTCCGTAAGAAATCCTTTTCGAAAACTTCATATCGCATCGGGTAATCGACAAAATAACCCTCCATCTCCTCGATTGCGCGATATACATCATATAAATATACGGGAATGTATTCATCCATAAATAACCTGCTTTTTTTTGTCAACCAACGCTTTGAAAAGGGGATTTAGGTTGTCGCCGTATTCTATCAAATCAACTTTTCTACTGAACAAGGCTTCAAGTGCATACTTTAAATTGAAATAATTACGTACGTAATCATATTTATCCGGATTCATAGGTTCGAAGTCTACAAGCATATCAACGTCGCTCAAGTCATTGAACCGGTTGGTCAATATTGATCCAAAAACGGCCAATGACTTAACTTTATGCAATTTGCACAATTCCACAATGCGACTAATATTGAGTTCTATCAGTTTCATAATAAATCTTCGGAATAATAATCCTTGGCAAATATAACGAAAAATCCTCTCATCCGAAAAATCCTGACACATATTTATAACAAATTCACCTCAGGAACTAACAGAACCAACGATTACGGGTATCGGAAGAATCAATTGAAAAGAGGTTCGCAGGCGGGAAAAATGAGGTTACTTTGCAGTCGTAAACAACAGGTAATAAAATCTATGGTAAAATGAATACACCTCTAATCACATGGGGCTGCATTGTCACCCTTTTCATAATAATAATGAGCGTTCAGCTGCTCAATCAGTCAAGACTTCATCTCAAAAGAAATCATCAGAAAGTTCTGGAATTCGGGTCGGAACGCGAGGAATTCTTTATCCCGGGCGACCCCAACCCCATCAAATCGGAAGATTACGACTATGAAGACTCCGCTGATTTCTGAGGGCAGCGAGCCATCGACCGATGAGCTGGCTTTATTCCTGTCAAGGTATAGTGCCTGGCTGCTCGGCGCGGGAGCCACGTGTATGCGCCTTGAAAAGAATGTGAGCCGCATAGCAGGCGCGTTCGGCCGACGCGTGGAAGTAACCATCACACCTCGCCACATACATCTGTCACTGTGGACAGAGGGTGAGCCTGGGGCTATGACAACTATTGCATCGGCAATCCATAAGGGCATCAGTTTCAATCTTAATACCGAACTCAGCAAGCTGAGCTGGGAAATAGCCGACGGCAAGATTGATTTCGTGGAGGCCGCTGCAAGATTCAGGGATTATACCATGAATGACAGTCAAAACAAATGGTTTGTTCTTATCGCGGTCTCTTGTGCCAATGCTTCATTCTGTCGTCTTTTCGGAGGAGACCTGACGGCAATGGCAATCGTATTCATCGCCACGCTTGCAGGATATTATCTGAAAATGCTTATGTCAGGACACGGAGCCGACACCCGGCTGATGGCTGTAGCCTGTTCCTTCGTCTCTTCGGTGCTTGGAGCCTCGGGACAATTGTTCGGCCTTGGCACGACTCCCGACGTGGCAATCGGCACAAGCGTACTCTATCTGGTACCCGGAATTCCTTTCATCAACTCCTTCAGCGACATGCTCTACCGGTACTATCTCTGCGCTTTCAGCCGGTTCATGGATGCACTGATACTGACATGCTGTCTGTCATTGGGGCTTTGCGCAGGGATGTTATTGATGAACGCCGGCATGTTTTAGAGTGCGTTTGAATTCAAACCCACTTTTAAAGCCGACAACACTCATTTTATTATGGAAATAACCGGTCAAATTTTTCAAGATGCATTGTTTGCGGCGATTGCCGCTATCGGTTTCGCAGCAATAAGCCGCCCGCCACGCAGCGCATATCTATATTGCGCACTCATAGCAGCCGCCGGGCATTCATTGAGATTCATTCTCACAAATACCCTACCGTTTGTAAATATATTACCCGCATCGCTCACTGCAGCGTTTACAATCGGTGTTCTCGCTGTGCTGGTGTCGGCAAAAGCTAAATTTCCGGCGGAGACATGCCTGTTTCCTGCATTGCTGCCCATGATACCAGGCATTTATGCCTATCGCACATTCGGAGGTCTCGCCCTCTGCGTTCTGGCACAGTCACAGGCAGACTTCTCGAAATATCTCACACTTTTCGCCTACAACGGCATAATGTGTTCGGGCATTCTGCTGTGCCTCGTGCTCGGAGCCACACTACCCATATTTATCTTCAAAAAAATATCATTCCAAGCCACAAGATAACGACAGAATGATTATATTTGCAAAAATCCACTTCATATGGAACTACGACAATTGAGATATTTCGCCAAAGTGGCGGAGACATTGAACTTTTCGGAAGCAGCGCGAGTGCTCCACATAACCCAGAGCACGCTGTCGCAGCAGATAAAGCAACTGGAATGCGAACTTGGCACTCCCCTCCTCACCCGCAGCAGTCACAAGGTGGCTCTCACTGAGGCCGGAGAACTGATATTGCCTCATGTCAAGCTGTCGCTTCACGAAGCCGATTCATGTTCCGAGAGGATAAATGACCTCAATGAAATCACCACCGGAAGTCTCTCGATAGGCGTTACATATTCCTTCAGTCCGATTCTGACAGAGACATTGCTACTGTTCATGAGGCAGTATCCGAAAATCAAGCTGAATATCTTCTACAAGCCGATGAATGAACTGATGGTGCTTCTGAAGGAGAGAACCGTTGATTTCGTGCTTGCATTCAAACCCACTCAACCGGTGGAGGGTGTGGAGTCGCACATGCTTTTCCAGAACCAGCTCTCGGCCATAGTCAGCACTGACCATCCACTTGCATCGAAAGAGAAACTTACAATTCCGGAACTCGCCCGTTACGATCTCGCGCTGCCTACCAAAGGGTTGCAGGCAAGAAACGCGTTTGACTGCATGATCTCCGCCCATGACCAATTCAAAATCCGTATTGAGCTGAATGAAGTCAACATACTTCTGAAACTCATACGCCAGAGCCTTCTGGTGACTGTTCTCGCGGAGGCTTCGATCCACGACGAAACCGGCGTAAAGGCAATTCCCCTCGATGTGCCGGAGAACGAGATGTCAGGATGCGTACATATACTCAAGGACACCTACCGCAAACGCTCCATGCAGGAGTTCATACGTATGCTCGGCGAGTCACTCGCCGTCCGCGAACGCCAGAACTTCTGGCTGTGAACCGTATAGGATGTCAGAGGACGAGGTCGGTGTAAAGGCGGTCGAAGGTGGCGTCGAGGAGACGGGCGGCGGATTCGGCCGAGGGGGATTCCTGACAGGGAATCAGGCCGGGATGGGGACGCGAGGTCTGAATGACACAGCTCTTGACCGCTGTCAGCCAACGGAAACGTTCCTCGACCGGATTACCCGACATGGCCGTGGTTTCAGGCCCGAACATCGCAAGCTGTTGCTCCAACGCATCGAAATCTGCCCGGGCATCAAATGCCGCGAGACGCGCATGGTCGAGCGTGAAGGCACAGCGCAACCAACGGCGGCGCTTGCACATCATCAACAGGCCGACGTTGATAAACTCCTCACGTTCCACACGAGGAACGTAACGGAGCACGGCATATTCATAAAGCAACGCGTTTTCGTTAAGCCGGGCGTTGCCGTCAGGCAGTGCGTTCTCGTTAGGCAAGGCGTTCTCGTTCATTGTTGGCTTGTTTTACAAAGATTGATGAATTTGCCAGTCGGCTCGTGAGAAATTCCTTATAGACCATCCGTTTCTCGGCCGGGGTCTGAGGGTCGTCGGCTGCTGTCAGCCATGAATCGGGTATGAGGTCAACGATTTTCGACAAGGTGCGCGGCGTGATGGCCTGACGCATGAGCTTGTCAGCTTCCTCCAGGCGTGTAGCCTGAGACAGCAGGGCATGATTGCGGATGTAAGGGAACGGGTCGAGCGCGGCCTCGGCTGGATTGCGCCAGGAATGGTGGAAATAGAGCGACGCGCCATGGTCAATAAGCCATAGTTCATTGTTCCATATGAGCATGTTGGTGTTGAGCCGTGTGCGGTCAACATTGGTAAGGAAAGCGTCGAGCCATACAATCTTCGAGGCGGTGAGCGGATCGACCCGGTTGACCGACGGATCCATCGTCATGGCCCGGTCGAGGTAGTGCAGCCCGAGATTCAGTCCCTCGCTCGCACGGAGCAGGTCCTGTATCTCCTCGTCGGGCTCGGTGATTCCGAACCGGGAGTCGATGTCAAGAAACACAACCTCCGGCACCTTGAAGCCGAGCGACTTGGCAACAAGTCCGCCCACAAGCTCGGCCACAAGTGCCTTGGTGCCGTGGCCGGCACCGCGAAACTTCACCACATAACGGAAGCCGTCGTCGGCCTCCGCCAGCCCCGGCAGCGAGCCACCCTCGCGCAGAGGCAATATATATCTTGTCAAAGATTGAGATCGTAATTCCATACTGAAATGTTTTGACCGGAGCCTCCGTACCAAGAAACCCCTCTGCAAAAATAACAAATATATTTCAAAACAGATGCGAATGGAAGGGTACTTAAACCTTTTGCGGAGGCATTATGTTATTCTCAGCACATCGACATAAAAGGAATCTACTTACTATAGAAAGCGCGTTGACGGGACACCAAATCCAAGAAAGACTATTTGAAAAGAATCTTCTTGCCATTCCTGATATAGATATTTCCAGACACAGGAGTTTCAACCTTTCTGCCGAATAAATCATAGGTACAGTTATCCTGTATTTTTTCGCTGAATTCTACATCATTGATACCGGCAGAAGGGAATTCATCGGTCTCAATAAAGTTGGTGAAATAACTCCATCCCCAAGCATTGCGGTATAAATCAGCAGAACCGACAGGCACATATACCGGTGTATTCTGGGGTGTGCGATTCATAAAATCACTTCCATATGCCCCAAATGGCGTATTGCCGGGATTTAGTTCGCTGTCTATACACGTTGGTGGTATTTTGGCCATACAATAGATACTCTCCACTCCTTTCCAATATTCGCAACACTCTGCTCCCAAAGTCTCCAAAGTGGATGGGAAACAGATTGTCTTTAATCCTTTACAATAATATAGTCCCTCTCTGTCAATAGACTTCAAGTTCGAGGAGAGGTGAAGTTCTTGAAGTGCTCCGCACTGCCAGAAAGCTCCATACCCAATTTTCTCAATGCTGTTTGGCATAATAAATTCCGTCAGTTTGATACAGTCGTCAACAAAGCCTTCAGGAATTAATGTCGGGCCTTCGGGGAAATGAACTTTTTCAAGTTCATAGCACAATCCAAAATGATCGCTTCCCATGAAAGACTGGCAAGAATTCGGAATGATTGCCTCTTTTAGACGAGTTGCATAGAAAGCGGCATCGCCGATTTCCTCCAAGCCTTCGGGAAAATTACATTCCGTGATCTTACTTGAGAAAAATGCACCGTCATTGATTCTCTTCAATGTTGTCGGCATGATAACCTTACCGTTTAATGCCTTACAGTTGACAAATGCCATATATACAATTTCTTCAACACCCTCAGGAATGATAAGAGGATTGACATTCAGGCTGATACAATCGGAGAAGCATCTTTTTTTGATCTCCCTTAAAGAAGATGGAAAGTTTACTTCTGTGAGATTTATGGCATAACAAAATGCACTTTCACCAATTTCCATCAATCCCTCGGGAAGTATTATTCTGCGAAGAGGCATACAATCTATGTACTCAGAACCCGGAGCAAACTGCTCCGACTGATACCAAAAAGCATTCTTCGGAAGTTTGCCGCCATCTATTATCGCATATTCAAGGTTAACTACAGTCACACCACCATAGAAGCTACTGCTCCATATCGTATGAAAATCTGCTGCATTGACCGGTCCTCGAACAACAAGGGAATCAATATCATTGGTTTCGCTACCAAGCACAGATGCAAGAGTCCCCGGTTGTGTTACTGTCACATCCTTGAATTTTACCTCAGAGCGAGTTGTTTTTCGGACTCGCACATTCCGTGGAAGACCCTTAGTATTATTACTCTCATCGCCCATCTCTGAATCTTGAGGTGTGACTAAAGTCCTTCCATCTGAATAGTCCGATACGTTGCCCAAATTATAGTAATCATAGCCCTGGGCAGAGAGCTGCGTAATCGTTGCCACCAAGGTGACAAATATGATAAGTAATTGCTTCATAATATGAAAAGTATTAATCACACTATTGTCAGAATTGATTCTGCCAACAGGAAAATTTGATTAGTTATACTCAATGATTGCTGCCTCGATAGATAAATTTCTTACCATTACAGATATAAATTTGATTCTGTAACAATTTATACACCTTACGACCTTGCAAATCGTAAAACCTATTGTCCATTATTCTGTCAGATGATACGTTTTCTATCCGAGCCCATGGGAATTCATCGGTTTCCTCAATCTTGAAAAAACAATCCCAACCCCATGTAGTGGAATATGCGGTCTTTGTACCATAAGGAACATACAATGTAAATTCTTCATTTTCATCCGGTGGGGAGAATGGCAATTCATCCGGGTTCAATGGATCTTTATTGCAAACGGGAGGGATATTTGCCGCACATTTCACTTCGTGCAATGTCTTTGACATGGCTGCAAAGCTTGAAATTCCCAATTGACACAATGCCGGAGGAAGATTAACCGCATTTAATGCACACCCATAAAATGCGTCTTTTCCAATCACTTCAAGCTTTTGATTAAATTTTATCTCTTGCAAATTTGCACACAACATAAATGCGGAATCTTCTATACGCTTACAGTTGGCATGTATGTTCAATGTTTCCAAACCGTCGCACATGCTGAATAGTCCAAAGGGTATGCATTCGAGGTTTGCAGGCATAACTATATCTTTGATCTTTTTGCTCAACTGAAATGCCATATCTCCAATAACCAAACATGTATCGGGAAGGTGTACACTGATAAGTCCACAATCTTGAAACGCGCCTTGACCAATTTCCTCGAGACCCTCCGGAAACGTAAGATTGTCGAATCTTGTCATAGAAAACGCATGTTCTCCAATTCTTTTCAATGACTTAGGAAGCATTGGTGCAATGGTCAGTCGATTGCATTCGTTGAAGGTCTGATACTTTATCTCCTCAACGCCTTCAGGAATGACTATTTCGCAGTTAAGCCATCTGTCATAGCCAAATGCTGTAGATCCAATTTCTCTCACAGTTGAAGGTATGTTTATTTCTTCTATCCCCATGAATGGGAATGCGGCTTTCCCGATACTTACAACACCTTCCGGCAGAATGATACGTCTTATTTTAAGCCAGAAGCCTGTCTCGAACTGTATGGGGTCGTACATGGCATAATCCGGAATCGCATTGTTCTCCATTGTTGCGTTCTCAAGATTCAGAACTTGCATATTACCATATACAGCACAGTTCCAGATTGCCTTGAAGTCATCCTTGTTCATTGGTCCAACAACAACAAGGGAATCTATTTCATTACCCTTATTAGCTTCCAAAATGGATTTCAACTGACCGTAGTCATCTGTCACGGCCTTAAAGCCCACAAAATTCACGGCTCTGTATTTCGATTTACGACATGATCCCGATATTTCAGTATCTTGCCTACTAATGGCGTGTAAGGGTAATGATAATGATTTATTGTCTACTTCAACCAAATCTACAGGCACGGCGTGCGAAATACCATCCATGATTTCTGTCTCCTCAAAATTTGATGGCAGATAGATTGCACTCTTTGAGGCAAAGGTCGGAATGCAAATGGAGAAAAATACTCCAATTAACATGAGAAAATTTTTCATATAACTGCGTTTTATTGTTTCAGTATCGCAAAATTACTATCGGGAAAATTTTCAAACAAGAAGAAAAGTTTGACGGCTCATAAACATATAATACTAAATAACAGCTATTTATACCCAACAAAAAGATAGATTATTGTACAACTATCCGCAAAGTTTGACAATCAGGTTTATTTAGCGTTTGTGAAAAGAAAAATCAGTCATGAGAATCATGTCCTACAAATTCTTCATAAGTTTACGAATGTAGATGCCTAAATTTGTCTGATGCTCGTCAATACCAAGTTTCTTGCGAACATCACTGCTTATATGGTAATGTCTTTTCAGTTGCATATATTCCCCGGCTTCTTTACCACGAAGCCCAATCGCATAAAGACATACATAATTGATTTCTGATTCAGTCAGCATGTGTTCCTCCAAATATTCTATAAATCTGGGATGAGATACTTTGAATGCAAGACGTGTAGTGTTCATAAACTCATCTTTATCCTGAATAATCCGGTCTCTCCATGCCCCGTATGGTTTGGCATAAGAATCATTGTCTGTAATCTGTGTGGCCAATAAACCATTTAGCATTTCTATCCTTATTTTGATTGCATCTTCTATTGGTTTGGCAAGATCTTTTCTTTTCTCCAGAATTTCTTTGAGGGATGCACTTTCATCCTCTAATTGTTCAATTTTTAGACGGAGATTTTCTGCGACCAATAATTGTCGTTCACATTCCAGCTCGGCTTGATTATTTCTTAATTCAAGATTTTCGTTTTCTCGTTTTAGATTCTCTTGTTCAAGTTGTAATCTTTTATTCTCTTGCTCTTCCTGTAAGTTCTTTGCTTTACTTAATCGATAACGGTAATAAATATATCCGGCTATAATAAGCAACACAAAAACAAAGCATAGGATAAGCCATATAAACTTATCTCTCTTATGAAGTTTCAGCAGATTGGATTTCTCCATCTCATGACGTTCTTTGGCAAACAATAAATCATGAGAAAATATACTCTGATGAATAGAATCTATAGTGGTGGAAAAATCCCGATAAGCAGTCAGAGCTCCGGCATAGTCTCCGGCTTGTTCCAGTATATCAGTCTTAACAGCTAAATATTTCAAAGATTCGTTTGCACCCGAGGTGGAATCAATCGAATTCAAGCATTGATGAGCTTTAACAATATCACCAATTTTAAAATAAGCCTGAGCTACATCAATTTTAGTCATATCATTAATGGAATCTGCCGGACTATAATAATTCAGGAGATCGGCGATATCTTCTTTATCTCCAAATTTAATAGCATATGACAGCAGGTATGGTGATATCTCAGAAGCATATTCAGGGTTAATTTTGACCTTGCTGTGAGCTATCGACATGATACTGTCAGCTTTATTTTTATCACCGGTTACAATACAGCCATCCAAAGCGTTGGCAATACTTAGTATTTCATAGTCGTCACGCCCCAACTCACCATATAATTCAGCAGCCTCAAGATTGACATTAATAAAATCGTCAAACTTATAGGTCGTGACTAAAATCGTTCCTTGAGCAACCAGAAGATTTGCCATTGTCAGAGTATCCGAGGAGTGTCCAAAACACTCCCTGCCGCGCATGAAGCTTTGCATGGCCAAATCATTATCCTTTTGATTCTGGTATATACGACCTTGATAGTAAAGTGTCCGCAGCCTTTCATCAGCAGAACCGTTCTCAAGGTAATAGTCTATTGCAGGTTGGAGGACATCAAAAGTGGTTGTGTCAATATAGTTCTTATCCAAGGCCATTGACATCAATAACGCATATCGAGCCTTTTCCTCATCATCTCCGAGTCTTTCTCTATCTATAGATGACAATAAAACCAAGGCAGAATCAGGTAATGAGGACATCAGGTTCTCCGCATTGTCCAGCATAACCCAAGCCTTGGTCTTATGGCCACAGCTAATAAACATCACCATAAACAGCAATGTCAGTGTCAGAAATATGAATAGTATAAGTTTCCTCATTCTGTTGTAAACTACTATTTATGTTGTAAATTACTATCGCCATACCTCATATTGCCCGACAATTTCCTCACCATAGAGATGCCAGCCTCCGGTCAGCACGAATCTTCCCGGTAAGAATACTTTTCAGCCGATTGGTATTCGCCATAGCAATTTTTTCGTAAAGATAATGAAAATTTTTACTTGTGAAAACATGAATTTGGTAATATGATGATATTTTTGTAATTTAGCCAAGAATAAAAAGATTTGACGGATGGGAAAAAGGAGCAGGGAGTTTGACGAGATGTTCCGCGAAGCCGAGATTGACAATCTTGTGAATGAGGAAGCGGTGGCCTACAGCCAGTCGCGGCTGAAATATGAAGAAACATTGGCGGCAGTCGACTACGCCTCAAACAGTTCTTTCGAGCGCGGCATAGCCATTGGAGAGGAACGTGGGCGCGAGGCTGAACGCATGGATACCGCCAGCCCCGGCAGCGAGCCCCCTCGCGCAGAGGCAATATATATCTTGTCAAAGATTGAGATCGTAATTCCATACTGAAATACTGAAGTGTTTTGGCTGGAGCCTCCGTACCAAGAAACCCCTCTGCAAAAATATCAAATATATTTCAAAACAGATGCGAACGGAAGGATACTTAAATCTTTTGCGGAGGCAACATGTTATTCTCCGCCCATCGATATATAAGGAATCTACATACTATAGAAAGCGCATTGACGGAACCCGCTCCACGAAAGACTATTTAAAAAGAATCTTCTTGCCATTCCTGATATAGATATTTCCAGGCATAGGAGTTTCAACCTGTCTTCCGAATAAATCATAGGTGGAGCTGTCTTGTATTTTTTCGCTGATTACAGCATCATAGATACCTGCCCATGGGAATTCATCTGTTTCTTCAATCTTGAAAAAACAATCCCAACCCCATGTAGTGGAATATGCGGTCTTTGTACCGTAAGGAACATACAATGTAAATTCTTCATTTTCATCCGGTGGGGAGAACGGACCACAACCAGGATTAAGGGTGTCTTCTTCGCAAATGGGAGGGATTCTTGCAGCACATCTCACTTCATGCAACGTAGAGGACATGGCTCCGAAACACAAGGCACCTAATTGTTGCAATGTTGGAGGAAGATTAATGACAGTTAGTGCACATCCGTCAAACGCATAATTGCCTATTGACTCGAGGGCTTGATTGAAACTTATGTCACTTAGTTTTACGCACCACATAAAGGCATCATCTTCTATATGCTTACATTTATTGTTGATCTTCAATTTCTCCAAGCCGTCACACATTGAAAACAGCCCTTGGGGAATACTTTCTAAATTTTCTGGAAGTTTTATTTCTTCTATAGCCCAGCATAACTGAAATGCCATGGGACCGATAGTCAAGCATGTTTCTGGCAATGTAACATGGCATAGTGCAGTATTCTGAAAAGCACCTTGACCTATTTCCTCGAGACCCTCCGGAAACGTAAGATTGTCGAATCTTGTCATGGAGAATGCGTGTTCTCCAATTCTTTTCAATGACTTAGGAAGCGTTGGTGCAATGGTCAGCCGGTTGCATTCGTTAAAGGTCTGATACTTTATCTCCTCAACACCTTCAGGAATAACTATTTCGCAGTTTAGCCATCTGTCATAACCGAAGGCTGTCGAGCCAATTTCTCTAATTGTGGAAGGGATGTTTATTTCTTCTATCCCCATGAATGGGAATGCGGCCTTCCCGATACTTACAACACCTTCCGGCAGAATGATACGTCTTATTTTAAGCCAGAAGCCTGTCTCGAACTGTATGGGGTCGTACATGGCATAATCCGGAATCGCATTGTTCTCCATTGTTGCGTTCTCAAGATTCAGAACTTGCATATTACCATATACAGCACAGTCCCAGATTGCCTTGAAGTCATCCTTGTTCATTGGTCCAACAACAACAAGGGAATCTATTTCATTACCTTTATTGGCTTCCAAAATGGATTTCAACTGGCCGTAGTCATCTGTCACGGCCTTGAAGCCCACAAGATTCACGGCCTTGTATTTTGATTTACGGCATGATACCGATATCTCAGTATCTTGCCTACCAATGGCGTATGAGGGCAATGATAATGATTTATTGTCAACTTCAACCAAATCTACAGGCACGGCGTGCGAATATGTTCTTGAAATGTCAGTCTCTTCCTTAGCATAGCCAGGGATTGTTGCAACTGCCAACAAGATGATTGTTGTTATTATCTTTGTCATGGTTATTTGTTATTTTTGTTAATTTGTGGCGATTCTAAGGAGAACCAACGTACAAAGATACAACCAATAAAAGTAAAACCTCTAAACATTTGTTTAGAGCGTGTTTGAATTTTTTCGTAAAGATAATGAAAATTTTTACTTGTAAAAACATGAATTTGGTAATATGATGAGATTTTTGTAATTTAGCCAAGAATAAAAAGATATGACGGATGGGAAAAGAGACTTTCATGAATCTGATGACCGACTTCGCTTTCAAAAAGCTCTTCGGTGAACAGGCAAACAAAAGAATCCTGCTGAGATTCCTCAACATCCTCTTCGCGCCCGAGGGCAAAGAGGTCAAAGATGTTACCTTCCTTGACAAGGAGGTCTTGCCCGAAGGACCCGACGGGAAAAGGATTCTGTACGACATATACTGCGTATCGGCAGAAGAAAAGGAGCATATCATCGTGGAGATGCAGCAGGTCTACCATGATTTCTTTGAGAACCGGACGGTGTTCTACTCATCCAAGGCCATGGCAATGCAGGGAAGGAAAGGTGGCAACTACAACGAGCTGAGACCCGTATATTCGATTTTTCTGGTCGACTTCCATTTCCCGCACATGACTAAGAAAACAATGCACGACGTGCGGCTGATGGATATTCACAGCCATGAGATCTACTCGGATCTCTTCAGGATGCTCTTCCTTCATCTTGCCGACGCAAAACATGACTGGGACAACTGCACAACCGACTACGACAAAATATTGTTTCTTATTAAAAACATGCATAAGATGGACAAGGATTCAAAAGCATACAAGAGCAGGGAGTTTGACGAGATGTTCCGCGAAGCCGAGATTGACAATCTTGTGAATGAGGAAGCGGTGGCATACAGCCAGTCGCGGCTTAAATATGAAGAAACATTGGCGGCAGTCAACTACGCCTCAAGCAGTTCTTTCGAGCGCGGCATAGCCATTGGAGAGGAACGCGGGCGCGAAGTTGGAATTGCCATCGGAGAGGAACGGGGACGCGAGGCCGGAATTGCCATCGGAGAGGAACGGGGACGCGAAGCTGAACGCATGGATACCGCCAGAAAACTTCGTGAGGCCGGGATTGACAAAGATTTGATAAAGTCAATAACCGGAATCTCGATATAAGAGTAACTATTGCACATTCAACAATAAAGGTATCGGCAACTACGTTTGGCCGATACCTTTACTGTCAAAATAAAGTACTGCTAATTCCTAATCCCGGTTTGTCTGTAGGGACGCACGGCCCGTGCGTCCGGATTCAACAATTAATAAAAATTGGAATATCACATTGATACCCGGACGCACGGGCCGTGCGTCCCTACAGACATGTGACCGATAAACCGGGATGGGGATACGGTCAGAAGCGGGATTTTTCGGCGTTGCCGGCTCCGGTGCCTCGGTAGCGGTCGCGGGTGGAGTTGAAGCGGTATTGGAGGGTCAGCATCACGGAGCGACCGTGCGAGAAGTCTTTCTGGTTTATCTGCACGGCATCGCTGTACAGCCGCACGTCGCGCTTAGCCGAATCGAACAGGTCTTTTGCTTCGAGCGTGATGCTGAATGTATTGTTGAAGAAACCTTTGTAGAGCTTGGCGTTCAAATGCCACGGTGTGTTCGCGAGCTTCATGTTGTTATCCCATGAGCCGGTCATGAATTGGGCATCCACGTTCAGCCAGATGTCAAAGGGAAGATGCACGGAGTTCTGCCACTGCAACATGAAACCGGGTGCGTTCATCCTCATCGGCGTGCCGTTGACCGGGAGCGTAAGCCACTGCTTCATCACACCGGCATTGACACGCGGCTGCCAGAGACCTACATTGAACAGACCACCCACAAATGCCTGGAAATAATGACGATGGTCGAGATTGGCGGTTCTGATAATTGTCGCCTCGCCGTCAGTGCCGTAAGGTTCGGTTATGTGATATACACCATCCTTGAAGTAGGTGTACGATACCTGTGCGAAAGACTGCCGCCATTGAGCCACATATTCGACCGTCTGCATCTTGGTGGGCTTCAGATATGGATTGCCGGTCTCGTAGGTAAGCCGGTTTATGTAACTTATGGCACCGTCGAGCTGACCGTAACCGGGTCGCACCGTCTTGCCGGAGTAGTTCAACGCCATCCTGACATTACCGACCTGAGTAGCCACGTTGAGTGAGGGGAAGAGGTTGTTGTATGTCTTGCTCTGGCCATCGCGGAGTTTCCCCATCTCATAATAGTCGAACTTGACATGCTCGTAACGCAGCCCGATACCGATATTGAAGCGTCCAAGCCGTTGGCCAATCTCGACAAAAACGGCCATGTTGCGTTCATCGACGCGGTTGTCAGCATCGGGTGTCTCGGGTATATTGGCAGAGAAGATGTCGGTCGTACGGGTGTCTGTGTATTCCTCACCCACCTCAATCCGACCGTGCCAGATGGGATAACTCAGCACCAGCTTCTCGGCAAACATACGGTTGCGGTTGGTGGCCAAAGTATTTACCTCGCGGTCAGTCCCGGTCTCTACATTCTCGACATTATGCGATGTCTGGTTATTCTTGCTCCAGAGATAGTCGGCGTTGAAATCCAACCCTAATTTGCCTATGGAACCGTTGTAATACACGTTGGCCGAGTGCATCGGGACTGCCTTGAAACTGTTCTCCATATAAGTGTCAATCCGGTCAGTCATGGCTCCGTTCTGCCATACTTCCGTCGGGGTCTGTCCGGTCATTGAGTGGCGGTTCCATCCGTTGCGGTAATATGCTCCAACACTGTGACGGTCATTGATAAGCCATGAGAAGCCTATCTTTCCGTTCATGTCGTTGTACCGCTCTTTCCAGTCAGTGTGAATCTTCTGGAGATATGTCTGTGTGGAGGTAACAGTGGTCATGTCGTCTGTACGGTCGGTATAGTTATGGCCATACCACCAGCCGTAATTTGCGAACACCTCAAGTCCACCGGTACGATATTTGAGATCGATTGAGTTACCGGTGCGGAAGTCGCGCAGGAAACCGTTGTCGGTGCGCAGGGTGCCGCTGAATCCGTCACCTTTAGGCGGCTTGGTGCGTATGCGTATCACCGACTCCACATCGGCAGCGTATGCAGCACCGGGATTGGTGATGACCTCAACATTCTTTATATCCTGCGAGTTGAGCTGCGAGAGTTCCTGAAGGTCGTTGACCTTGCGGCCGTTGATATAGATTGCGGGAGAACCTTTGCCGAACACCTCGATAGTGCCGGCGTTGTCAACGACCATCGGCACACGCACGAGGACATCGTTGGCGGTTCCGGCAATCGCAAGCGAGCTGCCCTCTACATTTGTCACAAGTGCGTTTCCCTTTATTGTGGTTGAGGGTCGCGAGGCTTTCACCACAACTTCGCCAAGCTCTACAGCCGAGGGATGAAGCGAGATGACACCGAGGTCGCCTGACGCGGGAACATTCACGCTGCGGGTCTCGTAACCCACGAATGAAATTTTAGCGGTAAGGTTGCAGTCCGCATCCGTAGTAATCGAGAATTTGCCTTCCGAATCCGAGATACCTCCGGACACATAGGTAGAGTCACAGTAGAGCACCACATTCACAAAGTCGAGCGGCGCGTTGTTGCCGTCAAGCACACGGCCCCTGATTTCGCGGCCAAAAGCCGGAATGACCGCCAGGAGAGCCGTCAGGAATGTAATGGCGAGCGTTAAGATTTTCTTAGTCATATGCGTTCGTTTTTGTAATTTTTCTGATGCAAAATTACATCTAAAAGCATCTTAACGCCAAATATAAAAGTCTTAATACAAGAAATGCAACCACTTGATTATCAGTAGTTGCATTTCTTAAAAGTCTTAATAGCGGTTCGGCAGGTCTTAATGGGTCTTAACCGGCTGCCTCCTCTTGGAGAAAAGCCACTATATCCTCCTTGCCGGGCACTCCGGTTTTCTTTCTTATGGATGATTTGCGCACATAGATTGTTGACGTGGTCTGTCCGGTGATGACACTGATTTCCTTTGTTGAGAATCCGGCCATCATGAGCACGATTATCTGTTCCTCCTTGGCTGAGAGTGTGTCGCCAAACCTTTTGTGAAGGTTGCTGTAGAATCCCGAATAAAGGGTGTCAATAAGTTCGAACACATTGGGCCAGTTCACAAGCTCGCCGTCAATCTCACCGTCGATTGAGGAGATGCGACGCAGCATCTCGCGGTTCTGTTCGGTGGGAGTCTCAGCCACCATCCTGATTATGCCGAGCTGCTGTAGCATGGCACGGCGCAAGGCCGCCGGAGTTTTATCATCATGCTCCGGAGCGACCGGTGTTGATTTCAGTTCGTCAACCATCTTCTGCAGAGCCTCTGCCCGCTCCTCGTTCTCGCGTTCACGCTGGCGGCGGTGCCGGATAATCCACACTGCCCCGGCAAGGATAAGGAGAGCGACCAATGCAACAACAAGTATGATGACTGTCTTGTGCTCGCTCTTGGCCTTCAGGGCCATCGCCCGGCTCTGCTGCTGCAAGGCTCCGCGCTCACTCTCCCACTGCGAAGCCTTGGCACGGTTGTAACGCTCCTGCTGACGGTTGTTCAGGCCGTTGACATGCACGAGTTTCATCTTGCCGTTCCTCCTAAAGTCAATCATCGCACGCAGTAGATTGCTATAACTGCGGTAATACGTGTCATCCTCTTTTCTGAATTTCACCGCGAAACTGTCGGCAATGGCAAGCTCTTCCGCTGCCCGGCTAAGGTCGCCGGAATTCAGCGCATTCATCGCAAGCTGTATGTGCAGATAGTCGGCAGCTCCGTTGTCGGGCGACGATTTTCTGAATATGTCTCTCACCGCCTCGTCGCTCTCGGATGTGCGACCCATCTCTCCTAAAATCTGCGCACGCTCCAGCTCAAACATAAATTGCTTGTCACCCCATTTGTTTACGCGGGCGTAGTCAATCAGTTCATCGGTCAGCATAAGGGCGGAATCAAGTTTCTCCGCATATTCGTATGCGCTCAGAAGCATGTATTTCGCTTCAATCCGACGTAGAGTGTCAGTTTCGATAGACATCAGCCTCCGTGCAAATGGAATAAGCGTGTCACCCTGATACTCAGCGGCTCCAAGAAGAACACGAATGCGTAGCGTGGGGGCAATCAATGAATCAGGCACATTGCTCAGACCGACAAGAGAGTCAAGCACGGCGATGGCTCCGGGGGTATCTCCTACCCAGAACTTATACCACGCGTAAGCCGCTCCGCTGCGCATATCCCTTTCGTGATCCTTTCCTCGGTAATAATCATGGGCAAACGCTATGAGCGAGTCGCCGATCATCGACCTGTTCTGACGCATATGACCATAGGCTTGCAGGTAATAATATCTGGCACGCAGCGAGTCAATCTTGAGTTCAGACCGGTCAATTGCGTCAAGCATAGCCATGGCGCTGTCAGGATTGGTCCGCATCACCTTCTCGGCCGCATCGATAATATCCCTCTGGCGAGTACCGGATCGCGAGCAAGAGAAAAAGCCCACAGCCACTACCGCAGCCACCAATATGTACAATATTTGTTTCATTAAAGGTCGCGTACAAAATAGACACTGAACTATTCTTCGATTTTCTTACCTGACTGCAAGACAAAGATTTCTTTCTGTTTGATTATCTCTGCGGCCAATTGTTCCTTTGAAGGCAGATATGTCAAATACTTAGCGGTATATATCTGTTTGCTGTCTTTAAGAATTGAATATCTTGCCAAATCTTTGCTTGTTTCAGAGCAAAGGAGGAGTCCAATAGTAGGATTATCAGTTGATGTGCATTTTAATTCGTCATACATGCGTATGTACATGTCCATCTGACCTAAATCCTGATGCGTGATTGGCGAGGTTTTCAAATCGATTAACAAGAAGCATTTGAGGATATAGTTATAAAATACAAGGTCGATGTAATACTCTCCCATGTCAGTCTTGATTCGCTGCTGACGCGCAACAAAAGCATAACCTTTGCCAAGCTCCATAATGAATTTCTGAAGATGGTCAATTATCGCCGTCTCCAAATTCGTTTCCGAGTATGCAGATTCCATCGAAAAACCTAAAAACTCTGCAATCACAGGGTTACGCATGAACTTATGACGGTCTTTCTGATAATTGGCTGTAACCGTCTTCATCTCATCAATGACTTCTCCCTTCTTTGATTCCGGAGTCTGAAGCAAGCGATAGTAATATTGAGAACCTATATTCCTGTCTAATGTTCTGACGCTCCAACTCTCCAATGCGGCCTCCCGCATATACCAATCTCTCTCATCTTCATCTGTTATTCGCATCAAACGCTCGTAATGCGACCAGGATAAATTGGCAGGAAGAACTTGACCTAAATCCAATTCAGCGGACGCTGTCCGCTGAATCTCATCAGATGTCTGAGGGTCTGAATGCTTCACCTTATTTAATTCAATGGGCTGAGTTTGCTGAATTTGTAGATAGTTGAATTTCAGATAAAATTTTCTAAAGTCACGCAGTTGCGTTTCACTATAACCTTTCCCAAATTCTTCAGTGAGGGCATGAGATGCCACCTCTATCACATGCTTACCATATTGAGCACGGGCATTCCCTTGCTGTTCTTGTTCAACTATACGTCTACCTACAAGCCAATTACAGGCCACATTATAGAGATCAGCAGCTTGATATGCTTTTGCCTTAGCTGTATAGACGATTGACTTGAGGTCTGATACGAACTCAACCTCCTCAGGAATCATCTCAATATTATCCGGAATTTTGTCTGCCATATTACAAAATTAGCAAAAAAATCCTGATATACATAACAGTACACATTAATTTGCAATTAATAATTTAACATTATTAAAGAGGCATGTGCCGATTTGCGAGCTTTCAGGTGGTCAGGATGTAGCCTTTTTTCTTGAGGGAGGTGATGGTGACGGCCGGGTCGGTCAGGAGTTTGCGGAGGTAGCTTATCTGGACGTTGAGGGCCATGGAGTTGGAGTAGCTCGCGTCGCCCCAGACGGCGTTGAGAATCGTGTCGCGCTCCACCAGACGACCTGCGTGCTCGGCAAGGATTGTCAGGAAGTTCTACATCAGCGGTGGGCTCGATCTGAACTATCACCGCATGAACGCCGTGCTGTCAGGCATGGACGGCTTTGACAACTCGGGAGTCCACAACGCTTTCCTCTCCTCGCTCTACGCGACACCGCAGATAGACTATGACCGCAACAACTGGCTGATTTCGCTGAAGATTCCGGCCAAATGGCAGCATCAGAGCCTGGACGGGCAGCATGATTATCTGAATCTGTCGCCACGCCTGAGCGTCCGCAAGAAAACATCGGCACGTTCCGAGTTCTCGGCATCGGCGGCGTACAGCCTGATTTCACCGCAGGCATACCTGAACCTCGCGGCTCCGGTGCTCGCCGATTACAGGAACCTTTTCATCGGCACTAACTACGGCAGATACTCACATGATGTTGCGGCGGGTTTCTCCTACCGCTACCGGAATCCGCTGAACGCATTTTTTCTCAATGCCTCGGTTGCGTACAATTACCATCGCTCTGCAGCCATGTCTAACCAACTGTTTATCGACGACATTATCGTGACGACATATGCCGACCGCGTTTCAGACAGCGGCACATGGTCGTTCAGCAGTGGGATAAGCAAAGGATTGGGACACAGCCGCATGGTGGTTGGCTGCGATTTAAGGGCATCGGTAACGTCGGCATCGTCGATGCGCGACAATACCGTCACCCCCTACCGTCAGACCACGGCGGGAATAAAACCATATTTCAAGGGAAGTCTGCTGCGATGGCTGTCACTGAGCTACGATGCGGATTACGGATTCTCGCGCATGTCGGTTGACGGAGACCCGGCCTCATATCATTCGCTGAACCAGAATATTTACCTCACGCTCATCCCGAAAGACCAGCTGCAATTCACGGTGGGAGCCGAACATTTCATGACGCATTTTCCGGAAGGCAACACCTCGAATCTCATACTGCTCGATGCCTCGGCGGTGTGGCGACTGAACAGCAGGATACGCCTCTCGCTCACGGCCAACAACCTGCTGAACAAACATGCGTACCAATACATCAACTACGGCACCCTGTCGCGCACCGAGCACACATTCCGCATCCGCCCGCGCAACATCCTCTTAAACTACAATAAAGATTCTGTTTTTTCAAAAGAAATCATCTATGACAACTTGGTAAAATCATATTTTTTCGCTAAATTTGCATTCAAGGCAATACCATTGATTTGTAATAAAACTCGACGTAAATATCAAAGAACTTCTCCGGTCAACAAAATTATGAATATTCTCGAACTATACGGCCATCTCAAAGAAGGCTATAAAGATTACATATCAAGTTTTATCACTATTAAGGATAAACGAATTAAGGACAAGGTTACAGAGGCTTTGGCTGATGAAAAACTTTGGCCGGAGGCTCTGATTCAATTCAATCCTAATTTTAAGCAAGGTATTGGAGTTGAAGATATGATAGCCAATGGCTGGCCAATACATCCCGAACTTCGTAATTTCTTCAATCGAAATTTCTACACACACCAACAGGAAGCTATAGAATTGGGATGCCAAGGCAAGGAATTTATCGTGACTTCTGGTACGGGATCCGGAAAGTCGCGCACTTTCATGGCAACCATATTCAACCATATTCTGCTTCATCCGGAGGAGTGTAAGGATAAGACAGTTGCCATAATCGTTTATCCAATGAATGCCCTTATCAATTCCCAACAGAAAGAATTGGAAGGTTATAAAGAGGAGTATGAACGTTCAACCGGGAAAGAAAGTCCCATAACATTCGGCAAATATACCGGTCAGGAAAATGACGAAGCTCGTCAGCGAATGCAGGACAATCCGCCAAACATCATTCTTACCAACTACATGATGTTGGAGTTACTGATGACACGCGCCGGGAAAGAAGAATCCCTTAGAAAATGCTTCCTTGAAAATCTTAAATACCTTGTTTTTGATGAACTGCATACATATCGTGGAATGCAGGGAAGCGATGTGTCAATGTTGATACGTCGCATTAAATCGCAGGCAAAAGGGAATGTTCTATGCTTTGGCACTTCCGCAACAATGGTTTCTGATGAGTCTATGACTTATCGGGAGCAGAAGGAGAAAGTGGCAGAAGTGGCTTCATGTATATTCGGCAGCCAATTTTCTGTTGATAATATTATAGACGAAACTCTTGAACCGGGATTTTCGGCAGGAAAAACTGTTTCTAAATCCGACCTTGCAGTTGCAGTCCGGACTGCGATAGATTATAGTGCTGGACTGGAAAGTTTGCAGAATTTTCCAACTGCCATTTGGCTGGAACAGAAGATTGCGCTTTCATTTAATGCTGACGAAAATCGTTATTTCCGAGGCAAGCCCTTGTCTCGTGAGGCGATAGCTACCAAAATGAACGAATACCTCGGTGGTATTGGACAAGAGGTCTGCCTTACTCATCTAAACGACTTTTTTAATTGGCGAAACAATGTCAATCAGACATCCTCGGAGAAGAAGGTGCTTCCATTTAAAATTCATCAGTTTATTCCTCAAACTGGAAACGTATATGCCACGCTCGGGATACCCGAACTCAGAACACCGACTGTAGAGGAAAAACTGTATTTCGATGAATATCCCGGCAATGGTGAAAAACCGATGTTCTTCCCCATTGTATTCAGTCGATTGAGTGGTCATGAATTTTATGTGGTCAACATGAATTCAAAACTGATGCCCTGCACTTTCGATGCCAATATTTATGCTGACTCAGAAGAACCCCACTTTGGAACTGATGGATATGTGATTGTTCCCCATCATGGAGAAGACCCAATGCAATATGCTCTCGACCTTGATTCGGACGACATTCCCGACGACTGGTTCACCACAAGTAAAAACGGAACACGCAAGTTAAAGAAAACTTACGAAAAACGTATTCCCCGCCATATCTGGTTTGATGTTTTCGGCAATTATTCAGAAGCAGAGGATTCGCCGGGCGAGGATTTTGTAGAGGGCTGGTTTGTACCTGCGCCATTGCAATATGATCCGTCTGCTAGAATCGTTTATTCAGGCAACACAAAGGAATGGTCTAAGCTTTCCAAGATTGGAGGTGAAGGACGTAGCACAGCCACAACCATTCTCTCATATGAGAATATCATGAATATGGATAAGGCCGAAGTGCCAACCTCCGACCGCAAAGTCATGACGTTTGTAGACGCACGTCAGGATGCCGCACTCCAAGCAGGCCACTTCAACGATTTCGTAAAGGTCAGCCGAATCAGAAGTGCAATTTGGAAAGCTGTGGCAAACAGTCCTGAGCCTTTAGACTCTACAAATATAGGGCGCCTTACTTTTGAAGCTCTCAATCTTCAGCCATATGAATATCTTCAGCAGCCTAAGCGAGGACATGCATTGCGTGACCAGCAGGGTATTTTTGTCCGTTTCATTGAGACAAAAATATTTGATGATCTCCTTAACAACTGGACTGTGATAATGCCTGACCTTGAGGATTGCGGCCTGTTAAGTATCGGCTATAAATATCTACATGAGGAGATAACAGGAAGCAACGGAGAGGAACGTCTATACGACGTTGATTCTCTCTCTGGATTGTCAGATGAGGAGAAAGAAGAATTTATCATTCAGATCTTTGACTATTTCAGGCACCGTGGTTGTATGAAATCCAACGACCGCACGGAGTCAGCTGTTCAGGATTTGACCAAGCAGATTCGTGATAACCTCAAATCTCCATGGTCTATGGACGAAAATGAGAATATCGCCCCGGCCAAGTATATCTATCTTGACAGACAGGATATAACTCGAAGACTGAGTCACATCTCGGAGAGTGCGGGGCCGCGTTCAAAGATGAGAACGTTCGTCGTAGATTATCTCTCTAAACATGGAGGACAATCAATAACAACCGATGAAGAATATGTATCATACATGCGTCAACTCTTCTCTGATTTGGAGAATTACATTATATGCCAAGACGGTTTGTATCAACTTGATTATCCGGAAATTCTTTGGTGCCGAGGTGATGAGAAGTCTGTCCATCCTGACATGACCCGGTATCGGCAGATTGGTGAATCCGCAATTGTGAAGCAACCGAATCTCTATTTCCAGAAGTTATACAAGAATGTCAACACAGAAAGAGGGGTTCTTGAAGCTAAAGACCATACCGGGCAGGTTGCTAAGGAAGAACGCGAACTGCGAGAACAGCAATTCCGCGATGGAGAGTTCCCGATACTGTTCTGTTCTCCAACAATGGAACTTGGTATTGACATACGTGAATTGAGTGTGGTGGGTATGAGAAATGTGCCTCCCACACCAGCCAACTATACCCAACGCGCAGGTCGCGCCGGCCGTAGCGGACAAGCCGCACTTATCTACACATACTGCCGTCCCCGGAATTCACATGAGAATTATTACCTACGATACCCGGAGAAGATGGTGAGCGGTGAAGTCAAGGCGCCACGAATGGAAATTGTGAATGAAGAACTGCTTAAAACGCATCTCCATTCTACAATTCTATCGTTACAACCAATTCCACAACTCTCTGATGGCATAGCAGAATTGGTCGATTATTCCGACATCAATCATATTGTGTTGAAAGATGAGGTTAAGCATCATCTCAATCTCTCACAGGAAAAAATTGAGGAAATTAAGGATGTGTTCTCCCAAATTACGTCAGATGAATATTTCCAAAAAAGATACAATAAGGAGAAGCCCGCTTGGTTCACTTTTGATTGGGTTAACCGTGTCATCAGGGATTATGCCTCTGATTTCGATAAGGCATTAGAGCGTTGGCGTTCGCTTTATAAAGAAGCCCAGACTCAGATTCTTGAAGCCACCAAGATCATTG
Organism: uncultured Muribaculaceae bacterium; assembly: GCA_910578385.1. Taxonomy (GTDB): domain Bacteria; phylum Bacteroidota; class Bacteroidia; order Bacteroidales; family Muribaculaceae; genus Lepagella. The sequence goes on along the minus strand of CAJTQV010000004.1, from coordinate 121,189 downwards.
AGAACCGGTTGTATGGTGAAAATTCCAATGAAAAGAAAGAGGCTCACCAGAAAATGCGTCGTGCCGAAAACATGCGTGACATGCTTTTGGGTAAGAACCAAGGAAAGAATCGGGAGGAGAATGAATTTTATCCCTACCGCTACTTTGCAAGCGAGGGTTTCCTGCCGGGTTATAACTTCACTAAACTTCCTCAACGAGCCACACTTCAGTATAAGGGTGACAAAGTTGAGTTTATAAGTCGTGCCAAGAGTCTCGCCATCCGTGAATTCGGGCCACACAACATCATTTACAATAATGGAGGCAAGTTCCGCATAAGTCGAATGATGCTTCCAGGCGACCCTCAAAAGCATACATTCATTTATAATCCAAAGACAGGTTACCTCAATAAAGATGCGGCAAACTCAACAAATCATGTTGATGTAATCACCGGAGAACCCCTTCAGGGTAATTCAAAACTGGTTGGTGGATTCTGTATTCCTGCCGGTGATATGATTGCCTCCGAGGAAGAGAAAATCACCTGTCAGGAGGAGGAACGTTCACGCAAATCCTATAAGACCGACATCTTCTTTTCAAGCGATGACCCCAAGGCCATAAGCGAAAGCGAGTTGAAATTGAATGAGACTCATCTGGCGAATATAAAGTATATTCCATCCTGTCGTATCACATATTTCTTGTCTTCCAAGAATGAGGATAATGGTCATGGCTTCCCGTTGGATACTCGCACGGGAGAATGGGTTAGCCAGGATAGAGCCGCGATTCTTCGCAAAAAAGAACAAGAGAATCCAGAATTAGTCGGAAGACTACAATATGTGAAGTTGTTCGCAGAGACAACAGCAAACGCAATATACATCCAGCCCTCTCAGGCTCTTTTGTTGGAGGATAAAGCCGCTGTACGTACATTTCTGTATGCCTTTAAGCAGGCTATTGAGGATGTCTTTCAGATAGAAGGCAGTGAAATCGGCGGCGAAGTTATGGGTGAGGGAGCTATTCCCAACATATTTATATATGAGAATGCTGAGGGTTCACTCGGTGTACTTTCTCGTGTGGTGGAAGAGCCTGAATCTTATCGTCAGGTTGTTAACCGTGCCTACGAAATATGTTTTGATCAACCGGAATATAGTGAATCCGAATTAGCAACATTGTCTCCTGCCGACTACACTAATCTGCTCAATTATTACAATCAGCCTTATCATCAGCAAATTGACATTAGGAAAATCTACAATACGCTGAAGCTTATGCAGGAAGTTACTCCGGAGACACATGTCGCCGGGCAGACAATGGGGTATGATGAGCAATATGTGGCTCTTGAAGCGGCACGGGATCATAACAGCAGCACGGAATATGAGTTTCTGAAATACCTTCATGACCATCGGTTACGTTTACCCGATAAAGCACAGCCCACATTCCCGGATGAATACTACGTGCAACCCGACTTCATGTATGGTAATCGAACTGTCGTTTTCTGTGACGGCACGCCTCATGACCGACCTGAAGTAAAAGCAGATGATTTGGCAAAACGTGAAGTACTTGAAGACGCCGGCTATGTCGTATTGTCTTGGCACTATGCCACACCGATAGCTGAGTTTGTGGCTTCACATCCTGAGATTTTCACCCCTGTTAATTGATAAAAACATGGATTTCAAGACAGGAACTTTAGTTGATTTTCGCAATCGTCCGTGGGTTGTGCAGCAATCCACGGAGAAAGAGATTGTTCTTATAAAACCTCTCGGAGGAACCGATGCAGAGAGTATCGGACTCTACCTTCCTCTATATGGTGATAACTTTGAACTTAAAAGTTATCATTTCCAACCGCCTACATCTGAGGATTTGAAACGTGGCTGGCAAGAGGCGGCACATATATTGTATGATGCCTGCCGATTGTCATTCCGTGATGTGGCCGGGCCATTCCAATGTCTCGGGCGGCTTTCGTTTGAACCCCGCCCATACCAGATGGTTCCGTTGATTCTCGCTTTGAAGCAAGAGAGGATACGCTTGCTTATATCCGATGACGTGGGTATTGGAAAGACTCTTGAATCATTGCTTATAGCCAAAGAGTTGCTCGACCGCAAAGAGATTTCACGCTTTGCGGTGATTTGTCTTCCGCACTTATGTGAGCAATGGCAGAATGAGATTAAAGACAAGTTCGGACTCGATGCCGAAATCATCCGCTCAAGCACAATCAGCCGACTTGAAAAGAAATTGCAAGGTAATCAGAATGTATTCCGCGACATCCCATATCAGGTTATATCCATAGATTTTATCAAAGCCGACAATCGTTATAAGATGTTTGTTGAGCATTGTCCTGACTTCGTGATTGTGGATGAGGCTCATACATGCGCACGCCCGAGAGGAGCAAACAAGGGCCAGCAACAACGGCACCGTCTTCTCCGTGAACTTGCCGACAAGCCAACCCAGCAGATGGTACTCCTTACGGCAACTCCCCATAGTGGTCAAACAGAGGAATTTCAATCGCTTGTCGGTCTCCTTGACAAGAAGTTTGAGACATATCAGTTGCAGACACCCAAGGAGCGTGAGGAATTATCAAAACATTTCATCCAGCGTCGCCGAGCCGACATCAAACCCTATCTTGGCGATGAAACAGTGTTCCCGGAACAACTACGTTTTGATGATAATGAGCAGTATGAGATAGGTGAAGCTTATAAGGCTCTACTCAATGACCTCATAAAATATATCAAGGGTGGCATCAAGAATGCGAAGGGGGAAGACAACCGCAAACAAAGATACATATACTGGGATCTGTTGGCACTGATGCGTGGTGTGATGTCAAGTCCTGCCGCCGGCATATCAATGCTTGAGAATAAAATCAAGAATGATAAGGAATGTTCACAAGCGGAAGAAGAAGAAACTGTTTCCGGTGATTCTGTCTATAAGTTTAATGAAACCCTAAAAGACCTAATCAATGGCGATGACACCATGCCTTCTGTATATCAAAAGGCCTCACGCGGGGAACGCTCCAAACTATCTGCTTTCGTAGAATCTCTTCGTGAGATTCAGGACCGAGACATTGATAACAAGGTGAAACAGGCTCTGAAACTTGTTTCGTTCGCATTGGATATGAAGAAAAGCCCCATTGTGTTCTGCCAATATATTCAGACTGCAGAATATGTGGGAAAATATATAACAGAGCATCTGAAATCGATAAAGAAATACAAAGATGTGGCTGTCGGCGTAATCACATCGCGCCTTGCTGATGAGGAGCGTAAATTGAAGATTGACCAGCTTGCAGAGAATCCTCGCCATGTACTGGTATGCACCGATTGTCTATCTGAAGGCGTAAATCTTCAGCAGGCTTTCGACACAGTAATCCATTACGATTTACCGTGGAATCCTAACCGTGTGGAGCAACGTAACGGACGCATTGACCGATTCGGCCAAACATCTCCGGAAGTGCTCATCTCTACTATGTTCGCTCAGAACAATCCTGTTGATAAGATTATTCTCAATGTGCTTTATAAGAAACAGGAGGAGATTAAGAAGCGTCTGGGAATTTATCTTCCTATAGCAGAAAATGATGCTTCTCTTATGGAGCGCATCATGAATGAAATTCTTGTCCTGAAGACCGAAACACAGGCCGACTTCATGCAAAAGTCACTCTTCGATGATGATGAATTTTTCAAACAACAGGAAGAGGAGCAACGTGAGATTGAAATCCGCCGCGTCGAAGAAGACCAGAAGTTGTCTCGTACCTATTATGCCCACAACAACAAGCAGATGAGTCCGGAGCGGCTCGTCGGCTCACTTCGCGAGGCTCGTGAGGTCATCGGTGGAGTTGAAGACACCGAGCGTTTTGTTATCGGCGAACTCCGACATTCCGGTGTAGAGGTTTTCCAAGATACTGATTTATGCTACCATTTCGTTGAAGCGGCACTGCCTAAGAGCTTGCGGACAAGAGGATACTTCAATCCTGATTCAAAGGGTATAGTCCGTATCTCATTTGCATCTCCAACTCCGAAAGGATATGCCTATATTGGACGTAACCATACATTTGTAGAAGATTTGTCAAGAGCCGTTGTCAACGACACTATCAATGGCGGAGAATTAGCTGCCGCCCGTGCTATGGTTATGGAGACCGATTCTGTTAATATTCGTACCACTGTCATGCTCATGCGAGTGCGTAGTGTAATTAAGGATTCCAAGCAATCCGACTGTGAACTCGTTGGTGAGGAAATGATTTTCATTGGTTACCGAGGTGCAATTGACCGTCACGACTTCATTCCACAAGAGGAATGCAGACGATTATTCTTTGAGGCGAAGGCTTCGGGCAATGTGGATGGAGCCGCACAAAAAGTTGTCTTCTCAAAACTCACAGACTGGATTGCCAACGAAGCCTCCCTGCGCCACAATACCGATAAAATCGCTCTTGAACGTGCCAACCGTCTTGTCGAGGCATTCGCCAAATACCGCACCTATGTCAGCTCCACAGAATATCAGGTGGTGGAACCGGTGCTCCCGATGGATGTTATCGCTGCCTACGTATTTATCCCCAAACTCAGCTAACCGATGGACTACACAAGCATACATATTCACGGACATCTTCTATCTGACGAAATACTTCATCAGATAGAGACTGACAAGAATCTTGTCGGTAATCGCGAAGCGGATTTCCAACTCGACTCTTCCCTTCAAGAAGCAATCGACTATGCATGGACTATGCTCAGGGCCAGCTGGGGATATTATCTTACCCGCAGTCTTCTTAATGACCAGTACGGTACCAAACGAAGTCGTGAATTTATTGAGCAACTACTTTCCCGCCTCGGTTACCATCCGCAACGTCAGCAACGATTTTTACAGACCGACAACGGCGGGTCTTTCAACATCCAGTATCTATGTACCGACGAGGGTAATATGCCTGTAATCGTAATCGGCGACCGTGCAGGCATTGATAATGTGGATTCTATTGAAAGATGCTCTCTTGACTTTCGTGCCAAAGGCAATCGGCGCGAGAGATCGGCTCATGCCACAATGCTTGAATACCTCAACTCCACGGAAAATATCTATGGCATAGTGGCAAATGGTCCCACACTCCGACTTATCCGTAACTCCGGGCAACTCGTCAAGCAGACTTACATTGAGTTTGACCTTCGCCGAATGTTTGAAGAGGACAAGTATGCGGAGTTCTGCCTGATGTTCCGTACACTTCATGCCTCACGTTTCAAAGCCGAGGGTGACAATCAATCTGTTATTGAGAAATACTTCAATCTCAGCATTGAGAGCGGCAACCGTATCCGGGCCGGTCTTTCCCAAGCTGCCCAACGTGCAATGGAGATTATTGGAAACGCTGCCGTCAAGGGCAATGGAGAAAGGAACGAAATGTTGCGTCAACGTATTCAAAATGGCGAAGTCACAGCCGAGATTCTCAACAAACAGCTGATTCATCTCATCTACCGTCTTCTCTTTCTCTTTATTATCGAAGACCGTGGACTGGTCTATGATGGCGACACTCCCGAAACACACCGTTGGAAAGAAATCTATAAAAAGTATTACGCCGTTAGCCGCTACCGCAATCTCTCGGAGTTGGCTCATGTGCGTAGCGACCGATACACCGACTTGTGGCAAGGTCTTATGGATTCTTTCCGTCTTTTTGAGGATGAACAGTTCGGGAAATATCTTGGTATCAAACCTCTTGGCGGCGTATTGTTCAATCCCGATACCCTTTCATTGCTTAAAGATTGCGTAATCTCAAATGCTGCGGTATTTGACGCATTCAATGCCTTGAACCGTTTCCGGGATGAATCCGGACAAATGGTGAAAATCAACTATTCTTCACTCGATGTGGAGGAATTCGGTTCAGTGTATGAAGGCATACTTGAAAAACGCCCGGAATTGACAATCAGGAATGGCGCAACAAGTTGGGAATTTGGCTATGTCGGTGGTCTCGACCGTCAGTCAACTTCAAGTTACTACACCCGTCCCGACCTCGTGCAGAGTCTTATCCGAACCACCCTCGAACCGGTAATCAAGGAACGAATCGCAAAATATTCTACTCCGGAGGAAAAAATTGCTTCGCTGCTTTCAATGAAGGTTTGTGATGCAGCCTCCGGCTCCGGTCATATCGTGTTGGCTATGGCTCGCACCATTGCTTGGTATGTCAGCTCGATACGTTCAGGCGAAGACAACCCGGCCTCTATGGAATATCGCCGGACACTCCATGAAGTGATACAAAAATGTGTATATGCCGTTGACTATAATCCAGATGCAGTAGAGCTTTGTAAGGTCGTACTTTGGATTGAGGGATATTGCGCCGGTCTGCCGTTGTCCTTTCTCGACCATCACATCCGTTGTGGCAACTCAGTGGTGGGTATTACCGATCTTGACACATTGCTTGACGGTGTGCCCAAAGAAGCTTTTTCGGCTGAAAATAAGGATGCAAAGAAAAAAATCCTTGATATTAACAAGGACGCATTAAAGACTGTAAAGTCAATGCGTAGCGGCACGTCAGACGGATGGTACGTCACCTCACTATTTGGTGGAGGGTTCTACTTCAATAGAATTGACGAAGCTGAAATATCATTGGCTGACAATGTTCGCGAAGTGTCCGCACTCCCTGAAGATACACTTCAGCAGCGCACCGAAAAGAAATCTAAGTGGGAATTGCTGATGCAGTCACCAAGAGTGGAATGCCTTCGCCGTGCGTGTGATATATTCACATACGCATTTTATAAGCAATTTTCTGAAGACGATGACTATAACGAAATAGAAAACCTTCCGCAGATTCCATATACGCGCACCGTATATCATGCCTTGCAGGAAATTTCTGCAATAGATGACCCGTCGGTTGATTATACACCCTTGTCGGATGACTTAAAGGCTGAGGTAGCAGAAGTAGCTGCCAAGCAGCGTTTCTTCCATTGGTGTGTCGAATTCCCCGAAGTCTTCGCCGACGGCGGTGGATTCGATGTGATGTGCGGCAACCCGCCGTGGGATAAACTTCAAATGGAAGATGAGAAGTGGTTTGCCGGGAAAGACAATGATATTGTTGACGCTCCGAACCAAGCCGCAAGGGATAATAAGATTAAAGCTCTTAAAGACACTAATCCCAGCTTGTACAATGATTATCAAGAAGCTCGTCACGCTATAGCCAGCCAAAGTAACTTCGTCAAGAACTCTGGTCGCTTTACCCTAACAAACAACGGAAAGATAGAACTCTCCTCGTTGTTTGCAGAACTATGTCTCAATTTCTCGAAAGAGGCATGGGGACTCGTTTTACCAACGGCGATAGCAGTAAACGACACAAACAAAGATTTTTTTTCAATACTGATTGAAGAGAATCGGTTAATCTCTATCTACAGTTTTGAAAATGAGGAAAAGATTTTCCCTATACACCATAGTTTCAAATTTTGTTTGCTGACGTGTGGTCAACCAAAATTGAATCGTAAAATCTTTAGCGGCTTTTATCTACGACGAATGGATCATCTTTTGGATCCCTCTCGTATTTATCAGCTGCAAACAAACGATTTTGAATTACTTAATCCAAACACCAAAACTTGTCCAATTTTCAGGACAAGTAAAGATGCCGATTTAACAGCTAAGATATATCGAACTTGTGGACATGTCCTAATTAATGACAAGCAAAATCAAAACGCATGGGGGCTTAAATTCGGAAATTTATTCAATATGGCTTCTGATTCGCATCTTTTCAAGACTTACGAAAGTCTGAAAAATAGCGGAGCTACGCTAATCGGATCCAAGTTTATATTAGGGGATGATGAAATATACGTTCCTTTATATGAAGGGAAAATGATTGGGTTATATAATCACCACTATGGGACATGGCCGACAGAAGGTAAGCGACCAAATACCATTATAATCCCAGACTCCAATGACCTTGCGAATCCCTCATCTATTGTATATCCATGGTATTGGATTTCAGAAGAAATTGTAATTAGTGCGAAGACGGCTAAAGGAATAAATACAGCTTTCTCTGTTTTTTTTAGAGATGTAACTAATGCATCAACAGAGCGAACATTCATTGTCGCCGGTGTGCCCGGCGCCTTCGGCGCCGGGGACACCGCTACGCTCGCTGTAAGCGAGCGTAGCGGTGTCCCCGGACTGTCTCTTTTAGCAATATTATCAAGTATACCATTTGATTATATAGCACGGCAAAAAATCGGAGGGACTCATGCGAATATTTTTATTGTCAAGCAATTCCCAATTCTTGCTCCCGAAGACATTCCCGAGGATACGCAATGGGAGATGGCAAAACGAGTCATTGAACTATCATATTTCAACCACGATATGGACGCGTGGGCTGAGGAATTATGGGAGGAGATGACCGAACAGCAACGTGCTGAAATGCCACAGGTTGGGAGAAAAGAACCTTTTATATTCGACCCTGACCGCCGAGCAGTGATACAGGCGGAACTCGATGCAATAGTAGCACATCTCTTCCGACTAACCACCGAAGACCTCCGCTATATCCTCGACCCCGAAGATGTATGCGGCCACGGCTGCATCAACGAAACATTCCGAGTACTCAAAGAGCGCGAACTCCGCGAACTGGGCGAATACCGTACCCGCCGCCTCGTCCTTGACGCCTGGCACCGCTTCGGCTACCACAACTAAAAAATGAATTACTATGCCAAAACTTTTTCATATACATATTGAAAATTTCAGAGGACTGCAATGTTTTGACCATACTTTTACAGATGGTCTTACATGCATTATTGGCCGTGGAGATAGCGGTAAATCCACTATTTTGGAAGCAATCTCTTATGTTTTGTCCTCATCTTACACTCTGCAATTTAATGATGGGGATTTTTATAATTGTGATGTCTCAAGACCTATCATTATTGAAGCAACTCTAAAGGATTTGTCGGAAGAAATCCTTAGAAAAGTTGGGAATCATATAAGAGGGATAAAAGATGGAAAGATAATTGAATCAATGCTTGATGAAGACGCTATCGAAGCTGAAGATGCAGTCACAATCAGGCTAAGGGTTCAAAAAGATTTAGAACCGGAATGGACCATCTTAGGTGCATCAGGGACAGAACCTCGTCCTATTCGTTCAAATGAGAGAGAACTATTCAATTGTTTCTATATCTCAGATTATAATGACCGTCATTTCACCTTATCAAAAGGTACTCCACTAAACTCTCTTTTCAAACAAAAAGCTGACAAGAAGCCTGAAATTCTAAATGCTGAATTAATAGCAGATTTGGGGCGCTCTGTGAAAATCGGATTCAATGAGGCCATTCAGGCGCAAGAGGTGTTTGATGACGTATTCAATGCTATTTCTCAAAATGCCACTTTGCTCGGTTTAAGTGCTGGGGACGTTAAAGCGTCTATTGATCAGAAGGAGTTCTTGCTTCGAGAAAACAAAATTGCCCTACATCGTGATGATATTCCTATGCGGCAGCTTGGTAAGGGTTCCAAAAGATTATTATCGCTGGCTATCCAACTGTCCCTAACAGAACCGTCCGGAATTATCCTTATTGACGAAATAGAGCAAGGATTGGAGCCTGATCGGGTACAACACATTGTATCCACATTAAAAAAAAGAACGGGGCTCCAAGTTATCTTGACCACACACTCAAGCAATGCAATTGTAGAATTGACCTGTTCTGATATTCATATTCTAAGAAAGCCTTTTAATGTACTTATTAATATACCTGCTACAGACGAGATGCAGGGGACAATTAGAAAAAATCCTGAAGCCTTTTTCGCCAAACGAGTCTTAGTTTGTGAAGGTGCGACGGAGGTGGGAATCATCAGAGGATTGAATGAATACGCACTCCGAAGAACGGGCCGCGGCTTATCGAATTTGGGAATCCGTTATGCTGATGGCGCTGGGAAAAATCTAATTAATTACGTTCCGCAATTTGCTCAATTAGGATATGAAGTCTGTGTATTTTGTGATTCTGATGCTTCTGATGTGAATGCCAAAAAGGATGAATTTATGGCATCAGGAATTACAATCGCCGATTGTAGTGAGAATATGGCTATTGAACAGCAATTATTCAATGACTTATCTTGGGATTCTGTCATTAAGCTTATAGAATATCACTTGGATGATTTTGGACAGGATTCAAAGGTCTTTTATGAAAGCATCAAAAATAATCTTACTCAGGATTATCAGTATGCTGACGACTGGTGGAGAAAAGAATCCACTCTGCTCAGAAAGGCATTCGGTGATAAAGCAAAAGCAGATGCTAAAAAAGGTGGAGCATGGTATAAGAATATTGAACATGGTGAATTTATCGCTTCGGTTATTCTGAATGATTTAAGGAATCTTGATAAATCATCCCGTCTATTCAAAATCATAAAAGTTCTTGTTCGATGGATTCTGGCAGCAACGTAAATATTAAAGCCTTTCTTGCATCTGACAAGAGTATGATAGTGGCCCCCGCAGGACATGGTAAGACTCATACGATTGTAGATTGTCTGGAATATTATGAATTTTCAGGCAAGAAGATTCTTATACTTACTCACACCAACGCCGGTATTGCCTCGATAAAAGAGAAAATAGCAGATAGAAATATTACTTCCAAATATGATGTCCAGACAATATGCGGTTTTGCATTAGACCTCGCAAATAATTATATTTCACCATCCGTAATGCCCGATGACTCAGATATGTCTGAGAAATACAGAGTGGCGCAGACTATGTCTATAAATCTTTTGAAGGCAAAACCGATACGTCGGGTGATACGCGCAAAATATGAGCATGTCATAGTCGATGAATATCAAGATTGTGATACTCTCCAACATCTATTAATTGAACAATTATCAAAGTCAATCCCAGTACATATTCTTGGAGACCACATGCAGGCGATTTTCGATTTTAATGGAGACCCCATTGACTTAAATTCCGTTACTTTTGACGATTATCGAAAGAACTGTCAGAAACTCACAACACCTTGGCGATGGATTAAGTCAGGGAACATAGAGTTAGGGAAAGACCTTATGACGATTCGTGGCCTTTTAGATGCGGGAGAGGATATTGATATTACCAAATATAAAAGTATTGAATACATAAGAGTCGAAAAGGGCGATCTGTATAGGCAAGATAGGACTTCTATACAGACAGTTCTTGCTAATTTATTACGAAAATCCTATAAGTCTGACGTATTAGTCATTCATCCGCAGAGTTTTAAAAAAGAATCAAGAATTAAAGTTTTAAAACACGTATATAATTTGGGGATGGTTGAATCTATCGACGATAGGGACTATTATGAAACTATAGTTGGTTTTGAATCTAAGTATGGCAATGATTTAATTGCAGCTATAGCAGCCTTCGTAAAAACTACTTGCGTTGCTTCATTTCTCAAAGATTGGATTCGAGATAACGGAGGTTTAGTGGATAAAAAGAATCCATCTGAAACAGAGGTTGGAATAATGCATCGTCTAAAAAAAGCGGCAACAATAGTTAAAGAATCGTCCTCAGCTCAAAATATTTTGGACTTTATTTTATACTTACAGAAAGAATTCACAATAAGAGTTGTTCGAACAGATGTCTATTATACAATAATACAAGTATTAAGAGACGCAATATCAAGAAAAATCTCCCTTAGCGAATCATTGAAAATTAATCGAGACAAGACAAGGAAGTTAGGGCATCATCTCAAGGGCAAATACATTGGGACAACACTTCTAACAAAAGGGTTGGAATGTGACACGGTACTAATATTAGACGCAGATAAATTTGACTCTCCAAAACATCTCTATGTTGCTCTTTCTAGAGCGTGTAGCCGTCTAATAGTTGCATCCTCAAAGACTGTGTTATCTCCATATAAAAAGAGCAAAAGCACACAAAAGAAATCTTCGCCATCAGTGCCTTCCCTGTTTGCTGATGAAGACTTTATATAATAAACAGTAAAATGTAAATTTTTGAATTCAACTTGTTATCATAGGTCAAATGTTATCAAACTACAGTTCTGAAAGGAAGTTATGACAGACAAAAATAAAGATATATCAGCATTAATTCCGCAATCGGAGTATGATGCGCTTGTGGGACGAATTGACAGCCTATGGACTACGGCGAAAAATCGTGCTGTCGAGGCGGTCAATACAGAGCTGCTTGATGCTAACTGGCAGACAGGTCAGTATATTGTTGAGTTTGAGCAGAAAGGAAATATTCGTGCAGAATATGGTAAATTTCTTATAACTCGTCTTGCAAAAGACTTGACTGTAAGACGTGGCAGAGGATTCAGCCGTTCTAACCTCATATATATGAGGAAGTTTTACCTCTATTTTCCAAAAGGTGAGACAGTGTCTCACCTTTTGACATGGAGTCATTATTTTGAACTTTTAAAGTGCGATAACGCCATGGAGATGCAATTCTATTTCCAAGAGGCTATCAATCAAAAGTGGAAAGTACGGGAACTGAAAAGGCAGATTAAATCCTCTCTTTTCCAGCGTCTGGCACTCAGCACGGATAAGAAAGGTATTCTTGCCCTTGCCCATCAGGGACATCCCATCCAGACTCCTGAGGATATTATACATGACCCATTTGTGCTGGAGTTCACTGGTTTGGAGCAAAAGAAACGCTACAAAGAAAGCGACTTGGAAAAGGCACTTCTTGATAATATGGAGAAGTTTTTCCTTGAACTTGGACGAGGTTTCGCATTCTACGGACGTCAATACGTAATGCCGATAGGTGGACGACAGTTCAAAGTGGATTTGGTGTTTTACAACTGCATCCTGAAATGCTACGTCCTTATAGACCTAAAACGGGATGAAATATCACACGGCGATATTGGTCAGATGAACCTTTATCTGAATTATTTCAAGAACGAAGTTTGCATGCCCGATGACAATCCTCCTATTGGAATCGTTCTTGGATCCAGACGTGACGAGGTGTTGATGGAATATGCTCTTGAAGGGATAACCAATCAACTTTTTGTGGCTCGTTATCAGTTATATTTGCCAAAAAAGGAGGAATTGCAAGTCCAACTCGACAAAGTTCTTAATGAAACTGAAAATGGACGAGAATAATCAGATAATCATATATCAGGGTGAGGACGGTGGGACTCGCATTGAAGTGAAGTTTACCGGAGAGACGGTTTGGCTGTCGCAGCAGCAGCTTTGCGAGTTGTATCAGACGAGCAAGGCTAATGTCAGCGAGCATATCAAGCATATTTTTGAGGACGGAGAACTTGATGAGGATTCAGTTGTTCGGAAATTCCGAACAACTGCCGCCGATGGTAAGTCGTACAACGTGACCTACTATAATCTCGACATGATTATATCGTTGGGATATAGGATTCGGTCGATAATCGCCACACATTTCCGCAGGTGGGCGACGGAGCGTTTGACGGAGCGTTCGCGATGCTCGACGGAGGGGCTAAACGAGGGGGCGGATCATTTCGTATTGGCGGCTTGACAGTGGGATGTGGCTACTTTCGAGGAACGCGTGCAGGGACCGGCATCCGGAATCTATGTTCAGAACTTTGACAAAACCGGTCTTCATCCGGGAGACTGACTCTCGCAGCAACCGTGAGGCTATGCCTTTCCGACGGAATTCTCCTCGGACCGCAATCTGCGACAGATCGCCGGTATGCACGTCTAATGCACAATATCCGACAAGTTCCCCCGATACGAACGCGCCGAGACATGTTATATCAGATTTGCCACGTTCCATGGATTCCACACAGTTCTGCCATGAGGGAGAAAAATCGCAGAAGTCCTGCGCTTTCCGGATTGAATCAACACCAATCTCCGCAATCGTGCAATCGGTATTGCCGTCACGGATGATGATTTGACCGATGTTCTGCCTGAAACAGTCAAATTCGCGTGTCACCTCGAAATCCATGCGGCGGTACACGGAAATCGCCTTGCTATTGTTCTGCAGGACCTCCAGCAGATATTGTCTGATGCCCGCTTCTTTCAGAAAGGGTAATGAATATGTGAAGATTTTGCCCGCGATTCCTTGTCCGCGATATTCCCTGACAGTGCCTGTTCCGGTGTCATAGGCAGTGGCGAGGCCGTTGAATGTACCGATACCGTTCAATGTAAAAGCCACCATTCCGCCATTTTCAAAGACTGCGAATGAAAGGCGTGGATCATACCCGCGCCTTTTCAGCATGGACCGCACCTCCTCTTTCTCAAAGTGTATGTCATAATCCGAGAACGCTTTTGCAAATCCACTGAAAAGCGTCTCAAAATCTACATTCTCGAGGTTTCTTATTTCCATGTTCATAATATTTGTGAATCATTAAACATTCATCAGGAATATAAGTAACTTTTTTATTTCAGGATGGCGGACGAACCGGTTCCCGCCCCTCCGACTTCATCGCCGTGGTTGACTTTCTTGCCGTAGCCGAATGTGTAGGCCACCGACAGTTGCAGGCTGAAATGGGTCTGCGGATCGTAGTTGGTCATTCTGTCTTTGTAATATTCATATTGGCATCTCGTGGTGCTGTAATCCCACGATGTCCGGAAAGGATTTACAACCGCAAGCCTTATGTTCAGATCGGATTTGCTCCATCCGGCCTCCAGCTTGAGCGAGCTGCGCGTCTTGATTATGGTGTCGTAGTTTGACCACAGGCTTGTCAAAGGGGAGTTGAAATAACCTGAGAAATAAAAATTCCCCATGTAATATTGAACGGATGAAACGAGAATAAACGGATTGTAGTTGACTGGCAACGTGCCGGTGGCATGATAGAAATCCTGCCTCGGCATGAGCTGTATCTGCAGATTCCCGTCAAAGAACGTGGCAGTGGCGGAGATTCCCATGGATGTCCAAAGATGATCGCCATTGTTCTCGTAACTGCGGAGGATTGCCCGACCGTTACCGTAGGGCGAATATACCGGTGTCCAGCGGTCAACAAGGCCGAGGAAACTGACATAGGGCGATATCCGGAGCCACGATGTGGCGCTCCAACTGTAGTTGAGCGATGTCGAGAACATATGCGAGCATCTGAGATTAGGATTGCCCCGGTAATAGAGCACCTCATTTTCCTGAAGGACATTAGGACTCTTACCGTTGTCGGGGATGGACTCTTTGGAGTAATTCAGGTAGAGGTTTATGGAATGATGGCGGTTGGGAGACCATCCGAAGCTGATATCCCCGAAAGGATAGAACTCTTTCTCCACAAACGCGTTGGTACGGCTGTGCTGATACCTGACACCTATTCTGGCATCGGCACTTACATTGTCGGTGTAAAAGCCGTATTTCACTGTTCCGCCGGCAAAGGCCGCCATGAGCCGGTCGTAGGCTGGATAGTCTCCGGAATAATTCACACGATAGTCAGTCCGTCCGCCGAATCCGCTGAGATACAGATAATGACCATTCCCAAGATTCTTACTCAACAAGGCATCCAGATTCAGGTCTGTGGCCTTTTCGCGGGCGTTGTTAATAATGCTTGTCTCATTTGTGGTGTAACAAAAGTTCTGGACGTTCCCGGTGTAAGATGCCGCAGGATAGACTGCAAGCGTGAACCGGCGCGGGAATGAGAAGAAGAATGACCCATAGTAGGCCACGGTCTTCACATCAGAACTTTTCTCGGTTGCATATGTCGACGGGCTGAAGAGTCCGGACGTAAAATCCACGGTGCCTTCATTGTCATCGTGAGGCTTATCGGTATAGGTGAATGCGAGCGTGTTTCTCGCCTGGAAGTTTTCAGAGTCATACGTGGCACGGAATGTAACCGGCAGTGTGTTCTCCACATAATGGCTGCCCGTGGTGGTCTGGGTCCTGTCAACCCATTCAGCAGTTTCCGCTCCACCTGCAAGGAGATATGATGATGTGGCGCTGCTCCCGGCGTGATGATGATTGGAGTTGCAACTTTGTATGAACAGGTCGTAGGTCATGCTCTTGTATTTAAATTTGGAGTAGACCGAGGCATCACTCTGCAATCCTGTGAAAAAGCTCTCGGAGGCCATCAATTTTGTATATCCGCCATATTGGTATGACTGAAGAATGAAGTTAACCACGTTTGTCTCGCCCATGAATCTCGGGTCGGAGGGGGAATAAGAGAATTCAACGCGGCGGACATCTCCGGTGCGCAGACCTTTCAGTTCCTCGGCCGTCGCCCGGGTGTAATCGATGAATATCGCTACGGGACGACCGTCGGCGGTCTCCACGCTGTTGTCAGACATCTTGATGTTGATCTGAGGGATAGCCATGCGCCGCAATAGGTCGATGGCATCCATGGCGGTGTTTTTCTGACGCTGTGTGGGGCGGTAGACATTGCGGTCGGAATAGGTACGCATCTGCTCACCTGTTACGGTCACAGCCTTAAGATTGACAGGCATATCACTCATCACCACATCGCCGACGGCAAACGAGCTGAAGGACTTGATTTTCGGTTTGTATCCCATACACGTCAATTTCCCTATAACATTGCTCCTGTCACAAGGAATTTTGAACCGCCCCTCGCTGTCGGTTATTCCATAGGTTATCACCGTGGAATCCTTTGGCGCAAGGAGAAGGACTGTCGCCGCCACGACCGGCTCGCCGCCTGTGCCGACGGCCCGGCCGGTATATACATATTTTCCATGCTGCAGAGCCTCGACATAGTAGGTGTTTTTGGATTTGACAACAGTCACCGGATTCAAGCCGATAGTCTGACGAAGGGCATCGTAGGCATTGTCGGCGTGAACAGATGCACTGGTGCTGTAGTTTTCAAGTTCATTGTAGATGAAGTTGATGTCGAGCTCCGGATGGTTAGCCATAATCCTTTGAATCGCTTTGGGAAGCGGCGTGGAGTTGAATCTGTAGGAGAAAGTCCCGGCACTGGCCATGGCAAAGGCTGACATGGCGCAGATAAGGAAGATTATTCTTGCCCTGGGTATTTTAGCCATGAGTCAGTCTATTTTTATAGTTTTATCCTTGACGGTTATGTGTATCTGCCCGAAATTATTGAGGCTTTCTACGACTTCACCAAGTGTCAGAGCCTGATTCCAATGGAAGTAGAGGCGCAATGACTTGGATGAGTCTGACGTGAACTCCACCTTGTAGCCGTAATATTCGGCGACGCGGTTCACGATTGTCTCAAACGGTTCATTCTCGAAAACAATAGTCTCGGGGGCTTTGGCTTGGTTTTCATCCTCCACAACGATTGTGTCGTTTGCAGGAATATCTTCTTCCGCCACCGGGATAATTTCGACGGTCTCAGCCTCCACCTTTTTGTCAAGGACATAGTTGACTCCGACACCGACAACCGCAGCCACGGCAGCGATCGAGGCGATAACAACGGTAATGCCGGCAGCGACATTGCGGGAAAAAAGTTTGAAGATGCGGAAACCGCGTTTGTTGTGAGCCTCCTCAAACGCCTTCCATTCATTGTCAATATCCGGAACCGGAATTGGTGCAAGGCTTGCCCGGGTCTTGTAGAGCAAGTCATAAACCTCCTTGACATCAGGGTCTGCAAGCATGGCCTCAATCTCCGTCCCAGAATAGCGGTCGGGATGCTCAATGGCATCAAACAATTTGTCGATCTTATCCATTTTGAGATAGTTTTGAGCGTAAGACATCTATTGCATGACGCAAATGCTTATAGACAGCAACCTCGCTGATACCCAATGTCGCGGAAATTTCCTTATAACTCATACCCTCAGCGAACCGCATGTTCACCACACGTCTGCACGCATCGGTAAGGTCATTGGCCACAGTTGAGTGAATCATGGCTATTGTCTCGTCATCAGGCCATTCGTCATCGGCGATTTCCTGCTCATCGACAGCATAAAGTTCCTTCATCCGGTCCCTGACGGATAGGCTTTTGATGTGATTGAGACAGCGATTTCGCACCGCTTTGAGCAGATACTGACCTGACACGTCTGTCAGGCCGCTGCGGAGAAGTGACTCAAAGACATCGTGCACAATGTCTCTCGCCGTATCCTCATCGCGCAGTACCAGCATCGCCAGACGGTGCATCTCCACGTAGTGGGTTCTGAAAAGCTGTTCTATGTCGTTTGTCGTCGTCATACACCATTAAGACAACCCACCCACGAAAAACCTAACCTCAAAATCGGAAAATATGCACATGATGTGCTGCCCATATGGTTGATTATAGGGCAATGCGGTTGAAATCCCGCTTGATCTCATCGATGGATATGCAAGGTCAGTTGTAAGTGATAAGTTCAATCTTTTGAACTATTTCCGGTCAGCTGGCGCACTCTGCGGCCGAATATTATCGATGCGGCCGATGCTGTGGCTACGCAAGACAACGGCGCAAGAGAATTGAAGGCATCGAAACAAGCCCTTATAAACGCAATTATTGCAATTGCAGCAAATACATACTGCATTATCCGATAAAACCGTAGTGTCTTCATCGCTTTATTTGAATAATGCACAGAAACCCTGTTTGTTGAACTGATAATACATCTCGATTCTCTCAGGGGTGTCGTTCTCAAGGAGCAACAATAATTCTTTGGCAAATTCAAGTGTAGCCGAACCGTTGGCAGTCACAATATTGGCATCCGAGACGGCCTGTGCATTGACATATCCGCTGGTGTTAGTGTAGTTTTCTCCGCCCCATATCTTCAGTTGCTCAATTCCATTGCCGGTGTGACTGATATTGTTGAGGAAACCGTGCTTCGCCATGAAAGAAGCAGCGTTACAGATGGCTCCGACAATTTTCCCTTTTTCGATGGCGTGCTTAACCATGGGCACAACTTTGTCGGCAACGGGTGTAGCCCACCCGAAACCGCCGACAAGAACGAGAGCTGCGTAATCTTCCGGGAAAGCGTCAAACGAATAATCAGGCAACACGCGGAAACCTCCGATTGATTTGACCGGCTCCTTCGTAGGGGCGACAACCTTGTTGACATACTTCGGATTTTCCTTGAGCGCAAACTCGTCAGAAGCTATCGCCTCGGCGGGATACACCATCTCATGTTCTGCAAAATCCGGAAGCAGAATATATAATACTTCGTTGTTCATAGTCTACTTTCCAAAATACCGTAATAAACCTTCGCCTATCCCAATGCAAAGGTAATAAAAAATATTGAAAGCCAACGAGCAGGTGCTTAACCGCTACATCAAGGATATTCCGGAAGACTTATCCGAAAACGTACCGACGATGAAAGAGAAAGTGCCGACCAATCTGACAATGAAGCAGAAGGACGCGTTGAAAAAAGAAGGCAAAGAACCGGAAACCGACCTGAACGACACCGTACTCCTGCCGCGCTTCAAATGCGTGACAAGCCACACAGCCCGACACACCGGAATCCCCAACATGTACCTCAGCCACAATTGAAAATCGCCGAATACATATGATGTCAATCCTTAATGAGGCAAATACACCATCGTCCAAATGATGCACGTCAGCGGCCACAAGACCCAAAAGACCTTCATGGACTACATCAAACTATCCTCCGAAGAAATCGCCGATGAGATAGACGCAATCGCCAATCCGACACAAAACGATGTTTTTTAGAAATGTTGTGGCTAATATATACAGCTGAGGCTGAGTTTTTCGTTGTTTTATCGAAATAATTTCACAGACTCAGATTTTTTTACTAATTTTGCATAGTATGGAGAACTACTTAAATCCTATCGAAGAGGACAATAGGGATGATGCCCAAGATTTGCAAAATCTTGACACATCGGGAATCGTTGTATACGCACGTGATTGGACAATCCAAACAATATATAGCCAAATTAAAACCGGAAATATTGATTTGAATCCCAAATTTCAAAGGCGCAATGCGTGGCAAGACTCTCGTCGAAGCAAGCTGATTGAGTCAATAATAATGGGATATCCTATACCTGAAATAGTTCTTGCAGAAGATCCTTCAAGAAAAAAATCATTCATTGTCATTGATGGTAAACAGCGATTGCTGTCAATAGCTGGCTTTATAGACCACGAAGGATTTAATTATTGGAATACTCCTAGTCTCAAACAACTAAACGTCTGTAAGAGCCTTAACGGCCTGTCGTATGCAGAATTACCGGAGACTAATTTACGAGAATTTGAGAATTCTTCACTTCGTTGTACTGTAATTACAAACTACAGTGATATTCAAGTCCTCTATGATATCTTCTACAGATTAAATTCAGGTTCCGTGGCATTATCATCTCAAGAGCTGCGTCAAGTTTTAAATCGAGGAGATTTTGGTGATTATTTAATTGAAATAACAAATAACACTAATATTCTTCATAATGCGATGGGGTTAAAGGAACCTGATACTCGTTTGAGAGACGTAGAGATTATATTGCGAGTTTTTTCGTTTTATCTATATGCAGCAGACTACAAGGGTAATTTAAGACGTTTCTTAGATGATTCTATGCATAAAGTAACTAAAGATTGGACTAATATGGAAACTGTTATCAGGGAGCTATATGAGAAAATGAATACCTCAGTCCAATTACTTGGTAAAGTGTTTGGAGATATTAAATTCGTTGGACGTAAATATAAAAATGGTAGTTTTGAAACCCGATTTAATAAAGCTCTTTTTGAAGTAGAAGTATTTTATTTTATGCATCTTGACAATACAATTTTATCTCAAAAAGAGGCATTTATATCGGCATTTAAAAAACTCAGCTCGGATGATACTGATTTTATGGCTTCAATAGAAAGTTCAACTAAAAATATGGAAAATTATAAGGTGCGATATAATCGAATTGAGCAGCTTATTAATAATACATTCCATCTTGAGTTGAATATTAACCCATTTACATAGCTATGATTTCTCAATTAGAGCAGGTATATCTTAGATTGCAAGACTATTTGCTTGAATTGGAAATAAGATACATTGAACCTATTCTATCGAAGCCAATTCCAGATAAAGGAGATGAGCTTGACCTACGATCTTATTGCGTCTTAAGCCATGCTGCTTTCGAGGAGTTCGCCGAAACAGTCGCAACATACGCTTTGGAACAAATCGTTACTCGTTTTGTATCTAATCAAGAAATTTGTTTAGGCTTGTGCACTATTTTGCATTTTTCATCAATCAAGGTAGAATCTACGGATAATGTAAATATCGTCTACGACTATATAATGAATGCACTAAAGGATATAAAATCTACGATGTCCACGGAAATAAGAAAAAACAATCATGGGACATCGATGAAGTATCTAAAAAAGATGCTTGTACCTTTGGGTGTCTCTATACCTAATGACACGACACTTTTAGGATCTTTGGAACAACTTGCCGGACAAAGAGGTGCATTTGCTCACAATTTCTCAAGTTTACGAATTACCAATGTTCCATCCCCCTTAGACTTAACAACATATGTAACGGATGTTAATGTCTTGATGAAAAAATTATACGAACAGGTTGAAGGAGCTAAATTTTTCAAATATAAATGATTTGTGAAATCGGAGATGAATAATCAATCAATTCTGCATAACATATATTTCCATGCCTCACAACGAATGACTGAATTGCCCGATAATTCCGTCGATTTAGTTGTAACTTCGCCTCCGTATCCTATGATTGAGATGTGGGATGAGATTTTAGGCAAGCAAAATCCGGACATTACATCAGCCCTTAATGCCAGTAATCCTCGAATGGCTTTTGAGCTGATGCACTCCGAACTTGATAAGGTTTGGGGTGAATGTTGGCGAGTGATGAAGGAAGGAGCATTCTTTTGTATCAACATCGGCGATGCTACAAGAACAGTTGAAGGTGTATTTGCTCTTTATAATAACAACACTCGCATCATATCAGCTTGTGAAAAGTTAGGTTTCACCAACCTGCCAAACATCCTGTGGAGGAAGGCTACGAATGCACCAAATAAATTCATGGGAAGTGGTATGCTGCCTTGTGGAGCGTATGTTACCTTAGAACATGAATGGATTCTAATATTTCGCAAAGGCTCCAAGCGTCCCTTCAAAACAGCAAGCGACAAAATGAGCAGACGAGAAAGTTCCTTCTTTTGGGAAGAACGCAATGTTTGGTTCTCGGATATTTGGGACTTGAAGGGTGTCAAACAAAAAATAGATAAATCGCCTACGAGAGAAAGAAATGCCTCTTTTCCTTTGGAGTTACCATATCGGCTCATCAATATGTTCTCACAAAGAGGGGATGTTGTTCTTGATCCTTTCTTAGGGTTAGGGACTACCACACTCGCAGCAATATTGAGCGAACGCAATAGCGTCGGGTATGAAATCGACCCAATGCTTCACAACCTCCTTAAAACTATAATATCACAGTTTGATGTTGATAAAGCGAATGCTGTCATAAACGAACGTTACCTTAAACATTTAACTTTTATCGCAGAAAGAGAAGCCAATAACAAGAGGATAAAGCATTTCAATGAGAAATTGGGATGTAAGGTAATGACTGGGCAAGAGTCTGATTTGATTTTTCATTTCATTGATGAGGTTAAAGAAACTCTGAATACTCCAGAAAAACTGTCTTTTGCTTCCTCCTATCTCCCCACATTGGATTTGGCAACGCCTCCAATAAAAATATTAGAAGGCTTATTCGCAAACTAACATGGATGCGCCACGTCACAAATACATTATCGGAGATTGCCGAGAGATGAAACGGGTTCCGAATGAATCCGTTCACTTGATAGTAACTTCTCCGCCCTATTGGCAGTTAAAGAATTATGACGTGGATTCACAAATTGGTTTTGGTCAGACATATGAAGACTATATCAATAGTCTCAATATGGTCTGGCTTGAATGTTTTAGGGCATTAAAGCCCGGTAGTCGATTGTGCATCAATATCGGGGATCAATTTGCTCGAAGCACCTATTATGGACGCTATAAGATAGTGCCTATTCATTCCGAAATTATCCGATTTTGTGAAACTATCGGATTTGACTATATGGGTAGTATTATATGGCAAAAGCAAACCAATATGCACACTTCTGGAGGAGGAAAGGTTATGGGTAGTTTCCCATACCCCAAAGGTGGAATTCTTAAAGTGGATTATGAGAATATACTGATCTTTAAGAAACAAGGGAAAGCAGAGACTCCGACGCAAAAAGCAAAAGATGCTTCGATACTTACGATAGAAGAGTGGCAAACATATTTCAGTACTCATTGGACTTTCGGTGGAGAAAGGCAGAATAAACACATCGCAGTATTCCCTGAAGAGTTGCCATACCGTCTTATCAGAATGTTCTCCTTTTGCGGTGATGTTGTATTAGATCCATTTATGGGTAGCGGTACCACTGCTTTAGCTGCTCTTAAGAATGGCAGAAGTGTCGTTGGTTACGAACTTAACCCGGATTTTTTCAAATTTTATGGAGACAAAGTGTTATCTAAATTCCCAAATGGATTGGTGCAATTTGAAAAAATTGAAGATAGAGCCAGTATGGTCAATATTGAGAGTCTTAAGAATAAACTACCATATTTGTTCATTGACACATCAAAGTTAGAGAGGGATGAGATCGCTGCACAAAATAGCTATGGTTCTGTGAATTCTATTACTCAAAGCAATTTTGATAATTTAGACGAAGTTCCGCTGTTCGATAATGAGCCAGACACATTGGCTAATCAACCTACTGTGTTAATAAACCATGTCAGTGCTAAGAGCTATGAGCGAATGCTGTTGACAGGAATATCATACGTTAGAATCGGAGAAGTAAAAGGTTCTCTGACAGTCACTCCGGGATTCGCGCAATTGAGCTATATTTTATTACATACAGCAGGCGCAAACCCAAGGCTCTTCAAACTGAAGAAAAAGGGTTCATTTCAGATATGGACGAGAGAAACGTTGGTTAAACATGGATTCTCGCCAAAATCAGCACCTTATTATGCCGTACTTCAATTTCGAGCAGACAACCCCATTCAATATGAAAAAGTTCCTCGCCTCTTAATGAGGAAAGGAACTTATGTAACAAAGATTCTTCCGATTGAAGATTTTGGTCTGCTAAGAAAATAGGGAAGGGTCAAACTCAATAGAGATGCCGTCTTTCTTCTTGTCGTAGTATACGATGGGTATCTCTATGTTTTCTCCGAGTCTTGCTTCCAATTTATACGTAGATGATTTTATCTGCACAGGGGTATCTCCGACAAAGCCATCAATACCTCTTGCTTCCTCTTCAACATTCGCAAGTCGCCAGTCCTTATTATATTGACCTGCCAAAAAAGCGATAATTGCGCTTTGGAATTTGAGACCACAGTATGTTTTATTGTATACCAAGTCCTTCACCCATGCTTCAATCATCGGTCGGTCAATTGCCGCAAACGCTTCGCTCATCAACTGATACATGTTGAAAATTTTGTCAGTAGCTTTAGTCACAGCATCAGGTTGTTTGGATGAATACCATTCGATCCATTCTTCCAATGTTTTTCCATCGAATTCTTGGATGAGTTCAGACATTTGGCCTACTACTGCTGGACGAGTGCCTTGTGCGTTACTGTTGAGCAAATTTATAATTTGCGTAGCATACTTGGGGAAAGGATATTGGCTGGCATTGGACAGCTTCTCAATATCACTGTTCGAGATTTTTACTTTTTTCATTTTCTAAATTTTGCTCGATAGTTAAACATTCGTCCAGTTCGCGTATAAAATCAGTGAATGGCACACCTATTATTCCACATATAGTTCTGAGTTCTATTATATCAAGTCGACGCTCATGAGTCTCTATTTTACTCACAATGCCTTGCCTGACACCTAATGCAGATGCCAGCTGCTCTTGAGTTATACCTTTCTCTATGCGCTTGGCGCGGAGAAGCTCAAGCATTCTCAGATATGCCTTATCGTGAATTGATTTCATTGCTAATTCGAGGTCAAAATTACTATTCCATTATAGAATATACCAAATTGGAATATTATCTCAAATAGTGTATCTTTCGACGAATAACTTAAAAGAATAAGTATATGGCTACAATTAACGATTTAATGGCTGCACTTGGAAAAGGCAAGCAGAATGCAATTCATGCAGCAGATTTGGCAATGGCTTTAGGATTCTCTCCTGCGCCAAATCAAGAGGAATTAAGAGGATTCATTAGAGATGCAATTAAAAATGGAGCTTTAATTGGTAGTTCTCCCAAATTAGGCTATTGGGAAATAGCCTCTTCTGCAGAACTTGACGCAGTGTTAAACTCCCTTGAAGAAAGAGCTCAAGAAATATGTGCTCGAAGAAATGCACTTCTGAATACTTGGAATAGGCTACATCCAAATAACCCCTCAGCAAAAACGCCAAAGAATGTCAATTAATTTCAACTAAATGTTGGCATTAGTTGGTCACCAAACGATAAAAATTTGTTTGGTGACCAACTGTAAAACAGTTTTCTTCTAATGTAAATATTAATTCTCTGCAGGACAAAAATAGAGGTAAGTTTTGTCCGCTCCGTACTTGTGTTCCCAATGGCGTATCAGGTTCTTGATGCTGTCCTGTTCGTGGGATGTGCCTGTCAGGAATTCTCGCTCGATATTGGAGAGTATTCCTTTTCCCTCATCTGTGCGGTAGTAGGTTCTTTCTCTACGGTAGAGCCATTCGACCTCGGTCAGTTTGTCATTCTGATTGAGCAAGTGGAAGAACCCGTACCCGAACCCGCAGGCCACGATAAAGAATACAACGAAAGAAATATAGAACCACCGCAGAATTGATGTCCACTCCTTGTTTCTTGACGGTATCGAACATATTTGCCATAATTTCTAAATTCTGAGTCCTTTTTTCTTTTTACGTTTTCTCATCTCGCGCATGAAGGCTTCTTCCTCCGAGTCGAAGCCGGGTCCGACCTTGAACAGATCCAGACCGTTTTCGACAACCGCCTCCGCCACAGCCTCTACAACATTGGTCTGTCGTTGCGGTGCAGGTTGTCTGTATTGTACCTTAGGTTGGACAGTCTGACTTGATGGCTGTTCCTGCTTACGGTTCAATTCAAAGAGATTGTTGAGGCGTCGATAGGTAAATGCCCGACCGATTTTGCTGCCGTTGACAGTAATGTCCCTATCGGTAAATTTCACTCCGATATGCTTCCCCGTGTCGCGGTCATCGTGGAACTTTACCTTTATTCCGGCACATTCCAGACGACGGGAGAATTCATCCCACGACTTGCAACCATAGATTGCGGCTCGGATTTTCTTCTCAAACTCCGGGATTTTATCCTCATATTTCTGCTTCAGCGGCGAGTAAGTGAGGTTATATTTATCCTTTATCGCCTTCACAACCTTGTCGCTCCGCTTGAAATTATTCCGCTCATCGACAGCTTTGCCCTGCATATTCACACGGTTATAGACTATATGAAAATGCGGATGGTCGGTTTCCAGATGGTGGACAACAAGATACTGCGTGTCCTTGATACCCATACCTTCCATATATTCTTTAGCAAGTTGAGCCATGAATTCATCGGTAAGACAGGGTGCGTCGGCTATGTCAAAACTGATGGCGATATGACCGGCAGGTGCTTCCTTTTCCGGCATAAAACCGTGGACAACCTCGAAAGACTGCACCATACGGCGAAAGTCAAGAGTAAGAATATTGTCGCTGTCTATTACTCGCCATGTGTCGGGAGTGTATTGCGTGGGGTCATGGAACTGGCGTGTAACATAACCTACGACATCATGAAACGAGCCGCTTTTAAGTATTCTTGCAAACATAGTCAGCCTCTTTATTGGGTCTTAATTTGCCGAGAATTTCAAACATATTATCGACAATTTTCAGCAGTTTTTGAGCCGCACTGCGCAGTTTCAGCCTGTTCAGCCAAGTCAATGCCTGATTAAAATCGGAGCTGAGGCGGAGTATTCCTTGCGCCACATTCATCTCCATTTCTGACAGTCGGCTCACGATTGTCAGGCGGAACGCCCCATGCCTGACAAACTCCGCGAGTTTCACTCCGGCGGCTTTGGCACGCTTGCAGAGGTCGGAGTATTCGGCATCGGTCAACTTGACTGTCACTACATGGGTTCGTTTCTCATCGGTCGGTTTTGAGGGCCGGCCACCCTTCCATTTACGGTTCACTTTAATCATTGTAATCATTCTTATTGTTATAATTAGGAAGGCAAAGAGCGGCTTGTTTCCGCGCAGTTTCGGGAGGTCGTTTTCGGAGAAAAAGAAATCCCGAAACATATCCTTGCTTTCCCAATTCACTACGTTGCTTGTGAAACTGCCCCACGGTGTACCGGGAGCAGTGGCTCTCCTCTATTTTTATAGCTTGCGCCACACCTCAACCTTCGGTCTGATCTCCTTGATGTGGTTGCGGATAATGGCATTGGCGAAACTCGTTGTGTTGGCATCGCCGTCGCCGATACGGCGCACGATGTAGTCAAGTTCTTTCCACAGGTCATCATCCAAGACCACCGTATGACGCTTTCCTATCTTGACTGGAACAAGATACTCCGCCTTGTAGTCTTCCATTTCCTCGCGGCTCTGCTTGCGGCTTACTCTCGTTGCTTTGGCATCATCGACTACTGCCGTTGTGTCGGCTTCTGATAGTGTATCAGGTGGTGGTGTTGTTACAGGTTCATTAGGTGCGGTCATTGTATCCGATACATTTGATGTAACCGTTGCACTCGGTTTATCCGGTGTAGTGATGTCCGCAGATTCATTCGTTTGTATCAGTGTATCGCCAACACCCGGTTGTGTTGTTTCGTTGGGAGTTTTGGTTGCATTTGCTTCATCGGGCTGCGTCGCTGACTTTGTTTCTTCGGCAGTGCCGATTTCATCAGCAAACAGTTGCGGAGATTGCGTTGGCTGCAACGTATTGGTATCGGCAACCGTGTCGAGTGAATCCGTTGCATCAACCGATGCGATAGACTTTGCCGATTTCTTCTTGTTCGACGATTGTTGCTGTTTTACAGGTTTATCGGATGTGCCGTTCAACTGCGTTGATACAGGCACAGAGTTCGCAGAATCGTTTGATTTCATAATAAGTATGTTTTTAGTGGGTTTGTGAATATTCCGGAGATTTCCGACTGTTTGTTTTCAACGGTTTATATTATCCGCAGTTCCCTGGCGACTGGAGGAGTTGTTGAATTTGATAATCCGATGAAATAAAGTCCTACTGAGCTGATATTAGTACAATTATGTATTCATCGCTGTTTCATCAAGGATTTTGGTTCCGAAAAAGACAGTGTGGTTACCGCCGTATTTTTCTTTTCGGTGGTTCCTCTTGTTTTGTTGAACCAATGATGAAAAACCGATGAAAAGAAAAAGCATTGATTGTCACCTTGTTACTACGTCATTCATCATTCTATCAAATGCAACGAAAGAAAAATTACAAGTTCTCCAGCATCTGCCGTGTGACTGTGTAGTAGCGTCCTACTTTCCGGCTCTCGACATACGACGGCTCGTTGAGGAACACACCTATCTGATAGGTCGTGTAGCACAGGGAGTTCGGGGCAGGACGTAGTTTCCAACATTCCTGAACAACCCTTCTCAGTGCCGTGCGGTCGGTTTTGACCCGTTGGTAATCAAATAGGCAGAGTATGTCATTGAGGCAGAAATCAACGGTATCTATGTTTCGGCTCTCCATTATGTCCATGAGCAGCTCGGCGAGTTCTATCTCCACACGGTTACGGTTGGCGCGTATTATCTTCTGCAACGCCGCCGTATCGGTCAGCCGTGGGTCAAACCACATGCGGCTTTCCTCAGTGGTTGACATCATTCGCTCTGACAGATGATGCAGGAAAGCCGGTATCTCTGCCTTTACCTTATCAAGAAATGCGGTGTCGTCGGATTTTAGCCGCTCAATCTTCCGTACCCAGTAGCGTGTTTCTCCGGGGTCTATCACGACAGGCAGATATTCGTTGTTGGAGCATAGCACGAACTTGGCAAAGAAACTGACTTCCTCACGGTCTTGACCTTTCGCTTCGACCTTGTAGCGGTAGGTTGTGGATAGATTCTTCAGCCGCTCGGAGTCCTCGCGCTTGTTGAGCAGCACCTCGTCAACCACGATTATCAATTTGCCGTTCCAGTCTGAATTGAACTGACTGCGGAAACTCTCGTTAGTGTTGAATGTCACATTGGCTTCAAACAATGCTTTGAGGAAATTGAGGAATGTGGATTTTCCTGTGTTTCGTTCCTCCGACACAAGCAGAAGTATCGGGAGTTTCTGCAATGGCTTCGTGTAGAGCAGTTGGAGATAGTCAAGGCCCAGTTCATACTGATCGCCGAAGATATGGCGTACAAGAGCCTCTATGGTCAGCCACACCCCCGGCATGGGTATGTGGCTGATTGGGGCGTAACGGTTGAGGAACGTGCCGATAACGGTATTATATCCGATGTGGGCGGGAACACAGCAGAACCCGTCATATTTCGGTATGTTGGCAAGAAAGTCCTTGCCGTAGTCCTGCCGGATAGCCTCGATGCTCCACGGCAACCGCCTTTCTGACAATTCTCCTGCCGCGTTGTGCTGGCGCACAATCTTGTAGTAGGTTGTGCCAATCCGCTCAAAACGGTCTTCGGGCATTTCTTTTTCAGCGTTTTCCATAGTCCTAACGATTATGATTTAAGCCTCTGTAGAATCTGAGTTTCCACATCACGCTGCCGGTAGAATATCTTTCGGCCGATTTTGACGGGCACAAGATATTTGTTCTTCGCCCAGTTGTAAAGTGTGGTATGGCACACGCCGAATTTTTCCATGACCTCCTTTTTGGTCAGATAGTCTTCCTCGGCTGCACTTACCATAATCGGGAGAAGCTGCGCCTTTGCTGCGTCGATAAGGTTGGCGGCAAAATTGGAGAGGTCTTCAATGGTGACGCTCAGGGTAATTCCGGTGACACCGCTTTGTACAAGGGAATATAGATCAGTCATACTTTTGTCTATTCCGCCAGAAGGTAACGGCGCATCGCTCCCGGCGGATTTTGAGCGAATTGCCTTTGTTTCAATGCGAAACCGATTTGCCGTGTCTTTGAGAAAAGACAGCGGGGGGTACTGCCGACCGCTTTTGCGGTCAGCATGGACGCAGTTTGCGACATCACACAGCCTTTGAGTAAGGGTGCGGACGGTGCGTGTGCTTTACAGGCACACTGCGTCAGTCAGTTCCGCCGGAGCGGAACACGGTGGATTATTCAATGGATTGGGAATTGGTGCGCACATTGCGCATAAAGGCTCCGGTGGCTCTATGGTGCTTCCCTGACACCTCAAGCATTGGTCCGTTTGCCTGTCAATAATTCGGTTCAGCCGATTGCAACCGTAAATCTACCGCCGCCATTACTCCTTTTGACGGCACAGCTGATATTCACAGTGCAAAGTAAGCGATTAGTTTTCAGATAGGAGCAGACATAACTGTGACAAATCATGCCATCTGAAAAAACATCCGCTTTTTTTGCGGCTTGCATTTGTCGGCATTGACCCGCCGTGGGTTGGTAACCGTAAGTAGAGCGCCATTCGTAAATCACTGGTTCTCATCGGATAAACCTCGGACAGCCTTGATTCGGCACACATTGCGTCACGAAGTTTTCAAAAATAACCCATTATGCCAATGAAATTTTTTTGAAAAAAATTTTTCGTTGTCCGGTATTGTCCGTTATCAAACTGGTTACGACATTGAAACACCCCAAAATATCGAATGGATTTTGATTTTACAGCGATTTCCCACGGTTACACACACTTTTCCCAACATTTCCCAACAATAATTTTCGGACTGAACAAAATCACAGTTTCGGTGTTTGCCGACTTTGCCAACGCCACCGACATCAGCCACCCAAAAACGCAAAAATCCCGACCCTCCGCGCCGAGCGCAGTGAGCCGAGATATATTATATTCAGTATGTAGGCATCTATCTACGTATCTATGTCTATACGTATGTATGTACCTATCCGCAATGATTAGTGCAAAAGCCGAACTTCTTCTTCCGGTTGTTCCTTTAGAAGTTGTTCTAAATCTTTTTTTGACATATTGTTTATATTTTCGATTTCCTCCATTGATACTATTTTGTATTTACGAGTAAAGTATCCTAAATATTCAACATGACACATGCCGTCCTCGGGTTGTGCATCAATTTCAATATCATCAAAATCAAAAAGCTGATTATACAAACTTTCTATGTCATTTGCAGTATCCACAACCACAAAACAATCTATTTTAGATAAGTCTATTTCTGGCACAGGGATACGCCATTCTCTTAACCAACTAAAATCATAATTATTCGGTTGCATTATTTGAAATCGCCATTTAAGTTCAGGCGCTAATAGATCACATTCTTCTTTCTCGCCATATATAACGGGGCGTCCTCCCTTCTTCCAAAATGTATCTTTCCGTATTCCAATACCATAAGGAGCATACATCGGATCTTCATATTTTTGAAATAGCTTAAACATGGACGGCAGTAATGGTAATGGGGATTCAGAGAAACAGATATGACCATTTTTACCTATGTCTTTGATGCGCTCCTCCTCTAAAATTTTCTTCAATGTCTCGATTGCGTTGCGGTGTTTAGTAAAATGGAAGACGTAGTCCGAAAGGTCTTCTCGTAATCGGAATATTTTTAATAATGTTTGATTCATAATATTTTTAGCGTAGCTCGCTCAAGTCGCTTGCTGATTTATTAAGAAAAGTTAAAGAATTCAGTTTCGATTCATTCAGTCGGGTTGAGGTCGGTTCAGTACCATTCAGACGCTGGTGCGATAGTGACTTTTGTAGTGACTTTGCGGAATAGTGACTGAATAAAAAATCGCCAAGTATCTGTGATTTAGATACTTGGCGATTTTTGAGGTGGTGTCACCAGGAATCGAACCGGGGACACAAGGATTTTCAGTCCTTTGCTCTACCAACTGAGCTATGACACCTGTTGCCTTGTCCCACTCTCGGGAGGTGGCTGCGCGGGGAGACTTTGGTAAGGCAGATATTGTTTGTTTCCCTTTTGCGAGTGCAAAGTTAGTTGTTTTTTTTGATTCTACCAAATTTTTTGGGATGTTTTTTTAATTTTTTCTTTTGAGCCGGGGATTTTGGGGAAGGGGCAGGGGTCAGGGGGGAGTTAGAAGGGGCAGGGGTCAGGGGGGAGTTAGAAGGGGAAGGGGTAGACGAGCGGTCAGGGGCGGCGGAAGCGGCCGAGGAGGTAGGTGGTGGCTTCGGTCAGCTCGGGGCGGCGTGTGAGGCGCGCGAGCATCAGGTAGGTCGCGGCTCCGGTCGCTATCATGAGGAGGAGCTGAAGAAGCGGGATGTCGGTCAGGGGCAGCACCAGCAGGCAGACCGCCGTCATCGCGAGCGACAGTGTCAGACAGGGCAACAGGTCGGCAACCATGCGGCGGGCGCGTATGCCGGTCGCACGGCTTACCATGGCAAGGACAATGAAGTAGGTCACTGCCGAGGCTCCGAGCTGTCCCCACACCAGTGCCGGAACGCTGTGGAACCATACGGTGCCGAGTATGGCCGCGAATATCAGCAGATCTTTCACTATCTCGACCATGAAGAGGCGCCGGGCGTAGCCGAGCGACAGCAGGTAGTTGGTGTATAGCGAAATCAGAACCACGAATATGCCGCGGACTGTCAGTATCTGGAACAGTATTATGGCGGCATCCCATTTCGTGCCGAATAGAGTGTGAAACAGCGGCGCTCCGACTACCGCGACTCCGGCCATGACCGGAAAGAGTATGAACGCAGTGAAGCCGTTTATTTTCGAGACGTAACGACGGAAGTTCTCGCCGTCGTCCTGGAATTTGGAGAGCAAGGGCACGAACGAGGCCGTGAGCACCTGCGAAATGGAAGCGCTGCCCATCTTGCTCCATTTGTCGGCCTGGGTGTACACGCCGAGCGAGGCGAGGTTGTAGAACGCGCCTATCACAAAGGAGTATATGTACAGGAAGAAGGTATTGAGCGCCGACGATGAGAATACGCTGAGTCCCACTCGCCATATCTGGCGCAACGAGTCGCGGCTGAATGTCAGCTCAGGACTCCAGCCTCCGGTCGCCCAGAGCCAGCCTGACTTGACTGCCGCGAGCGTCACCGTCTGCCACACAAGCGCCCAGGCTCCGGCACCGGCTATCGCGAGCCACACCCCTACCCCACCCGAGACTATGAGTCCGACCGTGTTTGCAACGGCGATTTGCTTGACGTTCATGGTCTTCATCAGCCGGGTGGTCTGTACGAGTCCGAGTCCGTTGAGTATGAAGGAGAGGAACATGACGCGCGACAGCGGTATCAGTCGCGTGTCGCCCTGAAAGATGTCGGCAATCAGCGGCGCGCAGAAGAATAGTATGACGTAGACCGCGAGACTCACGCAGAGGTTGAACCAGAACACGGTAGAGAAATCGCGCCGTGTAGGCTCCTTCTTCTGTAGCAACGCCGAACCGAAGCCGCTGTCAACGAAGAGTATGCCGAACGCCTGAAATACCAGCAGCGCGCCCACCAGACCGAAATCCTCTTTCGAGAGGAGGTTGGCGAGCACAACACCCGTCACCGCATAGATTACCTGCGATGACACACGGTCGATGGTGTTCCATTTCAGCGTCCGCGCCGTGCGGAGTTTCAGCGACGGAGCTTCCGGCTCAGGCTCAGTCGTCGAGGTCTTCTTCATCATCCTCTTCTTCATCGTCTGGCACGGCATCTTCCTCAGTGTTATCATCAGCTTCGGTCACGGAATCCTCCGCTTCTTCATGAGCCGTGACCACTGTCCGGTCAGAAGCCCCCGACTGCGGCTCCTCATAGATGGGTGAGAGACGCGCACCGCCGACTTTCTTGACCTTCGGCTCGCCACGGTAGTATATTTTTGTAGTGCCGATTCCACGAACGTCGAGGTTATCGACAGCCCAGCAGCCTATTGAGCCGGTGCCGAGCACGGTGCACTTCACCGACTGCGCCTCAAGACCGTCAGCCTGAATCACGCCCGTTCCGGCAAGGTCGAACGACGCCTGTGTACACTTGCCGCGAAGCACTATGTCACCGTTTCCGGTAGAGATAGAAGCCTTCACCTCGGGCGAAGAGACATTCTCGCAGACTATGCGGCCATTGCCCACAAGACGCACCGAAAGCGTCGGGGTCGAAGCCGACAGCTCGGCAATCACAGTGGAATTACCCTCGCTGCGCACCTGCGAGATATAGTCGGAATAGACATGGATAGTCGGCACCTGGCCGAGACCATGTCCCGACAGCTCCTTGATGGTCAGCTTGCCCTTGTTGTTTGATATTTCGAGAGCATCGCTGAAATCCGTGTCAGACTCATATCTGACAATGCCCACAGAATCTGGCACTGAACGGTACACCACGTTCACGTCACCCATCTGCGAGAGTTTGTCGAACGGTCCGACCTCATATGTTATCTCACGTCCCTGCGCGGCTATTGCCACCAATGCCATCAATATTGCTGCAATCTGTTTCATAGTTTTCTGATTTATAGTTTATTCCGGAGTCACAATATCTTCCGGTGAAGTCACCTCCGCTACTCCGGTTCCGTTCACAAACACTTCCTGCTGCACACGCTCCAGTATCGCGTCGAGTTCCGCGACAGTATCCGCACGCAACATAGCAATCCGTGTCTGGCGGAAATTCGGTATCCCCTTGAACAGCGGCGACGAAGCCAGATGACGGCGGATATGCAGAATGCCACGGTACTCATCTATCCGTTCCACACTCTCGCGGATCTGACGGCGCAGCAGCGAGAACTTCTCGTCCACGCTGAGCGGCGTGTACGCGCCCGTGTCGAGCATCTGGCGCACATCGTGGAAAATCCAGGGCGCACCGAAAGAAGCACGGCCAATCATCACCGCATCCACACCGAAGCGGTCGAAAGCATCGCGTGCCTGCTCCGGAGTCGTTATGTCGCCGTTGCCGATTACGGGAATCTCCATGCGCGGGTCATCCTTGAGCGCCTTTATAAGCGTCCAGTCGGCCTGACCGGTGTACATCTGCGAGCGGGTGCGGCCATGCACGGTAAGAGCCTTTATGCCGCAATCCTGCAAGCGCGGCCCGAGGTCGGTGATAATCTTGTTCTCGCAGTCCCAGCCGAGACGCGTCTTCACCGTCACGGGCAGGCTGACAGCCTCGACCACCGCACGGGTAATGGTGAGCATCTTAGGGATGTCGCGCAACATTCCGGCACCCGCACCCTTTCCGGCCACCTTCTTGACCGGGCAGCCGAAATTGATGTCGATAATGTCGGGCTGCGCACGCTCCACAATCCGCGCCGCCTCGACCATTGCCTCCGGCTCACGTCCGTATATCTGAATCGCCACCGGACGCTCCCGCTCGTCGATGTGCAGTTTACGCACCGTCGAGCTGATGTCGCGCACCAGAGCCTCGGCCGATACAAATTCCGTATAGACCATCGCCGCACCCATCTCCCGGCATATCAACCGGAACGAGGGGTCGGTCACATCCTCCATCGGGGCGAGCAGCACGGGGCGCTCCCCGAGGTCTATGTCAGCAATCTTCATAGTCTTTTCATATTATAGTCAATCGTGAAAGGGGAGCATCGGCTATCTCACGCGCCAGCTGCTGCAGGTCTTCGGCGCCCAGTTCCATTATGCGGCCGGCCGTGTAACTGTTGTCGTGCACCTCGCCATGACGCATGAGCGACTTGGCAAGAGCCATCGCACAGCTCTCGCGGTTGTCACCGCTCACGAGCAACTGTCCGCAGAGCTGCTGTCGCGCCTCGCGGAAGGAACGGTCCGACATCCTCGCCTCGGCCAGTTTCTCAATCTCGCGGCGCACAATCTGGGTACACTTCTCCACCTCTCCCGGCTCGGAGCCGAAATATACCTGAAATGCCCCGGCATCGGAATAGAGCGCGACACTGCTCTCGACCGTATAGACCAGCCCCCGACGCTCACGCATCTCACGGTTCAGCCGTGAATTCATGGCCGGGCCTCCAAGGATGTTCGACAGCAGAAAGAGAGCGTAACGCCTCGGATCGGCCGAGCCGAACAGCCGCACGCCCAACAGAGTGTTGGCCTGATGATTGTCGCGACGACGCACCTCATCGAAAGGCGCGGCCACCGCCGGCACATGCCGGTCATGCGCCGCACCGGGGCGGTCCATCTGCCCGAAATGTTTCTCTATCAGCCTGAGGTTACGCTGCGGATCACCCGGCGAGACACAGTATATCACCATGTTGCGCGGCGTGAAATAGCCCTCAAGAAATCCACGGGCATCCTCGCGACTAAGCCGCGAAACCGTATCCTCATAACCGAGAATGTTGTGGGCCAGCGCCGACCCGGCATAGAAAAGCTCGTCAAACTCGTCGAAAACCGCATACGACGGATTGTCGCGGTAACTGTTGATCTCCTCCAGCACCACTCCCCTCTCCATGTCGATGTCCTGCTGAGGGAAATGGGCGTTCTCTATCAGGTCCGCCAAGAGTTCCACGCCACGCGCCTCATAACCGGCCGGAGCATTGGTATAGACCATAATCTCCTCCTTGGTGGTGTAAGCGTTCAGCTCACCACCCACAAGTTCCATGCGGTTCGACACCTGCCACGAACGGCGGCGGGGAGTACCCTTGAAGATCGTGTGCTCCACAAAATGCGCCAGACCGTCGCGACCCGCGCCGTCATCGCGGCTGCCCGCATTGGCGAGCGCACCTATATATGCCACATTGCCGTCGGAGCGTCCGCACACCACGCGCAGACCGTTGCCGAGAGTATGAACAATTCTGTCTTCCATATTATATCCTGCTGAATATTCCACCATGGTCCACTGAAAAGAACCGGCGGAGAGGTACGGTTAGAAGAAAAGGGCCGTGACTCGAAAGTCAAGACCCCTTTTCATAAAATAAGCAAATGTTTTATTATTTTATGGAAATGTTTGCTTGTCGGATTGCCGCCCGGTGTCAGCACGCGCGGCTGCATTGACGGCTGTCAGAATTACTTGCCGAGACGCGCCTGCTCACGTGCGATGTAAGCGTCGATACCCGCGCCGTTGCCAGTCTGGAACGAAGGATACTGGTCCTTGATCTGCTGGTAGCACTCCAGAGCCTTGTCATACTTCTTCTGCTCGTCGTACACGTTAGCCTCTTTCAGAAGCACGCGCGGCACAATCTGAGGGTTCTTGTCGGCCTTCTTGATAGCCTTGTTGAAATATTCGAGAGCCTTGTCATACTGCTTGAGGTTCACATAGCAGTCGCCGGTCAGAGCGAGAGCGTTCGCGCCGAGCACAGGCTCCGAAGTAGAGAAATCCTCAAGATATTTCACAGCCTCCTTGTACTTACCCTGATTGTAGTAAGCCTCGGCTGCGCTGAGAGCGGCGAGATTGCCGGCATCGTTGCTGCCATACTCGTCGGCCACCTTCTTGTATTCGGCCGCAGCGACAGAGTCGTTGCCTTCGGCCTTGATCTCAACCTGGTTGTAGGCTTCGAAAGCCTTGTTGAGCTGAGGGTTGCGGTAGATGAAAAGATAACTGAGCACAAACGCCGCGACAACGGCCAGACCGCCGACAGCCCAGAAAATCACCTTCTTGTTCTGCGCGATTTTCTCACTTGCCTCACCGAGGTTGGTGTTGAGTTTGTCAATTGCGTTCTGCTCTTCGACTTCGTTCTTATTAGCCATATTGTTTTGATTCTGCCGTTCCCGCTCCGGTTGCCGCAATCGTTTGTCAAGGCTCCGCGAG
This sequence comes from uncultured Muribaculaceae bacterium, assembly GCA_910578385.1. GTDB lineage: Bacteria > Bacteroidota > Bacteroidia > Bacteroidales > Muribaculaceae > Lepagella. Next base: position 83,895 of record CAJTQV010000004.1, on the reverse strand, counting down.
GGGTGGCGTGGGGTTGTTTAACGTGTTAACTGTTTTACAAGATGCAAAATTAATAAAATAAATTGATAATTCAATCAAAACCAGATTTTTTTTCAGACACACGCGTTCAGAATGCCAGACCGCCACCTTGTCAGAGCCACATCGGGAAGATTTTCGAGAGTCTGTCGCGGAGCGTGCGGATGGCGTGGCGCGTGTTCTCGCGCACGAGATAGGTCGAGTCGTCGCGCAGCGATTCCATCGGTGTCAGGAATGGCCGGAACCTCGGCTTGGCCGGGTCGGTGAACATCGGCAGGTCGCCCGGATGGCACATCACCTTCAGCGTCTGGGGCATCATGCATGGTTCGCCGTCGATATGCGCCGGACCGGGCAGATGACGGATTATGGCGCTACGCACGCGCAGAGTCTGGATGAGCAGGTTCCTGTCGAGACGCCCGGTGAAAAGCTCCACCGCAGCCCCGGCTCGGGTCAGCGGATTTCCGGCATGTATCACCGTAATGTCGAGAAGGCCGTCATGGATCGAGGCCCCCGGGGCGATGAATGCGTTGTTGCCATATTGCGAGGCGTTGCACACGGCCACGATAAATGCCTTGACACTCAACCCCTGCTCACCGGTATAGATCTCATACTCCTTGGGCGTGTACTTCAGATATTCCTGCACGGCACTCCTTATATATGTGGTGACACCGCGCGTTGGCATTCCGGCGAACTCGCGGCTCACCTTCGCGTCGAAACCGAGACCGAACGTGCAGAAGAAAGGCCGGTCGTTCACCGTGCCGTAATCGCACTGAGAGGTATGGCCGAGCGCGATTATGTCGAGAGCGTGGTCAGTATCGATAGAGCCGTATATGTGCCGCGCCAGGCCGTTGCCCGAACCGAACGGGAGTATCCCGAGCGCAGTCTGACCTGAACGGAGGGCAGTGGCAACCTCATTGACCGTACCGTCACCCCCGGCGGCTATGACAGCGTCGTAGCCCTCGGCCATGGCGCGTGCCGCCAGCTCTGCACCATGCCCGGCACGCTCGGTCTCGACCGCCTCGACATCGAAGCCGGCCGGAGCCAGACGCTCCCGCACACGGTCGGCGAGCCCGTCCTTGGGGAGGGTTCCCGAAATCGGATTTATGATCAGCAACGTGCGCTTCATAACATGGTGGATTGACCGATACAGACAGCGGGTGTTCCGTGCAAGACAGGCACCGCCTTACCTTTAAAACTGAAAAACGCGCGATATGTTTTATTCGCGGCGACCTGACAGGCACATACCCCCAAAAATCCGGTTGAGATTCCGGACCTCATCGACAGCAAAAGACCGCATCATAAATAAAGATAAATAAAGCGGGTGCGTCCCTTTCTGAGACGCACCCGCCGAATATATAAAATGTAGTAGGTTAAAAGGTATTCCTGCTTATCAGAACATCACCTTCTCCGACTTCGAGCCGGTCACCTTGATGAAGATGCCCTTGTCGGGGTTGTCAACGCGCACACCCTGCAGGTTGTAATAAACCGGAGTGGCGGTTTCTCCACCAATCTCGTCAAGGATGTCATTCAGACCGGTCCATACACCATCCTCGTTGCCAATCTTGACATAGAGGTCCTTGTTATTAAGGCCGAAATGATAAGCGTCATTTGCAATATCAGTACTTTCGGGCACATAGACGGTATATTCCGATACCGGTGCATTGGAGCGTCCGGCAACTGACAGCGGAGTGTTGAGCTTGATGGTGATGCGGAACTGTACGAACGCACTGTTGTCATCATAAGAAACCTCGCGGCGGAAGTCCTGTGCAGTCTCGCCATTCTCAGCTACAGCGGCAACAGCGTCATCCTCCCAGCTTACCAGCCATTCAGAATCAGAATAGAGGGGATGATCTTTCGCAGGGTTACAATTCCAGAGAGTCTCCTCCTTACGGGTCATTTCATACCAGCCCTCATTGACACCGCGCGACTCCGATGTAGGCTTGATCTGCTCATCCTTGTTGCGGATTACCGTGGTCTCGCGGCCATCTTTACCATGCTTTACAACGACAGTGTTATATGCCGCATTGGTCTTGTAGAGACGGTAAGCGACATCCACACCATCCACATTGCTCAGATTCTCGATATTGTCAGCATTGATATGCACGTGGATACCGTCAAGCTGTGGGAAGAAGTAGTAGTGACGCGGAGTGATGGTACGCTCAGAAGTACGGTCATTCTCGGTCATCGCCTTAGTGAACGTCATGTTATACTTCGTTCCGGCGGGATCCTCGAAACCTGAGGGAATCTTGGCAACCCACACCTTGTCATATACCGTGATGTCGCGGCCGTTGGGAAGTTCACCTTCTTTGATGCAGTTCACAATGTCCTCCTGACCGAAGAAGAGGTTATTCAGCTCAGTCTCAGACATACTCTTGAGGTCATAGGGAGCCAGGTCGATACCGTCACCGATGTTCATGTGGGCACCCGAGTTACCGTTGATGTCAACGAAAGGCAGAGTCACGCCACCATACTGGATACCGGCGAGGAAGTAGTTGTTCGTATTGGGCTTACCCGAGTTGATATGGGCACGTACCCAATATTCATCTGTCTCTTCACCGGCAGCATCAACCTTCTTATCCGGGTTAAACTGATACTTGTCGCTACCCTCGGCCTGTTCCATATTGTAGAACATGAAGTAGTCAACAGGTTCTCCGACAAGACGGATACGGGGCATATCACCCGGCTTGAAGTAGAGCGTAGCGTTTGATACTGCGTTACACTGTGTGCCGAGGTTCGAGCCGTTCGAGTTCGATTCATCACGCTTGCGGATACGGTACTGGTTACCATTACGGATGTCATCACGTGTGATGCGGTTCATCTTGAACGCGCGGTAACCGTTAAGCTGATTATTCTCTATGTCGTTGGCATTGACAGTAACGACGTGAGAATATATCTCGTTCTTGCTGACCTCCCATGTGCCGCCGCTTACAATCTGGAAGTGACCTGTGAGGAGACCTTCAGGGAAACCTGCGAACTTATACCATCCGTCACCGACATAATCAAACTTCCAGTCATCCTTGTTGGCCTCGAACTTTTCTGCGTTTATACCCTTCTGGTCTTCAAGACCCGGTTCAAACTCCTTGGAGAACCACTCGTTGAGGTCGCCGATAAAATAGTAGGTCTTGTCGGGAGTACCCATTACCTCTACTGTCGGGACTTCCTTGTTGAAGTTCACGATAACCTTCACCATCTCACTGAGTGAGCTGTTGAAAACCCATGCCTTATAGGGGTCATTGCCTGATTCATCAATATTGCTGATTGATACTGGCAGGTTCTTTGAAACCGCAGAGCCATTGACAGAAGGATAAAGAAGCATACCGTTCCAATCGTTTGCATTCTGACGGAAATGGAATTCGAGATCACCGCCCGTATAGTTGACATCGGCCACATATGCGCCGAGTTCATCATCAAACGTCATTTCCACAGGAGCATCCCAGTTGAGGCTGGAACGCATGTAGAGGGTCGCAGGAGCTTCAACAGGATCGGTCTGCGATACTTTTCTGGCAGTAAATGTCACCTTGTTCTCAGTTGAGAGATACTCAGACACATTGATTTCATAAGTACCCGCTTCGAGGAAAGTGAACACATAGTCATTGCCGACAGTTGTATAAGCCAGCTGTGTGCCGTCGCTTTCCACGGTTGTATCGATAGCGGTATTGTTATGACCTACAGGACCCATCCATGAGCCATTGGTCTGCTGGCTGTAGAAACGGAACTGCGCTCCGGCCTCTGCAGTGACAGTTTTGGGATCATATTTACCTTTTGAATGCGAGATCAGTTCCTTGGGCGTACCATTTTCAAGGCCATTGGGTGTCCATGTTCCTCCGATATAGAGGTCAGGAAGCACGATTTCACCGTCAAACTCACTGATTGAGAAGACAACCTCACTCTTGACCGGATCATAAGACTGTACGTTGATAACATACGCACCTGTCTTGTCGATGAAATAACGCCTGATTCCGGATGTGGTATAGACCTTGTCAAACTCGACCTGAGTCTGCTCACTTCCACCCATCCATGTGCCTCCGTTAGGCTCGCTGTAGAAACGGAAACCGAACATATTCTCGCCATTTTCGGTAGCGGCGGTCAGATTCTCTTCGTTCACATAGAAATAATAAGGCTCATAGCCTGAAGTACCCATCTTTATCTCATGACGGTTCGCGCTGGCGATACCGACAAAAAGAGTCTGGTTGTAGCTTGAATCTGCGGGAGGATTCACGCGGAAACGTGAGGGGAGACCTGTGCTGCCGAATTCAACGACAATCGTGTACATGCCATCCTTTGCATTGGAGGGGAAGAAAGCGGGAGTCGCCGAATTGTGGAGAGTGTAGCTGTGAATGTCATTGGCATCCACCTGGCTGTTGGGAATGAAGAAATGGAGACGGTTGCCATCCTTGTCGGCAACCTCGATTCCGAACTGTTTGCCGGCCATATCCTTACCCGAAAGGTTGAACGAGCAAACGCCTGTTGCCTCGTTGCGTACAAGTTCAAAATCCTTCGTCATCGACGAGCTTGTGGAATTGCTCCAGAAGCTATACACGACATCTTCGGGCTGGAGAGCGGAAGTCACCGTGAATTTAAGGTTGTTATTTCCGTCGAACGAAGACACTGCGATATAGAATGTACCTGCATGGGGAAAGGCATAATAGTTGCCGTTGCCCAGAGTAGAGTAGACAGTCTCACCGTCGTCGGCAACTGTCAGGACACTCTCGGCCGGGCCAATCCAGTTAGCACCGTCAACATTGCCGTTGAAGAAGTGGAATTGCTCACCGGAAGTAGCGACATATGTATATGTGTCATAAGCACCATCGTGCGAAGGTATGCGCACTCCGGAGGGAGCACCTGAACCGGCACCCTTACCAATATAGAGAGCGGGGAGCGAATCGTCACTGTCAGAAGGTTCAGTAGTGCCGAAGGGATGGTTCTGAACTGTCACGGTGGCGGAATTGTTGCCATTGTCATGGAATTTCACGTACCACTTTCCGTCAGAATCCTTGTCATTACCGTTCCAGTTACTCTGCGCATTGGTATTGCTGTGATTGCTAAAATTGGCAGAATAGATACCGTTGGAGTAATTGATGAGGATACGGTTGTTATTAAAATTGCCCCAGTCGGAATCGGATCCATTCTGAGTTGAGAGGGCAAATTCACCATTCGCCCAGAAATAGATGTCACCGTTGGCATCGGTCGACAATTTCTGCATAGGACACCTCCAGGTATAAGCCTCACTGGAATCCATCCCATTAGCATTACCGGATAGATAGAAATAAGCGGCCTCACCCCACAGGGATACGCCGAAGACACCCACCATCACCAGTAGCCATTTGGTAATTAGATGTTTCATTTTCTAAAATGATTAAAAGTTATTAGTTGATATTGGTTTGAGTTTTCATCGTAGGTTACGCGCAACGGCTAATCTCCAATCCGCGCCATTACTGAGTTGTTTTCCCTAATCCTTCTCATTAAGGATTTTTCTTGCCCCGCACATGTCTATGCATCAGCTTGATGCATAACCTCCGGCAATTGAGATTTGACATTGTGTGTCCTTCGGGGCGCATATGTCTTCATGCCGTTGCAATACGGATATCCTAATCCTTGCTGAGAATCCCTTTCCGTTATTTCTTCATCTTTTATATCGAGTGATTAAAGTTGATACTCATGTAGGTTTGAACAGGTTACATTCCGGCGTTGCCGATATTCAAGTAGGTTTGAACGTCATTGTCTGCACGAGACATGGCGGCATGCAGCAATCCAAGCGAGCCACCGGTGGCACCGGACCCGCTATATTGTTCATTGCCGGGAAGTCATGAATGATTAGAGGGTAATGAACAAGTTTTGGCGAGACTTTTGCCGACCGATATAATCGTGCGTCCGGCTCACGAGCCGGGAGGACCTGAATGCGATGCAAATTTAAGGATTTTTTTATATCCGTGCAACAAATCAAGGAGTTTTTTTGCACAATTTTGTGAATATTTGGCAAATTTTTGGTTTGCGTCTCTCTTTTCATATGCAATAAGTTACCCTTTTTTATCCCACGCAGGCCGCTATCCGTGCGGCATTGCCCCACATTATAAAGAGATCCTGAGCCATAGCACCAAATCATCATACCCAAAACACCCGGAACTTCCATACTTCACAATCCTTAATGAGAAGGATTAGGGATTTGCGGAGGCATGCGGCAGCCTCCGCAAGACAACGACAATGCGAATACCGCCGCCGAAATGAAAACTCAAACAAAATCAACTAATAACTTTTAATCATTTTAGAAAATGAAAAAACTGATTCAGAATGCCATACGGCCATTATTAATGGTTGTGGCACTACTGGCTTTCGGTATTTCTGCCAACGGATGGAACAGCTATTCGCTTGTAGAATATAACGGAAGCAGAAACTACAATCTGACATGGAATGGCTCATGTTACTCAGGCAAAATTCCTGCTGGTCAAAAAGGGCTCAATTTCAATGTTAAAGCATCTGACGACAAAGCTGAACAATTCTATGGATACGGCAGAAAGGCAGAATTCCAAGTAAAATTCAACGGCAGTGAACAAGAACAGGATATCTACGAGGAGGATTTTGCACTCATTCTCGACACCGATAATGAATTGAATGTCGAGGTATATGTTCAGGACGGAAATCAGGGTTGGAATCCTGTAAAAATCAAGGTCTATCCTGTTTCTGTATCTGTATCCAACATCTACCTTGCTGGAGACCCGCTGGACGGCTTCGAGGGAATGGTTAGCGGCTGGGATAATGCAACCAACTATATATCGGTCAATCAGGTCATTAAAATAAATCCCAGTGAGAGAGAACGCAGCTTTGCTTTCAAAAACGATGACAAGAAACAATTTGGGCCAGATGGTAGTGCAAGCATCGCTGACGGAGAGTTTACTGCCAAATATAACACAAACTCCATCTTTACAGTTCCTGCTTACAAAGGGTACGAGTTGACAATCGTGAGCTGCTCAGAGTCTCAGGTTGTATTCACCGCCAAACTCACTGAAAAGATGGAACAACCGAGAAAGGACTACTACTTTATCGGCGACCTCAACCAGTGGTTCTCAAAGGCGTTCACCAAAAACGATGATGGTACTTATGGCACCAACTATGATGAGAATGGAAATGAAACCTCCGCAGGTATCGACTACACTTTCCTGACAAAGGGATATGGTAACATTCCGGGTCGCGACAGCTGGAAATTCAAATATGACGAGAATGACGGCTGGTACAAGTTCTCTGACTTCCCCGACGGCATGCTGGCAGGCCAGTTCCAGATTTTCGATGGTAACTCATGGGCAGGCGGTGGCACATATTGCCATAAGGTGGCTGTCCGCAGAGATAATGACAACCTTAGCGATGAAGCAAGACAGGCAAAATTTAAAGAATATATCGCTGATTGTGTACCTGTAGATGAGAATGGAACCGAATATGAGGTCAGTCATAGTGAGGGACAGAATATACATCTCCCGTGTAATGCTGTAAAGGAGGCTCAGATTTGGTTCAATCCTGACTTGAATGGTAAACCGGTCATCATGGTACTGGGCAAGAAGGTAGATTATTATATCTTCTACGACCGCACGGGTGACAGGGACCATGAGCAGCTCCGTGCTCATATCAACTCCGAGAAGCCTAATGCCAACAACTACTATATTCCTTTCAATAAGGTTGAATACGGCAACAACAACTCGTTCACCGCATCAAATATAAATGACGACAAGAACCACATGAACTACACCGAGGGCACAGATTTCAATGCCAACGGTTACAAGATGGAAAGAAAGTCGTTCGGTGAGATCGAAGGTCTGACTTCAGAAGAAATCAACGCATGGCTTCCGAATGCTGACGAGCAGCTTGTCACAGACCTTACAGCCGGCAAGCTCTCAAACGGTGTGGAAATCAGCGGCCGCAATATATGGTATGCAAAAGTGCCTAATGGCTTCGCTTGCCCTGCCGGTACCAAGTTTGCAGTTGCATTCCGCAACTCAGCCGACGAGAACAGCTACCGCGAGGAAGATGGCGTGAAGTATCCTTACTGGACACCGCTCGGTCTCCAGAACCTGTATTTCTTCGATGGCATACACATGCACGTCAACACAGAGGATTTCGCAAATGTTTGTGACGTCAAAGTTGAATACCGTGTCTACACCTACGACCGCAACTATAACGTCGTAGCTCTCGATGCCGAGGATAACAACACTATCCATCCCATCAGCAAGACTTCAAATGACGAGAAGGGCTGGGTTGAACTCACCACCGAGCATTATAATCATTCGATGTGGGGTGTAGAGGCTATGGATGTGTATGGAAAGAACAACTGGCGTATCAAGAAAGAGGCTGAGGCTGCCGCAGCAAACGATGCTCAGCTCAAGCGCAAGGAAATTCCTGCCGGTCTTTCTAACGCATATGTACAGTTCCGTTTCACATACTCTCCGAAGGCAGGAACAAGCACTGCCGCACGTGCCGCAAGCTTCAATCCTTATTCAGTCTATGTTCCGGCTCTGCCCACAGTCGGCGATGACAGTAATGAGATCAAGCTCAAGGGTACAGACCATTACTATGTGCTCGAAAACGGTGTCGCCACCGGCGTAGAGGAGATTTTCGGAAGTGAATCGTCAGATTTCGAGACAGTAGCACCGGTTTACTACAACCTCCAGGGTGTGCGTGTCGAGAATCCGACCAATGGTCTCTACATCAAGGTGACAGGTTCGAAGTCTGAGAAGGTTCTCTTCTGAGATAACATACACGGACGCAAACCGTAAACCCAATAATAAGTTGTATATATAGGTTTTAAGACGACACACAGTCAATTACCAACACCGACCACTAACGCGACTGCGCGGGACTTGCCCAAGTCCCGCGCAGTTTTTTTGTAAGCCCGGTTTATCTGACAGACTTTTTCTGCCACGCAGAAATTTTCATTCGCAACCGAGCAGATGCCCGGTTACTCATCGCAAAAATGGCAGGAAAAGCGCAGAAGCTCTTCAAACGATTCTAAAATCTAAGATATACAAGGTGTTAATGTATCGTCAGGATGCCTGACAAGGCATCGGGAGATTGATAGCCGGATGCACACCTCGTCTGAAAGACGTGGGGTGCTTCCGGGAAAGAGGTGATGTGATATGTGTCTGCAAGACACCTTGTGACATATCTTCCCGATAAAGTAGGGGCAAATGAAACGAGGTGTCTTTCAGACACATATACGATTATCTCCTTACCGGAAGCATCCGTGCCTTTCAGGCGCGTATGCATCCGGCTATCAATCTCCGAGTGCCTTTCAGGCACTTTGCCGGTACCTCCGACTCGGCTCTATCATATCGCACCGAAGACATTCCTCAAATCTGCACTCTAAAACCTCACATATTAATCGGAATTCTAAAATCTAATGCCTAAAACTTAACGCCTTTCACATAAACCGGGATGTGGAAACTTGCGAGACCGGCTCGCTGACTTATGCGACAATAATTAACAGACATCGCAACAATTAACAGACGCTGCAACAATTAAGGATTAAATCTCAGTAATGGCGCGGATTGGAGATTAGCCGTTGCGCGTAACCTACGATGAAAACTCAAACCAATATCAACTAATAACTTTTAATCATTAAAACTTCAAACCTTATGAAAAAGCTTTCAGTTTTACTGACGTTGCTGATGGCTTTCATGTGTGTGCCGTTGGCTAATGCATGGGATTTCTATTATGACAATCCCATTACGCAGATATTCAACGAATCCGCATCGAAAGACCTCGGTCAACTTCAGACACGCGAGGATGGAGGATACAAATATTATTTTGTAGACTTCACTCCAGAATCTGATTCTGACATCGAATTCAAATTCGTGTTTAACAATGGCAACGGTTCAACTTGGTGCGGTGCCGAAGAAACAGTAACTTCAGGTTCTGGCTGGGTATCCTTGACTACAGAGGACCAAAGTAAAAAAAATAAGCTCACCGGTCTCACTTCGGGAGTATCGCACCGTTTGGAAATACGAGTTGCGGACAGCAAAAAGGATGTTGTCGAAGCTAAATTAGCTAAAGTCACCGGTGACGTAACTACAGGCTCAAAAGACTACTATCTGTGGAGCAACATCGGGGGCAATTGGACAACAACCGGTATTAAATTCTCCGGTTCACCTCTTACTTGTACCGTAGAAAATCCCGGAGGATACGATTTTGGTATCAAAGTCACCAATGCAAATGCTGCACCCGATGACGGAGATCCCTGGTACATTACCAATCCTCAAAACATAACTCCATCATATGACGGAGTTACAGACTATGCATTAGAATCTGCAAGCCAAAAAAACGGACAATTCAATAATTCTATCAACGCTGGGAGATATACGCTGATTCTCTCGGTTGATGACAATGACAACCCTGTCAAATTGACGATAGTCGGACCCAATGGCTCATTGGGTACTCTCGGAGGGGCCTACACCATCCATGCTGTCAACCAGTGGGGTGAGCCTGTGACCGGCGACTTCGGTCTCTCTGAGAACGGCGATGTTTTTGTCGGCACTGTCGACTTCCGCACCGGTCTGATGACTGCAACCGAGTTCGTAATCAACTACACAAAAGACGGGCGCACTTACTCTTATTCTGTAAACGAGGGTAACACCACCGCTTCCGCATTCCAGACAACAACTTTCAGCTCACTGAAGGTGGACGGCACCCCGTTCCGCATGACTGCCGGCGCAAAAGCGGTCGCCACTTTCACTCTCGCAGTCGATGAAGAAGGTTTCCCGACCGCGCTCACAGTAGCACCCTTCGCTCCGCTGCCCGACGGCTATTGCCCCGAGACTCTCTACATCTGGATTGACGGCACTCCCCGTGCAATGAATTTTGACGAAAGCACCAAGCGCTTCAATTACAAATACAACTACACGGCCAACTCAAACCTTGCCTTCTCCTTCTCCGAGAAAGATGGTCAGAACTGGCTCGACCGCGGCGTGCTCTTCTTCAACAACGCCGACGACAATCTGGTGAAGCACGCTCCCGTCGAGATCTACAACATGCGTACACGCGACGAGGATCCCAACCACTACTTCCGCTTCAGCAACAGCGAGGATGATCCCCTGAACATCATCGTTGACTTCAGTGGCTCGCCCGCAACTGTCGAGGCTTGCACCGACCCGGTCAATAACCATACCGTTTACTTTATCGACAAGAGCAACGGCGCAAAGGGAGATGTGCTGGCACACTTCTATCGCACAGAAAACAATCAGCCTGTCATTTACAAAGCGTGGACAGATCCGGCCCAGAAGATGACAGACACATACAGCTATGTCAAGGTTGACAACAATTACTATCCTGTCTATTCCTACACATTCAAATGGAAGAATGAGGCACAGAACGTAATTTTCCACTTTGCAGACGATTCACAATTTAATGCTGAATACGTACGGGGAGCATATTACTACATAGATGGCGACAAGGCAATGATCGAGGAGAATCCGCAATTCGCTGACAAGCCTTCGACCGCTGTAGGTGAAGTGCCCTCGAACCTCTGGCTGCGTGTGTTCCGCAACAATGTCACCTATGAATATGAGATGACCTATGACAAGGCCGGCAAATTTACAGGTATTGTTCCCGGAAGCAGCGCCGACACATATTTCAGGATGAATGTAAAGAATGACAACGGCACCCTTATCAAGACATATGGCGCACCGTCTAAAGACTATCCTATTTCATTCAATGACACAAAGGCCGACGAACTTGCCGCACATCAGAATCTCAACATCTATGACAATGATTCAGAGAGCGGAACATACAAAGGCGACTTCCATACACTGAACGTCAATGACAACGACAAGTGGGAGGGTGACTTCTATGTGATCGCTGACTTCACGACCGAGCCCCGCACCATCACCGTAATGCCGGCATACTACTTCATCGGCGACCAGAACAAGTGGTTCTCGAAAGAGTTCGACGGCGACCCGACGCAAGGCATCAATGCCACCGAGCGCGACAACAACAAGGCCGCATGGGTGTTCGAGCCTGAATGCAAGAACGGCAAGTACACCGGTTGGTACATGTTCAACAACTTCCCCGACGCGGAGAAGCGTCTGCTCGGCCAGTTCCAGATCTTCAACGGTATGGACTGGAATGAGAAATCTACATTCTCTCACACCATCAAAATCGCAGACAACGACTGGACCAACGCACAGTACAAGCTCTACTACGACCGCAAGCTGCAGATAACCCAGGATGGCGAAGAACAGAAGTACAACACCGTGCGCCGCGGCCAGGGTCAGAATCTCCACATGCCCTGCAACGCTGTACAAGGAGCCACAATTCTCTTCAATCCTGCCACCTCGCAGATTGTTGTCATGGGTACAAAGCGTGACTACTTCATTTTCTACAACATGTCGCTCGACATGAACAACCCGCAGCTCCGTGCCCACATCAACTCCGAGAAGCCTAACCACAACAACTACTATCTCCCCTTCAACACCGTTGAACGGGTGGTCAACGGCAATACCGAGTCAAAGCAGTTCTATGCCGGCGACCCCGACCATATGAACAATACCGCATCGGAGGCATGGGACGAGAACGGTAAGGCTATGTACCACATGGATCTCCTCAAGGCGTATGCCAACGGAGAGCTTGACCAGATCTTCGCTATGGCGCCCGACGTGAGGACTGCCATTGAAAATGGAACCCTTCCCAACGGCCGCAAGCTCAAAGAGGGTGAGGAAATATGGTTCGCCAAGATTCCTAACGGTTTCGCAAATCCGGCCGGTACGAAGTTCGCCGTTGCATTCCGCAACTCTCAGGATCCCGAGAACTACCGCGACGGTGAGAAGAAGGAACTTCCGTTCTGGACACCGCTCGGCGCCGAGCACCTCTACTTCTTCGATGGCCGCATCCACGTCCATCTGAATACGGAGAAATCTTTCTCTGACGAATATGACACCCAGGTATCATATCGCGTATATTCATACGACATCGACTACAACACGGTTCTCCTCCACCCCGATTGGAAAAACAAGAGCACGGAAGAGATGCTCGTGAAGCTCGTGGAGAAAGGACACCGTCCGACAGCCGAGACCAACACCATGCACGATGATTGCTGGGTGACTCTCACTGACAACCACATCGAGGGTACATGGGAATCAGCAGCCGAGGCATCTGAGACATTCGGCAGGGACAGCTGGCGTATCGCTCTTGATTCAGAGGTTGCAGCAGCCGACAACAGTGAGGTCAGCCGCAAGGAAATCCCCGGAGCATACGGTTCAGCCTATGTACAGTTCCGCATCAGAATCGCACCCAAAGGCCAGCTCAACGCCCAGGGACGCGCTGCAGCTCCCTCGTTCCAGCAATATGATGTCTACTATCCCGAGTTGCCGACCATCGGCCAGAGCGAGGACGAGAAGCGTATGAGCGGTAGCGACTACTATCTCGTGACAGATGACAGCGGTGTCTGGACAGCAGTCAAGGATATTCTCGACGACATGTACGACAACGGCAACATCGACGACAGCGATGCGGCACCCGTCTACTACAACCTCCAGGGCGCACGCGTGGAGAATCCTGACAAGGGCATCTACATCAAGGTGACCGGCTCGAAGTCGGAGAAGGTTCTCTTCTGACCCCTGATGTACCTGATAAAGACGACTCAGAAATAGGTTGTATATATATGTAGGAAGTAGCTGTTGACTTGAAACGCTACGACGCACACGGTCAATTACCAAAACCAACCACTAACGCGACTGCGCGGGGCTTGAACAAGTCCCGCGCAGTTTTTTGTAATCCCGTCACGTTTGACCGGGATTAATGGAATGAGTCACTAAAGTTATTCATCTCAATGTGCGATACGGATTTTTACGGCACGGTTGCCGGTCACGCGGATGTAGATGCCGGGTGCGGCCGGAGCATCTATCTGCTGGCCCTGGAGGTTGAACCAGATGGCCTCTGCCGGTTCGGTCGCATCGGTATCGATGTCGCTGACGGCCGTCGCTGTCTCCACGCGCAGCTGACGCTTGGCCCAGTCAACCACGAGCAAATAGCGGCCATTCTTGGCATAGAACGCCTTGGCAGCCTCAGGATTCGGGCTTTCGGTGAGAGCGAGGGTCGAACCCACGTTGACCTCGGTGTCGATAGCCGGGGCGAAACGGTTGCCCGCCACATTCATGCCGTCCCAGTCGGAGGCAAGATTCAGAGCGAACGAGAAGTAACCCACGGTGGCCGTAGCCAACGTACCTTTGACCTCGACCTCCTTGCGGAACTCGCTGCCTGACTTCTGCATCTCCACTCCGTCTGACGGGCTCCATGCGTTGCCGTCAACCTCGCCTATGATGTAGAGGTGGTCGGGAAGTTCCGGCTGCGGGTCATCTCCCCCACCGCCGCCGACCTCGGTCTTGGTCCACACGCAATAGTCCGTGCCCGAAGCCTTGATGTCGCTGTTGCTGTAGCCGTCGGGCGACACCATGGCCGAACCGATCTTGACGACAGCCTTGCCCTTTGTGCCGGTAATCTCGGCCATGTAACAGTCTCCCTGATATTTCAGCACCTTCACCGCCGACATGTTGTGGATGCCGCAGGCGTTGCGGATCTCGATCAGACGCTGTATGGCGGCCTTGTTCTGCTTGTAATGGGGAAGGAACACGCAGGGAGTGCCTGGACTGAAGAGTATGAATGCGTTGGCCGCAACGACATTGCCGTTGAATTTCGAGCCGTCGCGATAGGTATCGTGGTTGTCGACGAAAGTCACTGCATAGCGCGGATAGCCGAAATGAATCATGCCGGCAGGCTGGGGATTAGTGCCGTTGGCGAGCCATACGAGCTTGGTCATGTCGCCCGACGAGAAAGCCTCGTTGATGGCATACTTGCAGGGGAAGTCGAAAGCTGCCGAAGTCTTGCCCGTGGCCTCGATCCAGCCCTTTACCGCGTCGTAGTTGCTGTCCCAGTATTCACCGACAGAGAACTCCACGTTGGCATAGCGGTTATAGATGCCCGTGTACTGGCCGCCGTAGCCCTTCACCATGTCGTAGCGCATACCGGCATAGCCATACTTCTCCTGAAGGCATTTCACGTAGTTCTTGCAATTGTCCTGCACATTAGCGTTGGTATGGTCGAGGTCGCGGCAGCCGTCGAAGTCGTCGCCCGTGTCGGGTGCTCCGGTCGGCTTTGCCTGGCCTGAGGCATTGCGCACCTCGTCGGTGGAGCATATGCCCTCCGGGCCTATCTTCCATGTGCGGCCGTTCCACTCCTCGGTCGGGAAGTCGGTCCAATTGGTCACTCCGTTGCGGTGGTTGATCACGCAGTCGGCTATTATACCGGTGCCCTTAGCCTTGAAAGTCGAGATCATCGACAGGAGCTGGGCCTCGGTGCCGAACGATGAGTTATGGTTGGTGAACCAGTACTGGGGCATATAGCCCATGTTGTTGCTGCTGCCGCAGCGGCCCGAATTGGGCACCCAGATCAGGCTGAAATAGCGCGACAGTTCGTCGGCCTGAGCCTCAAGGTTGGTCCACTTGGTGTCGGTGTAAGAGTCCCAGTAGAAACCCTGGAGCATCACACCCTGATAATTCTCCGGCCATCCGAGCGCGCGGGCATCGGAGCCGTGGAGAGCGGCGAAAGCCATCAGCATCGCCGCAGTCAGCTTGGAAAAAGATTTGTTCATATTGATTAATTGGTTAGCGGGATTAATCGGGATTAATCGAGATTAATCGGGGTTAATCGAGATTAGTCGGGATTAATCGGGAGTTATCGGGATTTATCGGGATTAATCGGGAGGAATCGGGATTAATCTTGAGAAGGGGGAGGCATCCGGCCTCATTATGCAAAATTAGCACATAGTTTTGAAAATAAAAAGAAACCGCGCGGGTCTTTTGAACCCGCGCGGCTATTTCGACAGATTATCCAATCAGAATCAGATAACCACTTATCCGATCAGAATCAGATAACCACCTTTGTGTTAGCTACGATATAGAAGCCCTTTGAAAGCTCGTAGTAGTTGTAGCCTGCAGTGACAGGGAGAGTCTGCACTGTGCCGTCGATCTTCACGGCCTGTACCTCGCAGTCAGCATCGGAGTAGATTACCAGACGGCCACCCTGTGCGAACACCTTGAGGCCATAGAGAGTCTCGATGTTGACAACGTTAGACTCGCCATAAGTCTGGTTGGTATAACCGCTGAAGTTGTAGATACCACCGTCGTAGAGAACGAAGCCTTCGGTCTGTTTACCGTCGCCGTTGAAGATAATCATAGCGTTGCTGAGACCTGATGCTGGAGCTGTGAAAGAGTATTTGTAGAGAGTCTTACCCTTCCAGTCTACAGTCTCGGTGAGAGCCTTGCCGGGCCATGCGCCTGAGAAGGCATTGCTTCCGGTGTAGGTGTCATCCCAGCAGTATGCGTTGACACTGCTCCAGTTCTGTGTATTCTCGAAGTATGCTGTGATTGTCTCCTCGATCGGGCCGTCAACCTTGGTGTAAGTGAAGGCTGCGCGGGTCTCGCCTACCTCGTTCTTCGCATAAGCGTTGATTGTGGTTGTTGAGGTGAGAGTGATCGGGCCGGTGTACTTGGTGCTCGAAGCCGAAGCCTGAGAGCCGTCGAGAGTGTAGTAGATGTCGGTTGCGGGAGAAACAGTCAGAGATACTGTGAGCGACTCGTTGAACTGCTTGCCCGATGCCGGGTTGGCATAGATGCTCGGAGCCTTCGGGCCGGGAGTAACCTCGATTGCAGAAGCGCTGGTCGCACCGTCATACTCGAAGTATGTATCCTCAGATACGCCTGTGATATCAGCTGTCTGCTGGCCACCACGGTTGAAGATTATGCTGACAGGATCGGAAGAATCAAAAGTGTGGTAGTAGAAAGTGCGGCCGTCAACCTCGGTGGTCTCGGTGAGGGCCTTTCCGGGCCATTCACCGGTAAGTTTACCACCGTCATTCCATGAGTAGAGGTTTGTACCTGAGATGTCAGCACCGTTCTTGCCGGTAACATAGACTGTGATTACGGCGTTGGGGTCAACCTTCTTATAGGTGACAGTACCGCTGTACTCGTCAGCACCCCATGTAACAGAGACTGCATCGCCGTAGTTCATTCCTGAACCGACAGTGAACTGCTTGCTCTCGCCGGGTGTGAGGTCAACCTTGGTATTGCCGCCGACCTTAAACCAACCTGTTGTGGCATCGCTGCTCAGAGCGGCGGTAACAGTAAGAGTCTCGGTCTTGAATGTTCCTCCGGCGGGAGAGAATACAACAGTTGCATGCTGCGACGGATCGAAAGGTTCGTCATCACGCACTGTTTCGGTATCGTCGGCTTCCTCGTTTCCGTCATAAGAGAGCTGCGTAGCCATAACGGGAGCTGCGCCATAGAGGAACTGGCTGTCATCACCGATTTTACCGGGGCCATCGAGCACATAGATTCTCATGTTGCCCTGACCTGAACAAGAAGCGGTAAGAGTACCGTTGTTGACAGTCTTGACATCACCTGTGATGGCATCGCGGTATGTACCGTTGAGCACACCTGTGAAAGTAGCATCACCCGAGATTGTCACCAGCACATATGAATCAACGCCATCAGCGGTATAGCGACGCTTGAAAGCCATATTGCCGGAGCAACCCTCAGTAGAGTACTGACCCTTGCGGAGAGCGGGGACAGCTGCACGGATTTTGTTCAGACGCTGCAGATGCAGAGCCAGAGGATGACTCAGAGAAGCGGCAAGGTTGCCTGTAGCATTGGTATATACACCGAAGTCAGTAGTATTGACAGAACCGGTCAGATAACCGCCGTAATATGCACGCGCTGTGTTTTTGAGCGGTTCAAGAGCACCCTTGTCGATTATATAGCCCTTGTGGAAATATGTTTCCGAACCCTGCCAGATACAGGGGATTCCACGGAAAGTAAACATCAGTGAGAGGTTCTCAGCCCATGCCTCAAGCGAACCACCGAAGCTCTTGGTATCCCATCCGTTCGGACCATAGTCATGACCATCCACATAAACGACATTCCACGTAGCGTCATTGTAATAGTCGTCCTGACTGCGGACGCCGAAAGCATTATCTGCTCTGTGGAAACGCCAGTGCATCGGGAAGTCAATCACATTGAAGCCGGAATTCTGTGAATAGTCGGGAGTGTGATACTCATTTCCGTTCAGCCAGGCGTTGTCGCTGTGCTTGATCTTGTCCTTGCCAAGATAATCGTCGGCCTGCTGGAGCACGGATTTGGCATTGACATGGTCACCGGTCTCACCTTCCATCACCACAACATTGTCCCATGAAGTCTCGCTGTAATCCCAGGCATAATCCTTATCTTCTTTCCACGTATAGAAACAGGGAGAGCAGTTGTAGTTTCCGTCGCGGTAGATTACCTCCTCAGCACGGGCACATACCTCACCGAACATATAGAACGGTGTGTTGCCGCGCTTGGCGATGGCCTCGCTCGACTCAGCCGCCGCATGAAGCTGCGGGATAAAAGCCTTGTTGAAAGTCAGACGTGAGATATGGCCCGATGTGTCGATACGGAATCCATCCACACCCATCTTGATGAACTTGGAGTAGCAGTCCACAATGTAGTTTGACACCGCGGGATTCTCGGTATTGAGGTCCACGCAGTCACCGGCAATCTGACCCCACCAGCGGGAAGGGTCATCCCAGTTGAAATGAGCGTAATGGTGCCAGAAGTTGTGGGTATCCTCGTTTACACCCCTTGTGTTCTTCATCAGACCCAGACGAGCCTCATACTGATCACCCGGAATCAGATTGTAATAGTCAGAAGGGAGCTTTGAATCGGGATGAAGCTTCAAGGACTTGTCGATGTTACTCAAGGGTTGCGAGTAGTCCTTCACAAACATCGGACAGAGAGACTCCTCACCGAAGTTTCCGGTATGCTGGAGCACAATGTCGAGGATGAGTTTCATGCCACGCTTGTGAACTTCATCGATAACAGTCTGGAAATTGACATCCTCGCTCTCATAGCGGGGGTCAACCTTCTTGAAGTCGAACGCGTGATAGCCGTGATAGTCAAGACCTGACGCGTTCTCGACAACAGGTGTGATCCATACTGCGGTGAAACCGAGAGCCTTGATGTAATCAAGTTTTTCGATAAGGCCCTTGAAGTCACCACGCCATTCGGGGTCATTGACGTTGTTCACGCCGTCCCAGCAATAAGTGTTGTTCGATTTGTCGCCATCGTAGAAACGCGTGGTCATCGCGAAGTAGATTGTCTCATCGCGAAAATCAGTGCGGTCTCCCACGAAAGTCGCGGCATTCGCCGTCATCGCGGCAGCTGCGAGTCCGCAGACTGCCGCGAATCTTGAGATTTTTTTCATGGAGAAAAAGTTGTAATTGATATAGATTATTGATTAAAAGTTGTTTTCGTTCGGTTAAATAGGTAGTAGGTTTGCCGGGCATCGGGTGGTTTATGATTCATAGCGAGCCATGAAACAATCACCGTAGGTCTGGTAAAATCTGGTGCAAAATTAGCTAAAAAAATACACCCATGCAAGAAAGGGTGTTATACAACATATTTTTTAGAATATAAATTTACAGCACCGGCCCCTTTTAAGTGATTAAATACACCTTTTTGACCAATGCCCCACTCCATTCATGAACAGGATTGCCGGAACATTCTACTGCGGGAGATGCTACTGCGGGAGATGCTACTGCGGGAGATGTCACTGCCGGAAATGCCGCTCCCAGTCCTCGCGTGTGCCGGCGAAAACGTTGAGGTCCACGTTGCCGCGCACCCCGGGCACTGCACCGCGATGGTCATACTGCCAGTAGGTCCAGTCGGTGTTGGCGGAATTGTCGGTGAACTGGCAGACCCATAACGGCAATCCGCGGAAATCGTCAAGGAGGTATTTCTCGTAGCCGGCACGGTTGGAATATAGCGTGACACGATGACCACGCAGGTTCAGATACTCAAGCATGAGCTGAAGGCGCGCCTTGACCGAATCGAGAGGCACACCGCGTGCGTTGCCCGCCTCCTCGACATCGACGGCAAGCCCCAGTTCGAGGCTGCGCGGGCCGACAACCTTAAGGAAATTCACAGCCTGCTCCACACCGTCGCGGTCGAAGCGGAAATAATGATATGCGCCTACCTTCAGACCCGCATGACGCGCCTTCTGATAATTGAGCGCGAAATTCTCGTCGCGGAAATCCGAACCCTCCGAAGCCTTGATGAACACGAAATCGAACCCTGCCCGAGAGGCAGCCTCAAGATTGGCGTAACCGTTATGTGAGGATATGTCAAAGCCGCGCACCGGAAACCGTTCCGGATCGACATATGGAGGCGTGGAGACATACTCATGGTACGTCCACCAGCTCGCGCCGCCCAACAGCAGCACGACGAGCAGGAACCACCCCGCCACAGCAATATCCTTCTTCGGTCTTTTCATGGTCCATCTGATTTCAAGAGCCATCCGGCACGCCCCGACAGCCCGTCATGTGAAACACTATCCCGACGGGAAAAGAGTATGAAATCACTATCCTTCTCCACAACATAATAACGTCCGGAAGAGAGATAAGCCAGCATGATTCCTGATTTTTCGGGATTATGAAACAGATTGGCCGACACGGAATCTCCGGCCATGAAGGCATCCGAGCCGGAACCCCATTCAGACCCGAGAGTCCTGAACCGCAACAACAGTACATTAGCCGGAGCATCCGCAGCACCAAGCTTGTGATCAAGCAAACCGGGAGTGAGCAGTTCCGGCCATGAACATCCGATGGCGGGCACAGTGGCCGTGAGATGATTCAGCATCGGAGCAGAGCCATAGACGAGCAGAGTATCGCCCGGAGCCACATGCCGTCGCACGGCAGAGACCATTGCATTGACACGGCGCGCGCGCTCAGGCGAGGTGCGTATTCCGGCAGCGGAGGGGGAATTGATACTTCCCGTCATTTCAGACAGCGGGGTGTCATCGAAATACATTCCGCCCACTACCAGAGACCTTACACCGCCGCACACAAGACAAACCGTCACGACAAGCGACAGAGGCACCAACCGACGCCCGAACACGGCAAACGAGACCGGAAGAGAGAGCCAGAAAATCACCGCTCCGAAATTATAGAAACCATTGTCGGAACCGAGAGGGAGTATGGCGAGCATCGCAAGAACCGACCACAGTATCGTTCTGCCGGCACCGCGGAACCTGACCAGCCCTGCCACCGCACCTGAAACAGAGACCGCAGCTATGGCCGTGAGCACATCGACACGGAGCAGAAGCCACACCACGACACATGCCGTCAATATATTAACAAGCAGGGAATGCCACCTGAGATGCACCACATATATCAGCAGCAACGGCAGAGCGGTGCGGCCAACGGCGTACCAGGACCCTACGAGCGCGGACAGCAGATGCGAGAAACCATGCGACGATGCACCGGCCGGACTGGCAACCGTCACCACAAGGTCATGGACCATATTCTCAAGCACCGGAATATGACCGAGCGCGGCAGCAAGCGCGAGAACCGCAGCCACACCTCCCAGCCACCCGCCGAGCCAGACAAGCGAAGCGCGCCATCTTCCACAGCCACCTGCGGCAAGTGCGCGCGCAGGTGCCAGAAGGAGAAGGCATACAAAAAACACCTCAAGGATATTCGGCAAACGGGAAAACGCATTGACACCCGCCACAATACCGGAAAACAGCAGGATCAACAACCGGCAACGCACAGTGCGGTCTCCATCCACTTCGGGCACAAGGGCGACACAGAGCAGACGCAGCGACACCATGGCGAGCAAGACGGTGAGTGTGTCATTGTAGAAAGCAAGCGGCGCGCTCCAGGAAGCAGTGCCGATAATCAGCACAGACAGCAAAACCGGAACAAAAACCGCCGAGCCCCGCTGTCGCGCTACCCGGCCCCACCTCCGGACCATATCATATGCGAGCCACACGCACGCGACATTGCAGACAGCCCCGAAAATACGGATTGCCAAAACAGAGCCTGCTGTGACGGCGCTCACCACGCCACCCGCGAGGCCGCTCAGATAATACATGAAATTGTATTCAACCGCCTCGGGATGCGTGAAGATATTGTCATAAAAAGTCATGTAAAAGCCCGAGTCGCACAACTCGAAGCCACACAGCAAGGGGGGCAGCTGCACAATAGCCGCCACGAGCAGAAGCACCCAGACCAGATGACGATGGTCCGCGAAGCCATTGAGAGATTGATGCTTGGCAATATACTTCACCTGCTGTCGTTTTATTACATGCAAATATAATGATTTTTCGCAAGAAACAGGATGTTATCTACAGATAAAAAAATCAGTATCGCAAATATAGAGCTCCAGGCATGGATATGGCTCGGGCTCCCGATGTTGCTGTTTCTCTACGGCTGGATGAGATGGTGGATCTCGCTCCCGCTCTGCGCTCTGCTCATATATTCAACCGCAAGGGTGATAATCAGACAACGTAAACAGCCCGTGACCGAACGTGGCGGCGAGACCCACGGAAGATGGCAGGATGTCACCGTAACCAGGAGCTACAAGATGTCACTCCTTTTCCTGTTTATATTTCTGGTGCTGATCGGCATGGGTGGTTTCTTCCCGCAGCATTACGATTACGTATGGCGCAACGCAGTGTTCTTCGACCTCGTGCGCAGGGACTGGCCGGTGGTCTATGAGGCCCCCGATCCCCAGCTGATGTGCTACTACTTCGGCTACTGGCTGCCGGCATCGCTTGTAGGAAAAGCCACCGGCGGCCTCATCATGCCAGGAGACATCGCCACACTGTTCTGGGGATTCTGGGGTATGGCGATAGGATTCACGTTTCTTGTGAGCTTCCTCGGAGGCAGGACGAGATGGTGGTATCTGCCCGTACTGCTTATGTTCGGATTCTGGGACAGCACCATATATGCCTTGTTCGACAGCAAGATCGCCGAAATGATGGGAATAGATGATTTCTGGCAATTGTATTCCAACTACATGAGCTTCTCATCGGCCACACAGTTGAAAATTATTTTCAACCAGACGATACCCTTATGGATAGCGTTGCCCATGTTATGGAAACTGCGCAGACATCCCGGACACATGGTGCTTCTTTGTGCACTTCTCTTTCTGTTCTCCCCTCTTGCATGCATCGGAATATCCACAGCGGTACTGTTCTGGATTGCAAGGAACTTAAAAGCGGCAATGACTTTGGAGAACATCACAGGTCTGCTTATCCTGGCAGTCACCGGCATTTTCTATATGAGCAACAACAACGCGTCATCCACACACCCGAGCCGGATTCTCGAATGGTGGAAGATACTGATAATCGGCATCGGCTTCTACGTACTGTCGATAGGTGTGTACTTGCCTTTCGTATGGAATCTCGTAAAGCGCGACCCGACTTTCATAATAATGGCGGCGACTTGTTTCATTCTTCCATTCCTTACATTGGGCGACTCTGACGACCTGGGACGCCGCGCCACCATGTCGCTGACCATTCTTCTCACATATGCCACAATCGGACAGCTGAACAAATACAGATCGCTCTCAAAGTGGAAGCGGATCGCACTTCCCATAGTCCTTGCATTAGGCATAACCGATTCAGCCACGGTACTGTATTGCATACCCAAAGACATCATATTCAACATCGAGCACGACAAATATCCCAAGCATATATACATGATGGGGAAACTTGACGACCCAATTGTAAATTACCACTACAACAACTTCATTGCCGACGGTGAATCACTCTACACAAAATACCTTATGAAGCGATGAGCGAGCGGAGTTTAGTGAGGCAGGCATGGATATGGCTGGCCTCGCCGGTTGTCTTGTTCATCGCGTTCTGGATAAGAGCTGAAATAGCCGTACCGGTCATCGCCGCGACAGTCTTCTGCATATGGAGGATGCTTTGGCACAGCCCCGGGAACCTGCATGTGCACGGATTTCACGACATACCATGGAGACGCACGATGTATGCCGCGCTCCTCGTCACGGCGGCATATGTGACGATGAGCGGCATAGGAGGATTCGTCGCACAGATTCCGAGCGACCACGCATGGCGCAACGCCATATTCTACGACCTGGCACGGCACCCGTGGCCCGTAAGGTATGGTGATGGCGCGGATGCGCCGTTGCTCTGCTACTACTTCGCCTTCTGGTTGCCTTCAGCCATAGTTGCAAAGGCCACGGGCTTCATAATGGCCGGAGATGCCGCACAACTTGTATGGGCCATCTGGGGAACATGGATTGCGATAAACATGATTGTATCCATGTGCGGCCGGAAAGCCATATGGAGCACAATCGCCATATTTATTTTCTTCAACGCGTGGGACTGGGTGACAGCCATCTTCTTCAGCGATGAGTATTTCTCTATATTCGAAAATCCTTGGACGGCCCATCTGACATGGCTGAGCACAACAAGCGACCGCTTCTCAGCCTCGGCCAACCCTATCATCTACAACTTCATATATAACCAGGGAATCCCGCTGTGGGTATTCATAACCCTGCTCATACACCGGCGGAACAAGCCCGGGACTCTTCTTCTGCTCCTGTCGCTGCTGCCGATTTACGCGCCGATACCCTCGTTGGCATTCATTCCGTGGATCACATGGAGGCTTCTGCGAAGCCCGAAAGAGATACTGACACTGCCGAATGTGACAGGATTAGCGATTGCCATTCTCAGCTCTGCATTTCTTCTGCAGAACAACAGCGGCGGCCACTTCCGGATTGTCACTACTGACGGATCGGTGATAATTCAGCTGCTTATGGCACTGGTCTACTATGCCATTTCATTCGGGCCGTTCATTCCTTTCATCTGGAAATTCATAAGACGCGACCTGCTTTACTGGTCGCTCATCTCAATGGCGGTAGCCCTGTCGCTCTTCGGAATCGGCGTGACCCCGGACCTGGCATGGCGCATATCATTGCCGGCAGTGATGATGACGACCATAATGCTGTGCAGAAGATGCTCGGAAATAAAGAGACCATTCTCCGTGACCGACCGGCTGGTGGTGATGGTGCTTGCCATAGGGAGTTTCTCCTCTGTCTACACATTCGCATATGCCATACATTCCGAAATACTTGTAGCAAAAGGGGAACGGGAGCGCAAGCTGATATTCATGATGGGAAGGCTCAACAGCAGGGAGCAGGGGTTATGGTATGACAACTTCAACGCCGAGGGCGAGAGCATCTACCGGAAATGGCTTATGCCACGGCAGCCGGACAGCGCGCAACATGTTCAACCAAAAAAGTAGGCCGTAAGCAGTCCTGTTATTGAATTATTGATATTTTTATTGTAATTTTGCAGAAAAATAATGACTCTCCCAAACAAGACAAGCACATGGAACGCAAGGTTAGAGTAAGATTCGCGCCGTCGCCGACGGGACCGCTCCACATCGGCGGTGTACGCACCGCGCTTTACAATTATATTTTCGCCCGCCAGCACGGGGGCGACATGATTCTCCGTATAGAAGACACCGACAGCCGCCGCTTCGTGCCCGGAGCCGAGGACTATATCAACGAGTCGCTCGCATGGCTCGGAATCGGCATCGACGAGGGTGTGCGCGAAGGTGGCGCATACGGTCCATACAAACAGTCGGAACGCCGCGACATATACCGCGAGCATGTCAAGATGCTGCTCGACGCAGGCAAGGCATACATCGCGTTCGACACGCCCGAGGAACTTGAGGCTGCCCGCGCCGAGACACCCAACTTCCAGTATGACGCCTCGACACGCGGCCGCATGAACAACTCCCTCACGCTCCCCGCCGAAGAAGTGGAGCGCCGCATCGCCGCCGGCGACCAGTATGTGGTCCGCTTCCTTATCGAGCCGGGCCGCGAGGTGAAAGTCAATGACCTGATCCGCGGAGAGGTGACAATCAACTCATCGATACTCGACGACAAGGTGCTCTACAAGAGCGCCGACGACCTGCCGACATACCATCTGGCCAACATCGTGGATGACCATCTGATGGAGGTATCGCACGTGATCCGCGGCGAGGAATGGTTGCCTTCGGCTCCGCTGCACGTGCTTCTCTACGAGGCATTCGGCTGGAGCGACACCATGCCGCAGTTCGTGCATCTGCCCCTGCTGCTCAAACCTGTGGGCAACGGCAAGCTCTCCAAGCGCGACGGCGACAAGCTCGGTTTTCCGGTCTTCCCGCTCGAATGGCATGACCCTAAATCGGGTGAGATATCGGCCGGATACCGCGAGAACGGCTATGTTCCCGAGGCTGTTGTCAACTTCCTCGCACTTCTCGGCTGGAATCCGGGCGACGACAGCGAGGTGATGTCGATGCAGCAGCTTATCGACAAGTTCTCGTTCGAGCACTGCTCCAAATCGGGTGCGAAATTCGACTACAAGAAAGGACTCTGGTTCAACCATGAATATATGATCGCCATGCCCGACGAGGAACTCGCCGCGCTATTCATGCCAGTTCTTGAGAAGAAAGGTGTGACCGGCTTCACACCGGAATATGTTGCCAAGGCAGTCGGAATGGTGAAGGGACGCGCAAATCTTGTCGGCGACCTCTGGGAGCAAGGCGACTTCTTCTTCAAGGCGCCCGAGACATATGCCGAGAAGGATGTGCGCAAACGCTGGAGCGAGGACACACCCCGCATAATGGAGGAACTTATCGGTGTGCTCGACGGCATAGAAGACATGACCTCGGCCAACGCCGAGAAAATCGTGCTCGGCTGGATCGAGGAGAACGGCTACCACCTGGGCAACGTGATGAACGCCTTCCGTCTGGCGGTGGTCGGAGCATGCCGCGGTCCGCACATGTTCGACATAACAGAGCTCATGCCCAAGCAGGAAGTGACCGACCGCATCCGCAGGGCAATCGCGACGATAAACCGATAAAGAGCAGATATGACAGGCAAAGATGTCAGAATCGTAGCCGAAGAAGCGAGCCGCCAGATTCTGGAGGCTCCGCTTTATACAGCAGGAATAGCATTGTACCGCTTCGGTGTTCGTGTGGCAGGGCTGCACAACACCAAAGCGCGCAAGCTCGACCGGGGTCAGAAAGAGATATGGCACCGCCTTGAGACTGACCTCAACCCCGGCGACCGGGTGATATGGGTGCATGCCGCCTCGTTGGGCGAGTTTGAACAGGGCCGTCCTCTCATAGAGAAAATCAGGGCCGGACACCCGGAATTCAAGATACTTCTGACATTCTTCTCCCCCTCGGGCTACGAAGTGCGCAGCCACTACGAGGGGGCTGACTGCGTGTGCTACCTCCCCTTCGACACGCCGGCCAGAGTGAAGAGGTTCATCGACACGGTCAATCCGGAGATGGCCATCTTCGTGAAATATGAGATATGGCGCAACTACCTGCATGAGCTGTACACGCGTGGAATCCCGACATACCTTATCAGCGCGGCCTTCCGTCCGGACCAATACTTCTTCCGTCACCGGGGATCATGGTACGGTCTGTGGCTCAGATGGTACCGCCGGATATTCGTGCAGGATGAACGCAGCCGCGAACTGCTCGATACCATCCACATACACAACGTGGACGTATGCGGCGACACCCGGTTTGACCGCGTGTCGCAGATACGCGCCATGCAGAAAGAGATTCCGGAACTACAGGCTTTCACCCGGCATGGCGAGCCTGACGCCCCGGCCACGATGATGGCCGGAAGCAGCTGGGAGACCGACGAGGATGTCTACGCCGGGTGGTTCAACGCGCATCCGGAGGTAAAGCTGGTCATAGCCCCCCATGAATTTGACGAAAAACGGCTCGAAACGCTCAAATCGCGTTTTACGAACGGAGCCGTACTGATGAGCGAGATCAAGAAAGACCCGCATGCCGCCGACAACTGTCAGGTTCTGATCATGGACTGCTTCGGGCTGCTCTCTTCGGCCTACGCATACTGCGACGTGGCCTACGTAGGAGGTGGCTTCGGAGCCGGGATGCACAACATCAACGAGGCCGCGGTCTATGACATTCCTGTCATATATGGCCCGAACAACCGTAAATTTATCGAGGCCCGCGAAATGGCAGAATGTGGCGGAGGAATCGAGGTTACGTCGGAAGAGGAATTCCGGACGGTGGCCGACATGCTTCTCGGGCTGGATGACACGGAGCGGAAGCGCCGTGGAGATGCTGCCGGGCACTACATCAGGTCGAAGACCGGAGCCACCGACAAAATCTATTCAGCCATAGGATTCTGACAAATTCCGGGCACTCCGTGACAAATATCCTGAGCGGGAGCGAAATCACAATAAAGGTGCTTGCGTATCCGTTATTTACACGATGAACAAAGCACTTAGGAAACTGTCAATGATAATGCTGCCGGCGGCCCTTCTGCCGGCACTCCACGTCTCGGCGCTGTCGCCCGGCCACTACGCGGCCAACTCGGCCATGTCCACCGGCCGATGGGCAAAGGTAAAAATCAGCGGCGCCGGCATGAACATCATAACCGACACACAACTCCGCAATCTCGGGTTCACCAACCCCGAGGCCGTGCATGTGTACGGCATGGGCGGACGTCAGATAAACTACGGACTGACCGACAGCGACCCCGATGACCTTCCGCTTGTAGCGAGTGTCAGGACATCGAAAGGTATCGTGTTTTTTGCAACCGACAACTTCACATGGAAAGCGTCGTCAACAAACGGCATTCCCTACACGCACTCGATACATGCGTATAGCGACGACACATATTATTTCGTCAGCGACATACCTCTTGAGGAGACCGAGATGCGTGCGGCATTGACCTCGCCCGGTCTGGCCGAGGTAAACGCCACCACATTCACCGAGCGCATTGTTCATGAAAACGAGCTTGAACCGGCCGGAGAGTCAGGTTCACAGATTTATGGCGAGGATTTCCGCTCAAAGAAAAGCCAGACATTCTCGTTCACCCTCCCTGGCATGGCCGACAAATCAGCCAACGTCAACGTGAGATTCGCGGCAAAAACCACGAGCGGTACGAGCTCACTGCTGTTCACCGCAAACGGCAACAGGCTTGATGCAACCACCTCCGACATCATAACAAGTTCAGACGCCGACTCATATTGCCGTGTCATAACCACACGCAAAGACGTAGAGAATGTGGACGGCAAACTCGACCTCACGATAGACTACTCATATACAGGGGCCCTGTTCAAGGCGAACCTTGATTATATCGAAGTCTTCTACAACCGTCATCTGGAGCTTGATAAAGGGGAATTGTACTTCTACGTGAATGTCAGGTCAAGAGAGGGTCTGACAATCAGCGGATGTTCAGACAAGACTGTCATATGGGACATCACCGACCCCACATATCCGCGCAAGGTGGAATACCAGCTCCAAGGCGACAAAGCCTCGTTCATCTCCAAGACAACCGGCTACCGTGAGTTTGTGGCGTTTGACCCGGAATCGGTGAGCCGTCAGGTCACGCCCTCGGGCGTAATGGCCAACCAGGACATCCATGGCATGGACACTCCCGACATGCTCATCATCACCTATCCTGAATACCGTCAGGGTGCCGAAAAACTCGCGGCATTCCACACGTCGCACGACGGAATGCGTGTCGCAGTGCTCGAACCCGACGCGATATACAACGAATTCTCCGGCGGCAAGCCTGACTTCCTTGCTTTCCGCCGCCTGCTCAAGATGTGGTATGACCGTGGCGACAGTGGTGACGGCCATAAGATCTCCTACTGCTTGATAATGGGCAAGCCGCTTTACGACAACAAGATGGTAAGCGCGGAAGCCAAAGGGGCAGGATTCAAGCCTATGCCCATATGGCAGAGCTACGACGGCCTTTCAGAAAAAATGTCATACTCCAACGATGACATAATCGGCATGCTCGACGACGTGACCGACTCTCGTTTCTCCATGACAGCGGCCATGCTCACGATACCTGTGGGCCGCTTCCCGGTCACCACATCACAAGAGGCTGTCGAGATGGCGGAGAAAGTTGAGAAATATGCCGGAAATCCCGACTATGGTCCTTGGCGCAACAAGGTCATGATCATAGCTGATGACTCCGACCGTGCACAGCACATAGACCAGGCACAGAATGTTTACGGATATCTCCGTTCAGCCGGCAACGGCGCCTCATTCCTGTACGACCGGCTCTATCTCGACTCCTATCCTCTGGTCATGACAGGTATAGGTCCGACATATCCCCAGGCAACGGAGAGAATGCTCCGCAACTACAACGACGGAGTCATATTCACCGACTATATCGGACACGCAAGCGCATACGGCTGGGGACATGAACACCTGTGGGATTGGGAATCGATAACCTCCATGACCAACAAGAACCTGACCTTCATGTACGCCGCCACCTGCGGCTTCGCATACTGGGATCTTCCGACCCGCAGCGGCGCGGAGTATCTGCTGCTCAATCCGGAATCGGGTATTATCGGAATGATGGGTGCTACCCGGACCGTCTACATATCCCAGAACGGAGATCTCAACTACTGCACAACGTCGGAGTTTTTCGCACGCGATGCCGACGGAGGCCCCCGGACATTCGGAGATGTGTATATAGCCGGGAAAAACAATTACGTAAAAAAATATTCCTCGACCGACAGCAACAAGCTGCGCTACGCCTTCTTGGGCGACCCTGCCATAAGGATACCGTCCGCACGCTATAATGTCGCCATCACCAACATAAACGGCCAGGCCATCACAAATTCGCTGCAACCGGAGTCCTATCCGGAACTTGCGCCGATGTCTGCCGTGACTGTCGAGGGGTGCATCACTGATGCAAAAGGGAATGTGCTCTCAGACTTCAACGGCACGGTGAATCTGCAACTTTACGATGCCGAACGTGTCATAACCACATATGGCAACGGAGACTCCGGTGTGGTCAGAAGCTACAACGACCACGACAGCCGTCTTGCGGTGGCCAACGCCACCGTAACGGGTGGCCGCTGGACAGCTACCCTGCGCGTACCTCCGGAAATCAGGGGTACCTACAACACGGCTCTCATATCAAGCTACGCATGGAGCGACCGGGGAGACGAGGCCAACGGTGCATTCGAGAAGCTCTATGTGTTCGGTTACGCCGGTGCTTCTGCCGACACCACAGGTCCGGAGATAGAGGCGTTCTATGTCAACAATCCCTCGATGCCGGCAGATGCCGTAATCGGCCCAAACCCGGTTGTGTTCGCGCGTCTCCGCGATGAATCGGGCATAAACATCTCACAGTCGGGCATCGGCCATTCACTCAACATAAGCGTTGACGGCAAGGAATTCTTCAACGACCTCAGCTCATATTTCGAGCAGGACGCCAACGATCCTGATTTCGGCACACTCGTGTATCCGCTTACCGGCATAGCAGCCGGAAAGCACACGCTGACACTGACGGCATGGGACAATGCCAACAACGTATCCAAAGCATCGATCGACATCAATATCGGCGCTGCGACCGACCCGGTGATATACGAGATCACCGCAAGCCATAACAGCGAGACATCGTCGGTAGACTTCAGGATACTTCTGGACCGTCCGAACACCTCCATGACTTGTACATTGGGCATATATGACCTGATGGGCCGCAAGATATGGGATAACAGCCAGCAGCTCGACAGCGACCTTGACAGCGTGATAACGACTCGCTGGGATCTCTGCGACTCGGGAGGCAACCGGGTGCCGCGCGGCATATATATCTACCGCGCCACCGTCGAGTCGCCCGAGGGTACTTACAGTTCCAAGTCAAAGAAAATAGCTGTCGCCGCCGAATGAATCCGCTTCATAACATAATATTGCCGGAGCCGACCCTGAGACGACTACCCTGGTATCTGGCCTATGTGGAGATTCTCCGCAACAAGCGCGTGAAATATGTGTCGTCAACACGCATATCACGCGCGCTGAGCGTGGATGCCTCACAGATTGCAAAAGACCTGTCGTTCTTAGGGGTGAAGGGGCGTACAAGAATCGGATATGAGGTCGAGGCCCTCACCCATGCGCTGAGCGACTTCCTTGGATTCTCGCGGGCGCACAAGGCCTACGTGATCGGGACAGGTAGTCTCGGCAAAGCTCTGATACGCGACTCCGGACTGTCGAATTACGGTCTTGACATCGTTGCCGGATTTGACATCCGCCCCGACATAATAAGCCGTGAAGACCTCGGTGTGCCGATCAAGCACATGAACGAGATTTACGACACGATGCAGACCACACCGGCAGAGATAGCGATTCTGACTGTTCCGCCGGAAGTGGCGCAGGAATCGGCCGACATCGCCATCGGGGCCGGAATAAAGGCTATATGGAACTTCACTCCCTACCGTGTGAAGGTTGCCGAGGGTGTGGTGATGGCCAATACTTCGATTTACGCGCATCTGGCGCTGATCTACACACGCCTCGACTCGGCCGAGGTGCAATGAAGGAAATAGGGAATCATAGTAATCGTCATAACCTCCGACATAAAACTAAATTAAAATTACAGACGCGATAAAATGAAAATATTCGCAGTCATCCACAATTATGGGGAAATATCGCCCGAATCACCGATGGGCGAAGGGGAAACCGACTGGTACGAAATGCCTGACTCTGCACTTCTAAGGTCAGGGAATCCATTTTTTGTTCCGGACTTCGATACGGAATTCCGGGCGTTTCCAAGCATCTGCTTCCGCATTGGCAGACTTGGCAAAAGCATTGCCTCGCGTTTTGCCGGACGCTACATAGACTCATGGACAGCCTCGGTGGCGGTAGCCGCCACAGGGTTGCTCCGCCGACAGCGCGAGTCGGGAATGCCCTGGACCCGGGCCGTGGCTTTCGACAGAAGTTTCATGATTGGCAATTTGCAGCCGATTGATACGTTTATAAATTACGCGAAGTTCTCAGTGAGCTGCGGAGAGAGCCGCATGGTGTACGACATCAACGACCTGCGGTTGTCCGTGGAGCGTCTGATTGAGCTGATAAGCTCCGACAACACACTGAAGAACGGCGACCTGTTGTTGGCGGGTCTTACCCCGACCGGACTCGTACTGAATCCAGACGAGAGACTGCGCATTGACACGGACAACCTGAACATGAACTTGTTAGACATAAATATACGATGAGAAGACCTCTTCTGTTGGCTTTGCCGCTCATACTGCCTTTCATGGCCAATGACGCACAGGCGGCAGCAACTGTTACAACCGCATATCAATTTTCAGAGACGACACCACTCGCGACCGGCAACTGGGTACGGATATCCACCGGCGAGAGCGGGGTATACGAAATAACATACAGCGAACTCCGGGCTATGGGGTTCTCAGACCCGTCGAAAGTGGCGGTTTATGGTCTCGGAGCTACCCAACGCGACATCAATTTTCTTGATATTAAAGGGGAAAGGATGTTTGAAGACAACTTACAGCCTGTAAAAATTCTTCATTCCAACGACAAGATTCTCTTTTATGCGGTAGGTCCGGAGAAAATAAGTTTCAGCATGACCGGTTCCGGAACAGGTCGCCGGGGTATACACACCCGTGAGTCACGAAACATATATACTGACAGCTCATGCTATTTTCTTACGGATTCGCACCCGGTGGAAACCGTACCGGAAACTTGTGTGTCGGACAGGACACAGGCCATATCTGTCACCACCGGTTACGGAGTTGTGTATCACGAAGAAGACCTGAAGCAAGGCAAGGAGGGATGCGGACAGCTGTTCTGGGGAGAACAGGTGTCGGTCGGAACTCCGGTGAAGTTCAGCATTGAGGTGCCTTATGCCATTTCCGACTCACCCTCCGCGCTGAACTGCGACATTGTTGTCATGGAGGGACAGGCAGGTAATTTCAACATAAAGGTTAATACATCTGAGAGAACCTACTCTTTAGCAAGGTCTGAAGCCCAGGTGTTCAGCTGGACAAATGTCCTGACGACAAACAAACTGACTGTCAATTCACAACATGTCGGCAAGGGCACGCTTACCTTTTCCGCAACGGGCACCTATAACCCGGATGTTCCTCTGGCCATAGACTATTGGGCGCTTACTTATCCCCAGTCGTTGGAATATGCTGTGTCTGACCCTGATTTTACCCAGCAATACATAGCCTTCGCCGAACGGTCAACCATGTGGAAACATCCTGCACCGGCGGGCTCCATGGCCTGGGATATATCGGACCGCACATCACCCGTGATGCTTGAGGTTGCCGACGGATACTTCTACAAGGACAATGCCGGCGTATCGGCTCGCACGGAAGCAGTGGTGTTTGATCCTGCAAAGACCCAGAAAAAAATAAACCCCGGATACGTGGCTGTGCCCAATCAGGACCTGCATGCGTTGCAGAACGATCCGGTCGACATGATTATCTTCGCCACACCCTCCATGCTGCCCTATGGCCGGAGAATAGCCGACCTGCACGAGAATCTCGACGGACAACATGTCCTGGTTCTCGACCCCCAGACGGTCTACAACGAATTCACATCTGGCAATCCTGATCCGATGGCTCTCAGGATGTTTGCCAAGATGTTATACCACAAAAATCCTCAAAGACTGAAGAACATTCTTCTGCTCGGTCCGGTCTATGCTGATTTCAGAAACAAGACTGGAATCGAGGGGCGCCCAGAAGGTATGATCGCATACCAGATGGTTCCTGCCAAGCTCTCGACAACCCCCGCACCTGTCATGGACTATTATGGCATCATGACAGACCGGATCTCATCAATAATATCGCTTACCAGCGCGCCGGTATCACTTGGAGTGGGACTTCTTCCGATCTACAGCCCGGAAGAAGGCGAGCTGGCAGTAGCTAAAATAAAGGATTATCTTGAGAACCCGGACTTCTCAAACCTTGTAAACGAGTCATTGAGCATTTCATGTGCCGGCGACGGTCATATCCATGACAATCAGGCCATAAGGTGGGGTACGTTGCTCCAGTCGTATGAGAACAGCTATTTCGATTCTGAGTTCGCGCACCGCACTATATGGCTGGAGGCGACCGGCACAGACAAAGGCCATGAGCAGATTTTCAGCTCGCTGAATGAGGGTAAGCTTCTCTCCGTCTATTACGGACACGCCGGAGAGGGTGGTTTCGCAGGCTTTTCAGTAGAAGACGCGATGAACATCAGCAACAAGGAACCGGGGTTCCTGTTTCTGGCTGCGTGCGACTTATGTAAACCGGATGTCGGCACACATGGAGTCGGCGACATGGGAGTCATACGCAACAGACAGGGATTCGCAGGTGTGATTTGTGCAACCCGCACTGTATTGTCAAACTACAATGACGCGCTCGCCCGCAACTTCGCATCCTCACTGTTCATGAAAGATGCTGGTGCCGGAACGTTAAGAACCACTTCACCCACTGTGGGAGAAGCTTTCGCCCGCGCCAAGGATATAACTTCTTCAAACGAATCAAAACTGGCATATGTACTGATCGGCGACCCGGCCCTCACCGTACCGGTGCCCCTCGGCAGAATTGAGCTCACTGCTCCCGAGGGCACTTATCGCAGCGGAGATCTTGTAGAGGTCAAAGGTCGCATTACAGACAGTAATGGCTCGACAATTACGGATTATAACGGATCCGCCACTGTCAAGCTGATGGAGCCGGTGCGTTCAATTGCCGCCCAGACCTCAACAAACAATGATGGTGAGATAATTATTGAACGAGACAGGATAGACTACAACGACATGCGTCTGCTGACTGTCAAGGCCGACGTGAAGGATGGCGAATTCTCTGTCAAGCTGCCTCTGCCCGCAAAGTGCGACAACTTCCTTCCCTCTGAAGGAGAGACAGCGTCACTGCCCGTATTTGCCGGCGCGTATGACCCCTCCACCCGCCTCGGAACATCAGGACGCACCAGCTTGGCTCTCGCCACTTTCGGCAGCACAGAGCCCTCGGTCGCTGAGAAAGATGAGGAGGCTCCGGTCCTCTCTCTCGATTACGACCCGGCACTCTGCGTAGTCAAAGTATCGGCCTCTGACAATGCAGCCATGCTTCCGGGCATCGGCGCAGGCTCTGGCATCAATCTGACCATCGACGGAATATCGTATAATGTGGACGGAGGCCAGAGCGACGGTGTGAATGTCACAAACTATTCCGGCAGCGTAAGCGCCGCAAGACTCGGTACCGGCAAGCACACGGCTGTGGCATATGCAACAGACCTTTCCGGCAACCGTTCGGACGTAAAGACATACTCTTTCGTGATTGCCGACAAGTCCGCTCTCGCGCTCTCAGCCGACAGGAAGATTGCAATAGACAGCATCGCTTTCAGCATATCCGGAAGCGACGATGACACCGCAGAACTCAACCTTATCATAGCCGACAACAAGGGCAATGTGGTGGCCGACGAGGATTTCTCGGGCAACTCATACGAGTGCGATACGACAGATATTCCGGCCGGCATGTACCGTGCAGCCGTACGTCATAAATCGGCCGCAGGAACCCAGATACGTTCCAACTGGGTGGAATTCACAAAAATAGACTAAGAGCCCGACTCATAAAATATTAGCCAATGAATCTTAAAACAATCATAACGGGCAGCGCATTGCTCGCCTCGATGGCGGCATACGCGCAGAACGACATCAAGGACAATGAGTTCAACCCGGTCAATACGGGTGTGACCACCCTCAGTATCACCCCCGATGCCCGAGGCAGCGGTATGGGTAACCTCGGTGCGGCCACCGACCCTGACATGAACTCCCAGTTCTGGAACCCGTCGAAGTATGCCTTCGCATACTCGCAGGGTGGCCTCGCGCTCTCCTACACACCTTGGCTCCGCAAGATTGTCAACGACATCTTCCTTGCCGACCTGTCCGGTTACTGGAAACTCGGCAGCGGCGACAACCAGGCCATCTCGGCATCGTTCCGCTACTTCTCGCTCGGTGAGGTGACGACCGGCGGCTATGAGGGCGACGGTCTGAACGCGCAGACAATCAACCCGTATGAGTTCGCGTTCGACGTGGGCTACTCACGCAAGCTGTCGGAGAAGTTCTCGATGGGTGTCGTGCTCCGCTACATTCTGTCAGACCTTTCGTATCAGGACACAACTACAGGAGAGCAGTTCAAGGCAGCCAACGCATTCTCGGTTGACCTGTCGGGTTACTTCACGACCTTCCCGATGATCGGCCGCAACGAGTGTCAGTTCTCGTGGGGTTTCGACATCTCGAACATCGGTACGAAGGTCAGCAACGACAACGGTGTGACCAACTCGTTCCTGCCGACCAACCTGCGATTGGGTATGAACTTCATGTTCCCTCTCGCAGATTACCATACCCTCGGAATCGGTCTTGACCTCAACAAACTCCTCGTGCCAACCAAGCCGCGCGTAAAAGATTACGACATGGCGACCCAGGAGGGACAGGATGAATATTGGGAGGCATACGACAAGTGGAACTCCATGTCTCCGATCACCGGTATCTTCAAGAGCTTTACCGACGCCCCCGGCGGATTCAAGGAGGAGCTTCAGGAAATCCAGTTCTCGCTCGGTGCGGAATACAACTACAACCAGCAGTTCTTCCTGCGTGCGGGTTACAACTACGAGCATCCCAACAAGGGTGGACGTTCTTACTTCGCGTTCGGAGCCGGCTTCTCGCTCAACGTGGTGCAGCTCGACGCATCGTACATGCTGGCCACCGCACAGAGCTCGCCTCTTGACCAGACTCTCCGCTTCACACTCTCGTTCGACATGGATGGTCTTCGCGACCTTATCGGCAAAAGAAGGAAATGATGTTCAGGATAGGACAAGGATACGATGTCCACAGACTTGTGGAAGGACGCGAGCTGTGGCTATGCGGAGTGAAAGTCGAGCACGACCTGGGACTTGACGGCCACAGCGACGCCGACGTGGCGATACATGCCCTCTGCGACGCTCTGCTCGGTGCGCTCGCCCTCGGAGACATCGGCAAGCATTTCCCGGACTCCGACCCGCGATACAAAGGGATAGACAGCAAAATTCTTCTCGGCCACGTATGCCGGCTTATAAAAGAGAAAGGCTACCGGCTTGGCAACGCCGACATAACAATCATGGCGCAGCGCCCCAAACTCGCCCCATACATCGGGGAGATGCGCGACACTCTCGCCAAGGTGATGGAGGTAGATGCCGGCCAGGTGTCGGTCAAGGCCACCACAACCGAGCGGCTCGGATTCGAAGGCCGTTGTGAAGGAATCTCAAGCAGCGCAGTAGTACTGTTAGAGTCTGTTTCATAGATGTTTTACCATCTGATTGTACTTGTAGTGGCCGCGTTCGCGGCCATTTGCGGATTCAGACGAGGCTTTGCCCGACAGACCCCCTCTGTCATCGGCATGGCCTTCGGCATAATATGCACCCGCATACTCGCGCCCGGACTGTTCGGGGTAATTTACGGAGCTTTGCCATCGATACACGGGCATGTTGAGGAACAGTTCGTGTGCGACACACTCTCGACCGGAATAGTTTTCGGCTCGGTCTACCTGATATTCGCCACCATCACCTCATTTCTCGGCAAGGTTCTGGCACACGACGACCGGACCATAATCGACAACCTTGCGGGAGCAATATACAGTCTGTTCAAGTATATGCTATTCGTTTCGATAGCCTACAACTTCATAGCTTCGCTCCAGCCGGACTCGATACTGCTGAAATCAGCGAAATCTGACGACGGAAACGCCGTGGAGGAGGTCATGCTCCTCTCCCCTGCCCTGCTCGGCGGACAGGACATCGAGGAGCTGACACACCTCATGCAGCTTGAGGAAGCCAAGAAAATCTCATGACTCATATCCCGCCACAGTCTACAGACCTCATCTAGGACCAAAATAAAACTCCGCCTCTGAAAAATAAAATACGCCCTCCGTGTGTTTTACTTTTTAGAGGCGGTGTGCATATATGACGTGCATATCCCGAACGGGAATGCACGGTTGCAGCCGTCAATGTCATAACCCATGAAACATAGAAAAAGCGAAATATGTTAAAAGTCACTGATCTTCATGCGGAGATAAACGGCCGCGAGATTCTGCGCGGCATCAACCTTGAGGTGAAGCCGGGCGAGGTACATGCCATAATGGGGCCCAACGGTTCCGGTAAGTCAACCCTCTCGATGGTGCTGGCCGGCAATCCGGCATATACAGCCACATCGGGCAGTGTGGAGTTCTACGGCAAGGATCTTCTCGCCATGGAACCGGAAGTCCGCAGCCACGAGGGTCTTTTCCTCGGCTTCCAGTACCCTGTGGAGATTCCCGGCGTATCGATGGTAAACTTCATGCGCGCCGCCGTCAACGCCAAACGTGAGTATTTCAACGAACCGCCGATGACAGCCACAGAGTTCCTGAAGATGATGCGCGAGAAGCGTGCCGTGGTCGAACTTGACAACAAGCTCGCATCGCGCTCAGTCAACGAGGGATTCTCCGGCGGCGAGAAGAAACGTAACGAGATTTTCCAGATGGCGGTGCTCGAACCGAAGCTCTCCATACTCGACGAGACTGACTCAGGCCTCGACATCGACGCCCTCCGCGTCGTGGCCGAGGGTGTGAACAAGCTCAAGACCGACAACAACGCCACTATCGTCATAACCCACTACCAGCGTCTGCTCGACTATATCAAGCCCGACTTCGTGCATATCCTCTACAAGGGGCGCATTGTGCGCACCGGAGGACCGGAACTCGCCCTCGAACTTGAGGAGCGCGGATATGACTGGATCAAGGAAGA
Organism: uncultured Muribaculaceae bacterium; assembly: GCA_910578385.1. Taxonomy (GTDB): domain Bacteria; phylum Bacteroidota; class Bacteroidia; order Bacteroidales; family Muribaculaceae; genus Lepagella. Next base: position 44,462 of record CAJTQV010000004.1, on the reverse strand, counting down.
AAACAAGGACTGATGAGTGCGCTGAAACAATACTTAGACCTCTTCAGGGAGCATCGCGGACTGATTGACGCCAACAGCGCGGCTCCCGTCAACGCCCTGCGCGATGAGGCTGCCCACGCTCTGGAGAAGATGCGTCTTCCCCGGCGCGGCGATGAGAATTTCGAGAACATCGACATGGAGGAGATGCTCTCGCCCGACTATGGTCTGAACCTCCAGAAAGTGGACATCGATGTCAACCTTGACATGACATTCCGCTGCGAGATTCCGGTATCGCCTCAGTCGGTGCTGATGAACATAAACGATACTTTCGCAGCCGCTCCCGAAGCGTTCGACTCGCTACCCGACGGCGTTGACGTGGGCAGTCTGCGCGAGTTCGCCAAGCTGTATCCGCAGGAGGTATCGGAATATTACGGCCGGATCGCCGACATGTCAAATCCGATTGTGGCTCTTGACACGCTGCTGGCTCAGGATGGACTGTACGTGCGTGTGCGCCGGGGCGTGAGACTGGAGCAACCCCTTCAGTTAGTCAACATTCTCTCGAACGCCATGCCGCTTATGGCTGTGCGCCGCGTGCTGGTAATCGTCGAGGATGAGGCTGAATGCAAGCTGCTCGTCTGCGACCACACACAACGCTCCGACGTGAATCTCATGGCTCTGGAGACAGTGGAACTGGCCGTAGGTGAACGCGCCCGTCTCGACTATTACAACATAGAGGAATCGACCGAGAATACCCGCCGTCTCTCTGCCGTGTATGTGAGCCAGAAAGCGTCGTCGCAGGTCAACATCGACGGCATAACCCTCTTCAACGGCACTACCCGCAACGAGTATTATTGCCGCTTTGAAGGAGAGGATGCCCGGCTGCGTCTCTACGGAATGGGTATCGAGGACCGTCAGCGTGTTCTCTCGACCTACACGAAGATTGACCACGCCGTGCCCCGCTGCATGAGCGACGAACTTTTCAAGTTCACCGTTGATGACCAGGCCATCGGCGCATTCACAGGCCGCATACATGTAGCAACCGGAGCGGTCAAGACCGAAGCATATCAGGCCAACCGCAACCTTGTGGGTGAAGGTGGCGCGAAAATGTATTCAAAGCCTCAGCTTGAAATCTACAACGACGACGTGAAGTGCTCGCACGGCTGCGCGATCGGTCAGCTCGACCCGCTCCAGGTGTTCTACATGCGCACACGCGGTCTGACCGAGGCAAATGCCCGGTTGCTGCTTCGCCAGGCGTTCATGGCCGATGTCATTGCCGCCATCGACGTTCCGTCGCTGCGCGACCGACTGCACATACTGACCGAAAGACGTTTCGCCGGACTGGGAAGCGCATGCGGCACATGCCCGCTTTCCGACTCGACAAGCTGTGCCAAATAGCACCAAATAGCACCACACACCGCAAGGTGCTGTTAAAAATGTAAAAGATGGATGTAGAGAAGATTCGCGGGGAATTCCCCATACTCGGGCGCGAGGTCAACGGCCGTCCGCTGGTTTATCTTGACAACACGGCCACCTCGCAGACCCCGGCCGAAGTTGTAGATGAGATTGTGCGTCTGTATGAGAACACCAAGGCCAACGTGCACCGTGGTGTACACAGCCTGTCGCAGGAGGCCACCGACCTTCAGGAGCATACGCGCCGACGCGTGCAGGAATTTGTCAATGCAGCGGAACCTGAGGAGATAATCTTCACACGAGGTACGACCGAGGCAATCAATCTTGTGGCCGCCTCATACGGTTCGCGTTTCCGCGACGGCGACGAGATTATCCTCACCGTGATGGAGCATCATGCCAACATTGTGCCATGGCAACTCCTGCGCCGTCACGCCGACATAAAGATCCGCGTTGTAGAGATAAACGAGCGCGGAGAACTGGACATGGACCAGTACCGTTCGCTCTTCAACGGGCGCACGGTGATGGCCGCGTTCTGCCATGTGAGCAATGTTCTTGGCACTGTCAACCCGGTCAAGGAGATGACAGCCATTGCCCACAGCCACGGGGTGCCGGTGCTGATAGATGGAGCGCAGGCTTCGCCGCATCTCCGGATTGATGTGCGCGACCTTGACTGCGACTTCTACGTCTTCTCATCGCACAAGATGTATGGCCCTACCGGTGTGGGCGTGCTTTATGGCCGTCGCTCACTGCTGGAGGAGATGCCTCCCTATCAAGGTGGTGGCGAGATGATAAAGCATGTCACTTTCGCACATACCACCTACGCCGACCTTCCCTTCAAGTTCGAGGCCGGTACGCCCGACTTCATCGACATCGCGGCCTTCTCGAAGGCTCTTGACTTCATAGGGCGTGTGGGTCTCGACAACATCGAGGCACACGAACGGGAACTGCTCGACTACACCACCGCGAAACTTGAGGAAATCGAAGGGCTGAAGATCTATGGCACCGCGCCGCACAAATCGGCGGTAATATCGTTCAACGTCGGCAACATCCACAACTACGACTTGGGGATGCTTCTCGACCGGTTGGGAGTGGCAGTCCGCACGGGGCACCACTGCGCCCAGCCGCTGATGCAGAGGCTCGGCGTACCCGGCACGGTCCGCGCCTCCTTCGCCGTGTACAACACCCGCGAAGAGGCCGACGCCTTCATCGCCGCCCTCCGCCGCGCCCTCGCCCTCCTGTCGTAATATTCGTTCAAAATAAGCAACAGGCCAACAAAATCAAATCTCAGCGATTTTTCATTTTGCACACTGCTCGACAACCGTATGACAAATTTTGATATCGAATCCCTCTCCAACTACCGTGAGCACAATCAGTTGGAAGCGAAATCTGCCAAGGGTGGTTTCCCGGGTTCATTCTGGGAGACCTATTCCGCTTTTGCAAATACTGATGGAGGTGTGATTTTGCTTGGTGTAAAGGAAAATCCAGATGGGACACTGCATTCCGAAAATGGTATAGCTATTTCCAAACTCCGCAAAGATTTTTGGAACATGGTTAACAACCGTCAGAAAATAAGTGCAAATATTGTCACGGAGCAGATGGTCACAGAAGAAGTATTTGAAGGGAACCCAATTCTTGTTGTGCGCATACCAAGAGCCGAGCGAAGAGCCAAGCCTGTTTTTGTTGGTTCGGATCCAAAGTCCGGCACATACCGTCGTAATCATGAAGGCGACTACCATTGTTCAGTGGATGAAATGGCTTCGATGTTCCGGGATGCTTCAGCCGTGACACAGGATACAAAAGTACTTGAAAAAATGGACATGTCAGTATTCTGTATGAATACGGTAAAGGGCTATCGCAACTTCTTCCGCTCAAAGCATCCAAACCATCTTTGGAACAATGAAGAGGATGAAATCTTTATGCGCAAGATCGGAGCCATCGGAATTGGCGACGATGGCAAGTATCACCCAACAGCAGCCGGATTGCTGATGTTTGGATATGAATATGAGATTACACGAGAGTTTCCAAATTATTTTTTGGATTATCAGGAGAATCGCTCGCTGGGCGTAACCCGATGGACAGACCGCATAGTATCTACCTCTGGCGACTGGAGCGGAAATATATTTGACTTTGTTGTCGAAGCCCTACGCCGTATGCAACAGGGACTTAAGACTCCATTTGTTTTGATAGGAAATCAGCGTGAGGACGATACACCATTACATAAGTTACTACGCGAGGCCCTTACTAACGCTGTAGTTCATGCCGATTTCTATGGTCGTCAAGGATTAGTAGTACAAAAATCAGAGGAAGGTTACAAATTATCGAATCCGGGGAGTTTACGCATTTCCATCAAAGAAGCAATTGATGGGGGTATATCCGATCCCCGTAATGGAGTAATGCTGAAAATGTTCTCACTGGTTGATTTTGGAGAGCGAGCAGGAAGTGGATTGAATGAAGTCTGTACAGTATGGGAGAAAGTCTTTCACACGCCTGCCATCTTGGAAGAGATACATAAAAACGGTGTTGACCGCACAATCCTGACCCTCTCCAATAACGGCAATAAACAAGATGTCGGTGCCATGCTCAAATTATATGGTGCTGAATGCATCGAGGATATCAATGATACCGATGCAAACCGAAATAAAACCATTCGTAAATCAGAAGAAACCGATATAAATCCGATACAAAACAATTTAAAACCGATACAAACCGATACAATACCGATACAAAACCAGACTAAAGACGCAGAGAAAAAAAACATTATTAATGCCTTACGAAATACTCCGACATTATCGATGGATTCCTTAAGTCGTATGCTTGGCATTACCAAGAGCAGCGTTCAGCGTCGCCTCGATGCACTTGTCAAAGAAGGCAAACTCCAGCATATAGGGCCATCTAACGGAGGCTCATGGAAAGTGACGGAATAGCTTTCGAGGCTATCAATAACAATACCTTACGCACAAAATTATCAGTCAAACTGATGCTGTATCTTTCCTATAATACAATAGTTCGCCAATCTAAATTTATCGAACTATTGTATATTGGAGTCAAAGGAGATTACTGTCTTGTCAGAACCTTTACCTTATATTTCTGATTATTTAATCAATGGATAATATATCGTTGAGTTCCACGCCGAGGATTCTGGCGACCTCGTCTGCAGGAATACCGGCTGCTATCATCTTCTGCGCGGATATTCTCAAGCCCTCCTTTAGTCCCTTCTTAAGACCTTCCTCCATGCCTTCCCTGCGACCTGCATCAAGTCCATCCTCGCGGGCCGTCTCAACAACGTCGTGCATGCTGATCATTCTGTCAAGATACTTGTAGTAGTCGTTGCGCTCTTCTTTGCTCAGGTTGTCAACGCGCAACTTCTCACGAACCTCGTCGAGACCGGGAGCATCCGAACCCTCGTGCACCACACCCTGTGACAGGAAATACATCCACTGATCAATAGGAGTCTTTGACCATCTGTCGAAATCGTTGGCCTTAAGAATATAGTATTCAGGATATATGTCACTTATTGAGTCCACTCCATGCCTGCGGCGCCATCTTGCCGGAAGAGTGAGCAGATCCCCCTTGTGCAAACCATGGAATTCGGTCTTGCCGACATATACATAGTCATCTCCCTCGCCGAGATCAAAGTAAACAATATTGACCGAGTAAACCTTTGTCACTTTTTCATACGGTTCCCCACGCTTCAGATACTCACTGATAAGACGGGACGTACCGAAGAGCATACGGTGGAAGTACGAATCCTCGCTCTGGTTCTGGACTTCGATAAGTATCTTCTGACCTAATGAATTCTCGGCCAGGATATCAACACGGTTGGACTTGTTCTCAGCATTTTCCTGATTGCTCTCGCTTTCGAGAATACGGTCAATCTTGATGGGATGACCCAGAAGGGAGGTCATCAGTCCTTCAAGTACTCCGAAATTGGCCTTGTCGCGGAGCATCCGCTTCATCGCCCAATCGAATCTTATCTGTTTTTCCATAGCCGTGACTTTAAAATAAAACAACCGGACAGGTGGAAAATATCGCTCTTCTCCAACCTTTGGCAAATATAATAAATAAATTCAACTTCAGCAAATACCAATCGGAACGCAAACGTAAACGCAAGCCTCCGGCTTGCGAAGATGCAAGCCGGAGGCTTTAATAAGATACACGCAATCCGGAGGATTACTATCCGGTCGGGTTATTTCTTTTCGTCGGCGAAGCGGTTGGGGAAGTCGAAGTGCTCTCGCGGATGGGTCATGGCCCAGATTATAAGACCGATTCCTATCAGGATGAAGGGGATGCTCAGCATCTGGCCTAAGTTCATGCCGTAGGTGGCTATCATCTGGTATTCGGATTCAACCTGGACGTTCTTGACGTATTCTATCAGGAACCTCGGCACGAAGATGCCGAGGAAGAACACTCCGGTTATGAGCCAGGGGCGCTCCTGGGCATTCTTCTTCCAGTACATCCACATCAGCAGCGCGAAGAGCGCGAAGTAACATAACGCCTCGTAAATCTGCGTGGGATGTGCCGGAACAGTCTGACCGTCGCGCACGAAGATGAATCCCCACGGCATGTCGGTCGGGCCTCCGTATATCTCACTGTTCATCAGGTTGCCGAGGCGGATAAGCCCCCCGACCAACGCGATGGCGACGACTATCTTGTCGAACACCCACGACGCCGGCTTGTGGCTCACGCACCATGACCAGATGAAGAGAGCGATGATGATGGCTATCGTGCCGCCATGGCTGGCGAGACCGCCCTCCCATATCCGCAGGATTTTCTCCGGATGAGCCGAATAGTAGTCCCATTCGTAGAAGAATACATGACCGAGACGCGCTCCGACGAGCGTAGCCACCACAACATAGGCCAGCAGTATGCCGAGCCAGCGTTCCGGAGCTCCCTCATGCTTGAACATTCGAGCCACAATCGAGTAGCCGACCGTGAAGCCGATAGCAAACGCCAGACCATACCACCTGACGGCGAGAGGTCCGAACGAGAACAGCACCGGATCGGCATTCCAGACTATGGCGCTCAGCATTTGTCTCCGACTATTTCAGCAGTGTCGCGTGCGATCATGAGCTCCTCGTCGGTGGGGATGACAACAACCTTCACCTTCGAGTCAGCGCCTGAGATGACAATCTCCTCACCGCGCACCTTGTTGGCCTCGGCGTCGAATGTCACGCCAAGATAGTTGAGGTGACGACAGATTTTCTCGCGGGTACCGGTCTGGTTCTCGCCCACACCACCGGTGAAGACAATCACGTCGACGCCGTCGAGCACGGCCGCGTATGCGCCGATGTATTTGAGGATGCGGTACTCGTACATGTCCATCGTGAGGCGTGCACGTGCGTTACCCTCCTCGATACCTTTCTCGATGTCGCGCATGTCGTTGGAGATGCCGCTCACACCGAGCACACCGCTCTCCTTGTTGATGAGCTTAGAGAGACCGGCTGCGTCGAGACCTGTGCGCTCCATGAGATACACGAGGGCACCCGGATCAACGTCACCTACACGTGTACCCATCATCAGACCCTCGGTCGGGGTGAGACCCATCGAGGTATCGATGCTCTTGCCGTCGCGTACGGCCGTGATGCTGCCGCCGTTGCCGATGTGGCAGGTGATGAGCTTTGTCTTGGCTGGGTCGAGGCCGAGGAACTCGCAGGCACGGGCCGACACATAACGGTGGCTCGTTCCATGGAAACCGTAGCGGCGGATACCGTACTTCTCATAAGCCTCATAAGGCAGAGCGTACATGTAAGCCTCTGCCGGCATGGTCTGATGGAAAGCTGTGTCGAACACGCCCACCTGGGGAACGCCGGGAAGCAGGTCGAGTATTGCCTCGATGCCGATGATGTTAGCCGGGTTGTGGAGGGGTGCCACAGGATAGCACTCCTTGACCTTCTCGATAACCTCAGGGGTGATGAGCACGGACTTGTTGAAGTATTCCATGCCATGCACCACGCGGTGACCCACGGCATCAATCTCGTCGAGGCTCTTGATCACACCCTTCTCTGGGTCTGTGAGCACCTTGAACACCTGACGGATTGCCTCCTTGTGGTCGGGCATGGAGACCTTGACCGTCTCTTTGGAACCGTCGGCCAGTTTGAACTTGAGGAAAGAATCGGGAAGACCGATTTTTTCGACGCCGCCCTCTGCGAGCACGTCGTTGGTGCAGCTGTCAATGAGCTTGTACTTCACGCTTGAGCTGCCGTTGTTGAGAACTAATATCTTCATTGTTGTTGATTGCTGCTGATTAATGGATTGCCTGGTTGCAGGTCACGATGATAGTGTTGACGATGTCATCTACCGTCGCACCGCGCGAGAGGTCGTTGACAGGAGCTGCGAGACCCTGGAGAATCGGGCCGACTGCACCTGCACCGGCGAGACGCTGCACGAGCTTGTAAGCGATGTTGCCGACTTCGAGCGAGGGGAAGATGAGTGTGTTGGCACGGCCGGCGACGGGGCTTCCGGGAGCCTTCATCTGACCCACGGCGGGCACGATGGCTGCATCTGATTGGAGTTCGCCGTCGAGCAGGAGCTCGGGATCCATCTCGTGAGCGAGCTTGGTAGCCTCGACAACCTTGTCGATACGCTCATGGCTTGCGCTGCCCTTGGTCGAGAAGCTGCACATTGCCACACGGGGTTCGAGACCTGCGATGTCGCGGGTGGTGCGGGCGGTTGCGACTGCAATCTGGGCAAGTTCCTCGGCAGTGGGATCGGGCACAACGGCGCAGTCTGCGAAGACGAGCATACCGTTGTCGCCGAACTGGCAGTTCTCGGGGAGCAGCATGATGAACGCGCCGCTCACAACAGAGATACCCGGTTTTGTCTTCAGCACCTGGAAAGCGGCGCGGAGCACGTGGGAAGTCGGGCTGAGAGCACCGGCAACCATAGCGTCGGCATCGCCGTTCTTGATCATGAGGCAGCCGAGGTAGAGGGGGTTCTTGACTTGTTCGCGAGCCTGCTCGATTGTAACTCCCTTCTTCTCGCGGAGTTTCTTGAACAGTTCTGCGTAAGTCTCTGTAAATTCCGTGTCATCGGGGTTGACAAACGATGCCTTCTCGATGTGCTGGAGGCCAAGTTCGAATGCTTTGGCGAGAATCTCTTCCTTATGTCCGACGAAAATCACGTCGGCTACAGAAAGTTCAATAACACGGTTGGCAGCCTGCAGTGTGCGCGGTTCCAACGATTCGGGGAGCACTAAGCGGCGACGGTTTTCCTGTGCGCGCTTGGTGAGTCTTTCAAACAACGTCATAGTATGATGATTTAAGTGTTGTATGATAATTTAAGTGTTCGTTATAATTTAATCCCCAAAATTACAAAAAATTTCCGTGTCTGACCAAAAATTTCTAACTTTACATTTCAAAACTTGAATCACGGACCGCAAAAAACGCGACCCGCATCGTTCAGGACACAGACATGAGAGTAGTCAAACGCTTATATCTCTTTATATTAAAAAGTTTTCTGCCGCTGTTCGCGATGACATTCTTCATCGTGCTCTTCATCGTGCTCATGCAGTTCCTGTGGCGTTATATCGACGACCTGGTGGGCAAGGGACTCTCGGTGGGGCTTCTCGGCGAACTTTTTTTCTATGCGGCCGTGAGCATGGTGCCCATGGCTCTGCCGCTCGCCATTCTGCTGGCGAGTCTGATGACATTCGGCAATCTCGGTGAGAAATCGGAACTTACGGCCATCAAGGCTGCCGGCGTTCCACTTGTCAAGACCATGAGTCCGCTGATAATCCTCATCTCGATGATAGCTGTCGGAGCGTTCTTCTTCCAGAACGATGTGCTCCCGAAGGCGCAGGTCAAGATGTGGACACTTCTCTTCTCCGCACGACAGAAGTCACCCGAACTTGAGATTCCGGAGGGTGCGTTCTACGACCAGATTCCGGGCTATAACCTTTATGTCAAGTCGAAGAACAAGGATACCGGCATGTTGCGCGACGTCATGATTTATGACGTGTCGAAAGGTGGCGACAACGCAACCATCCTTGTGGCTGACTCCGCACGGTTGGCATTCACCAAAGACCTCAGGTACCTGTATCTGCATCTTTATCAAGGAGAGCAATTTGAAAACCTGCGTGAACAGAAGACCTCTGACCGAAACGTACCTTTCCGCCGTGAATCATTCCTCGACAAAGAGGTACTGATTCCTTTCGACAACAACTTCAACCGCCTCGACGAGGGTGGTATGCGCAACCAGTATGTCGGCAAGAACATGGCCGAACTGAACCAGACCCTCGACTCGCTGAGAGTGCGCATAGACTCTCTGGGCAACGAAACCCGCAAAGGATTCGAGACAAGTGCTTTCCCTCATCTCGGCAAGGGAATGGCTGCATCTCTCACCCTCAATCCTTCTTCTGATCCGCCTCAGGAAAAAGCCCAGGCAGAACCGGCCGCTTCAGCAGCACCTCTCAATCTCGACTCAATCCTGAACAACATGACCTCCTCGCAGATTGACGCCACCTTTACCTCGGCAACCAATGCCGTGAAGATGCGCAAGAGCGAGATGGAGTTCCGCGCCCTCCAGATGCACGACGAGAAGGCCCGTTACCGCCGGCATGAGATTGAGCTTATCAAGAAGTTCACGCTGTCGGTGGCATGTATCATCTTCCTCTTTATCGGTGCGCCGTTGGGTGCCATAATCCGCAAGGGTGGACTCGGCACCCCGCTTGTAATCTCAGTGCTGCTCTTCCTTGTGTATTACATCATAGACAACACCGGCTACAAACTGGCACGCGACGGACACTGGGTGGTATGGGTCGGCATGTGGCTATCGACATTCATTCTGCTGCCGCTCGGCATATTCGTGACCTACAAGGCCATGAACGACTCATCGGTATTCAATCCGGACCTATACAAGGAATGGCTGCGCCGTCGGCTCGGCTTGCCGGAATCGCGCCAGGTCCCTCTCAAAGAGGTTGTCATCAACGACATCAGCACAGGCCACGCTCTCGCCATGGCCGAACAGCTTCACAACGAGACATGCACGTGGTTGTCACGGCACACGGCACGGCAGTCATACGCGGCTTATTGGCGCGGCAACTGGAAACCGCAGCCTATCGATGCCATAGGCACGCTAACGGACAGGCTTGTGACATATCTGTCAGACTCACGCGACCCGAGAATTATCGATGCGCTCAACCGCTACCCCGTGACCCGCTCGCTATGGATACTGTGTCCGTTCAAAGGGGAGAGAATGCGCCGGATCATGAAATGGTTCTTCCCCTTGGGTGCGGTATTCTATCTGGCATCGCTCCCCTACGCCCGCCGCGTGTATGGAGAAATCCGCAAAACATACACGACAGACATGTTGCTATGCGAGATTTTAAAAGAAATTTCAAAACCTAAACAGCTGACCCAAAACGCATAACGCATTACCAAATAGTTAACAAACGTTAAATATGCACTTTTCTCAGAACAATCCGCTTCCTGCTGCTGTTTACAATGCAGTTAGAAGATAGATTTTTGTTCATTAAGTTAAGATGAGGTGACAGCAATGTCATCAAGAAAACGGCCACTCGTGAGAGCGGCCGTTTTTTTATTTTCTTGTGTCAAAAAAACATTTTGTGGTTCGGGAAAAATTTTGTAACTTTGCGTGCTTAATATGCGCGCGTCTGAACGCGTGCTGAGGATATCCATATAAAACAATATGTACAGAGATACAACTTGCGGCGAGCTTCGCCTTGCCGACGCCGGCAAAAAAGTGAGACTTGCCGGATGGGTTCAGAGAGCCCGCAAAATGGGTGGCATGACTTTTGTCGATGTCCGCGACCGTTACGGCATCACTCAGGTGGTGTTCAGCAATGAAATCAACCCTGAACTTGCAGAACAGGCGAGCCGTCTCGGCCGCGAGTTCGTTGTGCAGATAGAGGGAGAAGTGGCTGAACGCAGCTCCAAGAATGCCAATATCCCCACCGGAGACGTGGAGGTTATCGCCTCGGCTCTCCGCATTCTGAACCGCAGCGAGATTCCTCCTTTCACGATTGAGGACAATACCGACGGCGGCGACGATCTCCGCATGAAATACCGTTATCTCGACCTGCGCCGTCCTTGCGTGCGCACCAACCTCGAACTCCGCCACAAGATGGCGTTCGAGATCCGCCGCTACCTCGACTCGCAGGGATTCCTGGAGATTGAGACTCCTATTCTGGTCAAGTCCACTCCCGAGGGTGCCCGCGACTTCGTGGTTCCCTCGCGCATGAATCCGGGTGAGTTCTACGCTCTCCCCCAGTCGCCGCAGCTGTTCAAGCAGCTTCTCATGGTGTCGGGATTTGACCGCTATTTCCAGGTAGCCAAGTGCTTCCGCGACGAAGACCTCCGCGCTGACCGTCAGCCCGAGTTCACACAGATTGACTGCGAGATGAGCTTTGTGGAGCAGGAAGACGTGATCAACATGTTCGAAGGTCTTGTAAAGCACATCTTCAAATACGTCAAGAACATAGACTTCACCGAGGCATTCCCCCGCATAACCTGGGCCGACGCCATGGCCCGATACGGCAGCGACAAGCCCGATATCCGCTTCGGCATGGAATTTGTCGAGCTGACCGACCTTGCCAAGGGTCACGGTTTCTCAGTCGTTGACGACGCCGAGCTTACTGTCGGCATATGCGTGCCCGGATGCGCCTCATATACACGCAAGCAGCTCGATGCCCTCACAGACTTCGTGCGCCGTCCTCAGGTAGGCGCCAAAGGTCTGATATGGATTAAGTTCGAGGAGAACGGCTCAATCAAGAGCTCTGTCGGCAAATTCTTCAGCGAGGATGACCTCCGCGCATGGGGAGAACGCGCAGGTGCGAAAGCCGGTGATCTCATGCTCGTCATGAGCGGCGAGGCAATGAAGACCCGCAAACAGCTCTGCGAGCTCCGTCTGGAGATGGGTTCACAGCTCGGTCTGCGCGACAAGAACGTCTTCGCTCCTCTCTGGGTGATAGACTTCCCCCTCTTCGAGTGGGATGAGGAGACACAGCGTTTCTACGCCATGCACCACCCCTTCACGTCGCCCAATCCCGAGGACATACCCCTGCTTCACAGCGACACGGGCAAAGTCCGTGCGACAGCATACGACATCGTTGTCAACGGTACAGAGCTTGGCGGCGGTTCAATCCGTATACATGACGCGGAGCTTCAGGACACTATGTTCGAGCTGCTCGGCTTCACTCCCGAACGCGCCAAGGAACAGTTCGGCTTCCTGATGGACGCCTTCAAATATGGCGCGCCCCCTCACGGAGGTCTCGCGCTCGGATTTGACCGCTTCGTCTCAATACTCGCCGGACTCGATACAATCCGCGACGTCATCGCCTTCCCGAAGAACAACTCCGGCCGCGATGTCATGAACGAGAGTCCGTCGCCGATTGACCAGGCCCAGCTCGACGAGCTCCAGATAGCACTCGCTCCCTCCAAATAAACAGTCAGGATAATGACCGTAAAGGATATCGCCGACGCAATCGAGACATTCGCTCCGCTGCCGCTCCAGGAGGATTACGACAACGCAGGGCTTCAGGTGGGGTTCCGTGACCGCCACGTGAACGCCGTGATGCTCTGTCTTGACGTGACCAATGAGGTACTCGAAGAGGCTATCCGCCGCAAATGCGACATGATAGTCTCGCACCATCCCCTGATTTTCCGGGGACTCAAGAATCTGACCGGAGCCGACGAGACACAGCGCATCGCAATCCGCGCCCTTGAGGCCGGGGTGGCAATCTATTCAGCCCACACCAACCTCGACTCGGCCTGGAACGGAGTGAGCCACGAGATGGCCCACATGCTCGGTGTGACCGACATCGAGGTTCTCTGCCCGCACGACAGCGACCCGCGCTCAGGACTGGGCGTGATAGGCAACGTCTCCCCCACCCCTAAGCTCGAATTCCTGCGCAGGGTCAAGGAGAAATTCAACGTCAAGGCACTGCGCTACACGTCACAGTCACCCAAACTGGTTGTGAAACGCGTAGCATTCTGCGGAGGCTCCGGTGCATCTCTTATAAAAGATGCCCTGCGTGCCGGAGCTGACCTGTACGTGACCGGCGATGTGAAGTATCATGACTTCGCGACATACGGCAGCGACATGGTGATTGCAGACATTGGCCACTACGAGAGCGAGCTCTGCTCCATGAAGATATTCTCGCGGATCATCCGCCAGCAGTACCCGGAGCTTGTGGTATATTTCTCCGATGACCAGCGCAATCCGGTCGGAGTGATGTAAAAGAAATAAAAAGAGGGCACCGCGCCCGCAAACATATAATATAACATGGCAGAAAAGAAAACAGAGAAAGAACGTAGTGTCGAAGACCGCCTCAAGGCACTCTACCAGCTTCAGACACTCCTTTCGGAAATCGACCGTATCAAGATACTTCGCGGCGAGCTTCCCAACGAGGTCAAGGACCGCGAGGATGAGATTGTGCGTTACCAGACGCGCATCAGGAAGTTCGAGGATGAGATCGCCGGTTTGCGTGAGCTCATCGAGGCCAAGAAGAACGACATAGAGGTTCGCCGCCAGAAAATAGCACGTTATGACGAACAGATCAACAACGTGCGCAACAACCGCGAGTTCGCTTTCCTTGAAAAGGAAAAGGAATTCGAGACTCTTGAGATCCAGCTCGCAGAGAAGAACATCCGCGACGCCAACACCAAGATAGAGGAAAAGACCGCCGAAATAGAGCGCAACCGCGAGGAGCTCACCGACAACGAGCACATCCTGGAGCAGAAGAAAGTCGAGCTTGAGGAGATTGTGTCGGAGACCAAGCAGGAGGAGGAGAACCTTCTCAAGCAGGCCAAGGCTCTGGAGCCGGACATCGACCCCTACACACTCGCCGCTTTCAAGCGTATCCGCAAGAATGCCCGCAACGGCCTCGGCATCGTGACCGTGCAGCGCGACGCATGCGGTGGCTGCTTCAACCGCATCCCGCCCCAGCGTCAGCTTGAGATCAAGATGCACAAGAAGGTCATTGTATGCGAGTACTGCGGCCGTATCATGATCGACGGTGCACTTGCCGGCATCGAGGAGACTCCCGCAAAGGCTCCGGCTCCGAAGAAGCGTGCCTCAAGAGCTAAGAAAACTCTCTAAGACACCGGCTACCGACACATGTATTTTGTTCGAAAGACATTCGAGTTCAGCGCGGCCCACAGGCTGGAACTGACATACGGGAGTCCCTGCTGCAATCTCCATGGCCACAACTGGAGGGTCACGGTTGAATGCCGCTCGCGCGAACTGAACGAGAACGGCATGGTGACGGACTTCTCCGAAATCAAGCGGCGCGTGCTCGACATGCTCGACCACAAGATGCTCAACGATGTCCTCGACTTCAATCCGACAGCCGAGAACATAGCCCGCTGGATTGTCGACACGATTCCTAACTGCTACCGAGCGGAAGTCGAGGAGAGTCAGGGCAACTGGGCCGCCTATGAGAGAGATTCCTGATATCGATAATAAAAATCGGCGGCTTCGGCCGTCTGACCATGAGGAAAATTAACGAGATATTCTATTCATTGCAGGGGGAGGGCCACCACACTGGCTATCCCTCTGTTTTCATACGCTTTGCCGGGTGCAACCTGAAGTGTCCGTTCTGCGACACGCGTCATGAGGATGGTATGTTCATGGACGATGACGCGATTGTACGCGCCGTCAACCTCTACACAGCCGAATGGATTGTGATAACCGGTGGTGAACCATCTCTGGCGATAGACGCAGACTTCATTCATCTTCTGAAACGTGCTACCGGAAAGAAGATAGCGATCGAGACGAACGGTACGCGTCCGCTCCCTCCGGGCATAGACTGGATAACCGTCTCGCCCAAGAAGGGCATCTGCTCAAAAGATGGTGACTGCTCCGACAATACCCTGGCCGAGGTGCTCGTAACCCGCGCCGACGAGATCAAGGTAATCGATGTCGGGCAGGATCTTGAGGACTACTTCTCACTTCCATGCCGCGACGAGAAGACACTGATGTATCTTCAGCCATGTTATGTGGAAGACAAGGAGCAATGCGAGGCAAACCGTCTGCGCACGGTGCGCCGCGTGCTCGCCGACCCGAGATGGACACTCTCCGTTCAGCTGCACCGTTTCCTCGGCATACCCTGAAAAGGATAAACCTCTGTTCACATAAGGTCTCACAATCTATCCGGCAGAACCCCGGCAACCATTAATTAAAGACATGAAAGACAGCATAATAGTTTTATCAGGAGGGATGGACTCCGTTACACTTCTGCATGACTGCAAGGAGCGTATCGCACTCGCCGTCACTTTCGATTACGGTTCCAACCATAATGGCCGCGAAATAGAATGCGCACGCAAGCAGTGCGAAATGCTCGGCATAGAACACATAGTGATTCCACTCTCGTTCATGGGACAATATTTCAGAAGTTCCCTTCTGTCGGGTGCAGATGACATTCCTGAGGGACACTATGCTGATGACAACATGAAGAGCACCGTGGTACCGTTCCGCAACGGCATAATGCTCTCCGTGGCCTGCGGGCTTGCTGAGAGCCGCGACCTGCGGCATGTGCTGATAGCCAACCACGGAGGCGACCACGCAATCTACCCCGACTGCCGCGCGGGCTTCATCGAAGCCATGAGCCGCGCAATGAGCGAAGGCACCTACGAGGGCATAGACATCCTGGCTCCTTACACCGGAATCACCAAGACTGACATTGCACGGCGCGGTGCTGAAATCGGAGTGGACTACTCGCTGACATACTCATGTTACAAAGGAGGAGAGAAACATTGCGGCCGATGCGGCACCTGCGTCGAGCGCAAGGAAGCATTCGCCGACGCCGGCCTGACAGATCCGACCGACTATGATGACACGCAACGCAGCTGACTCACGGACATTATCGGCAGATGATAAGAAACGGATACGCAAACTTCTGGAGCATGAGTGCGACTATATCATGCCCGAAAAAATCGCCGACGAGTTTCTCGACGCCGGAGAGATAATAGAAGTCAAGAAGTGGGACAATGTCATATCGTCGGGGGATATGAACCCCGACATCTATGTAGTGATAGAAGGTATTCTGCGCTGCTGGTACTGGGACGATGACCGGGAAATCACCGCATTCTTCTCGACACTGCCGACCATGGCCATAAACTACCACACATATTACGCCAACAAGCCGTCGTTCTATAACTTTCAGGCGTGCACTCCTGCAAAACTGCTTCATATAAAGAAAGAGATTTTCGACAGCCTTGTGGAAAGGCTGCCGGAATTCGCACGCTGGAATCTGCGCGTGGCACAGAACCAGCTATATTACTTGGAACTGAAACGCGACCTGAACCAGGGCAAAGCAAAAGACAAGTACCTTTCGCTCGTGCGTGAACTGCCGGACATCATGAATTCCGTACCGCTCCAGATTGTAGCCTCATATCTCGGCATCACACCCCAGCACCTGTCGCGTCTGCGCCGCAGCCTGCTGTGAGGGACATGAAATCGGATACTGTTAACGGCACATAGACATAATACGCTCAATGACAAAAGCGGCCGTTCCACCGACATTGTGGAACGGCCGCTCGCCATATACCATACACAAGAGGCGGGCTAAACTGCAAAACCACTCATTTTGTCTAAATTTCCACAAAATCTTACTTTTTGAATCTATGTTAAGCAAAAGTCCGCGAATAGCACCTATCTTTACGGCGCAGACAGACAAAAGGAACAGAAGCAACCTGTATCCTATCTTTTAGACACACTGACGTCAACTATTCTAAAATCATCTGGCTCAACAGTTTCAAGTAGGGTTTCAAGCATTATGCACGGACTTTACACAGTATTCACCTTAATAAACACGAAAATGAAGAAATTATCTCTTGGTCTCGCAATGGCGGCAATCGCCACAGGAGCGCAAGCCTATTGGATGCCCACTCCGGAAATCACTTCTGAGGTTTCAGAAAACGGAAAAACCACAATCGAATGGACATACGATGATTCAGAGGTGTGCACGTACTTTCAGGTCATCGTCTACAAGATGCACAAAGCTCAGGAAGATGGCAGATTCGTCCTTGCATCTTCAGATTTCAGCCACATCGAGTCTGAAGGAACCATCAACAACCATCAGGAGCGTGGGGCACTGTGGGATTATCTGCCAGACAACCCCGGCTGGTGGGTGCGTTCACCGCTCTACATGGGCAACGCCATGGGTATCGATACTTTCAACTATTTCGCAGGCAGTGACAATTCGGACATTTTCGGAGGCGCGTACATGGTATCGCCCGACTATGACCTGACCAATCTTTCCGACAAGACCGTCAACGTGAGCGCGTCGCTTGCCGCCGAGGCTGTAAGCGTGAGCGGAGGCTTCTGCATATGGGCCTGGAACACCAACTGGTCTGACCCGACAAACATCGACTACAAGCCCATCACCACCCTCGACCATCACTACACACTCTCGACCACCAATTTCAAGACAGTGGAGGAGGCTTGTGCGTTCCCCGATGTTGCCGACTACACAGACCCCGATGAGATTGACGAGATCAATGGCATATGCCCCGAGCGGACGCGTGTCATGTTCTACGGGAGAGGTTACTCTTCATACTGGATCAACAACTTCGAGGTTTCAGTCAACATGAAGAAAGGTGAGACCGTTGACTACGGTGCCGCTATCTATCAGACCGAAGAGAATTCATTTGTTATCGACACAAGCGGAGACACCGATACCGACTACACATATGCCTACGAGGTACGTGCCGTCCGCGAGGATTACGACGACTACCGAGACCTGACCACAGTAAGGGCCACAAACTACGCATACAACGCTCCAAAGAGAGTAATCGGTCAGACAACAGGAATCGGAAGCACGGACCTCGACGGCAGCAATATCGATATCCGCGTGGCAGCCGGCAGAATCAGCATAAGCAATGCCGAAGGTCTTGACACACGCGTCTATTCCACAGATGGAGCATGTGTATTCGAGGGCGCATCTGACTCAGAGATAACACTGCCCGCAGGAATCTATATCGTGAAGACCGGTACAAATTCAGCCAAGGTCGTGATCTGACAATAAGAGTTCAACCCTCAATCCACACCTATGACTATATCTATCAGAAAAAGCATGTCGCTGCTGTTGGCAGGGATATGCGCAGGGACAGCTTTTGCCCAAGACAACACATACTCCCTCCCCTTTGAATTCGAACCGGACCATGCGACTTTCAAAGAGTGCATCGTGATTGACCTGAACAATGACGGCAACGGGACAAACGGCACATGGTCAGTGCAGGACAACGCTTTCCGCTTCACATACTCAAGCGATGCCTCCATGCCTGCTGACGACTGGATCATACTCCCGTTCGTAGATTGCGGCACAAACAGCAAAGTAACCGTGTCCATCAGCGTCAAGGCCGGCGGATACAACGAGAATTTCGAACTGGTTCTGGGTCAGGAGCGGACAGTGGAAGCCATGACCGTACCGGTAATCAAGGAAGAAAACTATAAAGACCCGGCCTACAAGACACTGACGGCTGAAATAGAGCTGCCTGAAGGCGACAGCAATATATGGGCATTAGGTATACACGCCTACAGCGATGCCAATATGAACACGCTTGACATAAAAGACATCTCTATCACTGGCGAAGCTGCCGAGCCTCCCGTCGCGGACGAATATACCCTTCCTTTCAACTTCCCGGCCACACTCGACAACTTCAACCGCTGTGTCGCTTTTGACCTGAACGGAGACCGTGACCCCAATGACACGCAGGACTACAACTTCGGCATATGGTCATTCACCACCGGATATGGAGGCGCATTCAAATATGCTTATAACCAGGCCAATGATGCCAATGACTGGCTGATACTTCCCCTTGTCGATTTCGGAGAGAGCACACACGTCTCCGTCTCGGTAGGAGTACGCACAGAGTCTGACGCGGAAAGTTTCGAAATATTCCTCGGCAGGGAACAGACACCCGATGCAATGACTCTTGAAGTACTGAGCCGCGAGAATTACGTACACAATACTGATTTCGAGACAATATCTTCTGAAGTCAAGCTTCCGGCCGAAAACCCTCAGACAGACAGCAAGTGGTGTGTCGGCATACACGCGAGCAGCCCCGCTTTCCGCTTCAACATTTTCGTAAACAATGTAAGTGTGACGGGAACAACAGATACAGGGGTGGACTCGGTCAATGCAAGCGAATCTGCTGAAACCGAGTATTACAATCTTCAGGGCATACGCTTGAGGCATCCCTCACGTGGAGAAACCGTTATAATCCGCCGGAACGGTAAAATCCGCAAAGCGGTTTTCAATTGACGGACCACCCGACTACTGAACACGACAACAGACACGGGGCAGACCCGGAACCATTCCGGATATGCCCCGTGTCTGTCGTCGTGTTATACGTCAGCCGGCGTAGGCACGGATGACCGGGCTTTCGACATCCACCCCGTAGCGGGCGGCGAATTTCAGTATGTTGCGTGCCAACTCCGGGCGCAGGTCCTCCGGACAGTAACGGAAATAAGCCTCGGCGGCGCGTACGTGCGCGGCATCGGGCATGGGATATTCTCGGCGTTCGGGCAAGCCGAACACATCGTCAGGGAGCTCTCTACGCTCCGCTGTGTCTAATTTATCACTCATATCTTAAATTTTTAAGTTTTATAATATCAAAGCCATCTTTTTTTATTATCTTTGTAAATTGATAAATAAGCGGCATACCGGTTCCAAGGGTGCCACACATTCTCAATTTATCACTTACTTACCAATAAAACACCCTTCTTCGCGAAGAGGTTTATATGGAATCTGACTCTCATGTGGAAATTCGCACCAATTCTTAAAACCACCATCTGGGGAGGCGACCGCATCATCCCTTTCAAAGGTCTCAGTTCATCGCTGTCGGAAGTCGGCGAGAGCTGGGAAATAAGCGGTGTGACCGGCTCTGAATCCGTAGTGGAGGGTGGACCTGATGACGGACTTGCACTTACAGGACTTATAAAACGCCACGGCGCATCGCTGCTCGGCAAACGCAATTATACAAAATTCGGCAACAGTTTTCCGTTGCTGGTCAAGTTCATAGACCCGTCAACCGACCTGTCGGTGCAGGTTCACCCCGATGACAAGCTCGCCATCGAACGTGGACACACAAACGGCAAGAACGAGATGTGGTATGTGGTCAGCGCAGAAAAAGGTACCCGCATAGCCAACGGCTTCAACCGCGAGATAAATCCTGCGGAGCTCGACGGTCTTCTTGAGAAGGAGGGCATAGAACATGTGCTGAACTATATAAATGTCTCGCCCGGCGATGTCTATGTTGTCCCGGCAGGACGCGTGCATGCCATCGGGGCCGGCGCGTTCGTGATTGAGATACAGCAGACAAGCGACGTGACATACCGCATATACGACTATCATCGCAAGGACCGCGACGGCAACGAGCGGGAGCTTCATATCGATCTCGCCAAAGATGCCATAAACTATAATGACACCGAGGGTCAGGCAGTGGAATATACCCACCGCCGCGACATACCGGTCAATGTGGTGAGATCTCCCTTCTTCACCACCAACATTCTGGAGACCGACACGGAATTCATAAGAGATTACACCGAGAGCGACACGTTCGTGATTCTTGTGGCCGCCGACGGCGAGGCAGACATAACCTGCGGCAACGACACTATCCGTCTGCGCCGTGGCAACACGGTGCTCATCCCCGCATCGGCTCCCGGTGTGACAATATCGCCACGCCACAATATCAAACTTCTCGAAACATACATAAGTTGAAATGAGAACAGACAAGGAACTTGAGGGCGTGACCCTCTTAGGCAACCAGGGTACAACATATTCAGACAACTATAATCCCGAAGTGCTTGAGACATTCGAGAACAAGCACCCCGGAAACGAGTATGTGGTACGTTTCGACTGCCCGGAATTCACTACCCTCTGTCCGAAGACAGGTCAGCCCGACTTCGGCCATATATACATATCCTACATTCCCCGCGAACGGATGGTGGAAAGCAAGAGCTTGAAACTCTATCTCTTCAGTTTCCGCAACCATGGTGACTTCCACGAAGATTGCGTGAACATCATCATGAAAGACCTGCGCAAGCTGATGGATCCCCGCTACATCGAGGTTGAGGGACGCTTTATGCCCCGAGGCGGCATCAGCATACACCCGTTCGCCAACTGGGGCGATGATGAACATGCCTCGCTTGCCGAGGCACGACGCATCGCCAAACTCGATTTCTGAATAGTCATCAAAAAATTATCCCATGCAGTATTTTCTCAAAATAAACAACCAGGTGATAGGCCCGATGCAGGCACATCAGGTATTCGCCTATGATGTCAATCCCAACATCGCCGTCAGCACCGACGGACTTGACTGGCGCCAGCTCTATTCGTACCCTGAGCTGATGCAAATCTATCACCAGCAGGGTTACGGCCAGATGTCTGATTCAGAGGTCAGCTCAAAGAAGACTCTCTGCGGAATCATGGCCATGCTCTTCGGCTCTCTCGGTGTCCAGTACTTCATACTCGGCAAGACTGCCGGCGGCTTCATCACCATCCTGCTCAGCCTCATAACCTGCGGCGCATGGGCTACAATCACTTTCATCCAGGGAATCGTGATGCTGTGCATGTCCGATGCCGACTTCAAGCGCAAGTTCATCGACTCCACCTCTACCCTCCCGCTCTTCTGACAAACCGACAAAAATCTTCTTACCCTATAAATGCTTCCGACTGACCGAAAAACCGTGCTTTCGGGCATGTTCCGCGACTGGTATCTGGAATATGCCTCATATGTTATTCTTGAACGTGCTGTCCCGCACATCGAGGATGGCCTCAAACCTGTGCAACGCCGCATCCTGCACACCATGCAGCGTCTCGACGACGGCCGCTTCAACAAGGTGGCCAACATCGTGGGACGTACCATGGCATTCCACCCGCACGGTGACGCTTCAATCGGTGACGCACTCGTACAACTCGGCCAGAAGATGCTTCTGGTTGATACACAGGGTAACTGGGGTAACATTCTGACCGGTGACTCCGCCGCAGCACCACGTTACATCGAGGCACGTCTGTCGGAATTCGCCATCGAGACCGCTTTCTCCCCAAAAATCACGGAGTGGACACCCAGCTATGACGGCCGCGACAAGGAACCGGTGACTCTCCCCATGAAGTTCCCTCTTCTTCTCGCCCAGGGTGTGGAAGGTATCGCGGTTGGTCTTTCGTCGAAGATTCTCCCCCACAATTTCAACGAGATAATCGACGCGGCCATCGACTGCCTGCACGACCGTCCGTTCAAGCTGCTGCCCGACTTCCAGACCGGCGGCCTTATGGATGCGTCGAAATACAACGACGGTGCGCGTGGCGGTTCGGTCAAGGTACGCGCCAAGATTGAGAAAATCGACAACAAGACGCTTGTAATTACCGAGCTGCCGTTCGGCAAGACCACCTCCACGCTCATTGCTTCAATCCTCTCCGCAATGGAGAAAGGGAAAATCAAGGTGCGCAAGGTCGATGACAACACCTCGAAAGAGGCTCGCATCGTGGTGCATCTCATTCCCGGCTCAAGCTCAGACAAGGCCATCGACGCCCTGTATGCCTTTACCGACTGCGAGGTGTCGATCTCGCCCAACTGCTGCGTTATACGCGACAACAAGCCGGAGTTCCTCTCCGTGACGGAACTGCTGCGCGACTCGGTGACACGCACCCGCGACATATTGCGTCGTGAGCTGGAAATCGCACTGGCAGAGGCACGCGAGAGCCAGCTTTTCGCTTCGCTCGAAAAGATATTCATCGAACAGCGCATATACAAGGACCGCGAGATTGAGCAGGCGGCCGACATGGAGCGTGCCATACGCCGTGTTGACGAGCTGCTCGAACCGTTCAAGCCCTCATTCTTCCGCGAGATAACGGATGACGACCTTATCCGTCTGTGGGAGATAAAGATGGCCCGCATACTGAAATTCAACTCCAGCAAGGCCGACGAGAAAATCGCACGTCTCGATGCCGAGATAGCACGCCTGTCACACGACATAGAGCATATCGACGAGACCACCGAGAAGTGGTACATGCACCTCAAAGAGAAATATGGAGAGCATTTCCCGCGCCTCACCACGCTCCGCAACTTCGATTCAATCGAGGCTTCGAAGGTAGCAGAGGCCAATCGCCGGCTCTATTACGACGCGGAGGGACAATTCATCGGCACATCTCTCAAAGACAATGAATTCCTCTTCACCTGCTCCGACATAGACGACATCCTTGTGATATATCGCGACGGCACGTATAAGATAGTGCGCGTAGCCGACAAGCTCTATGTCGGCAAGAGCAAGAGCAACAAGATTATACACCTCGGCATTTTCAAAAAGAATGACCGGCGCACAATCTACAATGTAATCTACCGCAACGGAAAGGGTGGCAATTATTACATGAAGAGGTTCTTCATAACGGGTCTCACGCGCGAGAAGGATTACGACATCACCAAGGGGCTTGCAGGCTCACGTATAGAATGGCTCACAGCCAATCCCAACGGAGAGGCGGAGACAGTACGTGTATCATTAGCTGACGAACCGAACGCACTCGGCCGACGCCCGCGCAACACCGAGCTGACCATAAACTTCGCCGACCAGCTCATAAAGGGTAAGGAATCACTCGGTAATCTTGTCACTAAATTCCGGGTGAAGAGCATATGTCTTGAGAAGCGTGGCTCCTCTACATTGGGTGGCCGCGAGGTATGGTTTGACCGCGATGTCATACGACTTAACTACGACCGTCGCGGCGAAAGTCTCGGCATATTCCAGGGGGATGACAAGGTGTTGGTAATCACAAAGAACGGAGAGTATTTCACCTCTTCATATTCCGACACGAACCATTACGAGGACAACATACTCCGCATCGAGAAATTCGACCCGGAGAAGGAATGGACTCTCGCTCTGTTCGACAACGCGCTCGGTTTCCCCTATCTGAAACGCTTCAAATTCGAGGTCAGCGCGAAACCCCAACGGTTTGTGGGAGGCGAAGAGGGAGGCGACATACTGCTTCTGACGGACAAGCCACATGCACAGTTGCTGATGACATTCGGCGGGGCTGACGAAGTACGCCCCGCTGTGGAGGTTGATGCCGAAGAGTTTATCGGACTGAAATCATTCAAGGCCAAAGGCAAGCGTCTGACCCAGTACACTCTCGCCACGATAGAGGATGTCACCCCCGAGCCGGAACCTCAGCCGGAAGAAGCCCCTGAGATTTCCAACCTTCCGGAACAGTCGGAACAGTCTGCCCTGTCAGACTCGTCTGACCAGTCCGACAAGTCCGACTCGTCTGACCTGTCTGACCTGTCGGACCAGACTGACCAGCAACCCCCTACCGAACCCTCCCTCTTCGATGGCCTGGATTAAGCACATAGCCGCTGCCGCTCTCATTTTTGCGGCCACGACAGCGACAGCCCGGACAGCAGTCGCTGAAGCGGAGTGCGCCCCGGGCAAGTGTGAGAAATCTGAGTGCTGTGAGAACAGGCCTGTCACTTCAATCTACAGCATCGAGATCGGTGGAGCACGCGACCTTTCCACATATCTGTCTCCACTCTATTACACCGGGATGGATTATGCCATCAGCGGGAGCTGGACCAAGTCGTTCAACCGTTGGTCAGACCGCTGCGTGATGCGCTTCGAGGCAGCTGTCAATTTCCAGGATATGCTTAATCCGGCCAAGACCGCAGTGATGTACGGGCTGACAGCACGCTTCAACTGGGGACTGTCTTGGCGGCATCGTTTTGCCCGCGACTGGCAGGTCACTGTCGGCCCGATGATTGACCTGTACGGCGGCGCACTCTATCTGTCACGCAACGGCAACAACCCGGTCACAGCACTCGCATCAGCCGGAATCGACGTTGCCGCTTCTGTAAGCCGTAAATTCCGGATAGGGCGCTTGCCGGTTGAAATCGTTGACGAGGTCAGGATACCCACTCTATCCGCTTTTTTCAGTCCCGAATACGGGGAGACATACTACGAGATATACCTCGGCAACCACCGTGGCCTTGCACACTGCGGATGGTGGGGAAATGCCTTCGGCATAGACAATCTGCTCTCTTTCCGCATGAACTTCGGCCGCACCGGCATGATGGTAGGCTACCGCTTCGACCTCCGTACGTTCCGAGCCTGCGACTTGCAGACTCAGGTCATGCGCAACGCGTTTGTAATAGGCGTTATCCCCCACGGCTTCTGACAGCCGGCACACTCTTTTCAACCTTCTTAATATTGACATCCGGCGGCTTTTCAGCTCCGAACCGGATGAATCCGCTACCACAGTTGTTATTTTTACAGCCTAAACCGACGTGAAAATTTGGTGAATGGATATTTTTTTGTAATTTTGCACATTGTTAAATAAAATGTGCAATCTCAAGGAGTCGAGAACTCCGGCGGCTTGCCCCATTCACCCACTACAGACTATGTATATCAACGCCACCGGTTACTATATACCGACAGAACGAGTTGACAACGCCCACTTTCTGCCGATCAACGGCCTGACTGACGAATGGATTGTCAAACGAACAGGAATCCACACCCGCTCCCGTGCAGCCGCCGATGAGAATCAGAACAGCATGGCGATAGCTGCTGTGCGCGATGCCCTGAAAAATCTTCCCTATGACATAAAGGATGTTGACCTCATTGTTTCGGCAGCTTATTCAGCCTACGATACGGTGGCTACCGTAGCTCATGAGACACAGAAGGAGTTTGACATTGACGGAGCGAAGGCTCTCTACGTCTCTTCGGCATGTTCCTCGTTTGTGAACGGTCTGGAGGTTGTCGAGGGTTATTTCGCCATGGGCAAAGCTAAACGCGCCTTGCTGATATGCTCCGAGCACAACACCTATTATGCCAACGAGACCGACGTGAAGTGCGGTCATCTGTGGGGTGACGCGGCCGTGGCGTTCTTTCTCTCTGCGGAACCCTGCGGCGAGGATGAGCCTGAAATAAAGGCAATATATACTTCCGGACTCGGCAACATCTCCAAGGGTCCGGAGGGAGTGAAACTGCGTCCGAAAGAGGATGGCATAACGATGCCCGACGGCCGCGATGTGTTCATACACGCGTGCCGCTACATGATTAATGCTCTCGACGAGGCCGGCAAGATGGCAGGGGGGATTAAGACACCGGAACTGGACTACATCATCTGTCATCAGGCCAACCTTCGCATCGTTGCCAACGTAGCACACCAGCTGGGACTTCCCGATGAACGTTTCCTGAACAACATCGGCGAGCTCGGCAACACCGGCAGCGCAGGCGCTCCTCTTGTCTTCGCCCAGCACCGCGCCGATTTCCGCAAAGGCCAGACCGTCGGCGTGACCGTCTTCGGCGGCGGCTACTCCTGCGGCGCCTTCATCGCCAAGATATAAAACTTTCTTACATCGCACCTTAAAATTCATTAAACACATGAAGAATTCGATTTTATTCGCCATCGTAATGAGTGGGTTGGTTTTACTTTGCAGCTGCAACAGTAAAAAGGCTGCCCCAGCGGCAGAACCGGATCCGGAATTCGTAACAGCTCTTCAATCAGCTCAGAAGTCTCTTGTTTTGGAATCCAATTTGATTTCAGGCTTCAAAATAGGAATGACAGAAGAGCAGGTTGACTCTGTTATTCAATCCCTATATGCCAGCAACTCTCTCATTCATAGGGATGATGTCAATGAAGATATGATTCCGCTCAGAGAGTCATGGGAATATTCTGTCAATACATCTTGTCTTGAATATAACATACAGGATAAAACATACTATATTTCGCTCAATCCAATTTATGCCAAAGGCAGATTAACGGAGCTGGTATGTACCATAACGAATGCAAAGGGACAAAACCTCGATGCGCCGCTCCATGTAATATTCAGTAAATTCTTTGAACAGTCCGAGCGAGGAAAGTCTTTCAAAAAATTTACGAACAAGGATGAGAATGGCGAAGAGATGATTTTCTTTATAAAAGATAATCTTGAAATTGTATTTTTCCCTCAATCTCCTGATGAAACCGGAGAAGTAAAAGGAACTATCCAGTATGTTAACATACCGGGCTTGGATGAAATAGAAGAAGAGAATAAAGAGAAGGATCAAGATTTAATAAACTCCCTATAATCAACCACTGATACACAAAAAACGTCTGCGGTTCGCAGACGTTTTTTGTGTGCTGGGAGTGTCACAGAACGGATGGTGGGTGCGTTACTTGGTAAAATGATTCCGTTATGAAGAGATTTATAATTGTTGCGGCTATTGCCGCTTTGAGCCTGCTGCCGATGATAGCTGGTGTTCTTGACCCGGTTTTCGACAAGTATCGTAAACTTGAGAATGCCGAGTATGTGCATATACCGAAGTTCCTTATGATGATGGCCGGTGATTACACCAAGATTGATAAGGATTTGCCGATCACCGGCAAAGCATCCGGAGTAAAAGTTCTCAGCATCGACGATTGCTCTGCCAATACCCTCACTGAGATTGAGCAGTCAATACGAAAGACAGCAACGGAGAAGGACATGGAGGAGATAATCCGGACTACTTCCTACGGAGAAGAATGCCAAATATGGTTCCAGAGCAAAGGCGACAAAATAAAGTCAATCTACATCCTCTCCCTGGAGAAAGGAGAGCTGAGCCTTATCGAGATTTCTGGCAACTTCAAGCAGACCGACATAGAGTGACATCCAATAAGCGGACGCTTCATAAATCCTCTTTACCCAGAGCGGCCATGGTCAGTCTTTCGCCGGGAAGGTAGGCGCGGGACGCGCGGCGCGTCAGAAGTTCGGGGAGGTGACGGGGGTGCAGCCCATAACCGGGACGGACACAGGCTACATTGTCGCGGGTGAAGGGTTCACCCGGTGCTATCGGAGCGGAGACATACAACGAGCGGCTCCACTGCCGTCCGGGACGTTCGGTTGATTCCGACTCCGGAAGTCCGGCTCCGGGATTTAGTGCGGCCTCAGCCTGACGCACGTCGCGGACCATGGCGGCAAATTCCTTTGCATCCATCGAGAAGGCTGCGTCGGGTCCTCCGATATTGCGGTCAAGTATGAAATGCTTCTCAATCATGACAGCACCCATGGCAACACTCAGCACCGGCAACATGCTGCCGGGCGAATGGTCTGACAAGCCGACCTTCACGCCAAAGCGCTCACGCATCTCCGGAATGAGCGACAGAGCGGCATCCTCAATACGTGCCGGATAAGCCGAGGTACATTTCAGCAACGTCACATCATCGTTGCCGACCTCATTACATGCCACAATAGCCTCCTCAATCTCACGGACAGAGGCCACTCCGGTACTTATCACCATCGGACGGCCGAGACGTGCGGCATATCGAATCAGGTCGAGGTGCATCACCTCAAACGACGCTATCTTATAAACAGGATTGTCAAGAGATTCGAGCAGGTCTACGGCCTCGCGGTCAAACGGTGTCGAGAAACACTCCAGACCGCATTCGCGGGCAAGTTCATAAAGTTCGGCGTGCCATTCATAGGGGGTATACGCCTCCTTATAAAGATCATAAAGATAACGCCCGTCCCAAAGTCCTCCTTTCAGACGGAAATCCTCACTGCGCACATCGAGCGTAAGGCTGGCGGGCATATAAGTTTGCAATTTCACGGCATCCGCTCCCGTGTCGGCAATGGCACGTATCGAATCGCGCGCCACCTGAAGATCATGATTATGGTTTGCCGAAAGCTCGGCGACTATCATACAACGGTTGTTATCTTTCATACATTTTTAGGTTTGATCTACTTTCCTTCCAAAAATAATTCCGACGCAAATACACTCACACTAAACGCATAATTCTTTAAATATGTGCACAAGCTCGTGGCGGCGCCGGGGGAAGTCGAATGAGGGCGGCGTGGGGATGCCGTGACGGAGAGCGTGGCGAAGGCGGTGCTCAATCTGCTCCCCGCCGTCGGGCAACCAGCCCAGGGGGGCGAACCAGCCCTGCGATACTCCATGCCGGTAGAAGTCTTTCTGATTGTCTACGTAATATCCGGCTGCCACCGGCAAACGGCGCGAGAAAGCCTCGACACATACTGTGCTCGCCGGGAAGATGCCGAGGTCTGCATGGTCAAAAATATCAACTATCCTTCCGGCATCAATCTGCCGCCATATGCGAATCCCTGCTGACGCATCGACTGCCACTGACTGCCCGACTATGACATCAACCTCAACATCGGGCAAAATGCTCCGCAATGCCGCGATGACAGTATCAGTGAGATGCATCGGGTCTGCTCCACCCATGGCCAAGGCGACGCGACGGGGAAGAGCGGGACGCTCGCGATGAGGCACAGGATCAAGAAAGGGTTCGCGAAGAAAAGCCCTGTCAACCCCTCCGTAAAACCGGGTGTAATCCTCAAGCGAGAAGTCCGAACGTGTCAACGGGCAGACGGTCAGAACCAAATCAGCCACAAAATGCCGGTCGTGCATATCGTCAATGCAGACCAAAGCCTTGACCCGCGACCTGACATCCCGTTGGTATTCAGTGGTGAAATAATAATTGTCAAGTACAACCAAGTCTTCCGGATGAAGACTTGCGATAAAACGGGCATCAAATTCCGACAGTCCGGAACCATAGACGGGCAACACTCTGGCTCCGGCTTCCGCCACAAGCGAATGCTGCCACTCTGACGGATGACCGAGGTCGGTATTGCGCGTTGCAATCACACAGTCGAAATCATGACGGAGATAAGCGGCGAGCGCGACCGTGCGCACAAAATGACCGTATCCTATCTGACTGCCGGCATCGGCACGGAGCACGACACGCCGACGACCTGCAGATGACTGCTCAGTCTGCGAGCCGGGTCTCATAATAGACATACTCTTCATCGCGCCTGACCTCGACGGCTCCGAGTTTCTGCTCCAGACGATGGGAAGCCTCGTTGTCCACCCGCACTTTAGTCTCGATGACATCCACATCCATCGCGCGGTGGAAATAGTCATACGCACGGGCAAGAATCTTCAGCGCATGGTTCTTTCCCCACTGCGAAGGGTCGATCCATATGCCGCGCTCCATGCGCGCGGGGCCCGTACGCTCCATGTTGAACGACCCGATTATGTCACCCATATTGGCCGTAACGGCATAGTACACCTTATCTTGACGCGAACGGAGCGAGCCGACAAACGCCTCATGCTCCTCGCGGCTTACCACCCCTTCATTGACCATTCGTTTCCGGATGTCAGGATGATTGCGGCCACGCAACATCAAGTCTGATGTTACAGCATCCATCACCGCGTATGACTCGCAGGTATATCTGCCAAGTTTCATCGTTTCGGGGAAGGTCTCTGTCTTGGTCACCGGTTTACGGGCGAAGACAATGGCCGGAGCCTTAGGCTCCGCAGCTTTGCTCTCCAACTCTGCTTTGCTCTTGCGACCACGTTTTTTCTTGGGAACAGTGTGTCCGAGCAGCTTGAATTTCATTTCGGCAAGTTTCCAGTCGGTCATCGTATCGAGATCCTGCACTTCAAGTTCGGATAGAATCACCGGTCTGGTGTCGGGACCCCATAACGAACCGCACTCGCGGAAAGACTTCACAGTGGAGAGATAGAACTGACCCGCATCGTGATAGCTCTTCGGCAAATCCTGAGACCGGGCCGTTGCATATTCCGGATACTTCATTCCTATGCGACCATCCTCGCCGATTGCGAGCGACCGCTGTATAGGGTAAGAGTATTCCACGCATGTGAACGCCGCCTGTGCCTCGCCGCGCTCAAGCATATCCGCTGCATCGCGCAGCCGCTCCGCTGTAATGAACGGCGCCGTGGCATAGATACAGGCCACAGCGTCGTAAATGTGGCCGTTCACCTCCAGGCGGTCGAGAACCTCTGATATGACATCGGCCGTGGTGGCGTAATCGTCAGAGGTCGCCGCAGAGCGCATGAAAGGGACATCTGCACCCAGTTTCTTGGCCACCCTCGCGATTTCCGGGTCATCGGTCGAGACCATCACCCGGCTGAAGCATCCGGCCTGAAGCGCGGCTCGTATGGAATAGGCAATAATCGGTTCTCCGCAGAAGTCCTTTACATTCTTGCGCTTGATGCGTTTGCTGCCTCCCCGGGCCGGAATAATCGCGAGTATCTTCATAGTTTTATTGTCTTTTAACGTATTACCTTTTTACGTATTCGATTACCTTGTCGATGACATACTGCTGCTCCTCATCGGTCAGCGTCGGGAACATCGGAAGGCTCAGACAGTGACGGTAGTATTCCTCAACAACCGGAAGCGAGCCCTCTTTCCAACCATCCCGACGGTAGTAGGGCATGAGATGCAGCGGCGCGTAATGCACCTGTGCAAGCACGCCCTCTGAGCGCAGGAAATCGTATAGTCCCTTGCGGTCTTCGACCTGTATGATGTAGAGATGGAACGCATGATAGATATCGTCGGTACGTCGCGGCGTACGGATACCCTCTATGCCGCTGAAAGCCTCGTCATAACGGCGGGCTATCTCCTGACGCCGCCGCAGACCCTGCTCGGCACGCGACAGCTGCGACACTCCGAGCGCGGCCTGTATATCGGTCAACCGGTAGTTGAATCCGAGCTCCTGCATCTCGTAATACCAGCCGCCGTCGTTCTTCTCCAGCAGCGAGGGGTCACGGGTTATTCCATGAGTGCGGAACAGACGCAGACGCTCCAACAGGTCCGGTCTCGCGGTC
Organism: uncultured Muribaculaceae bacterium; assembly: GCA_910578385.1. GTDB lineage: Bacteria > Bacteroidota > Bacteroidia > Bacteroidales > Muribaculaceae > Lepagella. The sequence goes on along the minus strand of CAJTQV010000004.1, from coordinate 12,521 downwards.
GTGACCATGCCCCCCTCACCGGTAGCGATGTGCTTTACGGGATGGAAAGAGAACACGGTGCAGTCGGCAAAACGGCAGTTGCCCGTGAGCTGACGGTTGCCGGCGGAATCGGTCCACCATGCTCCGGGAGCGTGACAAGCGTCCTCTATTATCCACAGACCGTGACGGTCGGCAATCTTGCGGAACTCCTCAAGATTGTGTGGATAACCGGCGAAGTCAACTATCACAATACCGGCGAAAGTGCCGGCCGGATTCTCCTCAAGAATTTTCTCCAGCTTGCGGGCATCCATCAGGTATGTCTCCGGGTCTATGTCGCAGAAAGTCACATCACCACCGCAATAGCGGATGCAGTTGGCCGAGGCCGCGAAAGTCATCGGGGTCACTATCACACGCTGTCCGGGAGCGACACCGAGCGCTTTTGCCGCCAGATGAAGCCCGGAGGTGGCATTGTTGACCGCCACGGCATAGGGAGCGCCGACGTACGCGGCAAACTTCTCCTCAAACTCTGTTATTTTCGGGCCCTGCGTCAGATAGTCGCTGCGAAGTGTCTCTATGACTGCGGCTACATCCTCGTCGGTGATGTTCTGCCGGCCGTAGGGAATCGGTTTTTCTCTCATCTCTTTTCAGTTGATGTAAATGATAACCATCCGTCGGTTCTTACTTTACTTCGAAACCGGGGTCTACGAACTCCTTGATTTTGGCACGCATCGACTCGACAGTCTCCCACTCGGTGTTCTTGTCGGAACTGTAATGGAAGCCGTCGGGAACAGGCACGCCGCCATGATGGGCTATGTAGTCCTCGCGTGTATGCTGGAAAGACACGGAGGGCAGGATTGCGTAATATCGGCCTATGTCGATGGTGTTGAGCGCATCGGTGGCTGTAATCATCTCCTCGTGGAGCTTCTCGCCCGGACGGATACCCACCTCCACCTGCGGAAGTGACGGGGCGATGGCAGTGGCGACATCCTTGATGTGGTATGAGGGAATCTTAGGAATGAAAATCTCACCACCCAGATGGTTCTCGATGGCCCAGAGCACAAGATCAACACCGGCTTCGAGCGAGATGTTGAAGCGGGTCATGCGCATATCGGTAATCGGAAGTTCCTTGGCTCCTGAGTCACGCTTGGCAATGAAGAACGGGATGACGCTGCCTCGTGAACCCATAACATTGCCGTAGCGCACCACGCTGAAACGCACCGGGTTGTTACCCCGGATATTGTTGGCGGCGGTAAAAAGCTTGTCGGAGGTAAGCTTAGTTGCACCGTAGAGGTTGATCGGGGCGCACGCCTTGTCGGTCGAGAGAGCCACCACATGCTGCACACCGGTTGCGAGAGCGGCGTTAATAACGTTCTGCGCGCCGTTGACGTTGGTCTTGATGCACTCCTCGGGGTTATATTCGGCGGTGTCCACCTGCTTGATTGCGGCAGCATGGATTATCACGTCTATACCCTGGCAGGCGCGGATCAGACGCTCGCCGTCGCGCACGTCGCCGATGAAGAACCGCAGCTGCGGATACTTATCGTGCGGATATTTCTGTTTGAGCTCGAACTGTTTGAGTTCATCGCGTGAGTAGATTACTATCCTTTTGACGTCGGGATAGCGGCGGAGAATCACCTCCACGAATTTCTTGCCGAACGAGCCTGTGCCGCCCGTTATGAGAATTGACTTGTTGTTCAACATATCTTGACGCGGGTCGTACCCGCCATTGATTTTACAAATATTTGTGACTCACCAGTGCGTAAAGTATCAACCCTAAGAAGAATGTGATTCCTATCCACATCTTGGCCTGACGGTCGTAGTCGTGCGCCTGACGGCGGCACTCCTCTCGCTCGCTGTCGCTGTATAGCGGTTTCCCCTGCTTCGACTCGCTGCGTGTGGCCTCCATCCAGAATTGCCGCGACTTGTAGGAGTAATACACGGCCACAAGACCGGTGACCGGAAAGCAGAAGAAGAGCAGGAAGATGGATATGAACAGCGTCGGGGTCGGCGGTACTGAAGTGTCCGGCTCATCTGACCGGAAGCCAGCGGGAGCCTCACCCGAGCGGCGCACCATCTCGCGGTATCTCAACGGAACCTCAGCATATGGATCTTCTGCGGGCGCGGCATAATGTTGTTCAGACGAGGCCGACGAAGAGGGACGTGCCTGCGAGGGGTGCATCATGTCGAATATGCGCTGCCTGAAGTGGCGGCATATGTCGGCCACATCCTCCGCTTTCTCCCAGTCGGACATGCCCTTGCACCACACATATGTGCCGGGACGCACACCCGCTTCGGCGAGCTGGGACAGCTCGAAAGGGCCACGGCGTTCGCCGTCGATCATTGCAAAGTATAGCATCGGGACTGCCTGTTAGAGAGTTAGTCAAGGGCATCAATTATTGCCATCATGTGCGTGAAGTAGCCGGTGGCAAAAAGGAATATCATTCCTATGATGCTGATGACACCTAAGATAAGGCCACAGATGGTGACTGTCTTGGCCGAGGAGTTCGCACTGTCTCCGAGAGCGCGGTTACCACGGTTGTACATATCGTTTGCCTTGTTGGCCTGAACGATTCCGATTATACCGAGTATCAGGGTGATACAGCTTGTCATGCAGCCGAGCACGGTGCAGACTATCGCCCAGGGCAACCAGTTGGTATGAGGAATCGGCTCTGACTGCATTCCGGAGGGTTGCGGACCGTAAGCGGGTCGGGCTGTGAATTCCTGACCGTAGACAGGCTGCTGCATGGAGGGTTGTTGCATTCCGGGATATACCGGGGGCTGCTGGAGAGCGAAGAGGTCTGCCAGCTCAGGCAGAGCCGAGGCAGCGACCCAGTTCTCCAGACCCTCGCGCCATACCATTGACTCAGGTCTGATGTTGTGGTATTTAAGTTCCTCGCGGACAAACGGGCCGGCCTGCTGGCCGTCGATTATCATGAAATATGAAGTTTCCATATCTGTTCAAAATCAGTTAATTTGCAAATTTACAAAAAATCCCTCAAAAACCGAAATCAATTTTCACCCCCTGCTGCATCCCAGTAACTGGCTCCACCACAACAGCCATCCACTAGCATCCAAATCCCGGTTGTGTGTGTTAGGCGCGTCAAAGCCGTGTTAGCGGCGGCACGGCGGTAGGCACGGGTGAAAACGGGCTTGTCCCGTTTTCACCCGTGTAATCATGAGAATATATGATTGGTGAGGAAGTTATGCTACTTCAGGAAAATATGCCCAAAAATAGATTCCCCGTTGCCATAGGGATAATCCATGCTCAGCACAGCAAGTATCAGCAGCAAGAAAACAACGGTAACTATCGCGATACCCCATCTTACCAAAACATTAGGCTCGGACCCTAAAATATCACGTACTTTCTCCGAACGCAGTTCAATCCTGTCATGTGAGCCGGATTTGCCATGATGTTGCCCTCCGCTTTCTTTATTTTCTTTATCCGTAGCCATTACTAATATCTTCACGTTCCCAATTCAAGCTGATTTTTCACCAGATTGAAATATGTACCTTGTTTTTCTATAAGCTCCGCGTGTGTTCCGACTTCCGTAACACGACCCTGGTCAATCACAACTATCCTGTCGGCATTCCTTACAGTTGAAAGACGGTGTGCCACAACAACCACCGTTCTTCCCTTGTAAAACCCGTCAAGATTTTCCACTATCGCCCGCTCATTCTTGGCATCAAGTGCGTTCGTGGCCTCGTCGAGGAAAATGAATTCCGGATTCTTGTAGACCGCACGGGCAATCAGAACGCGCTGCTTCTGCCCCTGGCTGAGCCCCTTACCGTCGCGCCCTATCCTGGTATCATATTTTAGTGGCAGCGACATCACATAATCATGGATATTGGCCAACTTCGCCGCATGTTCCAGCCGCTCAACATCCACGTCGCCGTCATCGACAGCTATGTTTCGGGCGATTGACTCGGCGAATATCACACCATCTTGCATGACTACGCCGCATTGGTTTCTCCACCATTTCAGATTATAGTCACTGATGTCGTGTCCGGAAACCGATATGTTTCCATCCAAGACCGGATAATAGCCAAGCATCAGTTTTATCAGGGTGGTCTTGCCGCTGCCAGAAGCTCCGACAATTGCAGTTACCTTACCCTCTGGAATTTCAAACGAGACATCCGAAAGCGTCGCGTCCGAAGCATGGATATCATATTTGAAATAGACATGACTTAGTTTTATAGACCTTTGCGACCCGAAATTCATTTTCTGATTAGCGGAAGTCTCCTCATTTCTGCGTTCATGAATCTCGTTGATGCGTTCAAGAGAAATCTTCACATCCTGCAATGAATATATGAACGCCATCAGCTGCGCTACGGGAGAGTTGAGCTGTCCAACTATATACTGGATGGCAAGCATCGCACCGAGTGTGATTTCTCCATGTATCACGGCCGTCGCGGCAAACACCGTTATAAGGATGTTCTTTATCTCGTTTATGAAAATGCTGCCGGCCTCCTGTGTCTGCTGGAGTTTCAGCGACTTCATCTCTACCGTGAAGAGTTCAGCCTGTGTATCTTCCCACTCCCAGCGGCGGCGCCGCTCGCAGTTCTGGAGCTTTATCTCCTGCATCGATGTCACAAACTGATAGGTCCGGTCTTGATTCGCCGCCTGCTTCTCGAACATCTCATAATTGAGAACCTTGCGTCGCGAAAGGAACAGTGCTATCCAACCGGCGTAAATTATGCTTCCAACCATAAAGATAAGGAAAATCAATCTATCATAAATGAACAGAACCACACCGAACACAAGAAATGATATCATCGTGAACATGATACTCAGCAACTGGGTTGTCAGAAACGACTGCACCTTGTCATGGTCACTCATGCGCTGCATTATGTCACCAATAAGTTTGGTGTCGAAGAATGACATCGGCAGCTTCAGCAACTTTATGAAAAAGTCACTCACAAGCGAGATGTTGATACGCATCGATATATGAAGCAACAGCCACCGGCGGATAAAATCGGTGGCCGTTCTTCCCAATACTATCAGTAATTCACCGAGAAGTACAAGCCATATGAAGTTGATATCCTTATGGGTGATGCCGATATCAACAATCCATTGTGTCAGAAAAGGGAAGATGAGTTGCAGCACACATCCGAGTCCCAATCCGAGAACAATCTGTAGGAAATACCTTCTGTATTGCAAGAAATATTTCCATAAAAAACGGAATGACCGTTTTTCATGACAGCCGGTTTCATTTGCTTTCTCAAACTTTTCGGTCGGCTCAAAGAACATGGCGATTCCTTTCTCCTCGCCACTGCTTTTAGTAGCGACCCAGTGCCGCTTCATTTCATTTGCCGAACAGATGTATTTACCTTTCGCGGGGTCGGCAATCCAGAAGCGGGTGCCGTTCTTGTTGACTTTATATAGTACCACAAAATGATTCTGATTCCAATGCAGCACACAAGGCAAAGGGACTTCCTTCAGTGTATCAAGTGCGACCTTCCCGGCCATGGAGTCGAGACCGATTTCCTGGCTCAGATCATGAATCGCTTTCAGTGACACACCCTCTTTCGACGCATGACAATAGTCCTCCAGCCGTTGAATCGAAAACCGATTGTCATAATGGCTGCATATCATCGACACGCACGCGACACCGCACTGCATACCGTCATGCTGCTTGATAAGCCGGAATCTGGACATAAATCAAATTTTTGGTTACTTTGTCAAAATACCGGCATCATCTTTTCCTTTGTAGTAGTTAGCCTTGACCCTGTTCTGATTACGCCCAAAGGAAATGTTCCACGATAGTTGAAGTGACACATAATTGGCGTAATCTTTGCAGATTGAGGATGTTTCATGAAACACAGGGGCACCCTTGATGGTGTATTCACTATCCTTGAATTGTTTTCCGAAAGGCATAAACCATTTCAAGCCGATTGATAAATCCCTTATGGGACGATAAGAAGCACTGACATACCATGCTTGGCCTCTCGGACGCACCGTCTGTCCCACAATCACCTTGCCCGGGTATTGGTAGAACGCATAGAATGACCATTTCGTCAAATTCAATGCAAGCATGGACATCCATTGGAATCTGGTTCCGTGCCAGCTGTATTGTGGATTCTTACCTCTTACATCTGCATAGTTGATTCTGTTCCAGAACATAAGTTTGTTATTGCCCAATGGCATGATATTGAAATTGAGCCTCGCAGCAAATTCCCTGTAACTGTCAAGGTTGACAATAGTCTCCAGCATATAATTTTCAGTCAGCATATATTGACTGCAAATCATATCCGGGTTTGAAACGTAGATGAGGTCTATCGATCCTGCGAAATACCTGTTGTTGTATACCGGTGTCAGAGTTATATTATGCGATTTGCTCGCTACCAATCTGGCATTTCCATGATATACAAGCTTGGTATCGAGCCATTGGTCTGTCTCACTTAACTCGGCTATTGATGGAAGATTCGAGCTATATGAATAATTTGCCGTAAGAGAAAAAGACTGGTTCGGTCGCCATCTGAGCTGTAAATCAGGTGATGGCACCACCGTCGTATATGGCTTATCGAGCATTGTCGTCAATTCATATTCTGCACGAATCTGCATTGATGCAGACCACTGAATCTTTTTCCAGAAACCGAACCAACTTGCCCCACCTGTAAATGTATTCGTCTTTTGAAAAAAAGGAGTGTCTGAATCGGCATATTGACTGTAGTCATATGAATCCAAGGCGGTTATAGAAAAATATCCGACCTTTGTCCTCGGAAAGCTGTACGATACGCTTGCAAACACACCGTCGAGACGAGTTTTATACGCAGAACTATTGTTTACAATATCCTGTGCCTCATCAACCGGAAATTCCTGATATGAAGAATTGTACCTGCTGTCAAAATGCTGATAGCTGAGTGTGGCATTTATTGAGCCGTATTTATCCTGCTTACCAAGATGCTTCTCGAAGTAGTTGGCGACGGTATATCTGTTATACCTTGTCTTTAGAAAATTGACTGCATCAAACTCGTAATTATCAGATACAACATTCTGTTTGGCATTTCTCTTTTCCTGATTCCAGCCGCAGCCCACTTCAAGGTTATAGATATAATCATCAGGTTTATTGTTTTGAAAAGAGAATGCGACTCCATGGTTGTCTTTATGCCATGGTGAATCTTCGCCTGTCTTTAATTTGAGATATTCGACCCCGTCAAATTCATATTCAAGTTTCTCATTCTGCTGATATTTATTCAGATGCTGAATGAAGCCCGTATATATCACCGAGAATCTTGAGCGCCGGTAATTATAGTATAATGCGGCATTATTGTTACCCATTACCGGATAAAACGCCTGATCAACATTTAAGCCGAAATTTCCACCTGTAAGATTTGACTTCGTCCTGACATCTATCACAGTCTCAATACCTTGTGCAATATATTTGGCCGGAGGATTACGGTATACCTCCACATTGTTGATATCCTCTTTGGAAATAGTCTGTAGTTCAGCCGTTGTCGTAGCCACACCATTAAGAAGGAATTGGATTTTGTCTCCACCTTGGTAATACGCACCACCGGTTGGAAGGATTGTAAGATGAGGTATCTCATTCAAAGCCTGATAGAAATTGGAATATCTGTCCATATCGGCCATAGGAATCCTATACGACATTCTGTTTCCAAGATCTTTGACATTGTCAGGTGTGACAATAACTTCGGAAAGCTCTACATAAGGCTTTACAAAAATTGTGTCTGATTTAAGATTGGCTATCTGTGAAAAACTCATCAATATAGAAGAGCAACCGTCAGCTTTTATCTCGACAGCAGTGTAACCGAAAGCCGGAAGTAGAACATGTCCTATTGAATTTATATCGGCAATACCGATGGAGTCATTGGTTTCATTATATAATACACACTGACCCGATTTCACCGTTTCTCCTGGAGGATTGCAGACGATTACGTAATCACCGGCAACGGCAAACCACGATGTCAGCCAAAGTAGAAGTAGCAATATGTTTGTTCTCATAGTCTTAGGTTATTATAAAGAGCAAAGAACTCAACTTTAATTTTTATTAAGTGAATTTTAAGGACTTAACAGGAAAACCATTTCTTAAAATACCATATCATATTCCTCAGCTTTTGGACACCGAGGATCCGGGAATGAAAGTGATTTGCCTGATTTACATATATCGACATAACAAACTTTCTTGCCATATCCATTTCTGCACACCGAGAACACCTTGCATGAAGAGCAAGGAGATGTCCCCTCTATAACCTCCTGGTTTAATGCATATAAATCAAGAGCCTTCTTCGAGTTCCAAATTTCACGGATTGTATTGGAATTTACATCACCAAGTAGATACTCTTCTTCCTCATATAGCATCTCACACACTGAGCATTTACCATTAGCGAGAATTGATAATCCCGTAGAATTCGCTACACACGTTTGATTTGTTCTCACAAAATCCTCGACATTATCGGTTGTTTTCAGTTTATAACCTTCTTCGGAAATCTTGTTGAGACCGATTCGGAACTTCAGATTATCCTGATGAACAAACTTATATACATCTTTCAGGTCATCATTATTGACCTCTAAATGTCTGTATTCATCAGCCTTATAGTTGGAGAAAAAAGCAGGGGTTAGTGTCCATTGTTTAACGGCATCAAAACTTGCAAGAAACTCGTAGAAATCTTTTACAAGTTTAACATCAGCATTCAGTCGAGTCAAAACACTTCTTACCAGAATATTCAGACCATGTTTTCCCGAGTTCTCAAGAAATTCTTTGACACTCTGAAAATATCCTGTCGGTGCTTTAACCATTTCTCTTAGTATCTCCTCTGAATTGGTGTCCAATGAAAATTGAATTTCATCGTAGCCCAATTCTCGCAATGTAATAATCTCTGACTCGGTTATTGGAGTTTTGGTGGAAATAAAAGGGAAATATCCATATTCACGCATCTTCTTTAAGATACATGACCAATCTTTGCGTGTCAGGATGTCTCCTCCGGTCAATGTAATATTGATTACCCCGGCCTCATGCATTTCATCTATCAGAGTCAGTATTCTGTCTGTATCCATAATGGGACGTAAAGATCTGTCTGCATAACAATAGATGCAATCAGTTGTGCACCGGGTTGTTATCATAAGATTGATGGAAATTGGCATGTATGGTCTTCGAATCACATAATCCCCCTTATAATCGAAGTCGTCAACTTCCAATACGTTCACCTTAGGCTTATCGTTGCTTGTTGAAAGCAGGAATGGCGGAAGATAAATTGTTTTGTCTTCATTCACCACAAACTTCTTGCTTTCTTCATTATCTGTTAATTGATTAACAAAATGACGAATTGTATTTTCTGAAATGCCGAGAACGTCTGAAATTTTTGTTAAAGACTCTTCTATCTCATAATCTCCGATATGAGAAAGTATGTATCCCATGAATGGAGGTATACAAAAGGAATCGAAGAATTGGGCTTTCTTACCAATCATTCTTCCGAATTGAATCAGATACGAGCAATCGCTCTCATTCCTGATTGCATAGTCATTGGAAAGGTATATGAACATTACAAAAGATTTGTAAAATTTAATTTAGCAGTATTTCCTATGTACTTGGCAACATTGCAGGCACTATATATGTATGTAATATCGCACCTGCAATGTTATTCTTATATGCACACTATTGTTGAGCACCTGAGGGACAAACACATGGTGGAGTCGGTGGCACCACTATCAACTCCTTGATTTGTCCAGCACCGCCCCGCGTGCAGGTGCAACTGCCAGAGCCGTCTGTCCCTTGGCCTGCCCCACTTTCGCATAGGCATCCCTTGACGGGACTTATTGTTCCTGCGACTCCTCCTTTCACGTCTTCCATTTCTTGAAGTAGAAGTTCTTCCATTTTCTGAATGTTCATACTCTTGAAATTTTTTTGTTAATACTTATTTTTAAGTGTGCCACATATCGCTTAGCGTGCATATATCCGGCGCTTTCGAAATCGAGTGATTTAGCAACTTTGTTCATGAGTGCCTCGGTACCCATGCGTATGAATTCAGCTTGTTAGGCTTCCAAGATTTTCGTTAATCAAGGATTATCGCTCCAAAGTTAATTAATTATTTCTTAAATGCAAAATAAAATTTAAAAAATATTGCAATTTTTTAAAGAATAGCCTAATTTTGATACAATGTGTATAAACTGTTAATTTCTGTTGGCGAATGCGCAATGGCAATTTACATCGAAAAGATATTAACCAAATCCCGGTTTGTCCGACTGTTCTTTCTGCGCTTTTCCTGCCTGTTCTCCGTTGAAATCTGATGCCACAGGCAGCAGATTGAAAGAAAATTCCTGCGTGGCTTTATTTCACCTGTTTTCCTCATCCAAAACTTTACATGGAATTTAACGGAATCCATAGCCACGCAGAAATTTCCATTCGCAACCGGGCCGATGCCCGGTTACTCATCGCAAAAATGGCAGGAAAAGCGCAGAAGAGCTTCGAACGATTCTAAAACCTAAGATAAACAAGGAGTTCAGATACCGTCAGGATGCCTGGCAAGGCATCGGGAGATTGATAGCCGGATGCACACCTCGTCTGAAAGACGTGGGGTGCTTCCGGGAAAGAAGTGATGTGATATGTGTCTGCAAGACACCTTGTGACATATCTTCCCGATAAAGTAGGGGCAATTGAAACGAGGTGTCTTTCAGACACATATACGATTATCTCCTTACCGGAAGCATCCGTGCCTTTCAGGCGCGTATGCTTCCGGCTATCAATCTCCGAGTGCCTTTCAGGCACTTTGACGGTACCTCCGACTCTGCGCTATCATATAGTACCGAAGACATTCCTAAATTATGCACTCTAAAACCTAAAGCCTAAAATCTAAAATCTAAAACTTCACATATAAACCGGGATTCGGCGGGTGGTCAACCTATTTGAGGTGGGAATTGTTTTAGTGTAAGATATTAAAATTTACTGCTATGGCTAACACAAGTTCCAATTCGATAGGCGCCATCGGATTTATTTTCGCATGTCTGGGTGCCGTGTTCTGCTGGCTGCCGATTCTGGGCGGTCTGTTCTGGCTTATCGGTGCTGTTTTCTCCTGCATCGGCCTCGGTTACCGCAACAATGGTCTCGCCTGGTGCGGATTCTGGATTTCTCTCGCATGGATTATATGCTATTTCATCTTCGGATTGATTTTCAGCACTTTCACTTATCTCACAATCTACCCGCTATATATCTGGTAAGCTATGCCCGAAACTAATTCCAATCAATCCCCTACCACTGGCAGCAAGTCTTCCGCTCCGGTCACGGCTTCCGCTCCGGTCACGGCTTCCGCTCCCAACACCGCGCAATACCCCAACGGGCGAGGCTACTACATGTTCCTCATCGGGTATCTGGTGATGCTTAGCGCGTTCGGTTCGTTTGTCAACGATATGTATATCCCTACACTTCCGGCGATGCGGCGGTTCTTCCATTGCACCGTGTCGGTCGTTCAGTTGGGACTCACAACCGGCATGGCAGGATTGGCCGTAGGTCAGATTTTTCTCGGGCCGCTCAGCGACCGCTACGGGCGTAAACCTGTGTTGCTCATATCGCTCGGTGTGTTCATCATCGGCGCGATAGCATCGGTCTACTCCCCTACCATCCATGCATTCCTCGGCTGGAGGTTCGTTCAAGGGTTGGGGGCCTCGGGCGGCTATTTCCTATCGCGTACTGTTCCCGCCGACATATATGGCGGACGTCCGTTGGCGAAGATGATGGCTCTTATCGGTGCAATCAACGGATTCGCTCCGGCAAGTGCCCCTGTGCTTGGCGGTTTCCTGGGTGAGTCAATCCATTGGCAGGGAATCTTCTGGGTATTGGCAGGGCTGGCCGGACTGCTGGTTGTGGTCAGTTTCTTTTACAAGGAATCGCTTCCGCCGTCGCGTCGTGAGAAAGGTCCGTTGCGCGACATGTTCAACGAATATGTGCCCCTGCTGAAAGAGCGTCCCTTCATGACGCATGTCATGCTTAAGGGAGCGGCACTCGGCCTGCTGTTCGCCTACACCGCCTCGGCACCATTTATCATGCAGGAGATATATGGTTTCTCACAACTCAAGTTCGGTCTCTTCATGGGGTTCAACGCACTGTTCACCGCAGCCGGAGCGATGTTCGCTCTGAAGTTCAAGGTGCTGAAACGAGCCGCATGGGTCGGGGGCTGGGTACTTATGCTCGCGACAACCGTCGAAGCATTGGCACTATTCTTTATCAGGGACTTCTGGGCATATGAATGCACCCTCCTTCCGATGCTCTTCTCGATGGGCATGATATTCACCGTGGGCAACACATTAGCCATGAACGAGGGACGCACCAATGCCGGAGCTGCCTCGGCGATATTGGGTGTCGGCGGCTACGTGTTCGGTGCAGCGGTATCACCGCTGGTCGGACTCGGTGACATCCGCCACTCGACCGCCATAGTCTTCCTCGTGATGGCCGCCCTGACCGTGCTATGCTCCTACGGCTCGCGCCTGCTCCCCGCCGACCTCAATAAACAGGCACAGACGAAGTAACATTAAGGTATTTACCAATTATAAATTTTCCGCGACTCAAAGCCAATGGCTTTGAGTCGCGGAA
>CAJTQV010000003.1:267306-268530 GCA_910578385.1 uncultured Muribaculaceae bacterium | reverse complement strand
AGGTAGTCAACCTATCCGATACACTCGGCAATGTGACATATGTCAGAAGCTACCGTGAGATCCTCAATAATTCCTTACGAACTGATGACAGCTGGTCTCATTACACATTTGGAGCTAAAAAATATATCGGAATTCTTGATATGTCGCAATCCAGAACCTACCCGTCGTTCGGAGTTGGCAGCAAAAACGTGACCGAACTGTACCTCAAAGGCATCCACACAAATCTTGAGGGCGACTCGCTCTTATCCCTCAAAGCCGGATGCTGGCGGTACTGGGTGGAGAACTCCACGGCCACAGCACCGGTCACATGGACTGTCCCCTCCACCGTCTACGCCAAGCTTACCGGCGACACCACCAACGCCGCCGCAGCAGCCCTCACCGAGGAGGAGCTTGCCGAATGGATGCAGCTCATTCCCCTCGCCGCCGAAAAGAACATCACGTTCGTAGCGGCATAACATCAAACCACAAACCACAAAACCAATATGGAAACAACGACTTCAAAAATCCCCGGATTCATCCGCATCACATGCGACAAGAACCATTATCTCCACCGCGTCGGCTCTAAAGAGTACCCCGAAATCCACGACGTGACCGTCCCCGAAGCCCTCGCCGCCGAATGGGAGGAGATACCGCTCGCCGACGTTCCCAAGTACACCGAGGCCGAATACTCCGCAAAGACCGTCGAGCTGATACGCCGGAAGTACTCGCAGGATGACGAGATTGCAATCCTCCGCAAGTTCGCCGATCTCATGCTCCCCGCCACCGCTAACCTCACCGACGAGGAGCGCGACGCACGCGACCGCCATGCCGAAGCTGTCATCGTCGAACTCTCCCAGTACAACGACTACGCCGAGCAATGCAAGGCCGAGGCACGCGAGATACTGTCACAGCCACGCGACGCGACGCAGGAAGGAGGTGTTGTGTAATGGAAGAGACCACTAACAATGTATTCTCATCGATGATGGCATCCATCGGAGCGACCATCGCGGGGTTCTACGCACACCTCGCACCATGGCTTTTACTTGGCATGGTATTGGTGCTGACCGACCTCAGGTATGGAATACTCGCCGCAAAGACACGCGGCGAGACAATCCGTACCTCACGGGCGATGCGGCGCACCATCAACAAGATGGTCGATTACCTATGCTGGGTAACGGTGGCCGAGGTGTGCAGCCGGACGTTCGGGGTGACAATCGGCGTTCCGGTCGTGAGCCTCGCGGTGCT
>CAJTQV010000003.1:71050-267064 GCA_910578385.1 uncultured Muribaculaceae bacterium | reverse complement strand
GGATATGTGAACCATCCTCTCGACAAGGGAGGAGCGACAAACAAAGGCGTGACCATCGCCACATGGCGACAAGTAGGCTATGACAAGGATGGTGACGGGGACATCGACGTAGATGACCTCAAGCTCCTGACCGACGCAGATGTTGTCAACCGCGTGATGAAACCTCACTATTGGAACCGATGGAAAGCTGACCAGATAAAGTCGCAGAGCCTCGCGAATATCCTTGTTGACTGGGTATGGGGTTCGGGAGCGCACGGCATCAAGATTCCGCAGCAGCTTCTCGGAGTGACCGCTGACGGCATTGTCGGTCCGAAGACACTCGCCGCTCTTAACGCCCAGGATCCGCGCACATTCTTCAACCGCATCAAGGCGCGTCGGGTGCAGTTTATCGAATCCATCATCAAGCGTACGCCGTCGCAGGCCGTGTTCCGCGCCGGATGGCTCCGTAGGCTTGACAGCATCAACTTCGGCAGTCTGACGTATAACAACGGCAAGGTCGTGACATTTGCGGACAATCAGTGATGGATATGTACAAAGACCTTAAAGGCTGGCGGTGGTGGGTATGGATGGCCGTAAATCTCGCAGCCATCGTGATTGCGATGCTGTTCGCCGGCGGATGCTCGCGGAAGTGTGTGCCCGTCACGGTCGAGGATGTGCGCACGGTCACGCTCCGCGACACGGTGGAGCGCGTGCGGCTCCGCGTTGACTCGGTTCATGTCCGCGACTCGGTGATTACCGTCATACGCGGCGACACGGTGCTGACAGACCGCTGGCACACGGAGTACCGCGACCGCCTCCGCGTCGATACGGTCGAGAAAGTCCGCACGCTGACCGAGTACCGGACGCGCACGGACGTTCAGACCGTCGAGGTGGAGCGGAAGCGTCGCTGGTGGGAGACCGCGCTGCTGTGGTGCGGTGGTGTGGCCGTGACAGCTGTCGTCGTTATATTGATGCGTCGAGCATATCGAATGCGCGCTCAATAGTCTTGTCAACAATCTTAGCGTAGACCTGGGTGCTCTTGGTGGAGGAATGGCCAAGAAATTTTGCGAGTGTCTCCATGGAGACCCCTTTATTGAGACACCATGTGGCGAACGTGTGGCGGGCATCGTGCGACGTCACACGTTTGCCAATCAGGACCCCCAATGACTTTAAGGCGGCATTATACTTCTGGTTTGTGACGAGCGGGAGGGTGTAACCATATTTCCGGAGCACGGCAAGCGCGGGGCTGAGGATTGCGATATAGAATGTCTCGCCGGTCTTCTGGCGTTCCTGACGGAATATATACCTCTCCCCTCTCCGCTCACACTTGGCGAAGTCGAACTTTTCAAGGTCTGCGTAGCCCATGCCGGTGAAAGCCTGAAAGACGAACAGGTCACGTGCGCGGGCCACGGAGGGATCCGGGATGTCGGCATCCATTATGGTCTGCATCTCCGCCTCGGTCAGGTATCGCCGCTCGGCGGCTTTTCCCTTCTCAATCTTTACGGAGGCGTAGGGCGTGCGGTCCATCAGTTCGTCGGCTATCGCAAAATTGATGTAGCATTTCATGATTTTGTGGTATTTCGCGACGGTGGTCTGCTTATACCCTTTGAGATGGAGCCAGGCATCGAACTCGCGGATGCGGCGGGGCGTGAGGTCGGCGAGTGTGCGGAAGTGCTTGAAGCCATCGAGAGCAGAAAGAATGATCCGGTGGTCTCTCCTCGTGGATGAGCGGATGTCGCGGCGGCTTTCAATCTTTTCGGCAACGTATTCGCGGAAATTCACTGACGCGCCTCTCTCCTTTTCGGGGCCGCGCATGAGGTCTGCAAGCCACGACCATGAGAACTGCTCCCCGTCGAGGCTCAGGCGCGTGAGGCCGTCAACGACCGGGCGCATGACCGCTGACAGCATGGCATTGAGATGCAGGCTGTCGGGATGGTTGATTACTCTGGCGCCGTCCCACTGGTCGGGCATGACCGACAAACCAGTGGAGAAGCGTTTTTGCGTTCGTTGGAACGAAACTTCCAGCTCAATAAGGCCGGGGCGTGTACCACTCGCTTTCTTTCGGCGGTCGTACTTGAAGCTAACTGTCGGATATTTCATAATTTACGGTGTACTACATTTTTCGCGGCGTGTACTACATGTGTACTACATCCGCGAAAATTATTTATAATTTATTCCGTCCAATATCACGAAATTTAGCTAACCACTGTTCTAATTAGGACATTTTTGGCCTAATTGATGCAAAATTTATCCACTTAATTATAAAAATATCAGCGAATTACGTTAATAATCCGCTGATTAGATAAAAAGTAGTCGATCCGGGACTCGAACCCGAGTCTCCACCGTGAGAGGGTGGCGTGCTAACCGCTACACTAATCGACCGTATGCAAACTTAAGATTCTCTGCGAAACCGCTCGTTTCCGGTTTGAAACTCACTTCTTCGTTTCGCTTCTTTTTCGGAGTCACTCTCTATTGAGTGGCTTTGTTTCCCGTTTGCGATGCAAAGTTAGTGACATTTTTTCATTCCACCAAATTTTTCAGCTATTTTTTTGAAAAATTTTTCATCTTTTCTTCAAAATATTCCTTTTACGCCAATTTACATCCCTATTCAACCAATCAAACTCTGAATTTAAGGCCGTCAAAGCCGGGTGCTACTCCTTCGGGCAATCGACGCGCAAGGTCGGCATGACGGCCGATTTCATGGTTGAAATGCGTGAGGTATGCCTGACGTGGTTTCACCTCTTCGATCAGGGCGAGCGATTCGGCGAGGGTGAAGTGCGAGAAGTGGTCGCGGTCGCGCAGGGCGTTCACCACAAGTGTATCGACTCCCTCCAGCTTCTCCACCTCGCGCGGGTCGATGGTCTTGGCGTCGGTTATGTAGGCGAAGTCTCCTATACGGTATCCGAGTATGGGCATCTTGCCGTGCATGACCTCAATCGGGATTATCTTCACGCCGTTTATGTAGAAGGGGGTCGTGCCCACTACCTTCATGTCGAATGTCGGTACGCCCGGATATGGATTCTCACGGAAGCAGTAGTCGTAATGCTTGCGCAGGTCGCGGTCCGTACGCTCGTTGACATAGAGAGGCAGGTCATGCTCCGCGCAGAACGGCCGCAGGTCGTCCAATCCTCCGACGTGGTCGAAATGGCTGTGGGTGATGAGCACGGCATCTATATGATGTATGCCGGCTGCGAGCGCCTGCTGACGGAAGTCGGGCGAAGGGTCTATGAGCAGCGTCAGCCCCATGGTGCGCACGAGTGCCGACGTACGGAGACGCTTGTCCTTGACAAAGGGAGAACGGCACACGCGGCATGAGCATCCAATCTCGGGGATACCTTTTGATGTACCCGTACCCAGCAGTGTCACCTCCACGTGCGTATCGATATAGTTGACCTCCGGGTTAAGGTCGATGAGGAATTTCTCGTTGACGGCTGCGCGGACTCGTTCGGCAAGGTCTACCACGTCACGTGCCGTAGCATTGCCACGGTTCACGATTACGAGCGGCTGTCGCTCGTAAACCTGCGCTCCGCCGCAACGCGCCCCTTTCATTCCGGCATGGTCTATGAGCCACGCCGCCGAGACCTTTGTATGATGCTCTCCTGCGGCATGTCCGGTCACTGTCTCGCCGGTCAACACGCGTATCTCCTCAAGGTGGCCGTTGTGAACCACCGGATTCTTGAAAAAACTGCCCGCGCTGCCAATCAACGCAGGATCGGGGAGCTTGGAATCGCGCACGCGCACCACCTCTTCGGCCACCTCACGGATTGTGGGCGTGTGGCCGAGCGTCTTCTCCAGTTCGCGGAGTGGGCCGTATTCAAGATTGCGTGCCAACGTATCGGGACGCAGACGGAACGAGACGCGAAGTACTATGTAGCGTCCCTTACCCTCATGCTTGAAGAAACTGTCGCGGTAGCCGAAACGGCATTCCTCGGCTGAGAAGCGGCACACCTTGCGCGTGAACGTGTCGAAACATTCCACCGAGTATACCACATCTTTCGCCTCGACTCCGTAGGCCCCGACGTTCTGGACCGGCGCGGCACCGACCTCTCCCGGTATTCCGGCAAGGTTCTCCACACCTCCGAGTCCCTGCTCCAAGGTCCATTCCACAAAATCGGTCCACTTCTCCCCTGCCCCGGCTATCGCGTAGACGGTATCGGCATCCTTGTCGTAGCGGACAATGCCCTTGACCGAGGAATGCAGCACGAGGCCGTCGTAGTCGCCGATGAAGAGCAGGTTGCTTCCGCCGCCGATATGCAGCACCTGACTGTTGATGAAACGTTCGTCGCGCGAGATCTTCAGCAGCTCCTTCTCCGATGAGTATTCAGCGAAATAGCGCGCGCGTACCGGTATTCCGAATGTGGTGAGAGAGGTTATATCCTTATTTTCTTCAATCATGGCGGTTATTATGCAGTGTTTACTTTGGTGGGTCAATTGTTTGTAGGGTCAACGTCTGAAGTTAACCAGGAGGCCATCCTGGAACTGAAGGAATGTGCCGTCCTTGTAACTCCACACATCTATCACGGAGCTCCAGTTGTGACCTGCGTCAACATCCGAAGGATTGCCGAGAGCGAGTTTGCATTCATCCTTGGTCATGCCCAACGCGACCTTGCCGTCGCAGATAAGCTGCCAGTTCTCGGCCGTAATCGAGGGATAGCGCAGTTTGGGGTCAACCATGGAGAAAAGGCTCGGCAGCGTGCGGCTCTCGGCACCGAGTCCGGAGCTTCCGCTGACATTCATCAGCATCGAGGCGGAGCGTCCGTCGCCGTCGATGAAGCGGACAGAGAGAGGAAACAGCATTGTGCCCGGCTCCACGGAGGTTATGGTGACCGGGACATATTTGCGCCCGTCGAAATAGTTGCCTTCGGCGTCGTACCATAACCGCGAGCGCGTCCACATTATCCTGCCGCGCAGGAGCGAATCGGCACGCGCCACGAAGTCGAGGTCAATGAGCATCGGCAGGTCGAGACCAGTGAACGAGGCACGCGCCACTTCCGGACGCCTCGAAGTATTGAAGCGGTAAGTTCCCTTGTCGCCCTGAAACTCGACCACCGCCACGCGTTCACCGCCGGGTGTGGGACGAGCGGTGATACCCGAATAGCGCAGCACCTTGCCTGCGAGCGCGGCAGCCTCCGGGTCAGCGGGGACACCAGCAGGCAGTTCCAAGATGACTGCGACCTTGTTGTCGGCCACGACAAATTCCTTTCCGACGCTCCACATGCGCAGCGGGTCGGAAGTGAGCTGAGCGGCCAGACGTTCCTCTTCGCCCGGCATCGTCTCGCGCAATTCCGAGCGCGACATCTTTATTGCCTTTGTCCCCTCGATACCCGTGTTGCACGCGGCGAAACCGAGTGTCACGAGCATGGTCAGAGGGAGAATCAGGCTTGATTTTAACGATTTCTTCATAATTTGACACAAAATTAGTGAAAAAAATTGGGAAACCTTTGGTAAATTCAAAAATAATACCTAACTTTGCACTCGCAAAACGGAAACGGCGGGATAGCTCAGTTGGTTAGAGCGTCGGATTCATAACCCGGAGGTCTCGAGTTCAATTCTCGATCCCGCTACAAATAAGGCAACCACACGGTTGCCTTATTTTTTGCACACCCGCCCGATGCACCCCCATGCCCCGTAGGGTAGCGGCATGCCGCGGCCCACCGTGGCCCCTACCGTGACCCCTACCGTGGCCCTAAATACATCCCGCTGCCCCTCTGCATCAATGCAAATAGCCCGGCATAAACCGGGCTATCAAATGCTTTACTGAAAACATCTGTCGCTCATTCAATCATAATAAAATGAGGCATTCAACTGATTTTCAAGATAATACTTCATGGAATATTTTGCAGAGCGGGGGAATGCTTTCGAGCTGATTTTCTTGCCACCGATAGTCCATATCTCTATCAACTCACCGGTCGACGTGGAACGATAGATACCAATCTTCATGTCAGGCCATCTACCGTTACCGAAAAATATATTGTCCTCATAGGCACAGGGTATGACGATTCTCTTCGTCTGAAGATTCATGATTCCCATTCTGCCATTCTTGTAAACCTTGCACCATTTGCCGGCATCACCCACCAGGAAATCGGCACTGTCAATCTGTCCTGCCGGCAAAATGGTCTGCCCCTTGTCACCGAGCAACATTGTTCCTCCCGACCTGGTTTTCACCAGATAAAAGTTGGGCGAACTATACGCGTTGGCAATATCGATGCTCCGGTATTTTGGCGGGATAATCAGATTGCCGTCATCGTCATAAAGGCCGACCTGATCACCGATAAATGCAAATATGTGCCCCCATTGGCGGCGGAAACCTTCGTACTGCGGCGGAACAATCTCCCCGCGCCCCTCGACATACAATCCGAGCTTGCCATCCTTTTTGACGATTATGTCGTTTCCCGTAAGATTTCCCTGGTCAGAACGAAAAACAGAATCATAGGCACTGAGATCATCCGTGCCACCCATCCCTACAACCCGCTCCTCCTCATCGGTCTTGGCAATCAGGAAGCCATTTTTCAGATACACTGTTTCGAGAGAGTTATGCACGATTTCAGAACCGGTGTTTCCATACAGGCTTCTGCCCATCGAGCTTTTGGTAACAATCACAAAATTGTCATTAGCCTGCCTCAATTCATCGACAAGAATCTCAAGATCCGGCCCGAAAAGCGGCTGCTGACTGTTCAAGGTCACTCTCCAAAGTGGTCCTGACTTATAATCGCCTATTTTATCAACATATATGCTGCTGAGTTTGAAAGGGATGAGTTTCCGCGATCCCGACACTACACTTTTTAATCCATATTCCGGGTTAGTGATGACAGAGAAAGTATGATTTCCGTATTCCAGAGGCTCAACGCGATAAAAACTGTCGCCGTCTACCAAAAGATTATAATTGACACCCCACGTATTGGTTTCATACATTCCATTCAAGCCCGGTCCTTTCTTTTCCCATCTTGTACCGGAAGACCTGTCAATAAGGAGAATGTCATTTCCCTTCAATGACACCTTCAAAAACCTCCTATCACCTATATTGACAGTATCTGCCGCCGTCACACCCTCCTTGACCACCTTGCGGTCGGGGCCGGGAGAATATAGCTTGTCGTTGAACAGCACATATTTGTCCGGAAGTTTGACAAGCTTTGGGCCGTCACCCTTGATGTCATACGCGTACGCGACAGTAGATAAGTCCATAACCTTCATCCACAGACCGCTGGAGTTCATGGCGTACCAGATTTTGTCGGGTCCGTAAAACACTTTGTACCAAGGAGTGGAGTAGTAAGTGGAGTAAGAACTGTGGTAGAACATTTTGCCATCCTTGCTCACCCAGAAATACTTCTTCCCGTCGTGGTCTGAAAAAACCGGGAACAGTATCTTATTGTACTCACATGGCAGATAGAACTCGCCGGTCTTACTGACAATACCATGCTTTCCCTTCCTGATGATACGTGCATAGTCCCTCCCCTTGAACGGGTAAATGGTGTCGTACTTCGCCTTTACAAGAACCTTACCCGAGGCTGGATCGACCAACCCGTATTTGCCTTTCTTCTCGAAGATTTCGGGGTCGGCGGCGAATGCGTTCGACATCACCGCCAGACCCACGAGAATCATGACCAGCTTGATATATACCGGTTTAATAGACATAGAAGCGATACTGATTTTTTGTGTCATAGGGTGTCGTTACTTTACGACGAACCCAGTTGCCCTTGTCATCAAATTTGTAATCCGAATAAGTCTCGGTGTACTTGTCTCCCCCGAAGAATGACATTGTCTCTCCCGAAAGAGATGCAGGCATGCCATCTTTGTCGTAAGTGATGGTGAATTTGTCGAACCCGACATCATACGCGTCGAGAAACATGTTGCCTTCATCGACGGCCTTCTGGAATGCCTGTTGATTGAGTGTGAATTGTGTAGGGAGACCGTTCTCATATTTGACGTTGAAAGTTCCCGGAATTCCGTTCATTCTGACTTCTGTCGGGGTATTTCCTGAATAGGTCAACACCCAGTCATTGGCTTTGGAATCGGAGCCAAATTCATAATCTACAACCCGGACAGACATCTCGTCAAGAATTTCCTTCTCAATAGCAGCCTTGACAGCATCGGGCGATGTTGGATTGAGTTTCGGATTCTCCGCGAGATCACTATGAGATATAGCCCATTCCTTCATCACCTTAACCGGAGTCTTAAGGTTATAAAGGTCGAGGGTTGTCGGGTCTTGGGTGTCCCGGACGCCCTTGTCAGATTCCGTAGCGGCTTCAGTTGCAGAATCGGCAGAGTTATGAGAATTTGCCGCTGCAGGTTTACCACATGCAGGAATGATTGCCATACATCCTGCAACAAAAAGGATTAGTTTTTTCATTTCTTTTGATATTTAATTCAACTACTTTCAGCATCTTATTATTCACGACTGCTAACAGAAAAACATGAGTCGAGGGTATTTTCAGACCCTCAACTCATGTTGGCGGTTTACATTGCAGACATAAGCTTGGAGTTTATCTTGGCAAGTCTTGATGCCTGGGCAGCGGTCAATTCAGACTCTGCTCCGTCGAGTTTTTTCTGCAGGTCCTCGGCTTTCTCAAGCATGCTGCCCATTTCGGCCATTACTGACATGTCCCCGCTCTGAACTTTCTTGTATACCACGATATACTGGTCTACGTACTTCTCATAAGAATCGAGTGTCGCATCCCAATTGTTCGAGGAAGAAGAGCTGGCCGAAGCTTCAGTATTTCCACCATCATATCCGCTTTTTTCATATGCAGAAGTGAGACGGAATTTTACCGGTTTGTCGTCATCGGCAAAGTTAATTTCCCAGCGCACAGTAGCTGTTTCACCTGGCTTGAGTTTAAGAGCCTCTTTCATGTCATCATCGTTATACATACCATGTATGCCACCGTCTGTTGCAGCAGATTTAGCAATGACGTTACCGTTTTCGTCGATAATCTCAATTCCAAAACCTGCATTGCCTGTCATTCCCACAGATTCTTTTAACATAGGCAGTGTAGATTCCGAATCGAAATCAAACTCCTTGTCTGTACGCTTGATTTCTATCGCAACGATGGTATGCCAATCATCCATCATAGTGCGATAATTATTGGTTGTAGTATACTCTTTGTCCACGACCTCGTAGTAGTCAGACAAATCACCTTTGACCGCTGTAGTCTCTGGTGTGAGTTTGTAAGAGTGATCTGATTTTTTTGAGCCGCCGCACGACGAGAGCGTTCCGCATAGGAGCGCAGAGAGCATTACAGCGCACAGCGACCGGATGCATACTGATTTGAGATTCATGATATAGGTATTTTTTGCAGCTTCTTGACCCCGTAGAAGCTTGATTTGAAAAAAAGGAAACGTGAGGTCCGTACTGTTACGCTTTCCACATCGCTATACGCCGGTATTGCCCATCTCGGTAGAAACGGCAATCTTCTGAGGCCTCACGAAGAAACACCGGCTTTCGCAATGTCAAAAAGCGTAGAGTAAACGCTTCCGGAAAATATGCTGCGCTGACTATTCAGCACAACTGCCTCCTTCCCGCTATGCCGTTGACCGAGGTTAAGCGTTGCAGTCAGCAATCGCAAAATTAAAATAATAAATTTACCGTGCCAAGAATTAATCAGTTCACTTTGTTCACTTCCATTTAATCCGGGATACCTTCCATCTGCTAAATATCATAGAACATCTTTCATCTGATACGAAATACCAGGAATAAGGGTCATTTTGATTCACACGCATTTTACCTCAGACAAAACCGGCACGCACCGTTCAGTCGCCACATGCAGCCGTCCGCCACGCGTCAAACATGTCCGCCGCACGTAAAACCCGTCCGCCACGCGTCAAACACGTCCGCCACGCGTCCAACCCGTAGGGTCGCGGCATGCCGCGGCCCACCGTCCGGAGAGACAGACGCGGATTGAAATGACGAAGTGTCTATGCGGAATACATTGACAATAGGACGATGAGACGGCGACGATACGGCGATGAGATGGCGACGAGATGGGACGATACCGACGATACGGCCGCGGCATGCCGCGACCCTACATGTGTGGGGTTCACGCCATATGGCAGCACGGGGGCAAAACAAATAAATCCGGGGTCGCGGGGCGACTCCGGATTTATTTGTTAGCGAAGCGGTCGATTACTCGGCTGCGGCTTCCTCGGCTGCCTCTGCCTCAAGAGCTGCCTTGGCGGCTGCCTCCTCGGCTGCGAGCTTCTCTGCTTTCTTCTTAGCTACTGCCTCTCCTTTGAGACGGTTCTTCTCTGCCTCGGCATCGAAACGTGCCTTTGCCTCCTCAGCGGCCTTGGCATCTTCTTTTGCCTTTGCTGCGTCAGCTACCTTGTTGCGGTCAGCTTTCCACGCGTCGAAGCGGCGCTGTGCCTCTTCTTCAGTGAATGCGCCTTTCTTGACACCGCCACGGAGATGCTTCATGAGCATCACACCCTCTTTGGAGAGGATCGAGCGAACTGTGTCGGTGGGCTGAGCACCTGTCTCCACCCAATACAAAGCACGGTCGAAGTCTAAACTTATTGTAGCAGGATTAGTGTTCGGATTATAAGAACCTATCCTTTCAATAAATCTACCATCACGTGGTGCCCTGCTATCGGCGACTACAATAGGATAAAAAGCGTAGCGCTTGCGGCCATGACGCTGTAATCTAATTTTGGTTGCCATAAACTTGCCGGTTTATTGAATTGGTTAATAAAATAGTTGTCCGGAATTTGTGTCTCCACGCATTCCGGCTGCAAAGTTAACTCTAAATTCGTGAATAAACAAAGTTTATAGGAAGTTTTTTCACTCTTTTTTAGTAATTTTGCGGTGTAATTGGAATTTTGAACTCATTCTATGTCTGAAAATATGCTGTTGTCCCGTCTGGAGGGACTTGACTCGCGGTTTGAGGAGGTGGCTACCCTGATAACCGACCCGGCCGTGATTGCCGACCAGCCGCGCTATGTGCGCCTCACCAAGGAGTATCATGACCTTGAGGAGATTCTTAAGGTCAAGAAGAGATATGAGAACACTCTCCGTAGCCTTGAGGAGTCGAAGGAGATTCTCGCCGCCGAGAGCGACGAGGAGATGCGCGCCCTCGCCCGCGAGGAAATCGACGCCTGCTCGCAGCTCATTCCGGAACTTGAGGAACAGATCAAGCTGCTGCTCATCCCCGCAGACCCGGACGACTCGAAAAACGCCGTGCTTGAGATCCGCGGAGGCACCGGAGGCGACGAGGCAGCCCTCTTCGCCGGCGACCTCTTCCGCATGTATCAGAAATATGCCGAGCGCAAGGGCTGGCAGCTCGCCGTGTCGTCGATGTCGGAGGGTGCTGCGGGCGGCTACAAGGAAATAGTGTGCACGCTGACCGGTGACGGAGTCTACGGCACCATGAAATATGAGAGCGGCGTACACCGTGTGCAGCGCGTGCCGGCCACCGAGACCCAGGGACGCGTTCATACTTCGGCCGCGACCGTGGCTGTGCTTCCGGAGGCCGAGGAATTTGACGTCGAGATCCATGAGGGTGAGATAAAATGGGATACTTTCCGTTCAGGAGGTGCCGGAGGACAGAACGTGAACAAGGTGGAGTCGGGCGTACGCCTGCGCTACAACTGGAAAAATCCTGTCACCGGGCAGGTCGAGGAGATACTGATAGAGTGTACAGAGACCCGCGACCAGCCGAAGAACAAGGAACGCGCCCTCTCGCGCCTGCGCACGTTCATATATGACAAGGAGCACCAGAAGTATCTCGACGACATAGCATCGCGCCGCAAGACCATGGTCAGCACCGGCGACCGCTCGGCGAAGATACGCACCTACAACTATCCGCAGGGACGCATCACCGACCACCGGATAAACTATACCGTCTACAACCTCGCCGCTTTCATGGACGGCGACATACAGGAGTGCATAGACCGTCTGATCGTGGCCGAGAACACCGAGAAACTGAAAGAGGCGGAACTGTGACGCGCCGCGCGATACGGAACAGCACGTAATATCACAAAGTTACGGCCATTTAAACCGTTACGCCCGGACATTTGTTATTAAGTCATGAAGAGATAAAACTCTCCATGACTTATATTTTACCCTGAATTTTAATTTAAATACTTGTCACTATGAAAACACTGTCCATCCTCTGTTATATCATCGGCTCCGGCCTGCTTATCGCCTCATGCTTCACTACAGGCATAACACTCACATGGATTCTTGGCGGAGTCGCCGTGGTCTGCCTCGTTTTGGGTTGCGTATTCCAGTTCTACACCCACAACCGCAAGGCCGTACACCACTACCACTGATTTCAGTTCACGCCCCGAACAGGCTGTCGGCGCGGCGGAGCGTGTCAGGCTTACCGATATCGATGAGGTTGAGACTGTCGAGTCCAATCTCACCGATATTGTTTTTTCCGGAGGCTGAGGCGGCGAGCAGGTAATCCATCACGGGGAACTTCGCGCTCCCCACCTGTCGCGAATATTCGGCCAACGTCGGGATGACGCGTGGCTCAACTATATATATGCCGCTGAAAGCGCGTTCCTCCATCTGCGGCGCGGGCGTGAACCCGGCCGGGCGGTATTCTCCGGTCGAAAGGTTATACCAGCCGCGAAGATTGTGGTCTGCATCAAACAACAGCTTGCGCGATGACTCTCGCGGACTTGTCACAAGTGATATGTCACGCCCCGAAGCAACGTGCTCATCCATTATCGCACGCATAGGCGCGTCGCTGAGTATATCCACATTATGCACGAGGAAAGGCCGTTCGTCGCGGCAAAGCATCGGGGCGGCTTTGAGCAACGCGCCTCCGGTGTCGAGCAGTGCGGCGCTTTCGTCACTGATGCCGATAGTCACTCCAAAATCATGCCGCGCGAGAAAGTCCTTTATCTGGTCGGCGAAGTGATGCACGTTGACCGTGATCTCGTCGAAGCCTTCTTCGCGCAGACGGCATATTACGCGTTGCAACATCGGTATGCCGCCGACGGGCACAAGTGCCTTGGGATGCTCCAAGGTCCAGGGTTTGAGACGCGTGCCGAGGCCGGCCGCAAGGATGAATGCCTTCATTTTTAGGTTTTAGATATTAGGTTTTAGGTTTTAGGCTTTAGATATTAGGGCTTCTTGGATGTTTTGTTCTCGGTGGATGAGTTCGACTGTGGCAGCGGGGAAGCGGGCGGCGAGGGCGTGGGCCACGGCTTCGGCACAGTAGACGGAGCGGTGACGGCCTCCGGTGCATCCGAAACCAATCTGCAGTGACGAGAATCCGCGCTTGATGTAGCGGTCAACTGTCGGCGATACCATCTCCGTCGCCCTCTGCGCGAACAGATCGGCCTCTCCCCTCTCGCGCAGAAAGTCAATCACGGGCTTGTCGCGGCCGGTCAATGGCTTGTACTCATCGTAGCGGCCGGGATTGTGCATGCCACGGCAGTCAAACATGAAGCCACCTCCGTTACCGGTCAGGTCTTCGGGATAACCACGCTTATAGGAGAAGCTGAACACCTTGACGCGCAGGCCACTACCCTCTTCCGGCTTGAAACGCGGGTCTTCAACCAACTGACGGCAGACATGTTCAATTTCCGGGTATGGGTCCGTCACTCCATCGGCAACCAGCTCACTCAGATTGCGCAACGCGCCGGGAATGCTCTCCACGAAATGAGCGCGTTTCTGTACGAGACCACGGAAGCCGTAGGCCCCGAGCACCTGAAGAGTACGGAACAGAGCCATCCGCTTTCCATACTGCAATATCAAAGCTGCAAAATCTTTGCCGAGACCCCGCGCACCCACAAACTCCCCGGTGTACAGGCGCAGCATATCCTCGCGGAACTCCGCAGTGAATCCGGCCTTGGCCTGCCATAGGAAAGAGACAGCGTCGTAGACACATGGCCCGCGGCGACCTCCCTGAAAATCTATGAAGACCGGATCAGGGGCGAGCATGACATTGCGGCTCTGGCAGTCGCGCATCATGAACCCCATCAACTCCTCCGGCATCTCGCAGAGCGATTCAGCCATGGCCTCGAAGTCATCCTCAAGACGCTCCTCGTCAAAGAGAGCCGAGGTGTTCTTCAGAAACTCATACTTGAAATAATTCAGGTCCCACATGACCTGACGGCGCGAGAAAGGTTTGTAGGCCACCACCCCGCTCCATGCATCTCCGGGCACCGTCTGCATCTTGACCAGTCCGCGCATGGTAGCGGCGACAAGTCCGCCGATGCCGGGCGATGACAGCTCCTTGAACAGTGAACAGTCTCCAAGGTCCTGCTGAATATAACAGGAATAGTCGTCCGAATGGGAATAAACCTCCGGCACCGCAACGCCGTGCTCACGGAACACTCCGGAGAGACCGACGAACGCACGAGCATCGTCGCGGTTGTCGGCCAGCACGCCGACCACGGTACGGCCATCCGCAAAAGAGAATCGGAAATATCTTCTGTCGCCACCCCCGCCTGCAAGAGCCTCCATTGCAACAGGTTCTGCACCGAACGTCGCCGCGCACAACCCGCGGAGGCTGTCAATATCACTTGTCATCACAGAATCAAAATATCTAAAATATCTAAAATTGTGGTAAATAAACATACGCACAAGCACATGACAGCCCGTGCGGATGTTGATATGAGTGAGAGAAACATTTGAAATGCGACTGCAAAATTATCGAAAAAAAGCATATAAACCGCACGTACGCGAGATAAATCCAATTATTTTTTGTAATTTTGCAGTTGCTGCCCGTGGCTATGCCGCGACATGCCCCGGGCCACACGCATAAAACAGGAAAACAAAACCCTAAATATAGACTTAAGCAATGGCTAAAATCGAAAACTACAATTTCAAGGACAAGAAAGCCATCGTACGAGTGGACTTCAACGTGCCCCTCGACGAGAACGGCAACATCACAGACGACACACGAATCCGCGGCGCGCTCCCCACTCTCAAGAAGATTCTTGCAGACGGCGGCAGCCTTATCCTCATGTCGCACATGGGCAAACCCAAAGGCAAGGTCAACGAGAAGCTCAGCCTTCTCCAGATCCGCGACGCTGTAGCCAAGGCACTCGGAACAGAAGTGAAGTTCGCTCCCGACTGCGCAAAGGCAGCCGAGGCGGCAGCCGAGCTCAAGCCCGGTGAAGTTCTTCTGCTTGAGAACCTCCGCTTCTACCCCGAAGAGGAAGGTAAGCCCGTAGGCATCGACAAGAACGACCCCGCATACGAAGAGGCAAAGAAGGCCATGAAAGAGAGCCAGAAAGAATTTGCCAAGACACTCGCAAGCTACGCCGACGTTTACGTGAACGACGCATTCGGCACCGCACACCGCCGTCACGCATCGACAGCAGTCATCGCCGACTACTTCGACAAGCAGGACAAGATGCTCGGCTACCTCATGGAGAAAGAGGTAAAGGCCGTTGACAATATCCTCAAAGACATCAACCGTCCCTTCACCGCAATCATGGGCGGCTCGAAGGTATCGACAAAGATCGGTATCATCGAGAACCTCATGGACAAGGTAGACAACCTGATTCTCTGCGGCGGCATGACCTTCACATTCGCAAAGGCACGCGGCGGCAAGATCGGCGACTCTATCGTAGAGAACGACAAGCTCGACCTCGCCCTCCACATCATCGAGCTCGCCAAGCAGAAAGGCGTGAACCTCGTGCTCGGCACAGACTGCGTGGCCGGCGACAAATTCTCTAACGACGCCAACCAGCAGGTATGCTCCGTAATGGAGATTCCCGACGGCTGGGAGGGCATGGATGCCGGTCCCGACTCTGTAATCGCATTCCGCAACGCAATCCTTCCCGCCAAGACCATCCTCTGGAACGGTCCCGCCGGAGTGTTTGAGTTCGACAACTTCGCCAAGGGTTCGAAGGCAATCGCCGAAGCCATCGTAGAGGCAACAAAGAACGGCGCCTTCTCGCTCGTGGGCGGCGGCGACTCAGTGGCCTGCGTAAACAAATTCGGCATGGCCGATGCCGTAAGCTACGTATCGACCGGTGGCGGCGCGCTTCTCGAAGCCATCGAGGGCAAGGTGCTCCCCGGCGTGGCAGCAGTGGCCGAGTGATACAATAGCACAACATAAAGTACAATCGACAGGCGTGGCCGTTCAGGTCACGCCTGTTTTGCGAGGCAGCAAAAATATGTTATAAAACATGTTTTTAGCTACAGATTTAGTCAATAAAACCAAAAACGCAGGTTCAGCACTTAATTTTTTAAAAAGGTCTATTGATTTTTTTGAAAAATATTGTAACTTTGCAACTGATAATGGCGGAGTCCCTTTACTACATGGGGAAAAGAAGCCGCCGGACGTAACCGTGACAGACATCATGAATGCTCAGATTCATAATCGAGGACTGAGGAACGCGTCAACCCAAAATCGAAGGCGGAGCCGAGTGGCCGAGCCGGACTAACCAAGATAGAAATAACCATAAATCAAACAAACTAACAAATAACCAACAAAACCAACAAACAAAATCAGTAAGATTATGGAATCTCAGAAACCAATGGCTCCCAAGCCTGCGGCTACCGCAGCCGCCAAGATCAAAAAAGAGGAAAAGATCAGCAACATCCGCGGCATCAAGAACGCGTTCATCGTGATTCTCTGCTGCTGTGCAGCCGCAGTGTGCATCTTCCTTTTCGGTATGGGTTACGGCGGTAACTTCGAAGGTGGTACAACCGACGGACATCCCCTCAACCTTGCAGGTACAGTTTACAAAGGCGGTTTCATCGTGCCTATCCTGATGACTCTGCTTCTCACTGTAATCGTTCTCTCAATCGAGCGTTGGATCGCCCTCAGCTCTGCAACCGGCAAAGGCAACACCACCAAGTTTGTCGCTGACATCAAGGCAGACCTCGCAGCCAACAACATCGACGCAGCCATGAAGCGTTGCAAGGACCAGAAGGGTTCAGTAGCATCTGTTGTTTACAACACACTCGTACGCTACAAAGAGATGGATGCCAACACAACTCTCAGCAAGGAGCAGAAGCTCACTACCCTCCGCAACGAGGTAGAAGAGGCTACAGCACTTGAGATGCCGGCTCTCTCGCAGAACCTTCCCATCGTGGCAACACTCACCACACTCGGTACACTCGTCGGACTTCTCGGTACTGTGATGGGTATGATCAAGTCATTCCAGGCCCTCGCATCATCAGGTTCACCTGACTCAACCGAGCTGTCAACCGGTATCTCCGAGGCACTTGTGAACACCGCCTTCGGTATCGCAACCGGTGCATTCGCTGTAATCTCCTACAACTTCTTCACCAACAAGATCGACAACCTCTCGTACGCTATCGACGAAATCGGTTTCTCCATCGTGGCAACTTTCGCAGCTACCCACAAGTAATCGGAGACTAAGAACAACATTCCAACCAACCGATAAAAGTTAATAGCAACTATGGGAAGAGTAAAGATAGCAAAGAAGAGCACATTCATCGACATGACCGCGATGAGTGATGTGACCGTGCTTCTGCTTACCTTCTTCATGTTGACCTCAACCTTCCTTTCAAAGGAACCGGCCACAGTGATCACTCCCCCCTCTGTATCGACAGAGAAGGTTCAGGAGACCAACGTGGTGCAGGTGCTTGTGAATCCCGAAGGCAAGGTCTGGCTCACGATGAACAACGACACCAGCGCCAACTGGAGTAACGAGAAGATGCGCGTTGCGCTTCTCGACAAAGTGAGCGAGATCTACAATGAGACGCATAAGAACAACCCTGTGAAGTTCACAGACCAGCAGAAGTACACATTCAGCAAACTCGGAAGCTTCGGTGTGCCTTTGGCGAAGATGGGCGAATATCTCGACCTTATCGACCAGCCCGAAGGACAGACGAAGATGGACAAATGGCTTGAAGGCGACGGCGACCCCAACCATCCTACCGGAATTCCTATCAGCTGGAACCAGAACGAGGCCCAGCCCAACGAGTTCCAGATGTGGATGAAGGCTATGCGCCAGAGCAGCAACGAGAACCTGACATCGGCCATCAAGGACGGTACGGGCGTTGCGATCAAGGCAGACCAGAACACATCGTTTGACGTAGTCCACCTCGTGATGGACAACCTTCAGACGATCCACATGAATAAATTTACGTTATTGACGGCTCTGAAAGGGGCAGAAGAATAAAAGGAAATGGCAGAAGTTCAACAGAATGATGGTGGCAAAGGTAAGAAAGGCCACCAGAAAAAGATGCAGATCCGCGTGGATTTCACGCCGATGGTCGACATGAACATGTTGCTTATCACCTTCTTCATGCTCTGTACGACAATGATCAAATCTCAGACGCTGACAATAGCACTTCCTTCGAACGAGAAAGTGGACAACGTCGAGAACATGTCGCAGGCATCGGAAGATGACGCGGTGACAATCATCCTCGACGCCAAGCGCAAAGTCGGATCGATGGATGTAGACACAGTCAACGGAAAGGTTGTTCCGGTTGTATATTACTACTTCGGTAAGCCCGGCGGTTCGGAAGGACTCGGTGACACACCCGAACAGATTGCAGCCCACAACAACATTCAGGAATCAGAATTCCTTGCTAACGACGAGAAGTCTGGAAAGGCCCGCGGTATCCGCGAGATTATCCAGCAGCGTAACAAGGATGTCCTCACCGAAATCAACAAGCTGAAGGAGAAATATGCCAACGGCGGTTTCGGTAGCCTCGAGACAAAAGAGGGTCGTGAGAAAGCTCA
This sequence comes from uncultured Muribaculaceae bacterium, assembly GCA_910578385.1. GTDB lineage: Bacteria > Bacteroidota > Bacteroidia > Bacteroidales > Muribaculaceae > Lepagella. Next base: position 248,465 of record CAJTQV010000003.1, on the reverse strand, counting down.
GGCCGCTTATGACGAGGCAGCGTCGAAAGTCAGAAAAGATGAAAATCTGAAGAAACCGGTCATCATCATCAAGTCCACTCCCCAGGCTTCGTTCGGAAGTCTCGTGTCGGTGCTCGACGAAATGCAGATCAACTCGATTTCAAAATATCAGATTGACAACATGACCAAGGCCGATTCGATTATGGTGATTGACTATCAGAACCGTCATCATAAGTAATGTTAGATTTATTAACCTTTAAAGCGACAGACAGAAATGGCTAAAAGAAATGTAGATCTGACATCGTCCGAATGGCGTGACCTGATATTTGCTGACAAGAACAAGGAATTCGGTGCATACCAGCTCCGTAAGGCGAGCGACAAACGTCACAACATGGCGTTCCTGTACATGCTTATCGGACTCGCGGTTGTGGTTATTCTGGTTATTGCCTACAGCAAATACACCGACTACCGCGACGAGCAGAAGGCTCTTGAGCTTCAGGAGCAGCGCGAGAAGATGATGGCAGCCGCCATCGAGCAGGTAGAGGAGGAAGCTCCCGAAGAGGAACCCGAAGAGCAGAAATTTGAACAACCCGAGATCGAGGTGCCCGAAGAGGTGCTTGCAACCGTGCAGGTAACCCAGATCGCCATCGTCGAGGCCGACAAGGTCAAGAACGAGGTGATGGACATGGAGACCCAGAAAGAGGACAACACCGCCCGTGGTGTCGTGACTCAGGAGGGTAGCGACGATGCCGACAAGTTCAAGGCTGTTCAGGAACAGGTGGTTGTAAAAGAGCCCGAACCCGAGGTTGTGAAACCGAAAGAGGAGGAAATCTTCGTTGCCGTAGAGCAGCAGGCAGAGTTCCCCGGTGGTCAGGCAGCTCTTATGAAATGGCTGAGCAACAACATCCGTTATCCGGAATCTGCACAGCAGAATGACATCCAGGGTCGTGTGATTGTCAAGTTCGTCGTCGAGAAAGACGGTTCAATCGGACAGGCAACCATCGCCAAGGGTGTTGACAAGGACCTTGACCGCGAGGCAATCCGCGTGGTTAAGAAGATGCCGAAATGGCAGCCGGGTAAGAACAACGGTGTCGCCGTGCGAAGCTACTTCACACTCCCTGTGACATTCAAACTCCAGAATCAATAATTGAGATTCCTATACTTCCAGAGAGGAGGGTCGCGACGGATCCTCCTTTCTTTTTTGGATATTTGAGCGAGAATTGTTAAATTTGCGTGTGAAAAAGTGTTTGAATCTCTGAACATGCGGAGAGATGGATTGTTAAATTATTAAAAGAACAAAACAAAATCTCCGGGTGGCAGGCGTCGGAAAGATGACGGCCCGACGGAAAACAAAAACACAAAATTATGGCAAGGTACGAAGATAACGGGCCCCAGGCCCCAAAAGGTGCGAGACTCGCATTCGGTATTCTGATGATATGCGTCTACATTGGTGTAGGACTGCTCTTCATCTTCAACGTGTTCAACATTGACAGCCACGCGCTGAGCTGCGTGATCGGCGGTCTGCTCTGCGCATACGGCGTATGGCGTGGCGTAAGGCTCTACAAAGGCTGGGGCTGATCCACCGCTCCGCTACCTTCCGAATCATGGAGACCGCGATGAGCGGGGAATACTGACAAAACAAGATACAAGATCATGAATAGAAACATATTCAAATACGCGATAATCGGACTCTCAGCTCTCGCATGGCTGGGAGCCGTTTCGTGTGGAGAGGTGAAACGTGGAGAGTATGCCAAGGGTAGCGCGACTCTTTTCTGCGACGACGGCTTCAAGAATATACTCGACGAGGAGATCGAGGTATTCGAGTTCTCCTATCCAGGCTCATCGATTCTGCCGTTCTACGTGAGCGAGCAGGAAGCGATAGACACTCTTCTCGCCGACGGCACCCAGGCTGTCATCGTGACCCGTGAACTCAGCCAGGAGCAGAAAGACTACATGAAGAGCAAATTCAAACGTGTGGTCCGCACACACTGCATAGCGGTCGATGCCGTGGCGCTCATCACCAACAAGGAGAACAACGTCTCATCGCTCTCCATGACCGAGATCGGCGACATACTCAACGGCAAGATAACCAAATGGAGCCAGCTCGCCGGCAACGACACGACATCAATCAAGCTCGTGTTTGACAACGCCGGAAGCTCGACCGTGAGCTACATGCGCGACAAATTCCTGCCCGAGGGAAAGAAAATCTCCGACAATCCCAACGCATTCGCACAGAAGAACAACGCCTCCGTGTTTGATGTGGTCAAGAAAGACCGCAACGCACTGGGCATAATCAGCGTGAGCTGGCTCGGCGACGACCTGAGCGCGGCCAAGTCAGTTCCTGTGGACCAGCGTTACGAGGACTACAAGAACGAGAACGACACAATCGCCACCAACCTCACCACCGAGGTGAATATTCTCAAGGTCAGCAACCCCACGGAAGAGAATGACTTCAACCCGATTGCATACAAACCGTACCAGGTTTATATCAATTCGGGAGAATATCCGTTATTCAGAAAGGTATATATGATTTCGACCGCATCGAAGAGCACCGTGCTCAACAGCTTCTACATGTTTGTGACCGGCTTCGCGGGCCAGAAAATCATATCAAAGACAGGTATCCTGCCCTACCACATGAATGCACGGGTTGTGGAACTTAAATAGACCGGAAAGTCACGGCCGGCGGATCCAGATTAAAACCGCGATTACCCGATAAACCAAAAGCGGCCGTGACAATCTAAAACAGAAACGGAACTGACCGTAGAGACATCAGGAATAAACGTAAAAAAAGATATAGAACATGAAATTTAAAGGAATTCTCACACTCTGTCTGGCCGGCGCGTCGCTCGGCGCATTCGCCCAGTCGCACGTCGAAGGGGAGGAATACTACAAGGCCGACCAGCTCGACAATGCAAAAGACCTTCTTCTGCGCAGTCTCAACAATCCTCAGACCGACAAGGCCGTGAGCGACTACTATCTTGGACTCATCGCTGTGGAGGAGGGTAAGAATTCAGATGCCGCCAACTACTTCAACCAGGGTGTGGCAGCCAATCCCGAATACGCCTACAACTATGTGGGCCAAGGTCTTCTCAAGCTCATGTCGGGCGACACCAAGGGAGCCGAGGAGCTCTTCAAGACCGCCGACAAGAACTCCAAGAAAGATGCCTCGCTCCAGATTGCGATAGCACGCGCATACGACCGCGTTGATCCCATCCGCTACGAGAAGCAGATCGCAAAGCTCGTGGAGAAGGCACGCAAGTACAACCAGGAGAACGCCGACATCTACATCTTCGAGGGCGACCAGTTCAAGGAGCAGCTCAAGAACGCTGACCAGTCTACCGCCAACACCCTCGTGGGCAAGGCAGCCGGAATGTACGAGATGGCGTCAAACTACGACAACAAGGCTACAGCAGCCTATGTGAAGTATGCGAACCTCTTCACCATGGTCAACCCCGACTATGCCATCAAGATGCTCAACAACCTGCTCTCGGTGAACCCCAACTCGGCACTCGGACAGCGTGAGCTCGCCAACGCATACTACAACAAGGGTGACTTCGCCAACGCCGCAGCACAGTATGGCAAGTACGTGCAGAACCCCAGCCACTTCAAGAACGACGAGAGCCGCTACGCTTTCCTCCTCTTCTACGGCCAGGACTACAAGAAAGGTTACGACTACGCCTCGAAACTTCTCGCTGAGGATCCCAAGAACTTCATGGCTCAGCGTTTCCAGTTCATGAACGCCGCACAGCTCCCCGAGATGAAGGACCAGCTCCTCCCCCTCGCCGAGGCGCTTTACGCAGCCCACATGGCAGACCCCGCCAAGAACAAATTCGCTTCGATTGACTACACACTGATCGCCAACGAGCTTTCAGCAGCCAAACGTGCAGACGAGGCAATCGCGGTTCTTCAGGAAGGTATCAAGGAAATGCCCGATTTCGCCGACTTCAACAAGAGCCTCGCGTTCGCATATCTTGACCAGAACAACCTGAGCAAGACTGCCGACGAATATGAGGTTTACCTCTCGAAGATCGAGCCGGGTTACAACGATTTTGTACAGCAGGCTACATTTGACTTCTACGCCGGTGTTGAGAACAAGGCCGACGCGGCCAAGGCAGCGAAATATTTCGACGCAGCCAAGTCGTATGCCGACAAGGCCAAAGCCATCCTGCCCGACAACTACAAGCCCGTGAAGATCTACGGTGACATCGCCAAGCAGACCGCAGCCAACGAGGCAGCGGCAGAGAAGGCGGCCGTAGCTGACTATGAGGCTTCAGTCGCACTCCTTGAGGCAGCCCAGGATCCCTCACGCTACGCACGCGATGCGAAAGAGATGTACATGTACCTCGGTAACTACTACATCAACCAGAACAACGTTGCCAAGGCCAAGGAGAACTTCAGCAAGGTGCTCAACTTCGATCCCGACAACGCGGAGCTCCGCAAATACATCGACGGACTTAAATAAGCGGACGGTCCACGCCGTTTGACGCACGAAAAATTATCCCTCTGAGCGGACATAGCCACTCAGAGGGATATTTTTTTTCATGCGACGATGCGGGGAACAAAAAAGTGTAAGGATAGTGCGCTTTTCCTTTGGAAAGATTAACGATTTTTTATATTTTTGCAGAATAATCCCAAATGGATAGATAATGAGCAATATCATCAAGATAAAAAAGGGGCTTGACATACCCTTAGCGGGTGCCGCTTCGGAGTCTGTGACTACCGACAGCAGCACTGTGTTGTTCGGCATTGTTCCCGACGATTTTCCCGGCTACACATGGAAGGCCGCCGTCAAGGCCGGCGACATCGTCAAGGCCGGCGACGCGCTGCTTTATGCCAAGGAGGATGACCGTCTCTGTCTTACCTCTCCTGTGGCCGGAACAGTTGCGGAAATCAACCGTGGCGAACGCCGCAAGATTGAGTTCGTGTCAGTTCGCAAAGAGGGTGAGCAGACGCAGAAGGAATTCGGCAAGCCGACCGACAAAGCCTCGCGGATGGAAATGTTGCTCCGCTCGGGTCTTTTCGCCATGATGCGCCAGCGTCCGTTCGACATCGTGCCCTTCATCGGCACCGCACCCCGCGACATATTCGTGACGGCGTTTGACACCGCTCCCCTCGCACCCGAGATTCTCAACGCCGACATGATGGCCGACCTTGAGGCCGGACTCAAGACTCTCTCGGAATTCACCGCCGGCAAGGTCTACCTCTCAGTCAGAGCAGGCTCAGGCATCACGAGCAACGCCGCCGAGGTATATGAGTTCCAGGGTCCCCACCCGGCCGGAAACACCGGCACACAGATTGCGGCCATCGCCCCCGTCAACAAGGGTGAGACCGTATGGACTCTCGACGCTGCGACCGCAGCCCGTATCGGACGGTTCCTCTCTACCGGCAAGCTCGACTACAGCACTACGGTAGCACTCACAGGCGAGGACATGAAAAATCCCCATATGGTAAGAACCATGGTCGGAGCATCGCTCGGCACACTTCTTGACGGAGAGCTCGACCACACCGGCGGCAAGATCCGGGTGATATCTGGCAACGTGCTCACCGGTGTGCGCGTGGACTGGAAGCAGGGATTCCTGCGCTACCCCTACCGTCAGGTCACAGCCATCGACGAGGGCGACCAGACCGACGAGTTCATGGGCTGGGCATCGGTAGACCCGGGCAAATACAGCGTGAAGCGTTCGTTCCCCGCATTCCTGCGCGGACTCTCGAAACCGTTCCACTTCGACGCCCGCATCAAGGGTGGCCACCGCGCCATGATCATGAGCGGCGAATATGACAAGGTATTCCCGATGGACATCTACCCCGAATACCTCATCAAGGCCATCATGGCCAAAGACATAGAGCGCATGGAGCAGCTCGGCATCTACGAGGTGGCACCCGAGGACTTCGCCCTTCCCGAGTTTGTAGACACATCGAAAATCGAGTTGCAGAAGATAGTCCGAGACGGTCTCGACTACCTGCGCAAGGAGACACTCTGATACCCCCAGAAAGGGACAGAAAGGCTTATACAGTAATATAAACTACACAAGATAAAGTTGTGAAAGGATTAAAGAGAAACATTGACAAGATCAAGCCGCACTTCGAGAAGGGGGGGAAACTGAGCAAGTTCCACTCCGTGTTCGACGGCTTCTACACGTTCCTTTTCACACCCAACGAGACATCTCGTTCGGGAGTGCATATCCACGACGGCAACGACTCGAAGCGCACCATGATCATGGTGGTGCTCGCGCTCCTGCCCTGCTGTCTGTTCGGAATGTGGAACATCGGCCTTCAGCATTTCATGGCCATCGGCGACCCCGGACGTGAGTTTTTCAAGCTCTTCTTCTACGGGTTCTTCGCCGTGCTGCCGCAGATACTCACGGCCTACATAGTCGGACTCGGCATAGAGTTCATCGTGGCGCAGATCCGCGGCCACGAGATCCAGGAGGGATTCCTCGTGTCGGGTATCCTGATTCCGATGATATGCCCCGTCGACACACCCTGCTGGATGCTCGCGATTGCTGTAGCTTTCGCGGTGATATTCGCCAAGGAAGTATTCGGCGGCACAGGCTACAACTTCCTGAACGTCGCGCTCGTGACCCGCGCATTCCTCTTCTTCAGCTATCCCTCGAAGATGAGCGGCGACAACGTGTTCGTGCAGCTCGGTTCGCAGACCGCCGTCGACTCCTACTCCGGAGCGACACCCCTCGGTCAGCTCGCATCGTCGACCGACGGTGCCGTGCAGCTCACCAACGTGCTCGGCGACCCTCTGTCGATGACCGACATCTTCTTCGGTTTCTATCCCGGCTCATGGGGCGAGACCTCGACATTCTGCATACTTATCGGCGCGGCTATCCTGCTGATTTCCGGCATGGCCAACTGGCGCATCATGCTCTCCGGCCTTTTGGGCGGTTTCTTCATGGCTGTCGTGGCTCACAACTGGATGAGCCCGCTCTATCCCGTGTCGTATCTCCAGCCGCTTGAGCAGCTCTGCCTCGGAGGCTTCATGTTCGCCATAGTGTTCATGGCGACCGACCCCGTGACCGCCTGCCGCACCAACACCGGCAAGTACATCTACGGCGCGCTGATCGGAATAATCGCCATACTGATCCGCGTGTACAACACCGGTTATCCGGAGGGTGCGATGCTCTCGGTTCTTCTCATGAACTGCTTCGCGCCGCTGATTGACTATTGTGTAGTAAATTCCAACATACGCCGCCGTATGCGCCGCGTCACCGTAAAGAACTCTTAACGCCACAAGGAAATGAACCGACAGAGCAATACATACACAATCATCTACTCCATCATACTTGTGGTGGTGGTCGGAGTGCTTCTCTCAGTTGTCTACCAGGCCTTGCGTCCGCAGCAGCTTGAGAACATACAGAACGATACCAAACGCCAGATTCTTGCCGCAGCTCTCATCACACCGGAGCAGGGACAGAACGTGGCCGACCTGTATGCGGAGCATATCACAGAGTCGTATATCGTGAACTCCAAGGGAGAGAAAGTCGATGGCGGCACAGACCCGTTTGAAGTGAAGGTTGACCTTGAGACCAAGAAACCGGGCGACGAGCGTCTTCTCCCCGTGTTTGTCTGCAAGACCGATGCCGGCACAAAATACATAGTGCCCGTGTACGGAGCCGGCCTCTGGGGCCCGATCTGGGGCTACATCGCCATGGACAGCAACGGTGACACCATCTACGGTGCATACTTCGCTCACCAGGGCGAGACACCCGGACTCGGTGCCGAAATCGAGAAACCTGCGTTCAGCAGCCAGTTCGAGGGGAAAGACATCTTCAGCAGCACAGGCGACTTCCAGTCGGTCAAGGTCGTGAAGAACGGACAGGAACCCTCGGAAGGTGCATATGTCCACGCCATCAGCGGCGGCACAATCACCAGCCAGGGAGTGCAGAAGATGCTCAGCAACTCGCTTGAGCCATATTCGGCATTCTTCAAGGAACTTGCAGCCACAGCTGCGGCAAACTGACGAAGCCCCTACCCTATTAAAAACGAATACAAAACAATCAGCAACAAGATAAGGAAATGAATCTGAAGAAAACATTTCTGCCGCTGTTCAACCCGCTGTCGAAAGACAACCCGGTTATAGTGCAGGTGCTCGGTATCTGTTCGGCGCTTGCAGTGACAGCCAAGATGGAACCTGCTCTCGTCATGACAATCTCGGTGACGGCGGTACTGGCTCTGGCCAATGTCATAATATCACTGATGCGCAACACGATTCCTTCGTCAATCCGCATCATCGTCCAGCTCGTGGTCGTGGCCGCCCTCGTGGTGGTTGTTGACCAGGTGCTCAAGGCCTGGAACTACGAGGTGTCGAAAGCGCTGTCGGTGTTCATCGGTCTGATCATCACCAACTGTATCATCATGGGCCGTCTTGAGGCGTTCGCGCTCAACAACCGTCCCTGGCCGTCGTTCCTCGATGGTCTCGGCAACGGTCTCGGCTATGGCATAATACTCATCATCGTTTCGTTCTTCCGCGAGCTCTTCGGAAGCGGCACGCTGTTCGGCTGCCAGGTGTTCCCCCAGTGGTGGTACGACGCCGGCTACCAGAACAACGGCATGATGATTCTGCCGCCGATGGCCCTCATAGTAGTAGCATGTATCATCTGGGCGCACCGCTCGATTAACAAAGACCTGCAGGAATAATGGAAAATCTGAATCTATTCATACGGTCGATCTTCATCGACAACATGGTGTTCGCCTACTTCCTCGGCATGTGTTCCTTCCTGGCCGTGTCGAAGAATGTCAAGACAGCGTTCGGACTCGGCGTGGCCGTCACTTTCGTGCTACTCATCGCCCTCCCCGTGTGCTGGTGCATCAATGAGTATGTGCTGGTGCCCGGAGCGTTGAGCTGGCTCGGCGAGGAATATGCCGAGACAGACCTCTCGTTCCTCGGTCTGATCATGTTCATCGCCGTCATCGCGGCACTGGTGCAGATTCTCGAGATGGTAATCGAGAAATACAGCCCGGGCCTCTACAACTCGCTCGGTATCTTCCTGCCGCTGATAGCGGTGAACTGCGCGATACTCGGCGCGGTGCTCTTCATGCAGCAGCGTGAGTTTACCAACGCATGGACTGCAACAGTCTACGGCGTAGGTTCCGGCATCGGCTGGCTTCTTGCCATCACCTGCCTCGCCGCCATCCGCGAGCGTCTCAACGTGCAGGCGGTTCCGGCTCCTCTGCGTGGCATCGGCATAACGTTCATCATCACCGGACTCATGGGCATAGCCTTCATGAGCTTCCTCGGCATCAAACTCTAACCATCACAAAAGAAATAAAGATATGTCAATACTCAGCGAAATCTTATGGAACAATGTGGTGGTTGCCTCACTCATTTTCCTTGTGATTGTGCTCGTGCTGACCATCATCCTGCTGCTTGCCAAGTCATGGCTCGTGAACAGCGGCGAGGTGGCCATCTCGATCAATGAAGGCTCCAAGATGCTCCACGCCCCCGCCGGCAAGTCATTGCTGGCCACGCTCAACGACAACGGCGTGCATCTGTCGAGCGCGTGCGGCGGAAAGGGCAGCTGCGGTCAGTGCAAGCTCCAGGTCGTTTCGGGCGGCGGTGACATACTCCCCACCGAGGCCGTACACTTCACCCGCAAGCAGATCAAAGACCACTGGCGTCTCGGATGTCAGGTGAAAGTCAAGTCGGACATGGAGGTCAAGGTTGACCAGGCCGCCCTCGATGTCAAGGAGTGGGAATGCGAGGTTATCTCGAACAAGAATGTGGCGACGTTCATCAAGGAGTTCATCGTTCAGCTCCCCGCCGGAGAGCATATGAACTTCATACCCGGTTCATACGCGCAGATCCGCATCCCGAAATATGAGATGGACTACGACAAGGACATCGACAAGGCGCTCATCGGCGACGAGTATCTGCCCGCATGGGAGAAATTCGGTCTCTTCACCCTCAAGGCGAAGAACGACGAGGATACCGTCCGCGCATACTCCATGGCCAACTACCCCGAGGAGGGAGACCGCTTCATGCTGACCGTGCGTATCGCCACTCCCCCCTTCAAGCCGAAACCTCAGGTCGGATTCCAGAACGTGCCCGCCGGTATCGCTTCGAGCTACATCTTCTCGCTCAAGCCGGGCGACAAGGTGCTCATGAGCGGACCTTACGGAGACTTCCACCCCATCGTCGACTCCAAGGCCGAGATGATATGGGTGGGCGGTGGCGCCGGTATGGCACCGCTCCGCGCACAGATCATGTGGATGACCAAGACCCGCAACTGCCGCGACCGTGAGATGCACTACTTCTACGGAGCGCGCGCGCTCAACGAGGTGTTCTATCTGAACGACTTCCTCGAACTGGAGAAGGAGTTCCCCAACTTCCACTTCCACCTCGCGCTCGACCGTCCCGACCCCGCAGCCGATGCTGCCGGAGTGAAATACACCGCCGGATTCGTTCACGATGTCATGTTCAAGACATACCTCAAAGACCATGACGCGCCGGAGGACATCGAGTACTACATGTGCGGTCCCGGCCCGATGAGCAACGCCGTGAACAACATGCTCTACAACCTCGGTGTCGAGCCGGAGAGCATCCACTACGACAACTTCGGCGGATAACCGGAATGACACGGTGACAAACCGCCTGTACGGGCGGCTTGTCACCGCCACACATAAAACAAAACACAGACAACTACTTAAATCAAAACCAATATATCATGAAAAGAGACAACGAAATCTTTGACATCATTGACCGTGAGCATCTGCGCCAGCGTCGCGGCATCGAACTTATCGCCAGCGAGAACTTCGTGAGTGACGAGGTGATGCGCGCCATGGGCTCTTGCCTCACAAACAAATATGCCGAGGGATACCCGGCAAAGCGTTACTACGGCGGTTGCCAGGTTGTTGACGAGGCTGAGAACCTCGCCATCGAGCGTGCCAAGAAACTCTTCGGAGCAGAGTGGGCCAACGTGCAGCCCCACAGCGGCGCCCAGGCAAACATGGCAGTGTTCATGGCCTGCCTCCAGCCCGGCGACAAGTTCATGGGTATGGACCTCAGCCACGGCGGTCACCTCAGCCACGGTAGCCCGGTGAACTTCTCCGGTCTCATGTTCCAGCCGATCAGCTACACTGTAGACAAAGAGACAGGCCGGGTGAACTATGAGGAGATGGAAGAGAAGGCACGCGCAGAGCGTCCGAAGCTCATCATTGCCGGCGCGAGCGCATACAGCCGCGAGTGGGACTATGCACGCATCCGCAAGCTCGCCGACGAAATCGGTGCAATCTTCATGGTAGACATGGCACACCCCGCCGGTCTCATCGCAGCCGGTCTGCTTGAGAACCCCGTGAAGCATGCACACGTTGTTACAACCACAACCCACAAGACACTCCGCGGTCCCCGTGGCGGTCTTATCCTCATGGGCAAGGACTTCGACAACCCGTGGGGCAAGACAACTCCCAAGGGTGAGATCAAGAAGATGTCGGCACTGCTCGACTCTGCTGTATTCCCCGGTGTGCAGGGTGGTCCGCTCGAACATGTCATCGCTGCCAAGGCAGTGGCATTCGGCGAGGCTCTCCAGCCCGAGTGGAAAGAGTATGCCGTACAGGTGAAAAAGAACGCCACAGCACTCGCCGAGGCTCTCATCAAGCGCGGATACAAGATTATCTCCGACGGTACAGACAACCACTGTATGCTCGTGGACCTTCGTCCGAAGTTCCCCGACATGAGCGGTAAGAAAGCGGAGCGTGTGCTTGTAGAGGCCGACATCACCGCCAACAAGAACATGGTGCCCTACGACAGCCGCAGCCCGTTCCTGACCAGCGGTCTCCGCTTCGGAACAGCAGCCATCACAACCCGAGGCGCCAAAGAGGAGCTGATGGAGAAAATCGCCGACCTGATTGACCGCGTGCTGAGCAACGCCGACGACGAGGCGACCATCACCGCAGTAAGGCAGGAGGTCAACGAGATGATGAACGACTACCCGATGTTCGCATGGTAAACCAAAAGATTGACCCGACGCCCTGCGCCGGGTCAATCTTTTATTTCAGATTTTAGGTTTTAGGGGTTAGGCTTTAGGTTTTAGGTTTTAGGTTTTAGGTTTTAGGGTTTAGGGTTTAGGGTTTAGATTTTAGGGGGTATTTAGTTATGCAGAGATGATGGAACTGAAAGAAATAAAGAAACTGTTTGTGACAGGCATAGACACAGATGCCGGCAAGAGCTATGCCACCGGATGGCTGGCCAACCTCATAAATTCGGAGGGGGGCAATGCAATGACCATGAAATTTGTGCAGACCGGCAACGAGGACTTCAGCGAGGATATACAGGTACACCGCCGCATCATGGGCATAGAGCCGCAGCCGGTTGACCTGCTTCATATCACCGCGCCTGAGATATTCTCATATCCGTGCAGCCCGGAACTTGCCGCCCGCATAGACAAACGGGAAATCGATTTCAAGCTGATAGATGAAGCCGCCGATGAACTCGCACGTCAGTACGGCACGGTGCTCATAGAGGGAGCCGGCGGGCTGATGGTGCCGTTGAAGGGTGATTACCTCACGATAGACTACATACGCGAGCGCAAGCTCCCCGTGGTGCTTGTGACCAACGGAGCGCTCGGTTCGATAAGCCACACGCTGCTGGCACTCGATGCCATAAGCCATGCCGGAATAGAACTTTATGCCGTCATTTACAATTCATATTTCGACAAAGATAAAATAATTGCCGAGGATACACGTAATTATATTAGGCGTTGGCTCGAAACGCACTTCAAAGACACCCGCTTTCTTGAAATGGGTGCCATAAGACTCTGACCTCCCGCCACACGACAGGTATGCCATTACGGAGCGGGACAGGTGGGGGATGAATTGCCATGTGGAGCAAACCTGTTGTCAACCTCAATAGACAAAGACCAGGAGTCAGTCTTGTAAAAAAGACTCTTATATGAACAAAAACATAGACACACTCAACAACGATTGTGGCGCCAACGAATGCGGCTGCGGTAAGATATGGAAAACGTCTATCACCAAGGCTGAACTCGCCGAACTTCCGGCAGCCATCTATCAGGGGAAAATCACTGTAATCGACACAGCCGAAGCTGCAGTCGAGGCCACCCATGTCCTTGCCGAAGCCGGCGTGATCGGCTTCGATACAGAGACGCGTCCTTCGTTCCGCCGGGGTGAACATCATTCGGTGTCGCTGCTCCAGCTCTCCACTCTGACCGATACTTTTCTTTTCCGGCTCAACCATATCGGCTTTCCTCCCTGCGTTTCGGGCATACTCGAAGATGAGAATATCCTAAAGATCGGAGTCTCGATACATGACGACTTCCTGAACCTGCGCAAGAAATTCAAATTGGAGCCGCGCGGTTTCATAGACCTGCAGAGCTATGTCAAGGACTTCAACATAGCCGACAACAGTCTGTCGCGCATATACGGCATACTTTTCGACCAGCGTATATCGAAAGGACAGCGCCTGTCAAACTGGGAGGCTCCCGTACTGACAAGCCACCAGCAGGAGTATGCCGCCCTCGATGCCCTGGCATGTCTGCACATCTACCATCACCTCCGCGAGAAAGGATTTGATTTCAAACAGTCAAAATATTACAGAGAATTCGATGACCCCACAACCCAACAACCGCCTCAACAATCCGCGCAACCCGAGAAAAATACGTAAATCGGTATGGATGCCGGCTCTGCTGTTGGTCTATCTGTTCGGCATGACGGCATGGTTCGCACCGTCGCTGATAGCCAACGGCGAGATTGCACGCCTGATTATCGTTTTCCTCTCCGAGATATTCATCATCGTGCTGCTGCGGATATTCCTCGTAAAACGTGAACGTAATATGTAACGGAATATGTAGGGACATCGCTTAGCGATGTTTACCATGCAACCGACATGTGTCCCATTGAATATGTATAGGACATACGAACATCATAAAAGGCACGGCCGTCACGGTCGTGCCTTTTATAAGTTTCTACAGGTAAAAAATCTTAAGGTAAAAAAAGATTGTTTTGGTCACTGCAAAATTATTACATTTTGCTGTCACAGCCAAATAATATTGGGTTAAAATCATTAAAACTGTTGCAAAACATGTTTTCCGCGCCCTCCGCAAGCTGACAATGTGCTTTCAAGGCCCGTTTCAGCACATTCCGTATGTCATGCCTAACCGATTTTCTCAATCAGATGCCGCCACACGGACACACCGTCAGCATGAGGATAAGGCAAACGGGCTATCATCAGGACAAGAAGAAGAAAGAGCAACGCGGTGACAGTTGTCCCCCACCTCAGCCACCAGCCCGGTTTCTCCTCTATAAACGTGCGGGTGCGCTCCGTGCGGAGTTCTATCGCACCCTGCTGATCAGTATGTTTTTCTTTATCCTTTTCCATAATCCACTACTCGAATCCGTCCAATATTTAAATCAATCTGCTATTTAAATTTCCCGAAGCTCAACTGCCTAACTCCAGCTGATTCCTTACAAGATTATAATACATTCCACGGCTCGCCGTCAGCTCAGCATGGGTGCCGGTCTCAACTATTCTGCCCGCATCGAGAACTATAATATTGTCGGCATCTCGCACGGTCGAAAGACGATGGGCGACAATCACAACCGTCCGCCCCTTGTAGAATTCTGCCAAGTTGGCTACAATCTCCCGCTCATTCCTCGCGTCGAGCGAGTTTGTGGCCTCGTCGAGAAAGATTACCTCCGGGTTCTTGTAGACTGCACGGGCTATGAGCATACGCTGCTTCTGCCCCTGACTCAGACCTACACCGTCCGGGCCGATAACGGTGTTGTATTTCAACGGCAGTCCCATTATAAAGTCATGGATACATGCCGTGCGGGCGGCGAGTTCCAGTCTCTCGACATCGACCTCTCCATCTCCGACGGCGATGTTGCGCGCTATCGATTCCGAAAAAATGGCACCCTCCTGCATTACCGCGCCGCAACGGGCACGCCAGCCCTCAAGAGATATTTCACGCAGGGACTTCTCCCCTATCCTTATCTCACCCGCGCAAGGCTCGTAGAATCCGAGCATCAGCTTGACAAGAGTTGTCTTCCCGCTCCCCGAGGCACCGACGATAGCCGTGACTTTTCCCCGTGGAATCTCCAGTTCGATTCCGTCTACAGTATTGCGGAGAGCATGGCGGTCATAACGGAAAGATACGTTATCGAAGCGGATTGCACAGTCCGCTTCAGAACCATCCGATGGATTCCGCCTGTCATCAAGACGTATGGATTGAGAATCCGGTGATGTTTGGGAACCGTAATCCTCCTGCTCGTCGGGACGTTCATGAATCTCATTGATACGTTCGAGTGAAATCTTCACATCCTGTATAGAATAGATGAAGGCCATGATCTGCTCCACCGGACTGCCCAACTGTCCGGCCACGTATTGCACGGCCAGCATCGATCCGAGCGAGATGTTCCCGCGTATGACCGCAGCCGCAGCCACCACGGTTATAAGTATATTGACAGTCTCGCGGATGAAGATGCTGCCGGCCTCCTGCGTCTGCCTCAGCTTGAGCGACTTCATCTGCACATCGAACAGTTCAGCCTGCGTCTCCTCCCACTCGGCACGGCGACGGCCACCGCACCCTTGTAACTTAATCTCCGGCATAGTTGTGATGAACTGCCAGGTGCGGTTTGAAGACTGAGCCTGCACCTTGAAGGTCTCGTTATCGAGAGCGCGGCGTCGGCTGAGAAACGACAGTGTCCATGCGCCATAGATCAAACTACCGACGGCGAATATCGCGAAAATCATCGCATCGTAACATAACAGCACCACGCCGTAGACCATAAAGGAGATGACCGTAAACATGATGCCGAGCATCTGGTCGGTCAGGAACGACTGCACACGCGAGTGGTCGGACATGCGCTGCAGCAGGTCGCCCGACAGCTTCGTGTCGAAGAATCGCATGGGGAGCCGCAGCAGTTTGATGAAGAAGTCGGAAAGCAGCGTGATGTTAACGCGCATCGAGATATGGAGCAACAGCCGACGACGTATGAAGTCGGTCACGGCCCGCCCCATTACAATCATCAGCTGACCCAACAGAATGAGGCGGATAAAACCGAGGTCACTGTGCCGGATACCGGTATCGACAATCTCCTGCGTCATGAACGGCACGGCAAGCTGCAACAGACAGGCCAGCAGCAAACCGAGTATAATCTGCGCGAAATACTTACGGTACTGCCCCATATGCCGGAACAGGAAGCGGAACGAACGCTTCTCACCTATGCCGTCACTTCTTTTGACGGACTCAAAGTCTTTGCCCGGCTCGAAGAGAAGCGCGATTCCTTTCTTTTCACCTTCGGAAATGGTCGAGGCCCAATGCTTCTCAAATTCCTGCTGCGTGTATGCTATGCGTCCTTTTGCAGGGTCAGCCACATGCCACCTGCGGCGCGTCACTTTATACAGCACCGTGAAATGGTTCTGGTCCCAATGGAGCACACATGGCAGCGGGGCCTCACGGAGCTGGTCAGCAGTAACCAATCCGGCGGCAGTCCCGAAGCCGAGCTCACGCGCACCGTCGGCGATGCCCTTCAGCGACACTCCCTCGGTCGTGGGCGAGCAGACAGTCTCAAGAAACCCGAGACTGTACCGCCCCCCGAAATGCCGGCAGACCATCGCGAGGCAAGCCACCCCGCACTGCATCGAATCCTTCTGAAAGACAACCCCGAACCTGCCGAACATACATTATTATCGATCAACAAATATAGCACCCCTTATTCGAGGATGGCTGATTTCTTGGTGGCACTGTTGGTCACCTCGTCATTACGGTTCACTTTCTTGCCATAGGAGAATGTGTAGCTCAGAGTCAAGCTAAGTCCACGGTCAAAACCTGATGCCAGAATTGACTGGTCTGAACTGTAATGTGCAGATGAAAATTGAGCATGGGCATATGCCGGTCCAAACCAGTTATTAAAAGAAAGATTCGCCTTAAACTCCCCTAAGGCGTAAGTGGCGTTCAAGCCATATGTCTGAGGCCTTCTTTTCAGATATCCTTGCGTATTGAAAATGCGTTTCTCGCGCGACGCATAATAGAGAGTGAAAGAAAAGTTGCGCACAAAATAAGATGCTTGCGCCACGCCATATAAAATCGTCTCATTCATCGGGTGAACACCTGTATATATTTCCCGATTTACCTTACCGTATGCTGTCAATGCCAAGGAATTGTTAAAAAGTCTGAGCGACGCACTCAACAGTCCGGAAAGCTGATGCTCTTTGTGGTCATCACTGAAAGTTCTGACCACACCATTATACCCCGGTTTAATATCATAAGTATATACAAATATATTGTTATATTTGGTATATCCCAGAGAAGCCATCATACTGAAATTATTGGTAGGAATAAAAGAATATGAAGCATTCAACATCGGGCCATATATGTTCTTAAGGTCCGGATTACCCTGTATCCATAGAAGTTCATTATCCTGAACAATAGCATTGTTGGCGGTAAATGCCTGAGGTGAACTGTTAGCCCACCAGGCATCCACACTCGCAATATTCTTGGAATTAATCTGATATTGGAGCTGAATACCCAGTCTCGGATTCCATTCATGCATTATATCAACACCATTGAGGCGGCTGAACACATAAGATGCTCCGACTCTTGAATACAGACTTAAACCGAAACCCCAATAATGCATGTATTCAAGAAACAACATTGATTCAGACGAGGTGAGTTTCTGGGTTTCATTGAATGTTCCGGAATATTCAGTCCGGTAGAAAGTTGCGTAACTGCTCGCCATTGCACGCAAGGTGTTATTATGACCAAGATTTTTTGCATAAAACATCGTAAGAGCCGGATAATAAGTCCTTTCCTTATTGCCGTTTATAATTGACGGAAGGTCACCGAGTCTATAATCCGAGTTCTGATTATTGCCGGAATGAGAGAATGTCCAATCGACATTTAACGTATTCCCTTTAGGCAAAACAAACTGGTAATATCCATTCAGCGCAAACGAGATTGATTGCGAACGGTCAATATCGATGGCTTCTGTCGAGGGAAACAGATTATCAGAAAACCGCACCGCCATATTGCTGCGTGCTTCAGGAGCCGCACTGCGTGAGAATGAAGCCGAGTGTCTTATGAAGGAGGTATTGTTGGCCCAATCCGCCCTCAGCGATACCTGCTGTCTATTTCTCTTTGAATAATAGTCATCGGTAGAAGAAGTCCGGTTTACTTCATCATAACGTGTGCCGTTGTACAAGAAATCGCGATAAACCTCACAAATATTATTGCTATATTTCTTGTCCCATCCGCCCGATGCCGATGCCGATGCGTCGAACGTCCACTGCTTGTAGTTGAACTTCTCATACACCGCACCTGAGACGCTTTCTGTATTCAGCACGGATCCGGACGCAGTGAGTTTTGTATAACCGCCCCATTCATATTTCCGCATTATGAAATTGACCACATGCAGTTCGCCATTAAATCTTGGATCCTGAGGATAATCAAGAACTTCGACACGTAGAATGTCCTCGGGGCGCAGTCCTTGAAGTTCTTCAGATGAGGTGGGTTTATAATCTATGAACAGGCTTGTACCGTTACCGGCAGCCGTCTTGATGGTCTTGTCAATCGGTGACACACTGAGCTGTGGAATCTGCATGTTGAAGAGCAGACTGAATGCATCCATGGCAGATTTCTTTACCTTATTGCCCGGAATATATTCCACTCCATCTTTTACAACTCTCTGGGTGCGTCCTTCGACAACAACCTCATCCAGTTCATAGCTTGAACCGAGGGTGTCGGGAACTTCCTGGGCACGCGCAACCGTAAACATTGACAATGTCAGGACAACTGCAAGAAAAGTGTACAGTTTTTTCATAAGCAAATAAAATTTAAAACATTTATAAAGTATTAACAGAATTTAAGGCAAAATATTGTCGGGATATTGAATCCCGACAATATTTTTTAACCCGTACACTGAGTATTCTCTCCACAGTATATGTGCAACGCACATTGTACCGATTTCTTTTCTTCTATGCATCCGTCTCCGCATTTGGCACCGTTGCAATAGACATTGATAGCTATCCCTCTTGCGCCACCTGCCCCACCGTGGATTTCGAGACATTTGATAATACACCACCCCTGCGTCACGCAACTCCTCAATCCGTTCAGGATTAAGCAGTGTGCCATTGGTTGTGATGGCGGAGGAGAACGTTTTCCCAATCTTGTTACAGAGATTTTGAGAAAATCGGGTCAATTCAAGAACTTTGTCATATTCCATAAGCGGCTCTCCACCAAACCATGACAGATGAAAATCCTTGACGGAATCGTCAGAGACTTTTCTTTCGATAAGTTTCTTGACACGGGCGAACGTCTCATCAGACATATACAAGTCCTCATGATTCTGAATGCAATACCAGCATCGCAAATTACACTGATATGTAGGAAGAACCATCAGAAAATATTGCTCGGGACATCTGAGAGCATGATATTTCTTCTTTACCATATCAATCTCGTCGGTCTCATCGTCAAGAATAAAACCCTGAACCTTCATTTTTTCGATGAACGCCTGAAATTCCGACTCGTTATCATCCGGATTGGCGAGGATTGTCTGATAGGCATCTTTATGGTCATTTGAGACCATAAAGAAAGCTTGGGTAATTCCGTTGAAGAAGACATGTTTCTCTCCAAATGGAACGATGTAATTATACTTACTTGGCTTCATGGCTTAGCGCATTTTGTATCCATTACAAGGAAAAAGTTGCTTCGAACACGCTCCCTGTATTGGCGGTACAAGTAATCGAATAGTTACCACCCGGCATGGTTGCGTCGATGACAGGGTACTCCTGAGTCACCTCATCATAGATTACGATACCGGCAGCAGAGTTCTCGATAAGAATCTGCATCGACTCGATGGCTGGACTCATGGTAAAGGTACACGTACCCGCATACGGGTCATAGGTCATATAGACCGTTTCTTTGGCAGGAGCCTTCGGACGCGAAGCCGGTACTGATGGCTTTAAAACGACATCCAAATTATTACCCACAGTGCCGTCTGCTATTGCAAGGCTTGAAGTAGCCAGCATTAAACAGAAAGCGGTTTTTATTCTTTTATAATTCATAGCTAAAATGAATTTGATTTCGGTTGCAAAATTAGGGCGGCATTTTAAATTTTACATTATTCGGCCAGAAAATTATTTCGCCAATAAAGCACAAACTTCAGATTATAAGCAAGATACACACGAGAAATATTTTTAAATATTTCTCGTGTGTATCTTGCTATAAATCAGGAATTTATCCCAATAAAACAGAAATAGTAATGCTATCTAACTGTTAATAGGCAACTTACGACATATACATACTGAATTTTTCGGCATCAACAGCATTTGAACTCTTGATTTTCTTTTTCAGTTTTGATTTTCGGACACAAATTGTGTTGTAATTTACATCGAAAATAACACTCATTGATGTAGTGGACATCCCCAAAACCGAGAATATGTACAGCTTGATTTCTGCCTCCGTAAGATTCGGTAGCTGCTCTCTGACACGCTTAAGCAGATTGTCTGCATGGATATTTATTGTGGTTTCAAGGCGAGAGATAACTTTGACATCTTCTTTCAAGCTCGACAAGATTGACATGACCTGCCTATATATCCTGGTCTTTTCATCTGTCTTGGCCTTGTTGGCACAATAGGCCATACATAAGGAATCTAAAATATCAAATTTCTCTCCCAACAACTTCCTCACACTATCCTGCAAATGAATCTGAATTTGTTCACTTGATTCAAGTGCACTCTTCAATGATTGCATATTTGAGGCGATGGTTTGTCTTTCCTTCTCCTGATTGTCTATTTTACTTTTGGCTGTTTCAAGCTCACCATTGGCTAATTCCATTCTATTTTTAATAACGGAAAGATCGTTTTGCTGATGTGAGAGGATAGATTCCATGACAGACATCTGATTGTTCCTTTGTGTGAGTTCAGACTTAAGATTCTGTGCCACCAGCATATCCCCGTTCATTTTTCTTCTCAGCTTGTTTATTCGAATCTGATAAACCAATATACATACAATAATCAATATAGTTGATATGATTATTATAAAGATTGACCGTTCCTTAATTTTTTTATTATTTTCGGACGCAATCCGTTCCTCTACTCTGTAATAATGGTCAATTACTGAATTAAAGTCTCTTCTCCAAACCTTACTAATAACTTCACCTTGATAATTTAATCCCTCAATTGATTTTTCATAAGCAGCTTTGTAATCACCATCATATACCATAATTTTCTCAATCAAGCTATTACTACCGTTATAAAAATCTGTTATATCAGCTTGTTTCGATAATGAAGAATCAAGAATCTGCTTTGCTCCTTTATAATCTCCAACAGCAAGAAGACATTCTCCGAGAAAACTATAATCACGTGGTGTCATAGCAGAAATGTCTGCCTTCATAATTTCATTAAAAGTTTTTATTGCCTTATATGGCTGATCCATTTGCATTTCGCACTGTCCGCGTAGACGTGCAACATATATCAACAAGGATGAATCATTCCTATTGGAGGCACTCTTTCCACATGAGTCCAATAGGTTGACAACTTCATTATAGTTTTTCAGACATATCTGCATTCTGGCCTCATCATATAAGCTGTAGTCGAAATATATCTTATACGGCGTTTTTTCAAATTCCTTACTTGCCAACCGATAGTATCTCAAAGCACTTGATATGTCGTGGAGCTGATCGAAACAATCCGCTATCGACCGATAGCCTAAAGCCTTCTTATAACTATCATCTGATTTACCGGAGAACTTCTCTGCCATCAGGAAATCTATGATTGCCTCATTGTAATCACCATTAGAGAAATCCACTATGCCGGCGAGGTATCGGGCGCGCGATTTGTCGGCGGGTTCGCCGTGCAGCTCGTAGTAGGATACGGAGATGCCGATTATAGAGTCCGTGAGGAGGGGATTGATGGAATCGGGAAGTGTGATTCCATCGGATTTGTAGGCGGCTTCGGTGAGAAGCATGTTGTAGCGGGCCTCGTTGGCGCCGCGCCTGTGCTGGTTGAGGGGCATAGCCAACAGGAGTTTCAATGCCGAGTCGGGTTGGTCATTAATCAGTGAATCAACCAGGTCCATGCGATGACGACCCTCGCGCGCGGCGCACGAGGGAAGAAGAGCGAGCAGGACCAGAGCCAACATGATTGTCAGGAGGTTCTTCATAGCCTAAGAAATCATTCAAATCTTTATGATACGCGCATGATTATGTTCACACCCCCAAAATTAATACATTACTCCCGAATATGCAAATCCTGCATTTTAGGTTTTAGATGTTAGATGTTAGAGTTTGGGTATATGATATTGCAAAATGAGTCAGGGACGCACATATGTGCATCCCTGACTAAAATCGAAGATGGAAGTTATTTAAGAATTGCCGTTCCGACGCCGCCTCCCTGTTGCAGCTCGTTATACTGATTCACTTTCTTACCATAAGAGAAGGTGTAGGTCAGAGTAAGGGCTATATTGCGTGAGAAATCCCTATGCCAGATCTCGGACATTTCGCTGAAACGGGGAGAGCTGAACCGTCTGGACACAAATCTGTCTTTGTTGAACCAGTTCATAAACTGGAGTGAAGCTTTGAAATCTCCGAAAGCGACATTTGCACTAAGACCGTAAACGCTTGGTAGCGATAGCAGACATCCATTATCCCAGGCTGTGAGATATTTAGAGGGAGATTCGTAGAATAGTGAAGCAGAGAAGTTATTATGTAAGTATTGTACTGTACCGTTGGCGACCAGATAGTTTACTGCCTGCGAATCGCATCCTGTAAGAACCACTCTCGTGGCTTTACCGTTTACCTGGAATATCAACGAGTTATTCAGTGTCTTGAGGGTCGCTGACAGCACTGCAAAATATGTATGATAGGTTCCGCTGTTGATCGAACGGCGTATGAG
The DNA here is from genome assembly GCA_910578385.1 of uncultured Muribaculaceae bacterium. Taxonomy (GTDB): domain Bacteria; phylum Bacteroidota; class Bacteroidia; order Bacteroidales; family Muribaculaceae; genus Lepagella. Next base: position 225,631 of record CAJTQV010000003.1, on the reverse strand, counting down.
ACCGTCAATGCCCGGCAGGGTGTAATATTCATATGCCTGCTTGTCAGGATTACCCTCATACTCTACTGTGGCCGACAGTGAAAAGATATTGACCGGTATGTAGGTGTACGATGCAGAGGCATTAATGTAGATGGTGTTCTTCAGAAACGGGTTTCCCTGAAGCCAAAGCAGCTCATTTCTCTGCACCAGTGCATCATTAGCTGTTGAAGGCTGCGGATGCGAATTACCCCACCAACCCTCGATGCTTGCGGAATGCTTGTCGTTGATCTGATACTGGAGCTGCGCCCCCAGACGGGGATTCCATTGCTCAAGGGTATTCACACCATTCACGCGACCCACCACATATGAGGCACCCACCCTTGTGTACAGCGAGAGACCCATCTGCCAGTTCTGCATGTACTCGAGAAAAAGCATGTTTTCTGAGGAAAGCAGTTCCTGCCGACCATCGTATGAACCAGCATACTCAGTATTGTATATTGAATTGTATGTCATAAGGGCTGTCCGGAAGGTGTTACCGTGGCCGAACTGTTTCGAATAGGTCAGCGTCGCAGTGGGAGAATAGACTTTCTCACGGTTGTTATTTATGATGGGAGTTTTGTCTTCAATGGAGTAGTTGGATTTACTTAATGTGGAACCATATGAGAAAGACCAGCTTGCCATTATGCTGTTTCCTTTCGGAAGCATGAACTGATAGTAACCTTGGATTGAGGGATAAATTGACTGATTGCTGCCGAGGGTACGGCTTGTTGTGCTGTCAATTATTCCTTCGGAAAAAGAGACAGTGGATTTGTTGTCCTCCACCGGTTTTCCGGATCGTCCGAATGAAATGGAATGTTGGATATAGGAATTCTGAGACTGATAGCTCGCCCTGACCGAGGCCCACTGGGAGTTAGTACGACTGTTGTAATCGTGACTTCCGAAGGTGTGGCGCGTAATTTCGTCATAGTGTTTCCCCATGTAATCTATATCACGGAAGACCTGGGTATTGGTACTCGGATTGCGTCCCAGGTAAGTCCACTCACCGCTGCCGTTTGCGTCGAAAGTCCATTTGTCATATACAAACTTTGAATAGACGCTCCCGTTTATCCTGTCTAATGCCAGCGTTCTTCCCGCTGCCGTCAGTTTAGTGTATCCTCCCCATTCATAATGCTGCATGATGAAGTTGACTACATGAGGGGCGCTCTGGAAACGTGGGTCTTCAGGATAGTTGAGCACCTCGACACGCACCACGTCCTCAGGTCTCAGACCCGATATGTCCTGATCTGTCGCGGGAACAAAGTCGATGAACATGGCGACATCCTTGCCCGAGATTGTCTTTACTGTCGTGGAACCGGGGGTGACGTTGAGTTGGGGAATCTGCATCTGAAGCAGAAGGTTGGTGGCATCGATAGATGTCTTTTTCGTTTTCTTGTCGGGTATGTATTCCACACCATATTTTACAACCCTTTGTGTACGACCTTCCACGACCACCTCTTCCAGCTCATAACTTGAACCGAGTGTGTCGGGAACTTCCTGGGCACGCGCAACCGTAAACATTGACAATGTTAGGACAACTGCGACAAAAGTGTACAGTTTTTTCATAAGCAAATAAGATTTAAAACATTTATAAAGTATTAACAGAATTTAAGGCAAAATATTGTCGGGACATTAGATGGTAAATAACATCTTTAAATAAACGGGGATTTATGTTACCACCAGATGGCTTAACAGCACCGTCACAGTTTTGTGAGCAGGAGCTTTATTGCTCCATCAAGAGAATCAGGGTCTGACCGTACCACATCATAAACAAAATCCGCATCAATCTGAAAATAGCCATGGGCGATGTATATGTTGGTCAAATGAAATAGATAGCGTCTTTTTCTATTTGTGAGATGAACAGGGGACGAAGATTGCTGTGACGACGTATGAGGTCAACTGAAGTATCGAGCAGTTCCTGAAGATAAACTTTGAGACCCAATACTTTCATTGCCGTAGATGACATTTCAACACATAAATCAATATCGCTGCCGGGTTTGTTATCTCCCCGCGCCATGGAACCGAACAGACACATCGAAGTCACGCCATACTTTTCCTTTATGTATGGTGCCGCTTCTGTTAGTTTTTCAAGACATTCAGCTCTTGTACACATAGCATTGGGTGTTGGTTGTAGGTGTGGAGGGTGAGGCGGGTGCCGTCCCAGCGGGCGTAGGAGTGGCGGGCTATCCATTCGCCGAGGACTATGAGGGTGGCGTTGTCGCCGAGGTCCACGCGCTCGAAGAGGTGGAGGTGGCCGTAGATGTAGTAGTCTACGTCGGGATGCTCGGCATGGTAGTCGCGGCTGAAGGTCAAAATGTTCTGCATCATGCGCTCGGCATCCTCACGCGACGGGCCCTCGACCTTGCGTGAATGGCGGCTCCAGTTGTAGGCGAACGGCACAGTCCAGCGCGGGTGTATGGCCGAGAACATTTTCTGACATGTCTTGTTGCGGAAGAGCTTGCGCAACAACTTGAACGATGGCTTCAGACGGCCTATGCCGTCACCATGTGTCATCAGGAACTTATGGCCATCAATCTCCTCGACCGCGTAGCCGTCAACGACCTCAACGCCAAGCTCGGAGGGGAGGTAGTCGTAAATCCAGATGTCGTGGTTGCCGATAAACCAGACTATGCGTATGCCACGGTCGGCAAGCTCGGCGAGCTTGCCGAAGAAGCGCACGAAGCCACGCGGCACGACATAGCGGTATTCGTACCAGTAATCGAGTATGTCGCCCAACAGAAAGATTGCGTCGGCTTCCTCCTTGATTGAATCGAGAAAGTCGACGACACGTTTCTCCGCCGCGCGCGAGTCCGGGAAATAGGGTGCGCCGAGGTGGAGGTCACTTAGAAAATATGCTATCACAGAAATCCGAGTTCAAGTTTGGCTTCTTCCGACATCATGTCCTGGTTCCATTCCGGCTCGAAGACGAGGCGGAGGTCCACCTTCTCAGGTCCCTTGACGCTCATGAGCTTCTGGCGGACGTCCTCAAGGATGAAGTCGGCCGCCGGACATGAGGGGGCGGTGAGTGTCATATCGACGTGGAGCGTCTTGTCGTCGGGGGTATAATCAATCTTGTAGACCAGACCGAGGTCATAGATATTGACGGGAATCTCCGGATCGAAGACCGTCTTGAGCATCTCGACGGTCTTCTCGATTATTGCCAGTTCCTCACCGCTCTGCGCGGCGGGTGTCTTGTCGTTTGCTTCTTCCATGATTCAACGATTCAAAAGTTTCAGAAAAGGACCGCGAAGTCAATCACCCAACCTTCGAGACGGGCGGTGAAGTCGTCAAGCTTATGGGTGCCGACATCGTAGGTCACGTCCCATATATAACCACCGGAGAGCTGGAATCGTTTATAGATCTCGACTCCTGCACCCACTCCTAGGCCGACCGAGCCTGCGGTGCGCTTTACGGCGGCACAGTCAGTGTTGGCCACATTGAAATTGAACTGCGGACCGGCGTAGGCGAACGGGGCGAGGTAGTTCTCGAAACCATCCATGCGGGTCCACTTGAACCGTAGGTTAACAGGAATCTGGATGGTGTGCATACGGAGATCGGTTGTGCCGATACCGTCGGACGACCAGATGTACTGCTCGCCGAAGGCCACACGTCCACCACGGTTCACATATTTCAGGCCGAAGTCGATTCCGAAACCGATTCCGGGAATCATCAGCTCGCACTGCACACCGGCATTGAAACCGGGGAGAGTGGTTGACTTGACAAGCTGCTGCTCCCAGTAATAGTACATGAAATTGGCACCGACCGTCGGACCCCAACGGAATTTGGCCGAGGCTCCGAAAGCCACGGCCAAAACCATGAGGGTTACTAATAATTTCTTCATAGACTATGTATTAGAACATCCACGCAGCTGTGATTGTCCAGTAGTTGTTCTTGACCTTGATGTCTTTGGACACGCCGACACCTGCATAATCCGCCACTGTCACCTCAGCGAGTTTGTTCATACCCCAAGTGTAACCGGCTCCGATCTGAAGATGCTTTATAAGCTCAAGACCGATACCGAGATCCCAGCCCCACTGTGTCTCTTTCGTGCCGAAATAGCTGTTCTCGCCGCTGAGCTTGAAAGCCACGCTCGGACCCGTGTAGATGTAAGGCGCGATGATTGACTGGATGGCGGGAACGCTGAGCTTGTATTTGAGGTGGAGAGGTATCTCGAAGAAGTTTCCGCTTACAGACTCGGTAGCTGAGAATGCACCCTCGCCGACTGCGACAGTTGTCTTCATGTGCGAGTACATGAGCGAGATGTCAACGCCGATACCAAGCACCGGAGCGATATACTCCGCTGTGAGACCGCCGGTGAAACCGCAGCGGTTGTCAGAGTCGAGAAGTTTCGAGCCGCTGAACGACATCTGGTTCACGTTCATACCGAGCTTGGGTCCGAAGCCGAATTTTGCCTGTGCGGAAAGACCCGTACAGAAAGCCACAACGAGGAGTAAAATGGAAATTTTAGTCTTGTTCATACGATTGTTAATTTGTTTCTTTGGCAAAATTAAGAAAAATTCTCTAAAAATCCTTATCTTTGCAGTAATGTATGCCGAAATTATTCTGCCGTTGCCGCTGAACAGTACGTTCACCTATGAAATTCCGACTGAATTCGAGCCGGAGATACAGGTTGGTTCACGCGTACTGGTGCAGTTTGGCAAGAAGAAATATTACACGGGAATTGTCGAACGCACTCACGGCAACGACCCGGGATACGCCGTCAAACCCCTGATGGCGCTTCTTGACGCGCACCCGGTGCTCCGCTACCCGCAGCTCAAGCTCTGGAACTGGATTTCGGAGTATTACCTCTGCGCGGTCGGCGACGTCTACAAGGCGGCCGTACCGACAGGGCTGAAACCGGAAAGCGAGACATACGTCACTCTCAACTCCGATTTCGAGGCCCCGGAGGGTGTGAAGCTGACCGAACGCCAGGCCATGGTGGTCATGCTGCTTGAGGAGCGCAAACGTCTCCGCATGTCGGAAATAGAGACCGAGCTGAAAATAGGGAATGTAACACCGATGGTCAGTCATCTGCTGGAACTGGGCATCGTGAATATCGACGAGAAGGTCGTGGAGAAATACCGCGCCAAGAGAGAGACATACATAGCACTCTGCGCCGAACGCGGAGACCATGACCGTCTGCATGAGTTCTTCGACATGACACGCCGGTCGCGTCAGCAGGAAAAAGCCCTGATAGGCTACCTCGACATGTCGGGCTGGATGCACCCCAACGGAGAACTGCGCGATGTGACGCGCACAGACTTCCTGAAAAGCACCGGAGTAAACCCAGGCATATTGAAGGCATTGGTTGACAAAGGGATACTCCGTCAGGAGAAGAGGGTGATAAACCGCTTCAATCCCTCGGTAAAAGGTGAGATAACACCCTCTCCCCTATCGGCGGCACAGAGCTGCGCGCTGACCGGAATCAAAGAAGGATTCCGCGAACGGCAGACCATGCTCCTGCACGGAGTGACCGGAAGCGGTAAGACCGAGATATACACGCATCTCATAGCCTCCGCGCTCCACGACGGCAACCAGGTGCTCTTCCTCGTGCCGGAAATATCGCTCACCACCCAGCTTACGGACCGCCTGCGTGCCGTGCTGGGCAACCGGCTGTTGGTCTACCATTCCAAATTTTCCGACAGCGAGCGTGTGGATATATGGAAACGTCTGCTGACCTCGAACGAACCCCTCGTGGTGCTCGGGGCGCGGTCATCGGTGTTCCTGCCGTTCGCGCACCTCGGCTTGGTGATTGTTGACGAGGAGCATGAGAGCAGTTTCAAGCAATATGACCCCGCACCGCGCTACAACGCCCGCGACACGGCCATAATGCTCGCCACCATGCACGGCGCGAAGGTTCTGTTGGGTTCGGCGACCCCTTCGGTCGAGACCTACTACAAGGCTGTCAACGGCAAGTATGGGCTTGTCACTCTGGAGGAGCGGTACGAAGGTTCCGTGCTGCCCGATGTGGAGATTGTGGACATGCGCGACCAGCGCAAGAAGAAACTCAACACCGGAATACTCTCCGCGCCGCTCGTAAGCAACGTTCGCAAAGCGATGGCCGACAAGCGTCAGGCCATTATCTTCCAGAACCGTCGTGGCTTCGCACCGGTGGTGGTATGCCGCCAGTGCGGCTGGACCCCGAAGTGCGAGAACTGCGACGTCTCGCCCGTATATCACAAACATGCCAACCTGCTGCGTTGCCACTATTGCGGGTTTGCCGCACAGCTGCCAACCCTCTGCCCCGCCTGCGGACAGAACTCGATAGACATCTTCGGCTACGGCACCGAGCGCATCGCCGAGGAGATACATCAGGAGTTTCCCGACAGCCGGGTGTCGCGCATGGATCTCGACACAACCCGCAACAAGGATTCATATCAGGAAATAATCGAGGAATTCGCCCGGCATGACACCGACATACTCGTCGGCACACAGATGGTGACCAAAGGGCTCGACTTCGGCGACGTGCGGGTGGCCGGTGTGATCAACGCCGATACCCTGCTGAACTTCCCTGACTTCAGGAGCAACGAGCGGGCATTCAACATGCTTGAGCAAGTGGCCGGACGTGCCGGGCGCCGCCAGGAGAAAGGGATGGTGCTCATACAGACCACTGACCCGAAGAACCCGGTTCTGGAGCATGTGCGCAAGCATGACTATGCCGGCTACTATGAATCGGAAATACGCGAGCGGGAGCGTTACAACTATCCCCCCTTCACGAAGATAATCAACGTATATCTGCGCAACAAGGACTCGGGGGCGACCGACCGTGCCGCCACACTCTACGCGCTGAAACTGCGCGAGATATTCGGTGACCGTGTGTTGGGGCCGGAGAAACCGTTCGTAAGCCGGGTGGCCCTGTGGTATATCCAGTCAATCATGCTGAAGGTCGAGGCAAACGCTTCGATGAAGAAGGTGAAGGAGATATTGCGTAAGGTCTATGAGGAGTCGGCGGCGTGGCCGGACATGAAGACTACGCAGGTTTATTATGATGTGGATCCGAGTTAGGGGTTCAGGCTTTAGATTTTTGGGTAAGGTGGTTAAGGTTTTTAAGGTGGTTAAGGGGGGTGAAAGATATGGTACATGATAATTTTGACAGGGAGCATCTTTGGCATCCCTATACTTCGACTCATAATCCGTTGCCCACGTACAAGGTGCGTGAGGCTCACGGTGCTGTATTAACTCTCGATGACGGACGCGAGCTTATCGACGGCATGTCGTCGTGGTGGTGCGTGATTCATGGTTATAACAATCCGGTGCTGAACGAGGCGGCGAAAAGGCAGATTGACCGGATGTCGCACGTGATGTTCGGCGGGCTCACCCATGAACCGGCTATCGAACTCGGCAAACTCCTGCTGGAGATTCTGCCACCGTCGATGGAGCACATTTTCTATGCCGATTCAGGTTCGGTAGCCACCGAGGTTGCCATGAAGATGGCAGTGCAGGCTCATGACAACCCGCGCAAGACCAACTTCGCCACAATCCGCAGCGGATACCATGGCGACACATGGAACGCTATGTCGGTCTGCGACCCGGTGACCGGTATGCACGGAGCGTTCGGCCCTGCATTGCCTATACGCCACTTCGCTCCGGCTCCGCAGTGCGGCTTCCATGACGAATGGGACCCGGCCGACTTTGAGCCGATGCGTGAGCTTATACGCTCGAACGCCGACAATCTGGCGGCGGTGATTCTTGAACCGATAGTGCAGGGTGCCGGCGGTATGCGCTTCTATCATCCGCAATATCTGCGCGAGCTGCGCAAGGAGTGCGACGCCAACGGCGTGCTGCTGATTTTCGACGAGATAGCCACCGGCTTCGGCCGCACCGGCAAACTCTTCGCGTGGGAACATGCCGGGGTAGAGCCTGACATCATGCTTATCGGCAAGGCAATCACCGGTGGATACATGACATTTTCTGCAGTGGCCACCAACGCCCGCACGGCCGAGATGATCTCCAACTCGCAGAGCGGGGTGATGATGCACGGCCCGACATTCATGGGCAACCCGCTCGCATGTGCCGTAGCTGTTGCCTCTACACGTCTGCTGCTCAGCCTGCCGTGGCAGAAACGCATCGGTGAGATTGAGGCGATAATGAAAGAACGGTTGGCACCGGCGCGAGGGTTCAGCAATGTGGATGATGTGCGCGTGTTAGGAGGCATCGGCGTGGTTCAGCTCAAGGAGGATGTGAACCTCGGAGAGTTCCAGAAACGTTGTGTCGAGGAGGGTGTATGGATAAGGCCGTTCGGCAAGAACGCCTACATAATGCCCCCCTACATGGCAGTCAGCGACGAGCAGGTCATTAAACTCTGCGACGCTCTCCTCAAACTTGTCAGGCCGGAATAAACCGCGCTGACCATCAATGTAACTAATTACAGAATGTCTGATTACAGCGAAATATTAGCCACTCTCAATGAGGAAGGCCGTCTGCGCCGGATACCGCCGCACCGCAAGGGGCGTTTTCTTGACCTCTCGGGCAATGACTACATGGGACTTGCCGCGCAGGCCGGGAAATGGCGTGAGGAATTTGCCGCACGGTTCAACGATGTGGCCATGTCTGCCTCGGCCTCGCGCCTGTTGGCTTCGGACCAGCAGGTATTTCACGACCTTGAGGCGTTTCTTGAGAAGAGTTACGGTCGCCCGGCTTTGATGTTCAACTCCGGCTACCACGCCAACGTAGGTCTTGTCAGCTCACTGGACATTCCGGGCACTCTCTGGGTGACCGACAAACTGATACACGCCTCGGCGATAGATGGACTGCGTCTGGCCCACGCCGATTACAAGAGATGGAGGCACAACGACGTGGCGCATCTTCGGCGGATACTCGAACAGGAACATGATGCACGCGAAAGACTTATAGTGCTCTGCGAGTCGGTCTACAGCATGGATGGCGACATAGCCCCGCTCCGTGAGATTGCCGCGCTGAAGAAGGAGTTCCCGAAGATGATGCTCTATGTCGATGAGGCCCACGCCGTGGGAGCATTCGGCGCGGCGGGACTCGGAGTGGCCGAAGCCGAAGGGCTGCTGAACGATATAGACATACTCGTCGGCACGCTCGGCAAGGCATGTGCATCGGTCGGGGCATTCGCCGTAATCTCTCCCGTGTTGAAAGAATATCTGGTAAACTGCGCGAGGAGCCTGATCTTCTCGACCGCCATAGCTCCGGCCAATGCCGCCTGGTCGCTGCTCATGCTTGAGAAACTTCAAGAGATGAATGCCCGGCGAGAGCATTTAGGGCGCATCTCCCGGGTGTTCCGCGAGGGTATCGAGACACTAACTGGCATGGACAATCCTTCGCGCTCGGCAATAGTACCGCTTGTGACAGGCGACGCAAGAAAGGCTGTCCGAATATCACAGGAACTGGAGCAAGCCGGAATCCTCGCACTCCCCATACGTCGCCCGACGGTGCCACCCGGCGGGGAAAGGATACGCTTCTCACTCAACGCCACACTGTCGGAGGCGACAGTGGCCGACATTCTCAACAGAATAGAAGATTGTCTCAATCTCACGAAATAATCATCAACAATCCAACGCAAACCAATGAGGTTGTATAAACAACTTCATTTTATAGATCCTCCCATAAATGAAAATAGAGTTTCTGCACACCGAGCCCGACAACACACGACTGATATTGGTTTACACCGGGTGGAGCGCGGGGCCTGAAACAGGACGTGGCATATCGCTGCCCGGCTGGGATGTGGCCGTTGTGCACGATTTCAGCGACCTGTCGCTCGACACATCGTTTCTCGACCGCTACTACACGGTCTATCTATTCGCATGGTCATTGGGAGTGTTTGCAGCCCACGCCACTCTGCCGGCCGACCGGATAACAGCAGCTTTCGCAATAAACGGCACACTCACACCGGTCGATGACCTTCATGGCATACCTGCCGCAATTTTCAACGGCACGGCCGACGGATTGAATGAAAGGAACCTGATGAAGTTCCGTATGCGCATGGCAAGCGACCGAGAGGCATACAACCGCTTCATGGCGGCACTTGAAGAGGAGCTGGGAGAAGAACGGATCGAGAACCTGCGCGGACAGCTCCGGAACATAGCCGGGGCAGCTGAGCGACGGGTTCAAAGACAGTCACTCCCATGGGTAAGGGCATATATATCGAAGCATGACAGGATTTTCCCGCCAGAGAACATGCACAGGGCATGGCGACATGAGGACGACACAGAAATTGTGGAACTTGAAGCGAGTCACCTTGTCGAGCTTCGGGAGATTGTCAGGATGGTAATTTCGGATCCGGTGAAAGTCTCAGAGAAATTCAGCAAGGCTTCGATTTCATACGACACCCACGCTATAGCCCAATACTCGGCGGCAATCAAGCTGGCCGACATGCTGCGCGGCATGAACCCGGCCACAGAAGGCAACCTGCTCGAAATAGGTTGTGGCACCGGGCTTTTCACACGCGAGTATTCACGGTTTATCAAGCCGCGCCTCGCTACATTTGTTGACATAACCGAGACGGGACCGTTCGGTATAGCTGCGGAAGAGGAATACGTGGTGGAAGATGCCGAGCGATGGATAGAGCGTCAGCGACGGGAATGGGATGTGATCGTGTCGGCATCGGCGATACAATGGTTTGCCGACATACCGAGATTCCTGCATGAATGCCACCGCCATCTGCGCTCCGGAGGAGTAATGGCTATCTCGACATTCCTGCCCGGCAATATGGAGGAGTTGGACGCATTGCGGCCTTCTCCGCTGCTTTATCCCAAGGCTGAACAGCTGAGGGAGTGGATGAGCCGCGACTTCTGCGATGTAGAGGTGCGCGAGGATGAGATACGCGTGGAGTTCAGGTCTGCACGCGAGATGCTTATGCACCTCAAGCACACGGGCGTAGGAGGGTCTGCCCCGTCATCAAGACTGAGCATCAAGGATATGGCGCACCTGCGCAGCCTGACCTACCGGCCTGTATATGTGGTCGGCAGGAAAGGGTAACCGATGCTGACTGATTGGTCGGACTTGTCAGACAAGTCGGACAAGTCGGACAGTTACCGGAACTGGTTGATTTCGGGCATGTAGGTGAAGCCTGCGGCGGCGAGTTTCGATTCGAGAGCGGCGCGGTCCTCGCCGAGGGAGGCGCAGAGGTCGTCGAGGTCAGTGTAATCGTCGCGGAGCTTCATATTGACTGTGCTGAGAAGCATGAATGGGTCTTGTGGGAGCATGTTAGGTTTTAGGGGTTGGGGTTTAGGGTTTAGAGTGGGAAGAGGGCCGGAAGGTTTAAACCCTCCGGCCCTGAAATATGCAAACTGTGACGGTAATTCTATGTGTGATGCTGTTTTACCGGTTTGTGGTGTTGTCAGTAGTTGATGACTACTTCGGAGGGCTTGGCGTTGGTGGCGTTGCTCTTCACTCCCCATTCTTCGGTGACGTATGTCTGACCTTCGACAGGGACATCATTGCAATACTCGATGATGCACGTAGGATCGGCCGCCCAATATTCCTTGAGGGTCTTGCCGCCGGCCACTTTCTCCGGTTTCTTGTCGTCGGGGTTGATCATTATCTTCAGTCCGACTGATGTCTCCATCATCTCAAGGTCGCCGCGTGAGTTACCTCCGACAAAGAGCGGGTCAGCCTTGATGAATGTACGAACCACATCGGCCTTGCCTTCATCTTGCGACACGGGATAGACCAGCTCATCGGTAACGATGTTCCCCTCTCCCACTCTCGACTTCACACCGATTATGCGGTCTTCGGGCAATCCAAGCTGCTGGGCACAGAAACGCTGGTAGAGCAATTCAGGCGATGCCGACAGTATCCACACCTCGAAACCGAAGTTCTCAAGATTCTGGATGAGTGCCTTCATCTCAGGATACATTTTGTTCTGGAACTTCTTGTGGAACATTCGGTCGCCGATAGACTGAATCTCGTCGGCAGTCAGACCCGAAAGGAAGCGCACACGGTTCTGCACAAAATCAACGCCGACATTGTCACCATGCAGAAGCTGGTCAACAATCTTCATCTTCTCGACCGATTTTGCATCGGTCTTTCCGGCGTAGTTCTCCTTGGCGAAGTCATAAAGAGCCTCGTCGGCAAGATAGTAGGGGGCCTGCCCGAAGAGTGTGCCGTCGCAGTCGAACACAGCGACCTTGCGTGTCTTCATAGGCACGGTTGACTCAAGGAATGCCTCAAGTTTCTCGTTGGTGTTTTCCTGAAAACCCTTGATGGGCTTGAACTCATAATTCTGGGCAGAGGCTGTAAAACCTATGGCAGCAACGAACATGACAGCCATACCCTTCAGTAAATGGTTTCTCATATGGTATAAAATTAAGGGTGAATAATCGATAGTGAGTCGGTTAACTTAATATGTGTGAGGTTAACTTAACAAAAAGCGGGACGAATGCCCTCTTTCCCTCTCAAACATTAAAATCAGATTATAAGTTCGGACTGAAGTGAAAAATTTTTTAATTTTCATTAACATTAGCCGTATAACAATTGTTAACATATCAGACAAGCGCAAGGAGGAGCATCGGAACACACTCAAGTCACACCTCCTCAAACAGGAGTTATGTGACCTATTGACTCTGGTGCGGCTTGTCTGACAGAAAAACAACACGAAAACGATTCCGCCATGATCAAGAAACTTCTGGCTTCGGCCGCCATAATGCTTACGGCTCTGATTCCGGCTCATGCGCAGAGCATGACTGAGATTGCCCTCGACTCGACATTGAGAGACCACAAGATTGTCTATTTCGGCAAGGGTGAGGAACAGCATCCCGACTCCTCGCTAACACTCATACGCAAGTTCTACGAAGACCAGTTCCGTCATTTCCAGGACCCGCTGGCTCCATACTTCCTGTTCATGAGCCGCGACAATAACCTGGCGATGGGTGTCGGCGGCGTGGTCAGGATGCGCGGCTATTATGACTGGGGCGGCTCTATTCCGAGTCCGGCGTTCGCTCCCTATCTGATTCCGATGCACAAAGACCCGGCCAAGATGCATGACCTCGGTACAACACCTGCAGGTACGGCACTATTCTTCCGGGTGATCGGTCGTAACAAGAAATTAGGCCAATATCAGCTCTACATCGAGGCGAACTTCAACGGCTACGAGGCCCGCGACTTCCATCTCAAGAAAGCCTACGGCCAGATAAACGACTTCACGATAGGTTACACAAACTCGACCTTCAGCGACCCAGGCGCTCTCCCTCCCGCCGTCGATGCCGCCGGACCGAACGCGAAAATGAGCGCGACTGCCGTCCTTGTCCGCTGGATGCATGAGTTCAAGAACAAGCACTGGACAATCGCCGCCTCGGTCGAGAGTCCATCAGACCAGATCGATGTCGAGCAGGATGTCACCGGCAAGGTTAACCAATATGTCCCCGACATAGCCACCTTCGGCCAATATGCGTGGGACACGTCGGGCTATGTAAGACTGGCCGGAATACTCCGGTTCCACCCATACCGCGACCTGCTCACATCGAAGAACCACACCGTGGCCGGATGGGGTCTGCAACTCTCCGGACGCTGGCAACCCGAGGAGCATTTCACATTCTACGGCATGGTAAACGGGGGTTGCGGGTTCGAGAGCCTCGGCGGGGACTGGCTGATGGGCAAATATGACCTTGTGGGAGAACCCGGCAAACCGGGCAAGATGTACGCGCCCGGTGCAATCGGAGGCTATGCCGCCGTGCAATACAACCTGAACCCCTCGATGTTCTTCTCGGCAACCTATGGAGCGACACGCTATCTGCCGAAAGATAACGGCTTCACCGACGAATACAAGACCGGCATGTATTTCGCTGTCAACTACTTCTGGTATCTCACCCCGCGAATATCGTGTGCCGCCGAGTTCAATCTCGGACGCCGCGAGAACATGGACGGCACCCACGCGTGGGCACGCCGCGCAGGAATACTGGCGCAGTTCAGTTTCTGATGCACCGTTGAATTTGTACCCAAGTGCAATTTAAACGGCATGAAGAGCGTTTGTCAAGTATGACAGGACCAAGAATCATAGAGCTGCCGAGATTTCTCGATCCGAGAGGCAATCTCGCCGTGATTGAGGAGTGCCGCGAGCTTCCTTTCAAGATAGAACGTTGCCATTGGATTTACGATGTACCCGGCGGAGGCGACCGCGAAGGTCATGCCTACCACAGCAACGAGGAACTTATTGTGGCACTCTCCGGTTCGTTTGATGTCATAACACGTTATCCGGACCGTGAGGAAAGGGTGACGTTGAACCGCTCCTACCTCGGGCTCTACGTTCCGCGGCTAACATGGCGTGAGATTACGAACTTCTCGACAAACGCCGTGGTGCTCGTGCTCAGTTCACGCCCATACGCCGACGAGGAATATATTCTTGATTACAAGAAATACCTCGCTCTCCGAGAGAAAGCCGAAAAGGAGTGTACAGATGATTATGAATGCGCGGCCACACATAAAGAAGACGCATCAGAAAGGGACGATGTGCTGCCCGGATTGCCCCGAAAGACAGTATATGACTGTTCGGTCATAGAACTTGACCGTCATCCCAGCGAGCGGTTAGGCAATCTGTCGGTGATACAGTCGGAAGAGACATTGCCCTTTGATGTGAAGCGGGTATTCTTCATCTACGACGTACCCGGTGGTGAAAGCCGTGGAGGCCATGCACACCGTGCCGTAAAGGAATTTATCGTTGCGGCCGCCGGCAGCTTCTGTATAACTCTCGATGACGGACGCGACCGCCGGACCGTAATGCTCAACCGTCCATATATGGGGCTGCTTGTCGAGCCGGGAGTATGGCTCACTCTCCATGACTTCTCGTCGGGAGCGATAGCACTTGTGGCCACTTCCGACCATTTCCATCATTCCGACCATATCAAGGACTACCCCACTTTCCTTTCGCTCAAGAAGGATGAGACATTACAGTCCGATTGATTCGGCTGTAAAGTAACGTGCGTGGTAAAAAGAGGGTCATTTTCTCAGGGCAAGCTGCTGACGCACCGATTCCTCGTGGATGGTACCGAGAATGTTCTTCATGAAGTCTGCTGAAAGACCGAGACTGCAACCGTCGGCGACACGACGCTCTATGAGCTGACCATATCTGTCGGGTTGCACCACGGGTATACCCTCTTTCTGTTTCAGTTCGCCGATTTCGCGTGCCACCGCCATACGCCGTGCCAACAGCGAGACCAGCTCAACGTCAATCCGGTCAATCTCCTCGCGGAGCACACCGAGACTGGCAGCTGCCGGCGTGCCGCTTCCACCCGATGACTGCGGCTGCCCGGAGCGGAGGCCGGCAAGGACTCCGGCGAGTTCATCGGGAGTAATCTGCTGGGCTGCATCGCTGAGCGCACAGTCAGGATCGCAATGCGACTCTATTATAAGGCCGTCGAAATTCATGTCAAGAGCCTGCTGCGACAGCGAGGCAACCAGCTCACGGCGGCCTCCGATATGACTCGGGTCGCATATGAGCGGCAAACCGGGTATGCGACGTTTCAACTCAATCGGTATGCGCCATTCAGGAATATTCCTGTAGAGGTGGTCTCCATACGCACTGAATCCACGGTGAATGGCACCGAGACGGCGTATGCCGGCGGCGTAAATGCGCTGCAACGCACCAATCCAAAGCTCAAGGTCGGGATTGACAGGATTCTTGACCAGAACAGTGATGGCTTCACGACGTGCTGCGGGAAGCTCAGCGAGCACATCGGCAATCTCCTGCACGGCAAAAGGATTGGCCGAAGTCCGGGCGCCGATCCAGAACGCTTCGATACCGGCACGCAGTGCGGCGCGGAGATGTGCTGCGGTGGCGACCTCTGTCACCGGAATCATGCCCGTCTTCTCACGCACATCAGCGAGCCATGGCAAAGCACGTGCACCCATACCCTCGAAAGAACCGGGGCGTGTCCGTGGTTTCCAGATACCGGCGCGGAAACAGCGTATTCCGGCAGAAGCGAGTCCACGGGCGGTGGCAAGCATCTGCTCGCGCGACTCCGCGCTGCACGGTCCTGCAATTATCAACGGCTCTGAAGCAGAGCCGGGAGCCGCGCCGAACAGCGGTTCCAGATTATTGAGCACATTACGGTTATCGGGATTTTTCCTGTTATTCAGTTCATTCATCATCGGTGACCTTGTCCACAACCTTTTCAACAACATCATCCTGTGCTGTCCGTCGCATGAAGCGGGCCTTTAGGCGCATCCAGCCCTCCTTGCCGAGAATCAGGATGGCTGTGTACTGCGATGCCTTCGCCAATCCATAGAAAGCGACCCACAATCCTCCTTTCCATGCGGCGGGGATAGGCAACAGCATCTGGGCGAACGATATGATGTAGCACGCCACGCAGATGGCTACCACAGCCAGACCCGTCCGATACGAGAGATTGGCGAGACGACGACGGACTAAACTCAAGATTTTTTTCATTTCAACCACAAAATTAGGGAAAATTTCATGAAACCACCCCATATTACGGAATGATTTTATATATTTGCAGCAGAATCTTAAATCTACCATAGACATGTCACTTGAAAACACCCCGTCGGAGGTGCGTGAGGATAAATCCATGCGTCACACGACGGCCCAGATTGAGAAAGACCGCCGCGTGCTCGAACTTCTTTCGCAGACATTCGGGACTATCAGCGCGGCCAGCTCCGAGATCATCAACCTTGAGGCAATCCTCAACCTGCCGAAGGGTACCGAGCATTTCGTGGCTGACCTGCACGGAGAGGATGAGGCTTTCCGCCACATTCTGAAAAACGCTTCGGGCAACATCAAGCGCAAGGTACGCGAAATCTACGGCAACGACATGCGCGACTCCGATCTTGCACAGTTCTGCTCGCTCATATATTATCCGGAGCAGAAACTTGAGCTGATACGCACCGAAGAGGAGGACCTCGACGATTTTTACAACATTACTCTTCACCGACTGGTGAAAGTGCTTCAAAGCGTGTCGTCGAAATACACCCGCTCGAAAGTGCGCAAGGCGTTGCCGAAGGAATATGCCTACATCATCGAGGAGCTGCTGCACGAGGCACCCAGCGGCGAGAGCAAGCAGATGTACTATAACCGCATTGTCGAGACAATCATCTCGACCGGCCAGGCCGACGACTTCATCATTGCCATATGCAACGTGATACAACGGCTCAGCATAGACCGTCTGCACATACTCGGCGACATATACGACCGCGGGCAGGGAGCCCATATCATAATGGACACACTCTCCGAATACCAGGGATTCGACATACAGTGGGGCAACCATGACGCCCTCTGGATGGGTGCCGCTGCCGGAAACGACTGCTGCATAGCCAACGTGCTGCGCATAGCCATGCGTTACGGCAACATGGACACCGTCGAGGAAGGCTACGGCATCAACCTGCTGCCGCTGGCTACATTCGCCATGGATACCTACGGCGACGACCCGTGCGAGGTGTTCCTGCCCAAGCCCGAGGCCGGCTGCACCATCTACAATGACCGCTCGCTCGCCCTTCTTGCCAAGATGCACAAGTCGATAAGCATAATACAGTTCAAGCTCGAAGGGCAGATGATTGACAAGCATCCGGAATGGCACATGGAGAAGCGCAAGCTATTCGGAGCGCTGTCGGCCGACCGCAAGGAGATCACACTCGGCGGCAAGACCTACCCGATGCGCGACTCAAACTTCCCCACCGTTGACCCCGCCGACCCGTACCGGCTCACCGAAGATGAGCAGACACTCGTTGACAAGCTGCACCGCTCGTTTGTGATCAGCGACAAACTGCGCCGCCACATGAACATCATGCTCAACCACGGCGACATATACACGGTGGCGAACTCCAACCTGATGTTCCATGCCTCGGTACCCCTCAACTCCGACGGCACCCTGCGCGAGATAGAGGTGCTCGGCAAGAAGATGAAGGGAGAGGAACTGTTGCAGTCAATCGGTATGCTTATGCGCGCGGCGTTCAACAACGACACGCCCGCCGAGATACGCGATTATGCTACCGATTACTATTGGTACCTATGGTGCGGTCCGGAGTCTCCACTGTTCGACAAGGAGGCCATGACCACCTTCGAACGCTATTTCATAGAAGACAAGAGCACCCACGACGAACCGAAAGGCTTCTACTATCTGCTGCGTGAGCGCGAGGAGGTGGTGGACTCGATCCTCGACGCCTTCGGTGTGACCGGCGACCACCGCCATATCATCAACGGCCATGTTCCTGTTAAAGTCGGCAAAGGTGAACAGCCCGTCAAGGCCAACGGCAAACTGATGGTAATCGACGGCGGATTTGCCAAAGCGTATCACAACACAACAGGTATAGCGGGCTACACGTTGGTCTATCACTCGCGCGGATTCGTGCTCGTGCAGCATGAGCCGTTCAGCAGCACCGAAGAGGCTATACGCCTCGGCACCGACATCGTATCGACCACACAGCTGGTAGAGCTGAGCCAGAACCGTGTCCGCGTGCGCGACACCGACAAAGGGATAGAGCTCCAGGAACAGATCGACGAGTTGCGCGAGCTGCTGTTCGCATACCGCAACGGACTTATCAAGCCCCGCTGACACCGGTCCGGAACGGGAGCCGGGGCGAAATACAGCCCTTCTCAAGCTACAGACCAAATTACGCATTCAATTGTAAAAAAAGTAAGAATCGGGTGCCAAACATAAATAAAATTTGGATAATTCATTTTTATCCGTTATTTTTACGGCGTAAAAGAGAGTGTCGGAATAAACCGGCGCAAGCCCAATCAATCTAAAAATAAAAAACAACAGATATGAAATCACTCAAGAAAATCTTCATGATGGCCGCAATATGCCTCGGCATAGCTCTGTCGGCCAACGCGCAGCTTCCCTCAGTACAGCTCAAGGACCTTGCCGGCAAACCCGTTGATTCCGCTACTCTCAGCAACGACGGCAAACCCTTCATCATCAGCTTCTGGGCAACATGGTGCAAACCCTGCATACGTGAGCTTACCGCCATTCACGAGCAGTATCCCGACTGGGTTGACGAGACCGGAGTAAAGGTTTACGCCATCTCAATCGACGAGGCACAGAACGCTACAAAAGTAAAACCGCTCGCCGATGCACGCGGCTGGGAATATGACGTTCTTCTCGACCAGAGCGGCGATTTCGCACGCGCCATGGGTTGCCAGAATCCTCCCCACGTAGTGATTGTTGACGGCAACGGCAAGATTGTAGAGTCACACTCGGGTTACACCGAAGGTTCGGAAGACCACCTCATCGAGGTTGTACGCGGTCTTCTCGTGAAATAATAACATGCCCGCGAGGGAGAGAAAAACCTTTCAGAACGTAACGATTCCACATGAAAACATATATACCCTTAGCCTTGGCCTCACTGGCCACGGTTATGGCAGCAAGTCCGGCGAAGGCCGACTATCCGGTGGCGGTACACGGTTCGGTACAGGCCGACATCGTGTTTCCGGAAATAGATGAAGAAATCGGAGCCATCGGTCCTTATGAACAGAAGATACTCTTCAACACATATGCCGACGTAAACATGGCGAGCCAGTTTGTCGACGCAGGTCTCAGGGCCGAGTTCATGAAATGGCCGCTTCCGGGTTATGAGAAAGATTTCGCCGGCTGGGGTCTCTCGAATTTCTACGTAAAAGGAAAGTACAAGGGCTTTGAACTGACCGGCGGTGACTTCTACGAGCAGTTCGGCAGCGGATTCATACTCCGCACCTACGAGGAACGTGCTCTCGGTATCGACAACGCGATCCGCGGCGGCCGTCTGAAAATCAACGCCGTGAAAGGACTCCATCTCACCCTTTTGGGTGGTGTGCAGCGCCGCTACTGGAACTGGAGCAAGCACTCGCAGGTCTACGGTGCCAACGCCGAGGTATATCTGAGCGACTACATGAAGTCGATGCAGGATCACAACGCCACGTGGATGATTGGCGGTTCTTATGTGCTCAAGCATGAGCGCGACGAGCAGATTTACCTCGACAACTCAAACTACTACCTGAATCTGCCGACCTTGGTCAACGCCGTGGATGTCCGTTCGAGCTTCGCGTCAGGACCATGGAGCGTGCTGGCCGAGTTCGCATGGAAGGGTCAGGACCCGAGCTTTGACAACGACTACACATATGGTGACGGTACGGCCTATATGATCAGCGGTTCATACTCTAAGAAAGGTATGAGCGCGATGCTTCAGGCAAAGCGAAGCTACAATATGTCGTTCCGCTCGCAGCGTACGGTAGATGGAATATCGGCATTCATCAACAACATGCCGGCCTTCACCTACACGCATACTTATTCTCTTCCCGCCCTCTATCCCTACGCCACACAGAACGCAGACGGCGAATGGGCATATCAGGGATCATTCAGTTACATGTTCCCCCGCAAATCCGCTCTCGGCGGACGCTACGGAACCAAGCTGACCGTCAACGCCAGCTACGTGGCAGGACTTGCAAACGGCCCGGATCCTGAGACCCCGTTCGGCACAATGTGGGGAACAGACGGCAACAAGGCACCGTTCTTCAAAATCGGAGCCTGCAACTACTACGACATCAACGTGCAGATCGAGAAACGCATCTCCGCTCCGGTCACACTTACGTTCATGTATATGAACCAGCTCTTCAACAACGAGGTGGGCAAAATCGTTGAGAAAGATGAGAAGTATATCCGCACCAACATCCTTGTAGCCGATGCCAAGTGGAAAATCAACCGCAAGTTCACGCTGCGCGGAGAGCTTCAGTATCTCTTCACCAAGCAGGACCAGAAAGACTGGGCATACGGACTGGCCGAGTTCTCATGGACTCCCTACCTGATGCTGTCGGTGAGCGACATGTGGAACTGCGGCGAAACCGGCACCCATTACTACATGGTGGGCGTTACCGGCAGCTACCGCAACAACCGTCTGATGCTCAGCTACGGCCGTACACGTGCGGGATTCGACTGTTCGGGAGGTCTCTGCCGTCCGGTGCCTGCGATGCATGGTTTCAAGATTAACTACACCTACAATTTCTAAGAAAAAGACCTGATGAAAACTATATACAGACTTTTCATAGGGGCCGCAGCTGTCGCGATGTCTTCAATAGCGCTGACATCATGCGATGACGTGGCCGAAGATGACCGCTACATACTGGGCGAGGCGATTGTTGCCGAACGAGCCATCCTGCTTGAGGACTTCACCGGCCAGAACTGCGTGAACTGTCCGGCCGCTCACGAGGTAATCGAGCAGCTTGAAGAGCAGTTCGGTGCTGACAAAGTGATAGCAGTCAGCATCCATTGCGGATCATTCGGAATAGATGTGCAACGCACAAACTTCAATAACGGACGCGTCGGACTGATGACCGCCGAAGGGAACGCTATCATGGAATCGTACGGCATCACGCAGTTCCCGATGGGTGTCATAAATATGGCGGGAGATGCTGTGAACTACACACTCTGGTCAACAAAAGTCCGCGACGCCCTTAAGGTTGCGACAGATGTCAACATCGAGCTGGAGGCCAAATATATACCCGATCCCAACGACGGCAATGACGGTTATTTCGGCACAATCGAAGCCAAAGCTCACGTAATGAGCAACACAACGCGCAATGTAGACTTCCAGTTCTGGATTCTTGAGGACAACATCGTTGCCCAGCAGCGCAACGGCACGGTCACTATTCAGGATTATGTTCACAACAACGTGTTCCGCGCTCAGATCTTCGACGGTCTGAAAGGACAGCCCTACTCCCTCACAGCCGGATTCGAGCAGGAAATCACAGGTTCAATCGCCACCCGATGGACCAATAAGGAGCATTGGGAACTCGAGAATCTCTCGATTGTAGCGTTTGCAAGCGATGCGTCGGGAGTGCTCCAGGTTGTAAAAGTACCTCTCTTCAAAGATGCAGATGCAGATGACGAGGGTGAAGAAAACAATTCAGAGGAATAAAAGATTTTTGTCAGTGTCGTAAAACCGGCACTGACAAAATGATTTACTTAAACAAACTTTTTAAATACAAACAATATGAAGAAAATTTACTTGGCAGTCGCAACAGCAATTTTCGCGACATGTGCACAGGCTCAGAGCATCCACTTCATGCTTGGAGACCAGGTGCTCGAAGAGGGAGTGACCATCGAGGACAACTCTCCGGAAATCTATGAAGACGAGGATTATACCGAGTGGACATTCGAGCCCCAGTTGTATGTGGTAACTTCTGAAGCAGCAAACGTTGACATCATGGCTACCTGTACAACAGGACAGAGCATATCACTTTGCCTCGGTGGCGTATGTCCTGCTCCTGCACCGGTAATGAATATCAAAAATATTCCCCTTGCAGCAAACAGCCCTGAGTTCCTTCAGTTCCATTTCATGGGCGACGGTAACGTTATCCCCTCTGATGTCGAAGTCGGTTTCTTTGTCGGCTATTCAGACAACGATGATGTTTATGCAACCATGACTCTCATCATGAACAAGGATGGCAAGGCCGGTACAGTGAAGGTATTCGAAAAGGGTGACAGCCTCGTGAGTGTGAGCGGCGCGCTCGAATACAGCGTGGAAGGAACAAGCGACCTCGCTCTCTACACTACCGACGGCAACCGCGTGCTCAAGCAGACAGTCATCGGCAACGGCACCGTGTCAACTGCATCGCTCGCAAAGGGAGTGTATGTCTACACCCTCGGCAACAAGAGCGGCAAACTCGTCGTGAAGTAACAGACACCACGCGCTCCAAGGCGCACACAAATGAAATACAGGGCGATCCGCAACAGCGGGTCGCCCTGGTTCGTCATAAAAAAGCCTAACAGATTAATCCATATCAGCTGCGGAATGGTTTTAAATGTAGATTACAAATTATGACTGCCATGTATGAGCTGATACTGATTATATTGATTGTCGCTCTTGCCGCTGTAGCATTCAACATGCAGGCAAGATTTGAGACGAGGATGAAGCGCGATGAAAAACGCACACAGATGATTGAGGAACTGCGTGCACGCCATGAAGACCTGCGCACGGTTGACCTCATCGGAGAGAAAGCATACCACGACATGACGGACCGCATAGACAGGATTCTACGTGAACATTGCCATCAGCAATGCCTTACCCTTGAAATGACCTGCGGGCCCGACAACCGCTGCTGCGCCGAAGAGTTGCACAAGCTGCTCCCCGGCGACGAGCTGTGTCTGGAACCATGCCGCGAAAGTGGTGTGGAATGGATTGATGTCTATTCAAACGGGATGCGTATCGGACGGCTCGCGCTTCTTGAAGCCGGTGCTGTGCGCGACACGATGAAATCCAACCATATCCGTGGAGTATACGTGGCAGAACAGAATTGCTACGGCATAGAAGACTCTCACAAAATCAGCCTCATAATGTTCTATGAGCCTAAAGAGAAAATAGCATCCGGGGGATTGCAGTCCACGACATCCGAGGGTTACACAGAGGGACGCGCTGACAACACCCGCAGATTCTGTCAGAACTGAGCATGGATTCGTGAAATCTGAATTCAGCCCAAAACGGGCGGAAACAAAGTCAGAGCAGATTCGGCTGACCTATGTGTGAATGCAGGTGAAAAAGCGGTGTTAATAAAAAAGTCTCTCAAAACCACGCTCAATTGACTTTTTTTTGTTAATTTTACACCATATTTTTCCCACCTCCGCGCAGACAGTAAATGCGCGGGGCTGAATAAGTATAACCTAACGAATAACCCGCGTAATTTCGCACGCCTAAGTGGAAATGGCTGATACACATTACAACTACAACGAAGTCTATGCCGCTACCCTCGAATACTTCAAGGGTGACGAGCTGGCCGCCCGTGTGTGGGCAAGCAAGTATGCTCTCAAGGATTCCGACGGAACATTCTATGAGCTGACACCCGATGACATGCACCACCGCATAGCATCAGAGATTGTGCGCATAGAGAACAAGTATCCAAACCCGATGAGCGAGGAGACAGTGTTCGGACTTCTCAAGGATTTCAAGTACATCGTTCCTCAGGGAAGCCCGATGGCCGGAATAGGAAACAACCGTCAGGTCGGCTCGCTGTCGAACTGCTTTGTTATCGGTCTCGACGGACACCCGGACTCTTACGGCGGCATAATCCGCATTGACGAGGAGCAGGTGCAGCTCATGAAGCGTCGCGGAGGTGTAGGCCATGACCTGTCGCACATCCGCCCGAAAGGCAGCGACGTGAAGAACTCCGCGCTTACGTCTACGGGGCTTGTTCCGTTCATGGAGCGTTACAGCAACTCCACCCGCGAGGTGGCACAGGATGGACGTCGCGGAGCACTGATGATGAGCGTGAGCATAAAGCATCCGGATGCCGAAGACTTCATCGACGCGAAGATGACCGAGGGGAAAGTGACCGGTGCTAACGTCTCTGTCAAAATCGACGACGGATTCATGAAGGCCGCCACCGAAGGCACACCATACATACAGCAGTTCCCCATCAACTCCGAAAGTCCGATGGTGACAAAGGAGACGGATGCGACCGCCCTCTGGAAAAAGATCGTACACAATGCCTGGAAAAGCGCCGAACCCGGCGTGCTGTTCTGGGATACAATACGCCGCGAATCGGTGCCCGACTGCTACGCCGATCTCGGTTTCGAGACAGTATCGACCAACCCCTGCGGCGAGATTCCTCTCTGCCCCTACGACAGCTGCCGTCTGGTAGCCATCAACCTTTACAGCTATGTGCGCAATCCGTTCACCCCCGAGGCGGAGTTTGATTTCGAGCTCTTCGCCGACCATGTCGGTAAGGCACAGCGGATAATGGACGACATAATCGACCTCGAGATGGAGAAGATTGACATCATCATCGAGAAGATTGAATCAGACCCGGAGACCGCAGAGGTGAAGAGCACCGAGCTGAATCTCTGGAAAAAGATACGCACAAAAACACTTCAGGGACGTCGCACTGGCTGCGGAACGACCGGCGAGGGTGATATGATCGCCGCGCTGGGTCTCCGCTACGGCACACCCGAGGCCACGGAGTTCTCGGTCAAGGTACACCGTGCTCTCGCACTCGCCTACTACCGGGCTTCGGTTGTCATGGCTGAGGAGCGCGGAGCTTTCGAGGTGTTCGACCCTGAGCGCGAGAAGAACAATCCATACATCGCACGCCTGCGCGAGGCTGACCCCGAGCTCTACGAGCGCATGGTGAAGAGCGGACGCCGTAACATTGCCTGCCTCACCATAGCCCCGACCGGAACGACCTCAATCATGACACAGACTTCATCGGGTATCGAGCCGGTCTTCCTCCCCGTCTACAAGCGCAAGCGCAAGGTGAACCCCGGTGACCCCGACGTGAAAATCGACTTCGTTGACGAAGTAGGCGACGCATTCGAGGAGTATATCGTATACCACCACAAGTTTCTTGAATGGATGCGCATAAACGGCATCGAGGCCAAGCGCAACATGACACCCGAGGAGATTGAGGAGCTTGTGGCACGCTCTCCCTACTACAAGGCTACTTCAAACGATGTTGACTGGCTGGAGAAAGTACGCATGCAGGGAGCGGTTCAGAAGTGGGTTGACCACTCGATTTCGGTAACAATCAACCTTCCCTCCGATGTGACAGAAGACCTGGTGAACCGTCTCTATGTCGAGGCTTGGAAAGCCGGCTGCAAGGGATGCACCGTATATCGCGACGGCTCACGCAACAATGTGCTTGAGTCGGTCAAGTCGAAAGCCCCGCAGATACCTGTGATAGCAACTCCGGCACATATCTCCAAGCGTCCTGCCGAGCTTGAGGCCGATGTGGTACGCTTCCAGAACAACAAGGAGAAATGGATTGCGTTTGTCGGTCTTGTCAACAACCAGCCCTATGAAATCTTCACGGGTCTGGCCGATGACGAGGATGGCATCTTCTGCCCGAAGAGCGTCAACAAAGGTAAGATTATCAAGACCGTTGACGAGAAGGGGAACAAGCGTTATGACTTCCAGTTCATCAACAAGCGCGGATACAAGACCACAATCGAGGGTCTGAGCGAGAAGTTCAATCCCGAGTTCTGGAACTACGCCAAGCTGATATCGGGTGTGCTCCGTTACGGTATGCCGATCGACCAGGTGCTGAAACTCGTGGGTGGTCTTGAACTCGACTCCACCAACATCAACACATGGAAGATGGGTGTGGAACGCGCTCTGAAGAAATACATGACCAACGGTATGGTCGCGAGCGGCCAGAAGTGTCCCAACTGCGGGGCTGAGACCCTGGTCTATCAGGAAGGATGTCTGATCTGCACCAGCTGCGGCACATCAAAGTGCGGCTAATCTGAAATCTGACTACTGAAAACTTAAAGCATAAATTCATGAAAATTACTTTCAACATCAATTACCACACCAACTGGGGCGAGAGCGTGTATCTTTGCGGCACGACTCCCGCGCTCGGATCGGGCGATGCACGCGAGGCCGTGGAAATGAGCCTTGTAAGTCCCGACATGTGGCAATTCACTCTTGAGACAGAGGGTGAGCCTGCCGACTTCGACTATTTCTTCGTTGTCAAGGCAGCGAACCGTGCATGGCGCTTCGAATGGGGCGAGCATCACAAATTCCGCGCCGGTGCCGGCATAACCGACTATCTCATTTTCGACAACTGGCACGACATGCCGGGTGACAAGCCTTTCTATTCGTCGGCATTTATCGACGGTATGCTCCGCCGCGAGAACCGCGCCGGACAGCTTCCTTCTCTTCCCGACACTCTCAACATTCGCATCGAGGCTCCGATGATCGCGCCCGATGAATGTCTGGCTGTCACAGGCGAGGGTGAGTATCTCGGTGACTGGGATCCCCGCCGCGCTCTCCGCATGAACGACCATAACTTCCCCGTATGGGAAATCAACCTTCCGCTCGACAAGCTGAAAGTACCGTTCGAGTACAAGTTCCTCATTCTCGACAAGGATGGTGAGACAGTAGGCTGGGAGGCCATGAACAACCGCATCTACGGTGTGCGCGTCCAGGGCAAAGGTGAGCAGGTCGTGATTGACGGTACCCGCTTCGCCAATCCCAAACGTCAGTGGAAGGGTGCCGGTACAGCAATACCGGTGTTCTCTATCCGCACGGAGGACGACTTCGGTGTCGGCGACTTCATGGACATGAAGAAGATGGTGGACTGGTGCGTGAAGACCGGCCAGAACATCCTTCAGATTCTCCCCATCAACGACACTACGATGCTCGGCACATGGGTTGACTCGTATCCCTACAAGGCCAACTCAACCTTCGCCCTCCACCCGATGTACATGCGTCTCGACGCTGTGGGTGAAATCAAGGATGAGGCGCGCAAGGCATATTACGAGAAACTGCGTCTTGAGCTGAACATGCTCCAGACCGTTGACTACGAACGTGTCAACAATGCCAAGTCAGAGTATCTGCACGAGATCTTCGCACAGGACAACGGTGCTGTGAAACGCCGCAAGGAGTACAAGGATTTCGTAGCCGCCAACGAATACTGGCTGCTCCCCTACTCCGCATGGTGCGTACTTCGCGAGGAATATCACACTCCCGACCACTTCGCATGGGGTGAGTATTCAGTATATGACGAGAAGAAAGTGGCTGAGTTCATCGACGCGCACCGCCGGCAGATAGACTACCACTACTTCGTTCAGTATCACCTTGACCGCCAGCTGCGCGAGGTTCGCGACTACGCACATGCCAACGGCGTGGTGCTCAAGGGAGACATTCCAATCGGCATAAGCCGTTTCAGCGTTGACGCATGGCGTTCACCGCGTCTGTTCAACATGGACTGCCAGGCAGGCGCTCCGCCGGATGACTTCTCTGTACTCGGACAGAACTGGGGCTTCCCGACCTACAACTGGGATGCGATGGCCGAAGATGGCTTCCAGTGGTGGAAAGACCGCTTCCGCAAGATGTCGGAATACTTCGACGCTTACCGCATAGACCATATTCTCGGATTCTTCCGCATTTGGCAGATTCCTATGGACGCAGTGCACGGTCTGTTGGGTTACTTCAACCCGGCAATGCCTTTCTCGCCCGAGGAGCTGCGTAACAGCTACGACTTCTGGATTGACGCGGATGTACAGACTCACCCGCTCATTCTCGAATGGATGCTAACGGACTTCTTCGGCGAATACAGCGAGGAGGCCAAGGAGCTCTTCCTCGACCGCATTGGCGGTGACCGTTACGGTCTGAAGACCTTTGTCAACACACAGCAGAAAGTTGAGGAATATTTCGCAACCCAGGAGCAGACCGAGAAGAACGAGCGTCTGAAGAATGCTCTTCTCGGCGTGATTGACGATGTGCTCTTCATCGAGGATCCCTATCAGAAAGGCCACTATCATCCCCGCATCGCGGCACAGTACACATATCAGTACCGTGTGCTCAGCGACTACGCGAAGTGGAGCTTCAACCGTCTCTACAACGACTTCTTCTACCACCGTCACAACGACTTCTGGTATGGCAAGGCTATGTGGAAACTTCCGCCGCTGCTCGACTCGACATCGATGCTTGCATGTGGCGAGGACCTCGGCATGATTCCCGACTGCGTACCTGCGGTCATGAACCAGCTTGAGATCCTGAGCCTTGAGATTCAGCGTATGCCGAAAGACCCGACAGCTGAGTTCGGCGACACTTGGCACTACCCCTACTACAGCGTCTGCACGACCTCGACCCACGACATGGGCGGTATCCGCGCATGGTGGGAGGCTGACCACGCTGTTTCGCAGAGATTCTACAACCACGTGCTGCATGAAGGTGGTGAGGCTCCCTACTTTGCAGAGCCTTGGATCTGCGACAAGATCATCGACCTCCAGCTGAAGAGTCCCTCGATGCTCTGCATACTGCCGCTTCAGGACTGGCTTTCAGCCGACGGTCACCTCCGTCGCCAGAACCCGGCCGAAGAGCAGATCAACGAGCCTGCGAACCCGCGTCACTACTGGCGTTACCGTATGCACCTCAGCGTAGAGGAGCTTATGGCGCAGGAGACATTCAACAACATGATCGCCCGCAAGATCGAGGAATCGAACCGCTGATAACAATCAGCCCTATAATGCTTAAAAAGGAGCTATGCCGGTCGGCATAGCTCCTTTTTAAGTAGCTCTATGAGGCTAATAGGTCTAATAGGTCTAATAGGCCATATAGGGCTTATAGCTTTTTACTTCACACCGAGGTCGGCGAGCACCTGGTCGATGTGCTTCTCGGCAGCTGCTACGGTCTCCTCGTATTTCTCCTTAGAGGGCATATCCTCGCGGACTTCGACGTAGAACTTGATCTTGGGCTCTGTGCCTGAAGGACGCACAGAAACCTTGTCGCCGGCTTCGGTGAAGAACTGGAGAACGTTCGACGTTGTCGGGAAGTCCATCTTCTCTACCGAGCCATCCTTGAGATTGCGGCAGTTGAGATCGGAATAGTCCTTGATGCAGGTCACAGGGCTTCCGGCAAGTGTCTTGGGGGGATTCTCACGGAAGTTCTTCATCATGGCCACAATCTCCTCGGCACCGGTCTTGCCCGGACGGACAACGCTCACTCCACGTTCGCGTGAGAAACCATACTGAGCATAGATGTCAACGAGAAGCTCGTAGAGGTTCATGCCCTTGTCGGCAGCCCATGCGGCACACTCGGCGATGAGTGAGTTGGTAGAAACTGAGTCCTTGTCGCGTACGAAAGTCTCGGGGAGGAAGCCGTAGCTCTCCTCGCCACCACCTATGTAACGTCCGGTTGACTCCATGTTGCGCATCACGTCGGCAATCCACTTGAAGCCGGTATAGCAGTCGAACATGCGGATGTTGTTGGCATCGGCGATACGCTTGATAGCCTCGGTTGTGACGATTGTCTTGACAACATACTCGTTGCCGTTGAGCAGACCCTTCTCCACATTCTGAGTGATCAGATAGTAGATGAGGAGCATACAGATCTGGTTACCGTTCACGAGCTGATAGTTGCCCTCCTTGTCGCGAACCACGAGACCTACACGGTCAGCATCGGGGTCGGAAGCGAGCACGAGACTTGCTCCTGTCTCCTTGGCCTTGGCGATACCCATGGTCATAGCCTCGGAGTTCTCGGGGTTGGGCGAAACCACGGTGGGGAAGTCTCCACTCTGAACATCCTGCTCCGGAACGTGGATAACATTGTCGAAGCCCCAGAGTTTGAGAGAGTCGAAAACAAGACGGAGCCCTGTACCATGAATCGGGGTATAGACAATCTTCATGTCATGGTGCTTCTTGTCTACCTCGGGGTCAAGGCTGAGCTTGTGGATGTCGGCGAGATACTGGTCGTCGATGTCCTTGCCGATGGTCTGGATAAGAGCCTCGTCAGCATCGAACTTGATCTGGTCAACAGATGTGATGGCATTAACATACTCGATGGTCTTGACATCGTGGGGAGCGATCATCTGCGCACCGTCGCTCCAGTATGCCTTGTAACCGTTGTACTCTTTCGGGTTGTGGCTGGCTGTCACCATGACACCGCTCTGGCAACCGAGCTTGCGGATGGCGTAGGACACCTCCGGAGTCGGGCAGGGACCGTCGAAAAGATATACCTTGATTCCGTTTGCGGCAAACACCTTTGCGGTCAGCTCGGCAAACTTGCGTGAGTTGTTACGCACATCATGACCTACGGCCACAGAAATCTGGGGAAGTTCCTTGAATGTGTCCTTGAGGTAGTTTGCGAGACCCTGGGTTGCTGCACCCACGGTGTAGATATTCATGCGGTTGGTACCGGCACCCATGATGCCGCGCAGACCGCCTGTACCGAATTCGAGGTCCTTATAGAAAGCCTCGATGAGCTGTGTCTTGTCTTCCGCATCGAGCATTGCCTTCACTTCGGCGCGTGTCTCGGCATCATACTGCTCGCTGAGCCATTTCTGAGCCCGTTCGGTGACGGTTCTCAACAATTCTTCGTTGTTCATATTAAAAATAGGGTTATATTTTGTTTGTCTTTATGTTATACATGTCCTTACTTCAGAAAAACGTGATTGGTAATACGGCACAGACATCAGTACACCTCATTCGGCTCACTGCGTGCATGACCATATCAATCCTTATACCAAAACACAAAGATAACAAATTTTGCTCAACTAACACCACCTCTTTTAAATCTTTTTATCCAAAAGCGAAATTTATGCTAAATAAAGCACGATATTTCACCTTGACTTATCCCGCCTCTATAGCTCGGGTTGCATAATAACTGCTGTATATAGGTACAGCAGCTGTTACAGCCCGTTTTGGTGATTTGGCGGATTTGGGTTAATTTTGCAACGTAATCCGAAAAATCTGACAAGAGTTAAAACCAACAAGAATAATGAGCAAGCAATCCTGGAGACCGGGCACGATGATTTATCCGCTGCCCGCCGTAATCGTGACCGTGGGGGCAACTCCCGAGGAATGGAACCCGCTGACCGTGGCGTGGACGGGAACAATATGCAGCGACCCAGCCATGTGCTACATATCTGTGCGCCGCGAACGTCACTCCTTCCCTATCCTGATGAAAAACATGGAGTTCACCATCAACCTGACCACCGCCGACATGGCACGTGCCACAGACTGGGTCGGAGTCCGCTCCGGACGCGACCATGACAAGTGGAAAGAGACAGGGCTGACACCGATACCGGGCGAGAAAGTAGCCTCTCCCACCATCGAGGAGTCTCCGCTCAGCATAGAATGCCGCGTGAAGAGCGTCACAGACCTCGGCACACACCACATGTTCGTGGCCGACGTGCTCAATGTGCGTGCTGACACCCGCTGGATAGACCCCGAGACAGGACGCTTCTCACTTGAGAAATCGGGGGTGATGGCATACTGCCACGGCCATTATTACGGACTTGGCGAAATGATCGGCAAATTCGGATTCTCGGTCGAGAAGAAAAAGAAATAGAAGCAGCACACCCGCAGGTTGAAAAAATTTTATTATCTTTGCATCTGCACATTCAGCGTCGGACCGTAAAACCCTGCGGCCACGCTTCCGATTGCAGTTTGATATGGATAAAAACCAGGACTTATACGACTTCGAGGAGCCGCGCAAAGGCTCGGCCAAGAAATACAGGCGAAACCGTCTGCTTGTGAAATGGCTATGGATTTCATTTCTGAGCATCGGCTTCGTGATTATCTTTTTCCTGATGCTGATATACAACGGCGTCATTGGTTACATGCCCCCTATCGAGGAGCTTGAGGATCCGCACGACAAGCTGGCTTCGCTTGTGTTCGCATCTGACGGCACTACCGAATTGGGTCGTTATTATTACGGCGCTGGCAACCGCGTGTACACCGATTACAACGGCATCTCCCCCCATGTGATCAACGCATTGGTGGCAACCGAGGATGTGCGCTTTCTTGAGCATTCCGGTATCGACTTCAAGGCACTCGGCCGTACCGGTGTGAAGACTTTGCTCTTAGGCGACAAGTCATCGGGAGGTGCATCGACCATAACACAGCAGCTCGCCAAGCAGCTGTACTCGCAGCCATCGAGCAACCTGTTCAAGCGCGCGATCCAGAAACCGATTGAGTGGATGATTGCCATAAAGCTGGAACGGTTCTATACCAAGGATGAAATCATCAACATGTACCTGAACCGCTTCGACTTCCTCAACAACGCCGTCGGCATCAAGACCGCCGCAAACGTTTATTTCGGCAAGGAGCCGCGCGACCTGAAGGTGGAAGAAGCAGCCATGCTGATCGGTATGCTGAAGAACCCGAGCTATTTCAACCCGCTGCGTCACGAGGAGCGGACCCGCAACCGCCGTAACGTGGTGTTTGACCAGATGGTCAAGGCCGGATTCCTGTCGTATGCGGAAGCCGACTCCCTGAAACAGCTTCCCTTAGGACTGGACTACCATAAGGTTGACCACAAGGAGGGTGGCGCACCATACCTGCGCGAGGAGATACGACGTCTGATGACCGCCAAGAAACCGGTGCGTCCCAAACGCTCCGACTACGGAAGCGCAAGCTCATATAAGATAGCACTCGGCAACTACAACACCGACTCGCTCAAATGGGAAGAGGACCCGCTCTACGGCTGGATTCTGAAGAACCCTAAGCCCGACGGAAGCTATTACAACCTCTACACCGACGGTCTGCGCATATACACCTCGATCGACATGCGTATGCAGGAGTATGCAGAGCAGGCCGTCAACGAGCACCTCGGCGGATACCTTCAGCCTGCGTTCGAGAATGAGAAACGAGGTTCGAAGACCGGTCCGTATACCTCGAATCCCAACGAGTTGAGCTATGCGAGCGTGCAGCGGCTTATAAAGAACGCGATAAAACAGACCGGCCGCTACCGCAACATGAAAGCTGCCGGATGCAGCGAGGAGGAAATCGACAAGGCTTTCCATACGAAATATGAGATGGATGTGTTCGCCTATGTCAAGGAGACCAAGATGGAACATGGAAAGAGCGTGACGCGCATCGTGCCCGGGACAAAGAGCGTGACAATGACTCCCTACGACTCGCTGATGTACATGAAGACGATACTCCGCACAGGTCTGATGAGCATGGACCCTGTGACGGGATATGTGAAGGCATATGTCGGAGGACCGGACTTCACCCACTTCCAGTACGACATGGTGGCACGAGGCAAGCGTCAGATCGGTTCAACGGCCAAGCCATTCCTCTACACATTGGCATTCGAGCAGGACTATACACCCTGCTCCACCCTGCCGAACACACAGCCAGTATATGGCAACTGGGCACCGAGAAACTCCGGCAAGAGCCGTATAGGTGACAATGTTGACCTGCGCTGGGCGCTCACCAACTCGAACAACTGGATCTCGGCACGTCTCGTACATGACCTTACTCCCGGCGCATTGGCCAACAAGATGCGCATGTTCGGTCTGTCGGGATATATAGAGCCGACTCTACCCCTCTGCCTCGGTACGGTAGACGTATCAGTTGGCGACATGGTGGCTGCATACACGACATTCGCCAACAAAGGCGTACGCGTAAATCCGATTTATGTGACACGCATTGAGGACAACCAGGGC
The DNA here is from genome assembly GCA_910578385.1 of uncultured Muribaculaceae bacterium. Lineage (GTDB taxonomy): Bacteria > Bacteroidota > Bacteroidia > Bacteroidales > Muribaculaceae > Lepagella. Next base: position 191,838 of record CAJTQV010000003.1, on the reverse strand, counting down.
AACCTGATATACTCAGCTGTCCCACACCGCACAGAGGTGACATCGGAAACAGGATACTACAGAATTGTCTCAGTCCTGCTTAACGTAGTGGACTCCGGTACCGGTGCCAGTCTGCGCAGCCGCTACGGCATAACGGCGCAGATGGGAGGTAAGACAGGTACGACCAACGCCAACTCCGACTCTTGGTTCATGGGCTTCACTCCCGACCTTGTGACCGGCGTATGGGTAGGTGGTGAGGAGCGGTATATCCACTTCAACACAATGGCCTACGGTCAGGGTGCCAAGGCAGCCCTTCCAATCTACGGTCTTTACATGAAGAAGGTGTATGCCGACCCGAAACTCCCCTACTCGCAAGATGCAAAATTCGAGTTCCCCGAGGGGCTTAACCTGTGCGCGGGCAACAGTTACGAATACCAGAGCTACAGCAACGCTGCCGACGAAGAGGAGCAGAGCGAACAGGTGGAGGGAGTGTTCGAGTAACCCCTTCCTGACCTTTCACAGAGGTCTGTTCCGGCAAAATATAGCGGTTCCGGACTTTGTGAACTGTTTGAGAAAAGTTTGATTTTCAAAACGCCAACATGCTATAATCCAGCATGTTGGCGTTTGATATTTTTATAAAAGCATTCCGAAATGGGCGGAAGGCTTTCACAGACCGTCCGATAGCCATAACTTTGCAGCAGAAACATAAACCTCTAAAAAATAATTCTCATGAAAAAGAATTTACTTCTTTCTCTCGCGCTCTGCGCGACAGGTGTGGCAGCAAACGCCGCTACCCACAACATCTACGTAGTGAACGATGCAAAATGGGAGGAGCTCGCACTCTACTCATGGGGCGACTCTGAAATCTTCGGCGGATGGCCCGGTGCAGCACCCACTGCAACTGAGACAATCAACGGAGTGACCTACTCAAAATTCAGCGTTGACGGAAATGATGGTGAGGCTGCAAACCTTATTCTCAACAATAATAACAACGGCGCACAGATTGATCTCGCATCGATCACACTCGATGCCGAGAACTACTACTATGCCACTAACGGTGCATATGTCGTGACCGTAGACCCCGAGAATCCCGATATCCAGTATCCGGATCCGGCAACAATCTATGCTATCGACAAAACCGGCTGGGATACACTCTACGCATACGGATGGGCAGACAACCAACCCGAAGTACTCGGTGGCTGGCCCGGCACTGCCATGACTTCTACAGTCGAGATTGACGGCCAGACATACAAGACAGCTCCTTTCGCCGGAGCCGGTGTAGACTACAACCTCATTTTCAACAACAACGACGCAAGCCAGGTGGAAGGACTCACCGTCCCCGCAGGCAAAGACCTCTACGTTGAGGTTACAGCCACAGAGATTACAGTACTCCCCACCCCGGGTGTGAAGTATCACAAAATCTATATCGATGACCGCACAGGATGGGAGAATCTGTACGTCTACGCTTACTACGACGGCGCACCCTCTATCTTCGGTGGCTGGCCCGGTGCCCTTGCAAAAGAGACCGAGACAGTTGACGGCATCACATACAAGGTTCTTACAGCCGAGGAGACCGAAGACCCGCAGATTTTCATCTTCCATAACAACGACGGCACGCAGTATGATGTAGAGGGTGAATATCCCATCACAGGAAATCTCTTCTTCACGGCCAATACTTCCGGAGCCACAACCGGTGTGGAGACACTGACCGACGCTCCTGCCGCTGCCGAGTACTATACTCTCCAGGGTGTGCGCGTGAGCAACCCCTCAAACGGCATCTACATTGTACGCCAAGGTGCAAATACATCAAAAGTTGTTTTCTAAAAGGAAAGTGACATGCTGAAAAAGCGTGACACCCCGAATAAGATGATCTTATGAAAAACTCTACGGGACATCAATGAGAACCAGTCGAATTGACCCGTGCTGTCCTTCCGTCGGCAAGACGGAGGGACTTTTTTGTTCCGATTCATTAGAAAATGATAAAAGGGGACATCGAAAGAGACATACGGACAAAGTTTTGGGAATCGGATTTTTCTGTTTGACAAATTTTCAGTAATTTTGCAGTGAATTTAGGAATTATTAAGGTTGCTGAGACAAGACTGACATTCATCACGAGCTATGGAGCGTGCGAACGGTTGTCTTGTCCTGTAAAAGAAAAAAAGATTGGTTTCACATGGAATGGCTTATTGACTTATTCAAGCCCAACAATCTTTCCCTGGCAAGCACCATCCTGCTGTACTCGTTCACTATCTTCGCGGGTATATGGCTGGGAAAGATCAAGTTTTTCGGAGTCTCGCTCGGCGTGACGTTCGTATTGTTTGTCGGAATCCTGTTAGGGCATTTCGGTTACACTGTAGATGGAGACGTTCTTCACTTTCTGCGTGAGTTCGGACTTATCCTTTTCATCTTCTCGATCGGTATGCAGGTGGGTCCGGGTTTCTTCTCCTCGTTCAAGGAGGGTGGAATCCAGATGAACATGCTCGCCTTGTTGGGAATCGCGCTCAACGTCGGAATCATGATCACCATCTACTTCCTGCAAGGAGGTTCCGAGGGAGAGACTTCAATCTCGCAGATGGTCGGCATAATGAGCGGAGCTGTGACCAACACTCCCGGTCTTGGTGCTGCTCAGCAGACCTTCCTTCAGGTCAATCCAGATGGTTACGACGTGAGCCAGCAGATGTCTATGGGATATGCAGCCGCCTATCCCCTCGGTGTGGTCGGAATCATACTCACCATGATTGTACTGAAGGTCATCTTCAAAATCAACACTGACAAGGAAACCGAGGAGATTGAATCGGACCAGAAGTCATCGGCACTTGCTCCGCACAGGGTAACATTCCGCGTGACCAACAAGATGATCGATGGCCTCAACATGGAGAAGATGCACACTCTTATCTCGGTAAACTACGTGATTTCACGTATCGAGAAACCGGATGGCCGCATCATCATCCCCACCGCCAAGGACCCCCTTGAGATTGGAGACTATGCTCTGGTAATCTGTTCTGTTCAGGATGAGGAGATCTTCGAACGTTTCATCGGTCCGAAGGTTGAAAAGACATGGGAAATAGAGACCGGGCCTGTGGTATCGCGCCGTATCCTTGTTACCCGCACAGAGTATAATGGTGTGAAACTCGGTTCGCTGCGCCTTCACTCCGCATATCAGCTCAATGTAACACGTGTGAACCGTGCCGGCGTTGATCTGCTTGCAGCTCCGAACCTACGTCTCCAGATGGGTGACCGCATAACCGTGGTGGGTAAACTTGATGATATAAACAACCTTGCCCGCAAGCTCGGAAACTCGATGAAGCGACTCAATGAGCCGAACCTCATCACCATGTTCATCGGTATCTTCCTGGGTATCCTCGTCGGTAGCATCCCTCTGCAATTCCCCGGTATGTCGGTGCCGATGAAACTCGGTCTGGCCGGAGGTCCGCTTGTAGTCGCTATTCTGCTGAGTGCATATGGCCACAAGATACATCTGGTGACATACACCAACTCCTCGGCCAATCTGCTCTTGCGAGAGATAGGAATCTGTCTCTTCCTTGCATCGGTTGGTATCGCGGCAGGAAAAGACTTCGCAGCTACTGTATTCAATACCCGTGGTATAACATGGGTTGGATATGGCTTCGCAATAACAGTTATACCTCTGCTCGTCACAGGCATCATTGCGCGTGCGAAATACAAGATGAACTACTTCACCATCTGCGGTATGATGTCGGGTGGCTACACTGACCCGCCGGCACTTGCCTATGGCAACAAGATTGCCAACAACGATGCCCCGGCAGTAGCCTACTCAACCGTCTACCCGCTCACGATGTTCATGCGAGTTATCGCCGCTCAGGTAATAATACTCTGCTTCCTCTGACGCATACAACCAAATTCATCATAACAAAAAATATGCTTCCGGACTTCCGGAAGCATATTTTTTATATCAACAACTTAAGTAATGAGTCATTCTGGAGACAGGATATTGCGGATAATCTCCAATGGGGTATTTGTGATACCTGATATTGTATTCTCGTCAAGACCTTTTTCGAACATGGAGCGAATGAGGTTTTTACGCTCTTCCTCACGTCCCTTTTCAAGACCTTTTTCAAGCCCCTCTGCAAGTCCTTCGGCAAGCCCTTCAGCACGGCCCTCGGCGCGACCTTCAGCACGACCTTCAGCGCGACCTTCGTCACGGGCGGTGTCAAGCACATCGTTCTGGACCATGATGTTGTCCATGTGCTCGTCGTATGCCCTTCTCTCTTCCGCAGTCATGGACAGCAGACGCAGTTTCTCCCTTACCTGCCCGAGACCGGGTGCATGTGTGTCCTCCTTGATCGTGCCTTTCTTGAGATACTGCATCCATTCGTCAAGATATGTCTCGGGACTCTTGTCGAAGGTGTTGACGCGGAGAAGGTAGTATTCCGGGAAGACCTCCCTCGGAAGATGCTGGATGATCACACCGTTCTCTTTCATGTTGACATGAAGATTGTTGCCGGTATGTATGCCCTTGAACACAGTCTCTCCACGGTATACGTAGTCATCCCCCTGGCCGTAATCGCAGTAGAGGATACTTATGGAGTACACCTTCTTGACCTGGTCATACTTGTCGCCGATGTTGATATGCTCGGTTATGGCCTTGCAAGTGCCGTAAAGGATACGCTGCAGGTAGTACAGCTGGCGTGTGAGCTGCACCTCGACGATGATCAGATGGCCCTTACTGTTCTTGGCCTTGATGTCAACACGGTTGAACTTGTCGTTGTCGCTGTCCTGGTTCGATTCGCTCTCCAGTATCTCCACAATTTTCACATCGTCATTGAGCAGCACTGAGATTAGTCCTTCCAGAATGCCGAAATTGGCTTTGTCGCGGAGCATATGCTTCATGGCCCAGTCAAATCGTATGTAATTTCCGGTCTTCTCCATGTCTTCTAATCTTTTTGCAAAAATAACAATTTATTCCCAATTAACAAATAAGAGAATTGCACGGATTCGTCAAATCGATTGAGTTCTTACCTTTTCTTAAGAATGCAGACTTGGGGTTGGTGTATTTTCTGTCAATTCGCCGTTATTACCACCTCAGTGAGATTCGAGCCAGGTGGTGAGGATGATGGTGGCGGACATTTCGTCGGCAAGACCTTTGCGCTGGCGGTCGGTTTTCTTGAAGCCTGCTGTCAGCATATCCCGGTGAGCCATAACTGAAGTAAAGCGTTCATCGACCATCTCGACGGGAATATCGGGGAGCACCTTTTTCAACTGGCCGAGAAAAGGACGTATGTAGCGCATGGACTCGGATGGTTCGCCGTTCATCTGTCGCGGCTCACCGACGATAATACGCTCCACCTGCTCGCGCGAACAATACTCTGTAAGAAATGCCAGAAGGTCGCATGTGCGAACCACAGGCAACGGATTTGCAGATATTTTCAAAGGGTCGGTCACAGCGACACCGCAGCGACGGCGACCATAGTCAATTGCAATTATTCTCATATTTTTAGAAAAGGGTGAGTCGCGCGGTTGCGTGACCCACCCTTTTTATATTTTGGTTCAAGCTGTGCAATATTACTTGCCGAAATAGCGCTTGTAGAGACCATAGAAGCCGCGTCCGTGACGAGCCTCGTCCTTTGCCATCTCATGAACAGTGTCGTGGATAGCGTCGAGACCCTGTTCCTTGGCGTTACGTGCGATACGCATCTTGTCCTCGTTTGCGCCAGCCTCTGCGTGCATACGCTTCTCAAGGTTGGTCTTGGTATCCCATACCATGTCACCGAGAAGTTCAGCGAACTTCGAAGCGTGCTCAGCCTCCTCCCAAGCATAACGCTTGAAAGCCTCGGCGATTTCGGGATAACCCTCACGGTCTGCCTGACGTGACATTGCGAGGTACATACCTACCTCTGTACATTCACCCATGAAGTGTGCGTTGAGATCCTTAATCATCTCCTCGCCTGTGCCTTTGGCTACGCCAATCTCATGCTCAGTAACGAAATTGAGAAGTTCCTCCTCGTTGAGCTCTTTGAACTTTGATGCAGGAGCCTTGCACATCGGGCACTTCTCGGGGGCAGTCTCACCTTCTGCAATGTAACCACATACGGTGCAGATCCATTTCTTTGCCATAATATCTGTAAATTAAATTGGTTATATACTCGTAAATTGATTCCGCATCAGGGAAAGGTTCTATTCTCTCCCGGAACGGTAGTGCAAATTTAATTCTTTTTTAATGATTATCCAACAAAAATTTTACTAATGAATTACAAAAAAGGTTATATTTGCGTCATGAAACAAAATGAAGTCATAAATCGCGCTGCCCGGCCTGCTCCGAAGCATGTACTTGAGAAAAGAGTATGCAGAAACCTTGACATCGCCGGAGTACGAAGCCTGGTTGTGGGGATAAGCGGCGGTGCGGACAGCACCGCGTTGTCAGCCGCCCTTTCAGCCGGTGACTATGAGATACTTGCTGTACACTGCAATTTCCACCTTCGCGGTGAGGAAAGCGACCGCGACCGCGACTATTGCCAACGGTTGTGCGAGAAGCTCGGCGTCAAACTGGAGATTATAGACTTCGATGTGCATTCCTATATGTCACAGCATAATGTCTCGGTCGAGATGGCATGCCGTGAATTGCGATATGCCGAGTTTCACCGTCTGCGGACGAGCTATAACGCCGACCGGATTGCTGTAGCACACAACGCCGGAGACAATGCCGAGACAGTGTTGATGAACCTGATGCGTGGCGGTGGTGTGTCAGGCCTGCGCGGAATGCTTCCGGACACAGGAACCATTATCCGTCCCCTTCTAAACACATCCAGAAAAGAGATAACCGATTACCTCCGTGAGCGCGGACTTGAATACATGACCGACTCGACAAATCTGTCAAGCGACTTCAGACGCAATTTTCTTCGCAACGAGGTAATTCCCCTGCTTGAGACAAGATGGCCGGAAGCCGTCCATTCAATCAACCGCACAGCCGCCAACATGCGGCAGGAGGAACGTGTGCTGAACTTGGTTGAGGAAAGGATAATGGAGACAGACATCACGTCGCTCCGTTATGATACTTTGAAAGATTTTCCTGAACCTTTATGGATAGTAAACAGATTTATATCACGTTATGGCGGCACATCGGCACAAGCCAACGAAATAATGCGGGCAATAGATGCTGAGTCTTTTCAGACTGGCAAGATATGGCACGTCACTGGTGGACGGTTCGTTCTCGAACGTCAGTCTCTCGACTATATTCCAGATACCGGCAATGATTTCCGCGTCGAGACAGATACCTACCCTACGACACACGGGCTTTCGGAAGAGATCCGTCAGTCTTCGAACAATTATCTATGGACATCGGCAGCTCCTGACAGTATAGTTTTCCGTCATCCTGCCACTGGAGACCGCATAGAGCCATTGGGATTGGCAGGTTCACAATTGGTCAGCAAAGTGCTGAAAGATGCAAAATGCACCCGGCAAGAGAAGGAATCAGTCGTCGTCGCCGAAGACCGGGAAAGCGGCAGGATTCTATGGGTGGAGGGACTGAAACGGTCCCGGCATCTCCTTGCCGACGATAAGTCAGAAACCGTATACCGATATCGTATCGCAAGAAGTACGAAATAAACGGTCGTTTCCGGAACAAATGTTAAAAAAATCTTGTTAACCTTATATAAAGTCTTACATAGACTTTCTCTCCTTACATCACACTCATAATAGTATACCCATGAAAACAAAACACGAAGATTATAATCCTGAATACATGAAACTTGCCGCCCGGCTGTCGATTGACAACATTGACCGTGGGGGCGGTCCTTTCGGCGCGGTCGTCGTAAAGGATAACGAAATTGTAGCTACCGGCGTGAACAGCGTGACAATAGACAACGACCCCACCGCACATGCCGAGGTCAATGCCATTCGTGCCGCCTGCCGCCACCTCAACAGTTTCCAGCTGGAGGGCTGCACCGTCTATTCGAGCTGCGAGCCATGCCCGATGTGCCTCAGCGCGCTTTACTGGGCCGGGGTGAAGAAAGTCTACTACGGCAATACGAAAGAGGATGCAGACGCGATAGACTTCTCCGACAAGTTCATATATGAGGAAATAGAGCGTGAACCGCACAACCGGCATATGCCCGGAATACACGTGGCCTCGGAAGATACCATCAAGGCTTTCGAGAAATGGGCTGCGACCGACAACAAAACCAAATACTGACATTGATTCCTTCGGAAAGAATGACACTCATCGTGCATTCTCTTACACTTTTCGTCCATCGGAATTAAAAAGTCAGTAAAATTTCCTAATTTTGAAAACCGGTCCGATATCGTGTAGGCATCATGACTCATGATACATCACGACACCGGAAGGATAATAACCCAAAATGAATTATGAAAACAACAAAAGAAGACCTCGAATTCCTTCAAGAGAAAGGATTGTCCGAGGAAAAACTTAATGAACAGCTTGAGATGCTGCGCACAGGTTTCCCATACCTGCGCATCGAGGCTCCGGCAACAGTTGGCAACGGCATTTCGCGTCTCACACCCGAGATGGAAATCGGAGCCATCACATGCTGGGAGGAATTCCTGCACAAAGGTGGACGCGTTATGAAGATGGTGCCTGCCAGCGGTGCCGCCTCACGTATGTTCAAGGATGTATTCTCGTTTGTCAACGGCAAGTCTGACAAACCTGACACGGAATTCATGAAGAAATTCTTCGACCGCATAGAAGACTTCGCTTTCTTCCACTTCCTGAACTTCATTACAATTCTCAATTATCAGGAAAGCATCGACTCTCTGCTGAAAGAGAAAAGATACAAAGATATTGCCCGCGCCCTCATAGAGAAGAGCGGACTGAACTACGGACAGCTGCCTAAAGCTCTTCTCCAGTTCCACAAGGTCATGGGCACATCCCGCACCGCACTTGAGGAACATCTGGCCGAAGGCGCTCAATATGCAGCCGGCAAGGATGGCAAGGTACACATACACTTCACCGTGTCGGAAGACCATCTTCCACTTGTCCGCATGAAGGTTGAGGAGGCAGCCGGATTCTTAGGCAAGGAATATGGAGTGAAGTTCGACGTGACATACAGCGTGCAGAAACCCTCTACAGACACAGTTGCCGCGAATCTCGACGGCACACCCTACCGTGAGGAAGGAAAGCTGTTCTTCCGGCCCGGTGGTCACGGAGCACTTATCGAGAACCTCAACGACCTCGACGCGGATGTAATCTTCATCAAGAACATCGACAATGTTGTGCCCGACACTCACCGTGGCGCTACCATCCAATATAAGAAGGTAATCGGCGGTACACTTGTGGCTGTCAAGCAGAAGATGGATTCATACTGCCGCCTGATCGAGGAGAATAAAGCTGACAGCGAGAAACTGGCGGAAATGCTCGAGTTCATGCACAACGTGCTGAGCATCACCCACGACCGCGCCGCCGAAATGTCCGATGCCGAGAAAGCTGAGTATATTTTCAAGAAACTGAACCGCCCGATGCGCGTATGCGGTATGGTCCGCAATGAAGGGGAACCCGGCGGAGGTCCGTTCCTTGTCTATAATTCCGACGGCACTGTATCGCCTCAGATTCTCGAATCCTCCCAGATTGATCCCGACAACAAAGAGGCCATGAAGATGATGAAGGAGGCCACACACTTCAATCCGGTTGACCTTGCGGTTTCTGTCCGCGATTACCGCGGCAACAAGTTCAATCTGCCCGACTACGTAGACAAAGAGACAGGTTTCATATCGCAGAAAAGCCGCGAGGGTGTCGAAATCAAGGCACTGGAACTTCCCGGTCTCTGGAACGGTGCCATGAGCGACTGGAACACCATCTTCGTCGAGGTTCCGGCCCAGACGTTCAACCCGGTCAAGACCGTCAACGACCTTCTCCGCCCGGCCCACCAGCCGCTTCCGAACGCACTTCCGGAATAACCTTACAGTGTAAAAAATCATAAAGACCTGTGTAAGGGCATCCGCCCAGACACAGGTCTTTTTATTTCCAGATACTCTCTACACCTTACGACAGAAGGCGCGCTATGCGGGTGTCGTCAAGTATGGTGAAAACCGGGTTGCCTCCGGGAGTGAGCGAAGGGTCGGGCAATGCGAAAAGTGAGCTGATTATGCTCTCCATCTCCGTCACCGACAGACGCTGGCCACGGCGTATGGCAGCTGAACGGGCCATTACCAATGCCACCCGACGTGTAAGCGACGCCTCGACATCCCCCTCCTTGCCGTAATTCGCTGAATCATCCGCCACCGAGTCAAGCACGCGGAGGATAACATCACGCGCCAACGTTCCGTTGGGCAATTGCGGAACCGCTGTTATTCGCCATGATGTGTCAGACTCATATTCAAGACAGAAGCCAAGTTTCTGCAACTCATCCATCACGCCTGTCAGAACAGCCTGCTGCCCGGCGTCGAGGCTGATTACCTCCGGGAACATGACATGCTGCGACACAACCTCCTGCTTCTCCGCACGCGCAAGATACTCCTCAAACAGAATCTTGACATGTGCACGATGCTGATCAATCACCACCAGACCTTCACGCATGGTCGTGATGATATACTTGGCAGCGTACTGAATGCAGACCTGCGGGGTATCGCCGGCAGATTCCCGTTCACCGTCTCCGAAAGGAAGCTCTGACGGTGCCGTATCGGCCATAACCTCGACCGGCATCTCTTCCTGAAATATGGGGGAACGGTCACGCGCACCCGAGAAATTCTCATACAGCTTCTCCCAGTCAGAGCCGATTTTAGGAGCTGAACTCCGACGTTCCGAAGCAAATGGATTGTAATCGTTGCGGTAATCAATATGCGGAGCCTCGGCATGATCACCATTGCGCAACGGATTGAGAGGAATGGCATCAATCGAGAAGTCGATGCTCGGTACAGCCGCAAACTTGCCGAGGGCGGTCTTTATTGCCGAGACAAGAATCGGCCATATCTGCTGCTCGTACTCGAACTTAATCTCGTTCTTCGTGGGATGTATGTTGACATCGATTGTCGAGGGATCAACCGTAAACTTGATGAAGTAGCAGGGCATCGTGTCGGGAGCTATGAGCGAGTCATAGCAACTCATGATAGCCTTGTGGAAATATGGATGGCGCATGTTGCGGCCATTCACAATAAGGTATTGCAGAGGATTGCGGCGACGTGCGAACTCAGGCCGCGATATGAAGCCTTCTATCTTTACAAGAGAGGTATCCACGTCTACCGGAATCATATGGTCGGACTTCAGACTGTTGCGCCATATGTCCTCGATACGTATACGCAGGCTGGCGGCACGCAGCTCGATGTTCTTCGTGCCGTTGTCGATGTGCATACGTATATTGTTGTTGACCAGTGCCAGACGCTCGAACTCCCGCATTATATTCGACAGTTCCACATTGTCGCTCTTGAGGAACTTACGTCGTGCCGGAACATTGAAGAAGATTTTGCGGACGGATATCACCGTTCCTTTCTCACACACGCAAGGTTCCTGTTCGGTGACCTTCGAACCGACTATAACAAGACGGGTTCCCATCTGCTCACCCTCCGGACGAGTCCGGACCTCTACCTCGGAGATTGCGCAAATCGAGGGCAATGCCTCGCCACGGAAACCCATGGTGCGTAGGGTGAAAAGATCGTCGGCATTCTTGATCTTCGATGTGGCATGACGCTCGAAAGCCATGCGTACGTCCGTCTCCGACATGCCGGCACCGTTGTCAATTACCTGGATAAGAGTCTTGCCGGCATCCTTTACAACCAACCGGATGTCGGTAGCTCCGGCATCGACAGCATTTTCTACAAGTTCCTTGATTACCGAAGCCGGACGCTGGATAACCTCACCGGCTGCAATCTGGTTTGCAACCGAATCGGGCAAAAGTCTTATTATATCGCTCATTCCTTGTTCTCCTCAGTATTCTCCTCTGATTGATTCTCTTCTTCCTGCGGCTCCTGTTTTTCTGTTTCGACTGTCATCTCCTCTGTCACGACTGCCTCTTCCTGCGGTTCTGAGACATCGTTGTCTCCGGTAGAGACGGGGGTTCCACCCTTCTCATCCATGACAGGGAGAGCGGTAGGCAATGCACCCGACAGGCCGGAACCCATGGGGAGAGACCGTCCCGCAACCTTAGGAATAGCCTTGAACAACGGAGGCTCATTGAAATATTGTTCAAGCTCCTCGGAAACATCGCCAAGTTCATCAGCCCAGCGAAGTCTGTCGCCATACCACTCGCGTACCGGACGCAATGCCTCCAGCCAGCGGAACCCCTCGATAAACTGCATGGAGTTACGCACCTCGAAGAGAGGTGTGACAGTACCTGACACCTCCGGCCACATCTTGAGATGCTTCACCTTGTTGCTGTCCATATCGAGCGTAAGGTATGAGCTCTCGGCATGAACAAGTTTGTTGTAGGATGAATCATTCTCCTGGGGCAGCATTATGGCAATTACGTTACCCTCGACTTCAAGGCGTTTCAACCCCTTGTTCTCAAGGAATGCCTTCATATGCGCACCGGTCATCTGGTCATAGAAATCCTCGGCTATATGCTCGGCCACCATTCCCCACTCCGGCAGTTCGGCCCAGTCGGGAGTCGAATCGTTGAAATGCACGTCTATCCGGTTGCCGTAAACCTGACGTTCTCCCGTCCAGACAACCGGCTTGCGGAACATATACATAATCGAGTCCTGTTCCTTGAAAAGCAAAGTGTCGGCTATACCCTGCAAGTCCTGGTTGAAGAAACGGGCGCAACCTATGGCACGCGCCACATGAAATTCCTTCGCTATGCCGGGCAATTCGATTTTTACCGAGTCGGCCGTCATGGAATCCCGTTTCTCCACTACCGTCTCTATGAATGAGAGAATCGTGTCGGCACGCAGAAAGAGTGTATCCGGACGCGAGAACTCCATAAGCAGCGGATAGTCCGTAGAGTATGCGAACTGAGTGGAGTCGTTGTACTCTCCATAGCCCCCGACAAGCATCACCTTGCGTGCGGTGTCGGTTATCACCATCGGCTGACGGTGGCGCGACGGGTCACGGAACATGTAGGCGCGGCTTGTGCGCGACACCTTGTCATAGACTATAGAGTCGCCTTCGAGGGTGGTGACATTGCTCGACGAGTCGCGGTGCAATATCGTGGAACGCGAGGTAAGCTCCGCCCGGTCAGTCTGTGTATTATACCAGCCGCGCGACGTTATGATCGTGTCGTTCTCACCCTCTATGCGGGTAGGGGTGCTGATTGTCGCTATGTGAGAGGAGGTGCTATATTCCAGATCCTCGGTCAGCATCCGGTAGCCATCCTTGTTATTGACAAGCACCACATCATCGCGGAACTTAGCGATTTTCGTAGAAGGTGAATACTCGCCATACCCGGAAGTCAGCGTGTTGACATCATCCTGAAGACGGCCGCCGGTGGAATACCAGCCGAGTTCGGTGTTGAGGTCATAGTCGAGGCTGTCGGTAGTAAGTGTCACCTCACGGTTTTTCAGCTCGACATTGCCGCGGGAGGGTCCATGAGTAAGAGTTGCATGTTTCGACATGCCGTCGTAGAAAAGTTTGTCGGCATAGACAAACAGAGTATCGCCCTGACGCATCTCGACATGACCGTAGGCATCCATCGAGTTCTTCTCCGGATAATAATATGCCGAGTCGCAGAACATCCACATGCCCCCCTGACGGAACTTGACCGAGCCCTTTACAATCTGATACTCCTCATATTCGTTGGCCGGACGGAAAAGAGAGTCGGCATATTCGAGAAAGACCTTGTCATCCTGATAGCGGTTCGCCTCAGGAATCGTAGGTTTCAGCGGTTTGGTAGGAGCCGGGCGGGTATAAGATTCCTTCTGCTGCGCGGCTTTGACATTACGATTCTGAGCCCATGCACCTTGCAGCAAAGAGAGTGCGCCCGCCACCACTATGGCAGCGAGCACAAACAATATATACCTCGGTTTACCGAACCCTCCAGATATATGTCCCGGTTTACTTAAACCTTTGTTTTGCATAGATTATGAGTGAGTCAAATCACTTGGCACCCGAATTCCAGCCCTTGTACTGAAACTCGCAACCATCCCAACCCTCTGATATACGGGTATAGGTGTCACCAATCTTGTTCTCAATCCATTCCTTGATTATCTTGTTCTTGGCGTCAGCCTCGTACATCTGCTTGATCATGCTGTAGTCATCGGTCAATGTAGCCTTGTGCCCCGGTATTCTCTGGGTCAGCTTGACAATAGCGATGACATCGCGGTTCTTACGCTGGTCTTTCATGATGAAGGCCTCTGAGATGTCGCCGGGCTGCATCAGCTCGATCTTGCGTGAGATTTCAGGAGGAAGATCCTGCATCTCGAAACGGTTCGAGCCGGTCTTCATGTTCATCATCACACCGTTGTTGTTCTTGGTATCTTTATCCTGCGATACCCAGCGGGCAGCTTCCTCAAATGGAATCTTGCCGGCCACAATCTCCTTGCGGAGCGAGTCGAGCTTCACGACACCGTCGGCGAGATCCTTGTTGTTGACCTTAGGTGTAAGGAGGATGTGACGCACGTTGACCTGCTCTCCCCTCTTCTCGATAAGCTGGATGATGTGATAGCCATACTCAGTCTCGACAATGCGCGACACACGCTTCGGGTCGCTGAGGTTGAACGCCACCTGCGAGAACTCCGGCACCCAGTCGGCGCGGCCATGGAAGCCAAGCTCACCACCCATCGGCCCGGAACCATCCTCGCTGTACATGATGGCGAGTGTCGAGAACTGCGATTCGCCACGGTTCACACGGTCGGCATAGTCGCGCAAGCGTGCCTTGACATCCTCTATCTCCTGCTCCGGGATGCGTGGATTAATCATTATTACCTGAGCCTCCACCTGCATGGGAACATATGGTATGCTGTCTTCCGGCAGAGACGAATAATACTTGCGCACGTCGTTTGGTGTTGCCTTCACATCCTTGGTGAGAGTGCTCTGCACCTGCTCCACGATATAGTTGTTGCGCATAAGGTCCATGAGCTGTTCGCGAAGCGCAGGGAGTGGCTTGCGGAAATATTCCTCGACCTTCTCACGCGAGCCGAGATTGGCGATAAAGAAATTCAGACGTTTGTCAACACCCGCTGCAACCTGCGATTCCGGGGCCTCGATGGTGTCAATCTTTGCCTGATGGAGGAACAGCTTCTCGACAGCAATCTGCTCCGGGATGACACAATAAGGGTCACCGGGGATGGATGTGCCCTCCTGACGGGCCTGCATATACTGGTCCTCGATGTCTGAACGGAAGATCGGCTCGTCTCCCACCACCCATGCCACCTCGTCGATGACATTCTTCTTGATTGGCGCGGCTATCGCGCAGACTGCCGCCAGTCCGATGGCGGGAAGTATGAGATTACGTAGTTTCACGTTGCGGTTCAATTATGTTTGTTTGTAGTTTTAATTTCTCTTTTCACAGGGTCATATATACCCGGTTTGAGTATGCCCTGACGTATTTTATCTCCATAGATTTCCTCAGTGAGCTTGCGGCGGAAAGCAGAGATGTCCGACGCACGGAGAATCTCTTTTATCTTGACACGCGCGTACTCGTAAGGCATCTCGGTTCCTGACAGCAGATACTCGGAGATATGCAGCAGATAGACGGAGCCTTCGGCCGTTGTCTCGAAGTTCCTTGATGACCTGACAAACGCGTCGGCATCGAAGAAACGGTAGGGTATCTGCTCGGCCACCGCACTCCACTCAGTCCATTCATCGCGGAAATAACGGTAAGCCGACGCCTGACGCAATCCTGTCTTCTCAATCTTGTCGACCGTCGCGTCATTGAGGTCAGTCATCCACATGCGCAGATTGTCGAGAGACTCGTCGGTTTCGGAGACTTTGACAAGCACACCCTTTACCAGCGGCTGAGTGAGCACAAATTCCTGACGGTTCGCCTCATAATACTCCTTAACCCTCGATTCAGGCACATCACTTCCTGCCTGTTCGGCCATAGTCGACAGATAGCGGTTCACAATCAGGTCATTGCGGTATGCCTCGACCATACGCTCAATTTTGTCAAGGTCAGGTATGTTTTTCTCCGCAACATCGATGAGCACCAGATCCATGACCCACGCGTCGGTTATGCGCCGGAACATGGCGGCACTGTCGGCCGGATCGAGTCCGCGCGGAATCTGGCGCACCACTGCCGAGACAGTGAGCACAGAGTCTCCAACCGACACGAGCACTTCGTCATCCTGCTGAGCATCAGCCTCTTTTGATCCGCACGAAGTCAATTGCATCAGGGCGACCGAAAGAATGGCCATCAATATGTAACGGAAAGAACACATTTAACTACAAAAATAGTGATTTTTCTCCGAATATCGGCGATAACAGCCTAAAAATTTGAAGTGCGGGCCATGGATTTTCCATGACCCGCACCGGGAAAATTATTTTTACTTGTGTCTGCTTGCTTTCAAACGTTATGAAATCCGGCCTTGAAACCGGCGTTTCACTTGCTGTTGCTCTTGACCTGACGGAGCACCTTCTCGTTGACCTTGACGGGGTACTTGCGTCGCAGCTCATTCTCCCATGCGGTCTGGAATTCGTTCTGGTAGTCGCTGGTAACAAGACCTTTCACATCGGCTGCCTCCTCGGGTTCAGTGAGCACGCGGGGATCGATCATGAAGTAAACCTGATACTTCGAGTTGGAAGGCTGTACCTCAGGACCGCCGAACATGATATTGTCGACCATCGCATTCGTTCCTTTAGATACAAGGACACGGTCAATGCCTATGCTGCCCTTGAATTCCTTGCGGAGTGTCTGCACAAGTGTGTCGGGAGCGAGAGCCGCCGCACGCTCGCGGATGAGCGAAGCAACCGAGTCGTTGGTAGTCTGCACGAGATAACCCTTCACATGGGGCTCTGTCCATTTGTAGTTTGCACGGTTAGCCTCGAAGTATTTCTCAAGTCCTTCCGTATCCTTGGCAGCCTTGTCCCAAACCTTGCGGACGCTGACCTCGTAAAGGAGGCTTCCGTCAACATACTCTTTAAGAAGATTGCGGTAGTCAGGCTCGGTCTGCTCAAGCGATGCTTCCTCAGCCTCTACAAGGAGGTTGTTGTAATACTCCATGAGGGTATTCTCGAAGAGTTCCTGAGCGTTAGCCGAGGCGGGAACACGGAGCATGCTAACAGTCTGCATGAACTCGGAAACCTTATGCTGCTTACCGTTGACAGAAGCGAGGGGCATCTCACCGGCGGGTGCTGTGGTCCAGGTCACGAAGAGTGCCGAATCAAGTCCCTGACGCGTCACATCGCCACGGAGCTGTGAAAGAGTCTTGCTGTTGAGCGAACCTTTATGTTTCTTTGCAAAAGTCTCGGTCTGATGGTCGCGGATAAGTTTATAGCGCGGATCCTGCGGGCTGGTTATCTTTGCCACGAGCTGCGGCTTCATCTTATCGAGAGCGGGGACATCCTCGTGTGAGTAGCGGCGTATGATATGATAGCCGTAAGCTGTCTCTACCGGCTTGCTTATCTCGCCGTCGGCAAGAGAGAAAGCCACTGAGTCAAACTCGGCCACCATCTCACCTGCTCCGAAAGCGGGCAGCGTACCACCCTGACGGGCAGAACCGCGGTCCTCTGAGTTGGCTGTCGCAACATTGTTGAAATCGTTGGGATTCGCCATCACAACAGCATAAAGACTGTCAATCTCTGCCTTGGCCTGAGCCTGTCCGGCAGCATCCTTGCCCTGGGTGAGCTTCAGGATATGCGATACCTTGACCTTGCCGCGCGCCGGACGATGCTTGCCACCTTTCAGGATGTGGTATCCTACGGGTGACTCGACAACTTCAGAAATGGCACCCTCGGGAAGGCTGTATGCTGCAATCTCGAATGCGGCGGGATATGTATTCGATACAATCCATCCCATACGTCCACCCTTGGCGTTGCTGCCGCGGTCCTGTGAGAAGCGGGCTGCGAGGTCGGCGAAGTCGCCACCGGCGCGGAGCACGCCTGCAAGACTGTCGGCACGGTTACGGAGAGCCACGTTGGCAGCTGCGTCGCGGGTCTTGAAGAGCATGATATGATAAGCCTCGACCTCCTCCTTGGTGCGGTCATAAGCCTCTTTTACAAGCTGGTTGATGTAGAGTGAGTCTGCAAGGTAGGGAGCAGCCAGGTCATGTCTGTACTGTTCGGTTTCTTTCAGAAAGGCTGTTGTGGTGTCGATACCTTCGGCACGAGCATCGGCGACTTTCATCTTGTAGAGCTTGAACATCTCGACATACTCGTCGAGCGTCTGCGGATTAATCTGCTGCTGACTGTTCTTGTTGTAGAGATATTCAAACTCCGATTTCGGGACGTCAACACCGTTGACTGTCATAATTACCGGATCTTTCGCGGCAAACGCAAGCGCCACCGCGCAAGCACCAAGTCCGGCTGCTACTGTTTTCTTCATTCCTTTATTACGGATATTGATTTTTTCTGCAATTAGGCCATGTCAATCCAACTGACCGGGCCATGGTTAGAGCGGATATATCCCGCTTCAATTCAGTTAACGAGCCAATGTATAAAAAATTGTGACTCTTGGGGTGCGATTGGGTCAGAAGTGCAGTAAGATGGGTATCCATCTATCAGCGCGACCACGCCTGTGGCATCAGTTACCACGGTCTGAAATGAATTTCACCCTGACGAGACGTATGTCATCCTCGTCGAATTCACCGCCAAGTTCCTGTATCGCAGTCTCGACATCTCCATCCTCGCTCTCCTCGAAGTATGCCGTCATCTCCTCAAGCTGATCCTCCTCGAAGACATCGTTCATGTAGTAATCGATGTCAATCTTTGTGCCGGCCTCCACTATGGCCTCAAGCTCATCGAGAAATTCAGGAAATTCCAGCCCGAGACTCTCGCACATCTGGTCGAGGTCAACCTTGCGGTCGATGGCCTGTATTATGGCTACCTTACGGTTGCTCTTGTTTGCTATGAACTTCACGCGTACGTCAGTCGGGCGGTCTATCTCGTTATCCTCGACATAGCGTGCAATGACTTCAGTAAATTCCTTACCGTATCTCGCGGCCTTTCCGGCTCCGACACCCGGCACGGTAAGAAGTTCCTCGTTATTGACGGGATAGAGCGTTGACATGGCTTCGAGCGTCGGGTCAAGGAATACAAGATAAGGTGGTATTCCTGACCTGCGCGCCACATCCTTGCGCAGACCTTTGAGAATGGCATACAGTTCCTGGTCAAGAGCCCCGGCAGCCGCGCCGCGTGTCTGCGAATCGGCCGAAGTATCGGTATAATCGATGTCCTCGACCATGAAGAAGGGTGTCGGCTCGACCGCAAAATCAAAGCCGCGCTGTGTGAGCTTGAGAATACCGTAGTTGTCGAGGTCCTTGGCGAGGAATCCGGCTATTATGGTCTGGCGTACAAGCGTGACGACAAGACGTTCCTCCATATCGCGCAGCACTCCGAAGCACGACAGCTGCTCATGACCGTTGGCGCGCACCTCGTCGGTGGCACGCCCCACAAGCATGTTGACAATGTATTCCGACCGGAAGCGCTCCCCGACCGCATCGACTGTCTCGATCACGGCCTGGGCCTCCTCTGTCGCCTCTATGCGGCGGCGCGGATTGAGGCAGTTGTCGCAATTGCCGCAGTTTTCCTCCTCGTAGTCCTCGCCGAAGTAGTGCATCAGAATCTTGCGGCGGCATACCGACGACTCCGCATATTCGGCTGTCTCGGCCAGCAGCTGGCGGGCAATGTCCTGCTCGCTCACAGCCTTGGTCTGGATCAGCTTCTCCAGCTTTACGAGATCCTTGCGGGTATAGAAAGTCACGCAACGTCCCTCGCCGCCGTCACGGCCTGCACGGCCTGTCTCCTGATAATATCCTTCGAGGCTCTTGGGAATGTCGTAGTGGATCACGTAACGCACATCGGGCTTGTCTATGCCCATGCCGAACGCGATTGTGGCTACAATCACATCGACCTCCTCATTGAGGAAAGCATCCTGATTGGCCGAACGCGTCGGGCCATCCATTCCCGCGTGGTAAGGAAGCGCGGGAATACCGTTGAGTTTCAGAAGCTCGGCAATCTTTTCCACACGGCGGCGGCTCAGGCAGTAGACGATACCGGAACTTCCGGCATTGTTCTTGACGTAGCGGATAAGGTCACGCTCCACATCTTTTGTCTTAGGGCGCACCTCGTAATAGAGGTTCTTGCGGTTGAAGCTCGACTTGAAGACACGCGCATCGAGGATGCCGAGGTTCTTCTGTATGTCATGCTGCACCTTAGGTGTCGCAGTAGCCGTCAGAGCGATTACCGGAAAATCCCCGATCAGTGAAATCATGGGGCGGATCTTGCGGTATTCGGGACGGAAGTCATGCCCCCACTCCGAAATGCAATGAGCCTCGTCGATTGCGAAAAATGATATGTTGATTGACTTGAAGAAGGCTATGTTGTCGGCCTTGGCAAGCGATTCGGGAGCCACATACAGAAGCTTGGTACGGCCCTCGGTCACATCGCGGCGGACCTTGTTGGCGGCAGAGCGGGAAAGTGACGAGTTGAGAAAATGCGCCACATGTTCCTCCTCCTCAAAATGCCTCACGGCATCGACCTGGTTCTTCATCAGCGCAATCAGAGGTGAAACGACAATTGCCGTACCCTCCGACATAAGAGCCGGCAGCTGATAGCAGAGAGACTTTCCTCCACCCGTGGGCATGAGCACGAACACATCCTTTCCGTCAAGGAGTGTCTTGATTATCTCAAGCTGGTTCCCCTTGAAGGATTCAAAGCCAAAATGTTTTTTCAATGCCTTTCGGATGCTTTCGGTATCAGACATGGGAGTGAGGTTTGTTTGAGGTTCCACTTCTATGCGTCTGCAAGCCGCAATGCGGTCTGCTCTGTAACAAAATTAAATGAAATTTGCGAGATATGCAAGAAACAGCACTATTTTTTAGAGTTTTTAGAGTCCGTCTCATAAAACGCGGGCGGCTCCCGTCCGACATTTCTGTCTTACGGGAGCCGCCGATGTCTGTATGCAATCCTGTTTTCCGGGCGGGAACAGGCTATCATTCGGTAATCTGTGTCTTCTCGAAGTGAGCCTTCTCAAGCTGAGTCCGCACGTAGTTGTCGTCGATGGTGAGGGTCTTCTCATCAGATGATGGCGCCTCGTACATCGCATCGACCATGACGGTCTCTACAATCGAACGGAGACCGCGGGCACCGAGCTTGTATTCTATGGCCTTGTCGACTATCATGTCGAGCGCAGCCTCTGTGAATTTCAGTTCTATGCCGTCGAGCTTGAGCATCTTCTCATACTGGCGGGTTATGGCGTTCTTGGGCTCGGTGAGAATCCGGCGCAATGCGGCACGGTCGAGCGGGTCAAGACTCGTAAGCACCGGCAGACGGCCGATAATCTCGGGAATCAAACCAAACGACTTGAGGTCCTGGGGAAGAACGTAACGCATGAGATTTTCGCGCTGACGCTTGCGGCTCTTCTCATCATGGCCGTAACCGACCATGTGGGTATTGAGGCGCGAGGCAATCTTGCGCTCGATGCCGTCGAAAGCACCGCCGCAGATGAAGAGGATATTCTTCGTGTTGACAGCAATCATCTTCTGGTCGGGATGCTTGCGGCCACCGTTCGGCGGCACGAGCACCGTGCTGCCCTCCAGAAGTTTGAGCAGACCCTGCTGAACGCCTTCGCCGCTGACATCGCGGGTAATCGACGGGTTGTCGCTCTTGCGGGCAATCTTGTCAATCTCGTCGATGAAGACTATACCACGCTCGGCACGCTCAACGTCGTAATCACACGCCTGGAGAAGACGCGTGAGGAGCGACTCGATATCCTCACCCACATAACCGGCCTCGGTGAGAACCGTGGCATCTACGATGGTGAAAGGCACGTCGAGCAAGCGTGCTATCGACTTGGCGAGAAGAGTCTTTCCGGTACCGGTCGGACCGACGAGGATTATGTTCGATTTCTCGATATCGACATCATCATCGTCATGCTGCTGGTTTATGCGCTTGTAGTGGTTGTACACGGCCACCGACAGATATTTCTTGGCTTCCTCCTGTCCGATAACGTACTGGTCAAGAAACTCATGAATCTTCTTGGGCGTGGGAATTGACTTGCCACCCTTGTCTTTGTTGGCCGCATTCTGGCGGTCGGTGCGCTCCGAGTCGCGCATCTGGTTGATGAAGTCGATGCACTCCTCGCATATGGTCAGCTGGTCATAGACCGTGACAACATGATTTGCGGCCGTTTCCTCACGACCGCACATCACACATCTTTTGCTCTGGCTCATCTTCTTGGCCATTATTTATCCTCCTTACGTGTGTTAACGAGAACCTTGTCAATCATGCCGTAGTCGCGTGCCTCGGCGGCTGTCATCCAGTAGTCACGGTCTGAATCGGCCTCGACGCGGTCAAACGGCTGACCGGAATGGGTGGAAATGATGTTGTAGAGTTCCGATTTCAGTTTCAGAATCTCGCGGGCAGTGATCTCGATATCCGATGCCTGACCCTGAATGCCACCCATAGGCTGGTGAATCATAACGCGTGAATGCGGAAGAGCGAAACGCTTGCCGTTCTGACCTGCCACAAGAAGGACTGCTGCCATCGAGGCGGCCATGCCGGTGCATATGGTGGAGACATCGGAATTGATGTACTGCATTGTGTCGTAAATGCCGAGGCCTGCGTAGACCGAACCACCGGGAGAGTTGATGTAGAGGCTGATATCCTTGTCGGGATCAACCGAGTCAAGATAGAGCAGCTGAGCCTGGATGATGTTCGCGCTCTGGTCGGTCACCTGAGTGCCGAGGAAGATGATGCGGTCCATCATGAGTCGTGAGAACACGTCCATCTGGGTGACATTCAGCTGACGTTCTTCCAGGATGTACGGGTTCATATAGTCGGCCACCGGAGCTGAAACGGCGCCCTCGCGGTTCATTGCGCGGGCGTAAGAATCGAGGGTATTGGAACTCATGCCGAGGTGATTGACGGCGTAGTTCCTGAAATCATTCTTCATATAAGTGATATTTATGCCTTCCGACGCTAAGAAGCTGTAACACTGCTTACAGAAACCGGCAAATGCACCGTGCGCCGTGGCTGTTCCATAATATTTTATCGATTTTGCAGATATAAATCAACTTCGCGGGCATATGGGCACCGCGAAGTTGACAGTATCTTTGCAAATATTATGCCAAAAATGAAGGCATATATTAAACAGGGCGTTTATCAGGCGTTGGCAGCCTCAGCCTCGGCACGGAAGAGTTCGTTGAACTCGTCGACCGAAACCTCTTTCTCGTCGAGCGACACAGCCTCGCGGATAGCGTTGAAGAGCTTCATGTCGCTTGTCTGACGGTAGATGGTGTTGCGTGCCTTCTCATCCTTGAGAATCTCGTTGGCGTAGTGCTCCACAGCATCCTCGGGCACGTTGGTCATGCCGTACTGGGCGAACTGGTTGCGGGCCATGAGACGTGATGTGTTGAGAAGGTCCTCATCCTCAACCTTGATGTCGAGAGAGCGCATCATCTTGTCTTTCTCAAGATCCCATACGAGCTGCTCGCGGATCTGACCATACTCGGCGTCGATGTTGTCGGCGTTGAGAGCCTCGTTCTGTGCGATGAGGAACTCCTTCAGCACCTCGTCGGGGAGAGCGATCTCGCCAACCTCGTTGCGGATAGCCTTCTCCGCATCGATGGTGAAGCGGTAGTTCTGGTCGCCTGTGAGTGAAGACTCGATCATCTTCTTAACAGCCTCGCGGTAGCCGGCCTCATCCTTTACAGTGTCGCCGAATGCCTCCTTGAAGAACTCCTCGTTGAGCTCAGCGGGCTTGAGCACGATGATTTCCTTTACATCGAAACGGAAATCGCCCTGATGTTTCTCAGCCTCCTCTTTCGACACGTTGAGCATCGATGAAAGCTCTGTGGGGTTGCTCTCGCAAGTTGCAGCGGGGTTGAACACGATTGAATCACCCACATGCTTGCCGAGGAAGAGCTGACGCTGGTCGTCAGACTTGAAGTACTGGGGAGCGACGATGCCGTTCTCCACAACGATGCCATCTTCCTTTACAGTACCGTCGGCGTTGAGCTCGGTGATGACACCCTTCACGAGGGCTGTGGCATCAACCTCCTCGCCCGGCTCCTGCTTGCCGAAGCGGCGGCGGAGAGCCTCATCCTGACGGCCTACCATCTCGTCGGTAACGTTAATCTTGTAGTAGGGTATGTGGAGGTCCTTGTCAATCTTCACCTCGAACTCGGGAGCTACACCAACCTTGAACTTGAGAGTGAACTCGGTTGCGTCCTCGTTGATGGCGTTGGCCTTGTCGGGCACGGGATTGCCGAGAACGTTGATGTCATTTTCCTTGATATAGTCGAATATAGCCTCGCCGACGAGCTTGTTGATCTCGTCATACTTCACTGCCTTGCCATATTTCTTGGCAATCAGGCCTGCGGGCACGTGACCGGGACGGAAGCCGGGCTCGGCATGTTTCTTGCCGATTTCCTTGAGCTGTTTCTTTACTCTGTCCGCGTAATCGCTTTCCTCAACGACCATTGTGATCTCACCGAGCACGTCGTTGGTCTTGGCATAATCTATTTTCATTTGTTAGATATGATTTTTTATATTTTTCTCTGTTTTATAACAGAATTCCGGGGCGGATATTCCGTGAGTTTTGCAAACGAAATGCAAAATTAACAAAAATTTAGTTTATTTCAAGAATTGACGAAAAACTTTTATCATGTCGAGGTGGTCTGAAACTGCGGCGGTCTCGCGTGCGGAGTGCATCGCCCAGATAGCGCAGCCTACGTCAACTCCCTCTATGTCAAGCTGTGACGAGGAGATGTTTCCGAGGGTACTGCCTCCGGCCACGTCGGCATGGTTCACAAAGTACTGCATCTGCACTCCGGCCTCCTCGCAGAGAGTGTGGAACACTGCCGCTCCCTTGGCGTCGGTCATGTATTTGCAGTTGGCATTGATCTTGACCACGGGACCGCCGCCGAGCACAGGGTGGTTGGTCGGGTCATATTTCTCGTTGTAGTTGGGATGCCATCCATGGGCGTCGTCGGCCGAGATCATGAACGACCGTGCGAGTGCCATATAGGCAGCCTGCGGGTTCTGTGTCTGTGCGAGGGCCAGACGCTCCACAAGATGACGGAGCACGGGCGAAGCCGCACCCTGCTTTGTACCGGAGCCGGTCTCCTCGTTGTCGAAGAGGGCGAGTATCCGGGTGGCCTCGCAATCGGAGTCGCATTCGGCCACGAGAGCCTCAAGACCGGCGAATGCCATAGAGAGGTCGTCGATGCGTGCCGACTGGAAGTATTCGAGATTCGCACCGACAAGTTCGGCCTCCTCAAGCGGATAGAGGCAGAGTTCATAGTCGATTATGTCGTTGCCGTCGAAATCCTCGGGGAGCCCGTCGTACATGTCGCGGAGCTCATCGGCTATGATGCTGCGTATCACACCACCCTTGGCGCGGAACTCCTCAATCTCCTCGGGAGAATAGTAACCCACCACCGGCTTCATGTCCTTCTGTACGGAAAGCGGGTTGCCCTCGTTGACCGCGCGGTTGAAATGGATGGCCAGATGCGGTATTGTCGCGATAGGCTCGGCGAGGTCTATGTGGAACTCGACCGGGTGCATCGGGTCAGTTCCGGCGAGCATGACACGACCGGAGATAGAAAGTGGGCGGTCAAACCATGTGTAGAGTATTCCACCACCATATTTCTCCACGTTGAGCGACACCACTCCCCCGTCGCCGTAGATCTCGCAGTTGGGCTTGATCTTGAAGCAGGGGCTGTCGGTATGTGCCGATATGACGCGCACACCAGTTTCCGACACAGGCTTCATGCCGGCCACAAAGGCGAAAATCGCGCTGCCGTTCTTGGTGACATAGCAGCGGTCACCCGGTTTGATGTCCCAGTAATCCTCCTCGCGGAGCTCTCGGAATCCGTTGTTGTCGAGCACGTCGCGCACTGTATCGACGGCAAGGAAATTGCATGTGGATGTATTCAGGTAACGGAACAGGCGTTCCACCATCGGGTTTTCGAGCGGTTCTTCAATTCGTGTCATGTGTATTCGTTTTAGAGTCCGTCTCATAAAAAATTTGCCCATAGGGGTCGCTGGATTGAGTCATATCAGGTGCTTGGCTGAAAGGAGCAACCTTTCGGTTGTGACTGGAAGTCAAGTGCCTGAGATGGCTTAAGCCAGCGGGTCTTTGGTAATTTTTATCAAAACGGACATGTTAGAAATTTATTTCAAACACTTTTCAATTTAACTTTAAGCATGAGAATCCGTTAAAATTTACTCCGTCCGGCTTCTTTTTGACTGCTTCGCTCCAACCCCTCCGGTCACAGCCATCAGGCTGCTCCCTGCGGCCTTGAACCGAATCAGTTCAAAAACAAGCCGCCCCTATGGGTAAATTTTTTATGAGACGGACTCTTAGGTCGGCCCCGGCTTTCGCAGAGGCCCGGTTATTGTTATTCGGTTGTCGGGTTGAAGCGCAGGTGATTCAACGCACGCATCACGTTGCATAGAGTCTGCGACCAGTAGGCCACGAAATTCTCGCGGCATTCGGCATATGCCTCAAGCGACTGCTCTCCCTCGCTCTCCTTGACAACGCAGATGAAGTTATAGAGCGGCTGGAAGATGTCGGCCAGACATTCCGATATGCTCGCGGCAATCGGCGTGTCGCTGTATTTCATGTCTTCCTCGAAGGTTTCGAGAAACACGTCGTCGGGACCGAGAACCATCTCCACGTTGCGTCGCACGCTCTCGTAGAAATCCTCATCGACATACGACTGGAAGTAGCCGTAACCCGGCTCAGACATGTGTTCGTCGGCCGACAGGTCGGAGAATTCAAAATAGATTCTCGGAAGAAGTCCGAGCACGCCGGCCACGAATTCATCCTTCTCCATCTCGCGGGCGTTTTCGAGCATGGCGCAATAGTCGGACGAAAGCGCGGTAATCGAGAGAAGCGCCGAGCGCAGTTCTGCATTATTCATAGAGTCGTTCTTTTTTTATGTAGTCAAGTACGCCGGAGGGGAGCAAAAAGTTCATGTTGCGCCCAGCGGCAAGACCGTTGCGTATGAATGTCGATGAAACGAGTGTCTGAGGCACATCCTCCAGAAGTGTGACCGTAGGCGGCAATGTCACGGAATCTATCTCATATCCGGGACGCGGATAAATCAGCAGCCCGAACTCGGAGATAATCCTGTCGTGGTCGCGCCATTGCGAGAAGCAGAGCCAGTTGTCCGAACCTATCAGCAATATAAACTTGCGGTCGGGATACGCCTCCTTCAGGCAGCTGAGAGTGCGGTAGGTGTATGACGGAACCGGCAGTCCCTGCTCAAAGTCGCTGGCCACTACACCGCTGCATTTACCGGCCACCAGGCTGCACATCTCCAGGCGGTGACTGTCGGCCACAGGGGGCGCCGATGTCTTGAGCGGATTGACACGGCTCGGCATCAGCCACAGTTCATCGACAAGTCCTGACTGCGCCACATGGTTGGCCAGGATTGCGTGCCCGGTATGAACCGGATCGAAGCTGCCGCAGAATATTGCCGTGCGTATCATCTGTTTTCAGTTCAGTTTTTATCGTTTTGCCGTTTGCCTTGGCTTATCCGGCTATAAATTCACGTATGGCCTGTTCGGTCTCGGCCACGGCATGGTCGAGGTCGTCGTTCACAATCTTGCGGTCAAAGTTGTCGGCAAAACTGATTTCATATTCAGCTTTTTCGATACGCTTGCGGAGTGACTCCTCCGAGTCGGTGTTGCGTCCGCGCAGACGGGCTTCGAGCACCTTGAGGTCGGGGGGCAGTATGAAGAGAGAAAGCGCCTCGGCGCCAAACTGTTTCTTGACGTTGAGCGCACCCTTCACGTCGATGTCCATTATGAGGTTGCGTCCGCCACCGGTCACCCGTTCCACCTCCTGGCGGAGCGTGCCATATTTTGTACCGGCATAGACCTCCTCCCACTCCACAAATTCGCCACCGGCAATCTTGGTGTCGAATTCCTCGGCCGAGAGGAAATAGTATTCGCGGCCATGCTGTTCCGCTCCACGCGGGCTGCGGCTTGTGGCCGATATCGAGAATCCGAGATTGAGGTCGGCGCACTGCATGAGCCGGCCGATTATGGTTGACTTGCCGGTGCCCGACGGGGCGGAGAGAATGATTATCTTACCTTTTTCCATAAGTTTCCCTTCGTCGTTTTGCGTTTTGCGGTTTACAGAACGTTGAGCACCTGCTCCTTTATCTGTTCGAGTTCATCTTTCATCCTCACCACGATCTTCTGCATGCCGGCGTTGTTCGACTTTGAGCCGAGCGTGTTGATCTCGCGGCCCATCTCCTGGGCGATGAAACCGAGTTTCTTGCCCTGGCCCTGAGCAGGCATGTCACCTTCGGGGGCACCCATTGTCTCGATGAAGTAGTTCAGATGCGAGCGGAGGCGGGTTTTCTCTTCGGTCACATCGAGTTTCTCGATATAGAAGATAAGCTCCTGCTCCAGACGGCCACGGTCATATTCAATCGAAGAGAGACGTTCGAGCTGTTCTTCGAGACGCGCCTTGACTTTAGGCACACGCTCCACCTCGAAGGGTTCCACCTCTTCGAGAAGAGCAGAGATATTGGCTATTTTCTTGACAAAGAAATCATAGAGCTTTCGGCCTTCTGCCACGCGGAACTCCACCAGCGCGTCGGCTGCTTTTCCGACAGCTTCAAGAAAAGCTACGACATCTTCCTTGTCGAGTTCGGAGTTGTCCGAGCGTAGGGCATCGGGCAGACGGAGCAGGGTCGAATACCAGTCGGCGGGTTCAGGAAGGCCAAGTTCCTTGGCCATATTCTCAATCTGGGCCTTGTATGCGCCGAGCACTTCAGTGTTGATACGCATGGCGGAATCCGCGCCGGTATATTCGCAGATGGCGTTGAGTTCCGCCTTGCCACGTTCCAGACGAGCGGCGACAATATTGCGGGCATCCAGCTCGACCTCCTTGAAAAAAGAGGGTACCCGGACCATCAAGTCGAGCTGTTTGGAATTGAGCGACTTGATATCAACAGTAATTTTCTTTGAGGAGGATGAGGCAATTCCGCGGCCGAAGCCGGTCATGGATAGTATCATGGTGTTAAGATATAGTCTTTGTCTTAGTTGAACTGCAAATTTACGAAAAATCCAATAAAGAAGCAAATCAAATTTTAGACAGCATCACAACGGCGTCAGAAAGCCGCCGGCGCAATGCCCGGTATGATGCAACACCGGTATGATGCAACAATTGTATACACACTTTGTGCGCGAATATAATAAAGAAGGGAATGCGCCCTTATCGGACGCATTCCCGTTTTTTGATTTCTATGTCAGAAAATATCCTACTTGACAAATTTTGTGGTTCCGACAGCTTCTCCGTCGCGTATGACCGTCAGAACGTATATACCTTTGGGCAGCGACGAGGTGTCAACGCATCGGTCAGCACCAAGCATGGCCTCCGTAACGGGCACTCCGGTATTCATAGGAGTGGCAAGCATATACGACACACGCTTCTGCTCAATCTGCCGCGAAGTAACACCCTCAACCATGACCGAGTTGCATCGGACTTTGAATGTGACATCCATATCGGGATAGCCCATCGGCGGAATGACAAGAGTCTGGCTGTCCTTTTGTCCATATTTATTATAGCTCGTTACAATTAGCTTTGTGGTCAATTCACGGTCAAGACTTGCAATAAAATATCCCTTTCTGAATTCCTCAGGCACATAACTGAATGAATATTCAAAGTCTCCATCGAACTCATCTTCATAATGATCTACCCAAACATCTGTCACACCTTCAAGATTATTTATCCCGATAATGGCATCAATATAATATTCATTTGTCAATTCTGTCTCCAAGCCATATTTATATGCAAAGTCACAGAACTCAATCTCCGGTACTTGCGGCTTATAGGAACGGGTGAAGTATTTAACCTTGAACGTATAACCGATTCTTTTACTACCGTCTCTTCGCACAAGCCTGTATTTCAGACCTCCTGATACCGACCTTGCATATTCTGAGTCAGGTTTAGACAGCTTAAGCTCCTGCATATCAATTGTCAAATGTGGCACCCGGATATAATCCATATCCAGCACTTCCCATGATCCCTCTTTCAGCTGTACGGCGATTGAATAACATGGCACACTGTTATTGGGCAATTCAGCGAATTGCCGGGGACTGTAGGGTTCGCAATTATCACATTCAACCTTGTCATAATGCCAGGACTCAGGCAGGCCATTATTAACTTTGTCAAATCCCAATACAAGCTCATTCCTGACAGCCAGACTCAGTTCTTCAGGCGGAAATGAGGCCAATTCCGCCAGATTGAATGTGAATGCGCCCTTGTATGGAAGCACTTCTGTAGAAACCGTGCGGCAATCTTCGGCAAAGTCTTGTCCCAGCCCTTTCCCTTTGTAATATTGCCAACCGGCATACCGGGCGAGGAAGTCAGACCAATATGAATATGAAACATTTTCTGAAGCGGAGACATATATATTTCTTACCACAGTCCCCTTGTCGAAATCATACCTGAACAAGTTTGACAAAGCGTCTCCTTCGCGTGGAATCATGAGGCTCAAAGACTTGCCCTCTTCAAATTCCTTAGGGGCATAGAGTTCGAATCCTGCCACGGTCACATTCCCGCCGGTAGCATTGAGATATGCCTGCGACGGATCAGTACCGATTACCTTGACTATTTCCTGTTCAAAAGGTGTAAGGCAGTCCGGGAATATGATAGTACCCCTTTCGTTATCTGCCTTGAAAGAGCAACCGATACCAAATCCTGTTGCGATATCCCTCAGCGCAAGCGTGACAAAATCATACTTATCGCCGCAATCACCATCAAGATCGAATGAGAATTCTTCAACCATGCTCCTGTTATATGTGATTGTCATGTCATAAGCTGCCATTACCGACGCTTCATCCACATCTCCGAAGAGAATATGATTGGCATTGTGCGTATAGTCTTGAAGCAATGAGCTTTTTACGGCAGAAATAGGATAGGCGCAGAAATTATCTGTCTCTCCGGAAACATCTTTGTGACGCATTGAATGAACTTCCGTTACCGAAAGACGTGTTTCATTGCTGCCCGTGAGATTATCCATACGCGCATTTATCCTTATCGGTAAAGTCATCGGCAGGTTCTCCTCCCATATTTTCACGGCATATTCAAAAGCTCCTTTCATCGGGAGAGGCCATTCCCCCTCGTAAGTCACCAACAGGCTGGAACCTCCATGTATCTCACGTTCCGTCGGCAGCGACGCGATATCTGCTGCCGACTCTTCGTCAGCCTGAAACAATCCATCATTCAATATCGCGATTCTTTCAACTTGCAGAGGCTCGCCGACACTCCGTACAGCAGTGGACAACTTCACGCTTTCCGCTGATACATCAGTCACGAAACCGGAAGAAATAAGAAATAAAGTGGCTACACCAAGATTTGTTTTCATAATTGTTATTGTTTGAGGCATTACATTGTTATAGAACATTCTTTTGCAACCATATTAACCGGGCATACTTCCTGACGATATGGATACATATTGAAAATCTATGAATGGCTATCAGCGCAACAGCGCACAGTTCAGACAAGTTCAAGGCAAGCTATGTTTTCAACATATCAATACCAATGGCAAAATTACTAATAATTGTTTTAACCGACAAAATAATCACTGCTATTTTTGAAAATCTCACACGACATTCTATTGACTTGTATCTTAATCGGGAATTTGACAGAGTAATTTTTCAACGAACGTAAAATATCTAAGAAATTTGTCTGATATTTTGTTAAATTTGAAATGTAATTTAGCTTATAGTACGGCACAAGCACACTTTTCAGAAGTCATAAAAAGTCTTGCAGGTGGGGTTATGTCGCGGAAATTTTGTAAATTTGCAATTTGGAATGCAATTGCAAAAGGATTTCATCTTGAAGAGACTTCTTAATTATATATCGTCAGTTATCAAACCGGGTGATTGCGGAGGCGCCGCGGTGCGCTGTCTGCTGCTTGCCGTTGTGCTGTTCATGATGGCATTGCCCTCTGCTGCCCAGAAGCTACCCTCGGCTCCCAAGGATACAACCAAGGCTTATCCCCCGGGTTCGGCATGGACTCTCTCCGATCCGCTCGGCACCCATATCGAGTCTACGCTCGATACGCTCCTCTACAACTATCAGCGTCAGTTCGTAACCTCATTCACTTCCGACGCATGGGCCTCGACAGGACAGTTCACCGGTCCGGCAATAAACATGATCTATTTCCAGCGTCCGGCACAGACCCCGTTCTATTTCGACAATGCCCTATCCTATTGGATTCCGACATTCTCCAAACAGAAGTTCTATAACGTCTATATCCCCTTCACCCAGTTGGGCTACGGCTGGGGATATGGCACGGAGAACCGCACCGACCATCTCAACGCGACCTTCGCGGGCAACGTGAACCGGAAGATAGGCATCGGCGCATGGGTCGACTACCCTTACACCAAAGGTTCCTATGCACAGCAGGCAGCCAAGGGTCTCGGATTCGGTTTCTCAGGCTATTATACAGGAGCGCGCTACGAGATGCAGGCATTTTACAACCATTACAACCATCTCAACAAGGAGAACGGAGGCATAACCGATGACCTTTACATAACTAACCCCGCAGAGCTTCAGGGTGGTGTGAACACCATCGAGCCGAAGAGTATCCCGGTGCGGCTGAACAATGCGCACAGCCGTCTGATCGGCTCCGAGTTTTATATGAGCCACGCCTACAAGGTCGGCTTCTGGCGCGACATCACGCAGCCGGAAGACACCGTGCAGCGTGAGGAATATGTGCCGGTAACAAAATTCGTCTATTCGTTCGACTGGAAGACAAATCACCACATCTTCCTCAACGACAACGCTCAGGAGGCGGAGAAATTCTGGCAGAACACCTATTTCGACCGCACCGGCACACGCGACGATGCCTACTGGTGGTCGGTCTCTAACTCTGTCGGCGTGGAGATGGTGGAGGGTTTCCAGAAGTGGGCCAAGTTCGGCCTGATGGCCTATGCCACATATGAGATTGACAAGTACCGGTATGAGGTGCAGCAGTCGGCCGAGACACCCCCCACCGCTTCAGATACAGATGAGGCTCCCGAGGGTCTCACTCCTCTCCCGGAAGGTTATGAGAACTACATGCGGCGCACGCGCAACCGCCTCTGGGTCGGCGGCCGCATAGAGAAAACCAAAGGCTCAATAATCCGTTATGCTGCCGATGCTAAGTTCGGCCTGCTGGGCGACGCGATCGGCGAGATTGACGTGCGCGGCGAGATGGAGACCCGTTTCCGTCTCGGCAAGGATACGGTGCGAATCGGCGTAAACGGCTTCTTCCGCAACCTTGAACCGAACTACATGCTCAACAAGTATGTGAGCAACCACTTCGTGTGGGATAACAACTTCGGCAAGATACGCAGTTTCCGGGCCGAAGGGAGACTCGACATACCCTGGACGCGCACACAGCTACATGTAGGGTTTGAGAATGTGCAGAATCAGGTTTATTTCAATTCCGAAAGCCTTCCCCGGCAGTATGGTGGCAGCGTGCAGGTATTCTCGGCGGCGATAGAGCAGAAACTGCGCTTCGGCATCTGGAACTGGAACAACACCGTGACCTATCAGAAGACATCGAACGCCGACATCATGCCGTTGCCGGAGCTTAGCGTGTACAGCAACATGTTCCTCTATTTCCACGCATTCCGCGCACTGACGGTACAGATCGGTGTGGATTGCAACTGGTATTCCGCCTACCGGGGCTATGATTACCAGCCGGCCACGATGACATTCCACTCACAGGGAGCGGACGCGGTGAAAGTCGGCAACTTCATAAACTCCAACGTCTACCTGACGTGCCGTCTGTACAAAGTGCGTTTCTTCCTGATGTGCAGCCACCTGAACCAGGGCTGGTTCTCGAAGAACTACTTCGCCCTCCCCCACTACCCCGTAGACCCGCGCCAGTTCCGCCTCGGCCTCTCCATCGACTTCGCCAACTGACAATGGGAAGGTCTTTTGCTTGGACAGAACGTGATTCGACATTAAAAAAAGAGCGGTCTTTAGACACCTCTTTACAACTGGCTACTGCAGATCCATAAAATAAGAACTGTAGAATCACTTGGATATTCAAACAATATTGTTTAACTTTGTGTTTCTAACGGAAATAATCAAACTAAGACAAGACAGACTTACGGACTCTCAACAATATGGAAGAATACCTCAAAATAATTGATTTTGGACCGATTTCTGAGATTGAACTCAAGAATATATCCCCTTTAACTGTGTTTATAGGCAAATCGGGCAGTGGTAAAAGTACCATTATGAAAGTACTATCCTTGTTCAGATGGATGTATAAACGCGTGAATTTGCGTTCATTTATAAAACATTCAAAAATCAAAAATACTAAGATAGGATTTAAAACCAAACCTCTGCTCCGTACATCAGGACTACTTGAATACCTCACCCCCACTTCTCAAATAATTTATAGAAACGGCCCCTATGAAATCATTATGAAAAACGGAGCCACGAGTGCTAAATTCGTGGTAGCACGTGAAGACTTAAGTCTTGAAAAGGTTGTGTTCATAAGTGACAAACGTTCTATAATCCCTGATCTTCTGGGCAGTTCTGTGGACCGCCATAAAGATAACTACTATCTGCAAGATACGCTCGAAAATTTCCGTACAGCCTATAAGTATATCTCTGAACTGAGCCTTGACTTTTTAGGTGTCAAATTCAGTGTGCAGAAACAGAAAAATGGCATTAATGATTTCAGAATTTCCGGAAACGGAGCAAATGGTGACTATTCCATAAAATTATCTGATGCGTCATCCGGAATTCAGACTGCAACATCCGTAGGACTGATAGTGGACTATTATGCCACACGGTATAATCTCGAAGATTCACTCAACAGAGCCTTGTTCAGTTACTTTGCCGACAATGACAACTTGAAGAATTTCCGCGCCGGCATGAACGTCGGGGAGTTCCCCAACCGCCGTGTAAATATATTTATAGAAGAACCTGAACTTAGCCTATACCCGGACAACCAACTTGAATTGGTTGACTTTCTGGTAAACCGATGCTTCTCAAACATGCATCAGTATGACATGACTCTAATGTTGGCAACTCACAGCCCATACATTGTCAACTATTTGAACCTCCTGATAGCCCGTTATATAGGCAAGGACAAAGAGACCTCCATTAATCCGGATATGGTCGGTGTTTATCTGATCGAGGAAGGAACTCTGATTGATCTAAAAGTAAAAGATGACAACGGTATGCCTGTTATCGATGCTACAAGATTGTCTGATCCCATATCGGGCATTTATGATGAATACGATAAGTTTTCACGATAAACAGACGGATATGCGGCTCATTAAAATATTGAAAGACAATGTTGCTCCTGCGGTAGTTAAACGCAAAGAAGGGAAATTAGGCGCGTTCCCCGATGACGTTGTAGTTGATTATGAAGTAATATCACAACATATATTTGATATTCACGACTGCAAGTCTGATGGCTCTATCGTATGCGATAGAAACTCGGCTGACCGAGCTGCCACATATATCAACGGTACATCCTCGGCTCCATATAATCTCCTGTTCATAAAGTATGATGAATTTATCAATCAATTCAGGAAGAGTCCGAATGAGGATTGGTCTAAAGATTTAAAACGTGCAGATTATATAGTCTGTGTATCGGATAATAATGATTATTTCATTATACATGAGCTTTCTGTCGGGAATATCAAAAGTAAGGGACACGACGCAAAGAGTCAATTTATAGGCACACTTAATTTCTTGATGAAAATCCCGGAGATAAAAGAATATATATATGGATGCACGACAAAGAAATGTATCGTCTCTGCCCGGGGATGTGACGATATAAAGCCATCTCCTCGTGGAATTGCAGCAGGATTTAGCCGACCTTACAAAATTATTCCGAACCCTTGTGAGTATAAAATACCCTCACTTAACAAACTCGGCTTCACGGTGTGGCAAGGGAATATTATCAACATTGCCTGACAAGAATCGATATTCTCCAGCATTATGAAATCTTAATAAAACCGCGCCGCAAGCAGGAGCTTTGCGGCGCGGCGCATGTGATATTATAAATTAGCGGTCTGTCCGGTTATGCAGCTGCGACAATCAAAGTGTTCAGCGACAAGCGCGGTGCACCGTGACTATGTTGTTGTCAACGACGAAGGCCCTTGGTTGTTGTGCCGTCAGAATAGCGGGTGATTACGATTCCACGGTAACTGTCATCGACCGGACGGCCATCAAGACCAAAGCTACCGATTGGAGTGCGGCCTTCATCTGAACCCATATCTACAGGAATATCCCTAATACCTGTCGTAACGTCAACATTACTGAATAATTTCCAGACATCTGCCGACTTGTAAATAGATTCGCATCCTTCGGGCACAGACAGCGTTCCAATGAAGTATGTTGCCTCAGGGAAGGAATAACGATAGACCGAGGGCGGTGTCTCAGCCAATACTGTGACTGATGTCAACTCAAAACCATTACTATTAAAAGCATACTGACCAATATTGACAACAGAACTTCCAATTACCACAGACTTCAGAGGATTATCAAGAAAAACTTCATCACCGATATCTGTCACTGACTCTGGAATTATCACAGACGTGAGTTCCGCTTCCTCAAAAGCAGAATCGCCTATCTCAAGAAGAGAATTACCCAATGAGAGTGTTGACAAGCCAGTTCCAGAAAACGCCTTAGTCCCAATCCATTTTACAGAATTCGGTATTACCAGAGATGTAAGTTTCTTGCACCGTGCAAAACATGAACTTTTTATTTCCAACAGACCGTCAGATAACACAATCGAATTCAGTTCAGTATCTGCAAAAGCTCCAGAACCAAGATAAGTCAAGGAGTTGGGGAGAATGATTGATGTCAGTTTTGTTCCTTGAAACGCTGTCTGGTAAATTTGCTCAACCGATGTGCCAAAATCTATTGATGTCAGACCTGCATTTTTAAATGCGGATTCATGGATATATTTCAAATTGTCCGGCAACTTTACAGAGGTCAAGGCAGCACATCCAGCGAAAGCCTCTTTTTTTATCTGGGAGAGCCATAATCCAAACTGTATTGACTCCAGGCCGGAATTTTTAAAAGCAGACTCTCCGATTACCCTGACAGTATTGGGAAGAACAACCGAGACTAAATCCGTCAAGCCTTTAAAAACATTGTCTCCTATTTTCACAACCGTCTTTCCCGAAAGCGATTCCGGAATCACAAGTTCTCCGGAATGCGGCAATGAGTGGACTTTCGTTATCTCCACTCCACCTCCTGTATCTTTGGGTTTTCCAAACTCATATCTATCTTCCTCGACATCTTCCAGCCCAGAGGTATTTATAATCTTATCAAAACACTCCCATACGGCAGAAGCACGATAATTGTATAGACTGTGGTCAGGCACAACCAATGTGACATTTTTATAAACCTCTTCCGGGAATGTACTCATATGTAACGACGGTGGTACAACTGTCGATATAGAAACTGCCTCCAACTCATTGCAACTGCCGAATGCCTCCTCACCCAGACTTTTGGCATTACCAAGTTCAACGTTTTTTATATGTGTACCGAAGAATGCCCGGTCTCCGATACCCTCCATCCGACTTGACCATTCAACCGAT
Source organism: uncultured Muribaculaceae bacterium (assembly GCA_910578385.1). Lineage (GTDB taxonomy): Bacteria > Bacteroidota > Bacteroidia > Bacteroidales > Muribaculaceae > Lepagella. Next base: position 154,307 of record CAJTQV010000003.1, on the reverse strand, counting down.
TCCAAAGGAGTGTCGATAAAACACTCCGAACCAACTTGTTTAACACGCTCTAAATCAAACGAAGTCAGTTTTGTTCCGGCAAAAGCCCTACTATATATTCTTGAAGTATCTGTTTTATTCCAATTTACTTTTGAAAGATTGTCACAGCCAGCAAACGTTGAATCCCAAATCGTAGTGACAGTTCCCGGTATTGTAATCGAAGTGAGATTCTTACAATTTTTGAAACATGCAGATCCTATAAATTGGACATTTTCAGGTACGACAAAAGTCGTCAGTTTTGTTCCCTCAAACACATTGCCGAGTATATACTTAAGAGAACTTCCCAAACCTATTGAAGTGAGACCTGTATTTCGAAATGCCCAACCATCAATGTAAGTGACAGACTCAGGCAATTCAATGTGTGATAAACTTTTACAATCAGCGAATGCAAACTCGCCGATTTTAGAGACAGAACCTAAAAATGTCACAGAAGAAAGTTCTGTACATCCACCGAATGTCCCGAATTCAATCTCATCAATGTCCCCGGGTATTATTACAGATCTAAGACCGCATCCAGAGAAAGCATTTGTTTCTATTGATGTGCATGAACTGGGTATTGAAACTGATTCGAGTTCCGAACATCCCATAAAGGCTGACTCTCGGATTGATGTGACAGATTCCGGTATTGTTACATTTTTAAGTTTCTTACAGTTATAGAAAGCATACTTTTCTATTGAGGTCAAAGAGTTTGGCAACTCTACTGAAATAAGTGAAGATCCACCAAAAGCATTGACTCCCATGCGTTCGAGCGAAGACCCTAACTCAATTGAAGTTATCGGCAGGTTTCTAAACGCATAATCACCAATTACCTTTACAGTGTTTGGGAGCGTTATGGAACAAAACTCGTAGTTAAAACTATATACGAAGGGGTTATTTCCAATCTCTGTCACTGAATATCCCGATATCGAATCCGGTATAACAATATCAGCGGTGGAATATTCAACAGGTACGATTCGGGTTATCTTTATCTCGTCATTATCCATAACTTCATATGCGTACTTCACTCCGGTTTTGTCAACGTAAACATTGTCGTTAGCAAAGCTGACAATGACCGACAGAAACATTGCAAAAAACAGCAACGGATACTTCCGATATTCAAGAGACTCTGTCGCCCGTATTTTATTGACGGACGTCGCTTGGAATATATTCATATTAAAAATTTTGTCAGTTTATATTAATGTTAATGCTGTCACTTAGTACCCACGATACCCGACAACAATCGATATGATATTAAGATTCCGGAGAGTGCTGCATAATCAGCAACACTCTCTCGGTTTAGTCTAATAAATAAATTCAGAAGCAAAAGTGCTTGGAGACGGTGCCGTCAGAATAGCGGGTGATTACGATTCCATGGTAACTGTCATAGACCGGACGGCCATCAAGACCGAAGCTACCGATTGGAGTGCGGCCTTCATCTGAACCCATATCTACGGGAATATCCTCAATACCTGTCGTAACGTCTACATTTGTAAATAGTTTCCATATATCGTCAGCCTTATAGGCTGACTCGCTATCTTCCAGCACAGTCAGAGTGCCGGTGAGATAAGTTCTATCCGAGAACGTATTCCTATGAATCAACGGTGGATCTTCCGCCAACACAGTAACAGATGTCAATTTGTAACACTCGCCAAAAGCATACTCTCCCATTCCTTTGACAGAACTTCCTATAATCACTGATTTAAGTGGATGCGCATAAAACGCACCAGCACCAATATATATGACTGAATTAGGAATCTCAACTGATTGAAGATTTCCTACGCGAAACGCAGCATGACCTATGGTAACAAGATTTTTTCCAAAAGACACAGAAGTTAAACTTGTTTCATCGAAAGCATTCTCACCAATTAAAGTAAGTGCTTCTGGAAAATTTACTGACACCAAGCTTCTACAGGCTTCAAAAGCAAAGTCTCCTATTGTTTTAACCGACTCGGGTATTTTTGCGGAAGTAAGGTGATAACATCGACTAAAACAACCCTCTGGAATCTCTGTCAATTGTGGGGGTAATTCAACAGAAGTCAAAGGAACGTGCGCAAAAGCGTATTCACCTATAGAGACCAAAGAGGCAGGAAAATCAACTGAAGTAAAACTCTGACCTGTAAACGCATATTCTCCTATCGAAATTAAAGAAGAAGACAAGTCAATCGATGTTAACGGTCCGCCATTCCCAAATAGTTCATCATAAAACGCATACGCACCTATTGAGATGACTGTTGCCGGTATTTTCACTGAAGTCAAATATCGACACTTCTCGAAGCAATTTGCAGGAATCTCTGTCAGCTTATCGGGCCACTCAACCGCAGTCAACGCTGTATTCTTGAACGCTGAAGCACCTATTGACTCCAATGACTGTGGAAATTCAATTGATGTCAATCTTGAGCTTTCAAAAGCTGATTCACCTATTGAAACCAAAGAATCCGGTAATTTGACAGATTCTAAACTGGTATGAGCAAAAGCAAAATCTCCTATTGACTTCAAACCAAGAGGCAATGTGACAATCTCCAATTGCGAATTCGCAAAAACTGAGTTTCCTATTGATGTCACAGGCAATCCGGAAATAGAATCTGGAAGCCATGCTACTCTTAGTAAGTCATAAGCCTTCGTTATCTCAACCTCGTTGCCGTTAATGATACGGTATTCGTATTTTGTACCAAATTCGCCTGTGTACACGTCAGCGGAGACATGTAACGAGAAGGAGATGAGGGATATGATGACGAGCATCAGTTGTTTCAGATTCTTCATAGCACTTTCTCGATTACTTTGTTCCACCATGACCATGAGTAACCAGACGAGGGATGGTATACCCATATCGCACGCACTCTCTTTCCGCTCCTGAGGGTGTACCATCCGTTACGCACATGGTAACCGTCAACTACAATGTCCTCAGCCCGCTGCCAAGCGTCTCCTCCGGGCATATTGTCATACATGCGCGTGACTCCCCACGCAATCATCACGTCGGGCTGGAGCGCTTCCATCACTTCCCAAAATGCCTGTTCAGCATCTGCAAACTCTTCAGCACTGCAAACCTGTCGGGGTGCATCCATCGCTCTCTGGAGATAATTGTAGAACGCAATGGAATCCCATATCCTTGCAGATTCACCGGGTGATGTCTCATGTCCCACCATAGAACGCTCGAACTTGCGGAATGTCGATGTCCATCGACCGCACGTATCGTTTCCGGCAAGATAGGAATTGACTGTGTCGGTGGTAAAGTCAGCACATTCCCCGGCGTTTTCAGGGTTGCCACATTCGCCACAAACCTCATTACCACAGTAGTGGCTCTCGCCCACTACCAAAATCTTTTTGCCGAACATTCCACCGCTGTCGTATTCACTGCCGACACGTGGTTTGAAAAACACATTATTCATGATCGGTTACAATCTGCCTCAGGACCCTTCTCATCGGCAGTTAAGGATACAAAAAAAAGCGTGAGAGTCTGTATCTGTTACTCGTCCCACGAATCGAGGCTCTGGCATGTGCCCATCTGAGTAGAACGAGCAACGCGGAGCCTCACGCCGTATGATAGTGCGAGCATGAGCATGTAGTCTCTACACACTCACACGAAGGTATCATACCCGAAAGACGCCTACCGTTGACTCATCCTTGACTCAGATTATGAAACTGCCAGATTTCGATCCGTCAAGAACAAGCGTCGATAAACGCTTATAAATTATGTCCGCACCCGCCACTTCGCCCACTCGGAGGCTCCGTAGCCAAGATGCGTTGCAAAACTAATAAGTTTTTTCCAAATTACCAAATATTTTTTTCAAATACTAAATTTAGGTTTTAGGTTTTAGAATTCCGGTTTAACGCGAAGCGTTAGAGCCGGATCCGCGATGCCTTTCAATCAATAAAAATCCCGGTTTATCGATATTGAACCCGCGTCAATTGTAGGGACATGCCTTTGGCATGTAGAATGGAAACAATCATGTTTTTCAGTAAATTACGCGTGTGCAACCCAAACATCGCAAAGCGATGTCCCTACAGTGTCAATACAGATAAACCGGAATTTATTTGGTGGGTGATGGGGGGATGTGGCACGGGGAAGTCCGGACATAAAAAAATGGCGCACGTTCGTGCGCCATTTTTATGGGGGTATTGTAGGGACGGGTGGTTACTTCAGGACGTTGAGGCGTTTGCCGACGGCGATGAAGGCGGCGATTGCCTTGTCGAGCTGCTCGCGGGTGTGGGCCGCTGAAAGCTGTACGCGGATGCGGGCCTGGTCTTTCGGTACTACCGGGTAGTAGAAACCTGTAACGTAGATGCCCTCTTTCTGCATCTCTGCGGCGAAGTCCTGCGAGAGCTTTGCGTCGTAGAGCATCACGGCGCAGATGGCACTCTGTGTCGGCTTGATGTCGAATCCGGCCTCAAGCATACGGGTGCGGAAGTATTCCACATTGTCCATCAGCTTGGTGTGGAGGTCGTCACTCTCGCCCAACATGCGGAACATCTCGATGCTGGCACCCACAATTGAGGGGGCTACCGAGTTGGAGAACAGGTAAGGACGCGAACGCTGACGGAGCATGTCGATTATCTCCTTGCGGCCTGTGGTGAAACCACCCATCGCACCGCCGAACGACTTGCCGAGCGTGCCGGTGAAGATGTCAATCTTGCCGTAGCAGTCGTACTGCTCCGCCACACCGTGGCCGGTCTTGCCGACAACACCTGCGGAGTGGCTCTCGTCTACCATGACAAGAGCGTCATATTTCTCTGCCAGTTCACAGATCTTGTCCATCGGAGCAACGTTGCCGTCCATCGAGAACACACCGTCGGTAGCGATTATGCGGAAACGGCAGTCCTTTGCCTCCTGCAGGCAACGCTCCAGATCTGCCATGTCGGCATTCTTGTAACGGAAGCGCTTAGCCTTGCAAAGACGCACGCCGTCGATGATCGAGGCATGGTTGAGCGAGTCGCTGATAATCGCATCCTCCTCGGTGAAAAGAGGCTCGAACAGGCCGCCGTTGGCATCGAAGCAAGCGGCATAGAGTATTGTATCCTCAGTCTTGAAATAGTCGCTGATCGATTTCTCAAGCTCCTTGTGCAGGTCCTGGGTACCGCAGATAAAGCGAACCGACGACATACCGTAGCCACGGTTGTCCATGGCAGCCTTCGCAGCCTCGACCAGACGGGAATTGTCGGCCAGACCGAGATAGTTATTCGCGCAGAAATTGAGAACCTCACCCTCTGTGCCGGCGACCTTGATGTCGCTGCTCTGGGGTGTTGTGATGATGCGTTCGTTCTTGTAGAGACCGGCATCCTTGATGTCCTGAAGCTCCTTCTCAAGATGTGTTTTGAAATTCTGGTACATGATATTAGTGTTTTCGGACCCCGGAATCACACCGCAAACAGAGGGGCAATCAACCGCAGGCCACATTTGTTTTCACAAAGTTAATAAAAGAGTCGCTATTTTTTGTAAATTTTTCACTAATTTTTTTTATTTTTGCAGCGTAAACATGAAACGGTTCCCCGCCGACGGCCCGCGAAAGGCTGAAACGCGGAGCATCGCCCTTAAATTTATACCTGACAATGAAGAATATACTTGTTATCGGTGGCACCGGCCAGATCGGTTCCGAGCTGATTATGAAGTTGCGCGGCATCTACGGCAACGAGAACGTGGTTTGCGGATACATTCCCGCCGCACCCCCGAAAGGCATCCTGCTTGAGAGCGGTCCGGCCGAGGTGGTCGACATCACCAACCCGCAGCAGATCGCCGACGTGGTGAAGAAATACAACATCGACACAATCTACAACCTCGCGGCTCTTCTCTCGGCTGTGGCCGAGGCAAAGCCCCAGTTGGCATGGCACATCGGTGTCGGCGGCCTTTTCAACACGCTCGAAGTGGCCCGCGAACATGGCTGCGCGGTCTTCACCCCCAGCTCCATCGGTTCTTTCGGCCCGACAACCCCGCATGTCAAGACTCCGCAGGACACAATACAGCGTCCGGCCACAATATATGGTGTGACCAAGGTGAGCGGCGAACTTCTTAGCGACTACTACGCGCGCCGCTTCGGCGTTGACACCCGCTCGGTGCGCTTCCCCGGACTCATCTCCTACACGACACCTCCCGGCGGCGGCACCACCGACTATGCAGTAGACATCTACTACTCCGCCGTGAAGGGTGAGAAATTCAAATGCCCCCTCAAGCCCGGCACATTCATGGACATGATGTACATGCCCGACGCACTCCGCGCCGCCATCGAGATCATGGAGGCCGACCCGACACGTCTCGTACACCGCAACTCGTTCAACATCGCCTCGATGAGCTTCGACCCGGAGATCATATACAACAAAATCCGGGAATATGTTCCCGGATTCGAAATGGAGTATGAGCTTGACCCGCTCCGTCAGAAAATCGCCGATTCATGGCCCGACTCTCTCGACGACTCATGCGCACGCAACGAATGGGACTGGAAGCCGGAGTTCGACCTCGACGCCATGACCCAGGACATGCTCGTCAACCTGCGCAAGAAACTCCTCGTGGAGGCTGAGATGGTTGAAGCATAACCGGCTGACACCGGCTGCCGACTCATTTCGCAGAGTCAGCAGCCGGAGCCGTACGGTCTTTATGAATACGGAGAAGATTGATCTTCTCATGCAGCATTGGAACTCGCCGTTCAAGACGGTTGAGTTCCTTGTTGCTTTTATAGAGCATATAGGTGTAGGAAATCATCTTGGCATTAGCCTCGGGCAGTTTCCACGACTGCACAGGGCTGTTGCCCATAAATGTTACCGTAATCGGATTCAGCTGATTGTCGGCTACAAGGGCACCGATAGAGTCTGCCGCATTGCCGGTGAACATCACAGTGGTGAGCGCGGCGGTACGGTAATTGAGAGCCTGGTCGTTGGGCACCACGTCAGAAGTGGCCGTCGCCGTGGGACCCTGCACCTCTATGCGGTCGAAAGCCTTGCCCGAGAGGGCCGCCACAAGCTCGAACTGATTATTGTCGTTGATACGCGCCACGAGTCCTGTCGATGAGAGCGGATAACGGTCCTTGAACGACGTGAGAATCATGTACGACCCCGCCTCGCGCGGATTTGAGACAGTGGTGAAATCGCGCACCCAGCCGTTTACCTGATCGCGCAACAGGCCGATCTGCGTGTTGCAGGAGTCAATCTCCTGCTCGACAACCGCGATTGAGTCCGACAACGAACGGTCATAGTCGGCACGCACCTTCTCGCCATCATTGGTGCGGCCCACGCAGGCACCCAACAACGGCGATATTGCCACAGCCGCAGCCGCGATAATTAATTTTCCTTTTTTCATAGCCTTGATTTTTACGAGGCAGATGCGGCACGTGCCTTACCGTTGCGGTCAGACACGAACTACATCCTTGACCCCTTTTACAGTCTTTATCTTCTTAACAAGCGTGGTGAGCTGACGGTTGTCAGAAACACCGATTACGAGATAGCCCTGGAACATGCCGTCGTGCGAGTCAATCGATATGTTGCGCAACGCCGCCCCCTGCTCATGCGATATGATGGAGGTGATGTTAGTCACGATACCGATGTCATCGTTGCCCACAACGCGCAATGTGGCCGGAAGCATCGAACCCGACTTTCCGCTCCAGTCGGCACGGATCACACGGTATGGATAACGCTCCTTGATATGCGCGGCGTTCGGACAGCTGTTCTTGTGGATCTTCACCATGCCGTCGCTCGAAATGAAGCCGAACACGTCGTCGCCGTAAATCGGGTTGCAGCACCGGGCGAACCGATAGCTCAGGCCATTGATTGACTTCTCGCCGATGACAAGGACATCGTTCTGCGACTTCTTCTCATCATCGTCGCGGCGTATCTCGAACTCCTCGGCCGACACATGCTCGGCCTCGCCCGTATGAGTCGTACTCTCGATATAACTGTTCAGGAAACGACCCGGGTCAACCTTGTCGGCTCCCATGTCGGCATAGAACTCAAGAGCGAACTTATAGCCCATCTTCTTGATAAGGCGCATGACGTGTGCCTCGTCAAGCTCAACCTTGCGGTTCTTCGCACGGCGCATCAGAGCCTCCTTGCCTATGTCGGCAAGACGCTGCTTCTCCTCGTTGAGACACTGCTTGATCTTGTTGCGGGCCTTCGAAGAGGTGACGATATTGAGCCACTCCTGGCGCGGGGTCTGGTTCGCGGCTGTCAGAATCTCCACAGTATCGCCGTTCTGTATCTTGTAATTCAGTTTCTTATGCTGACCGTTGACTTTCGCGCCGGTACATTTCGCGCCGACGTTCGAATGGATATGGAACGCGAAGTCGAGCACCGTCGCTCCGCCCGACAGGCGGAACAGGTCCCCTTTGGGAGTGAACGCGAACACCTCCTTGCCGAACGGATCCATATGGATGTTCTTCATGAGCTGCATCGGACCTGCATCGGCACTTTCGAGAATGTCGCGTATATTGTTCATCCACTGGTCGGTACCGTCGGCCTTACCACCCTTGTAACGCCAATGCGCGGCAAGACCCTTCTCCGCCACGAGGTCCATGCGGCGCGTGCGGAACTGCACCTCCACCCATTTGTTCTCCGGTCCCATCACCGTGGCATGAAGCGACTCGTAACCGTTGCTCTTAGGTATCGAGATCCAGTCGCGCATACGGGCAGGATTCGCGGTGTACATATCGGCAAGAATAGAATATGCCAGCCAGCACTCACTCTTCTCGCGCGCGGGTTCGGAGTCGAGTATCACGCGGATGGCGAAGAGGTCGTAGATGCCGGGGAGATCCACCTTCTGCTTGCGCATCTTGTTCCATATCGAAGAAATGGACTTTGTGCGACCTTTGATCTCGAATTTGAGACCGGCCTTCTCAAGCTCCCGCTTCACCGGGTCGATAAACGCCTTGATATACGCGTCGCGTGAACGCTTTGTGGCATTGAGCTTGTGGGCAATCTGGGTGTAAATCTCCCGGTTGGTGTACTTGAGCGACAGGTCTTCGAGTTCACCCTTTATCTTGTAGAGACCGAGACGGTGAGCGAGCTGCGCGTAGAGGCAGTTTGCCTCGAAAGCCACATTGCGCACCCACGTGTCGTCAGGATGCAGATTGATGCTGCGCATAAGCACCAGACAGCGCACAATCATTATGATGATCACGCGTATGTCGTGAGCGAGAGAAATAATCAGACCACGGAAATTCTCCTGATTTGTAGCGGAATTGCGTGTGCTGAACTTCGCCACCTCGTCGAGACCGCGATGCAGACCGGCGATGTCGGCACCCCATTCACGCTCTACGTCGGCCACCGACATCAGGCCATGCTTCACGAGCGGGTGAAGCAGAATAGCGATAAGGATGTTGTGGTCAGGGTCAACCATTTCGGCAAACGCGTAGGCCGTGCGCAGGGTCATCACCGCGTTCGGCAGCGACTTCTCGTCGTGAGCCGCCACCGGGCGGCGTATAAGTTCACGGAGAGTGGCTGTGAGACGTTTGCGTTCATTGTCATCGAGGCGTGTGTCCAACACAGTTTTCAGATTCCCGGCGAGAGCGCAAAGCTCCCGCCGTTCGGCGAGCGAGAGAGTGTCAACTGAATTTGCTTCCATAAGCTGCAAAATTAAGTAATAAAGCAACAGGTAAGTTACAAAGTTAACAAAAAGAAACCGTTCCTGCAACTAAAAAATAAAACTCGGGGCGGCCGTCACCGGTAGACCCTCAGGAAGTGGAAGATTGTGTCGTAGGCGGCCCGGCGCGGGACGGGTTCGGAGAGGATCAGGTCGTGTATGCCGGAGTCGATGGTGCAGACCATGCGCTCATGACCCAGACGCTCGCCGCGTGCCTGAATCATGGCCGGGTCGAGCACCGCATCGCCCGTCTGGAACTCCGGAGTCCAGCCGCAACCCTCTATCTTGCGCGAGCTGTGCATGACAAGAATCGGCACGCTTATTCTCTCCCGCTTCTTCATGAGACGCCCCTGCGCGGAATTGATGGCACCGACCCAGCTGTATGTGACCGGCGGCGAATACACCATCTTCCAATCAGTGTTGTATTTCCACTGGCCGTGGTACTGTTTCAGCAGACTGTAGGCATAGCCGTCGCACTCCGCCTGCTTCACCTTCGCATTCTTGAAAATCTTGCCGAGGAAACCTACAACCGGCGCACCGACATCGCGCATGAAAGCGTTGTAGTTCCATTCGAGGAACGGAGAATCCGTGACCACGCGGTCCACACCGCACTCCTCCCCCTTCTCAGCCGCGAAATAGAGCACGGTCAGCCCACCTGTGGAATGGCCCGACAGAGTGATGTCGGTATTGCCGTCACGACGGATCTGCACAAGAGCCGAATCGATGTCGGCGAAATACTCCTTCATGTCGCGCACATTGAACGGATACTGCCACGGCTCCTTGCTGCGCCCATAACGGCGCAGGTCAACGGCATAGAAATTATAGCCCGAATCGACAAATATCCGGCCCATCTCCGACTGGAAGAAATAATCGTTGAAGCCATGAATATAGAGGTAAGCCTTACGCGTCGGCTTATCCGACAGCAGCCTTACTATAGTGGAGCGGCAGGGACCGTCGAACGCTTCACCCTGATTCACATAACGGGCCTCGTAGCCCGGGAGAATATCCTCATGCCACGAAGTATCGGTAACCGGAGTCTTCGGCCCGGTATACTTCTCGTTTATATTCCAGCACCATGCCGAACCGGCCGCAAACACCGCGACGAGCAATAATGTAGTTTTCTTCATAATTAAAGATTGTTTATAGTCAAAGCAGGAAGTTTATGTGCATTTTGATAAATATCTCTTGCGCCCATGCCACCCTGCTCTTCAATCAAGAGGGAACAGAATTCAACTTCCGATAAAAAACAATAATTTATGATATAACGGATTTTTTTGTTTGGTAGTTTCAATTTGATTTTGTATCTTTGCATACGGAAATGGAGGATAATTCCGCCGCAGGCGGTTCTGTTGATGTTTCCATCCACCCTGACATACAGATTCCGGCTCTCCGTCACCAAGATTGCCCGACTGCAAACTTTTATGGATATTATTCCGTTGAATTGTCAGAACCACCTGAATTGTCAGAATCACACAAATCTTCCCGAGCCGTCCGGCTCACCAAAATCAAAAGCAAAATCCTGCATACGCCACGGCCATAACCCGCGCCGTGAGCGATAGAAAAGACCCGCGTCCCACCATGAGTCCGGTCCATGCAGATAGAACCATACGCACATTATGCACAGTTTCGAAGAATTGATGTCGATGGAGCTGACTGCCCTGCGCAGTCTCGCCGAATCGATGGGCATGAAAAAGAACAGCACTGAGAACAAGGAGGAGATGGCATATTACGTCATCGACAACGCCTCCGCACAAGTGGCCCGCGAAGAGGCCGCCAAGCTCAAGCCACGCGCCCAGAAAGAACGTAAACCGCGCGCCAAGCGCACAGCGACTGCCGCAGATGCCGCCGCTCCCGCTGAAGTTGCCCCCGAGGCTCAGGGAGCACAGGCACCGAAGCGTCGCGGCCGCAAACCGAAAGCATTGCTCGAAGCCGAGGCCGCTGCACGCGCAGCTGAGGAAGCAACGCCCACCGAGGGGATGAACCCTGAAAATACTCCTGCCGGTGATGTGACGGCCAACCCCGCTCCCGCCCAGGCCGACGCCAACGCCGCTCCCGCTCCCAAACGTCGGGGCCGCAAGCCGAAGGCGCTGCTCGAAGCCGAGGCCGCCGCACGCGCCGCCGAGGAGGCTCTCGCTGCAGCCGACAGCATCGCACCGATACCCGTACCGGAGATTACAGACACACTCCCCATGGTGCTCACCGACGAGCCGGCTGAGGTGATACGTCCCGCACAACGACGCAAACAGTTCACCCCCACTCCCAAAGAGGAACAGCCCGAGGTGCAGGATGGCGTTCAGCCCGCACAGCAGGGGGCACAGCGCGGCAACCAGAAAGATCTCAAGCCGAAAGGACAGCCCTCACTCGGTGCCTTCTTCTCCAATGCAAAGGGCCGCACATTCACCCCGCGCTCCCAGCAGCAGATCCAGGAGGAGGAGAAAGCCGTGGCAACAGCACCGATTATAATCGCCGAACCGGGAATGCCCGTCGCACCGGCACAGAACCAGAACCCCAAGCAGCAGAAACGTCTCACCAAGAAGCAGCGTCAGCAGGAACGCATGATGCAGCGTCAGGCAAACAACAACCGCCAGCCCGAGACAAGCTACGACCTCCAGGGAATTCTCACCACCTACGGCGTGCTTGAGGTAATGCCCGAAGGTTTCGGTTTCCTCCGCTCGAGCGACTACAACTATCTCTCCAGCCCCGACGACGTATATGTCACCCAGCAGCAGATCCGCGAGTTCGGTCTGAAGACCGGCGACATGGTTGAGGGCGGCATCCGTCCCCCGCATCCCGGAGAGAAATACTTCCCGCTCTGCAACGTCATATCAATCAACGGACTCTCGCCCGAAGTGATACGCGATCGTGTGCCTTTCGAGCACCTTGTACCCCTCTTCCCCGACGAGAAGTTTGACCTGACACGCGGACGCAGCAACAACATATCCACCCGTATCGTCGATATGTTCGCGCCCATCGGCAAGGGACAGCGCGCGCTCATCGTGGCACCGCCCAAGACCGGTAAGACAATCCTGCTCAAAGATATTGCAAACGCCATTTCGGAGAACCACCCCGAGACATACATCATAATGCTGCTCATCGACGAGCGACCCGAGGAGGTCACCGACATGAGCCGCAGCGTCAACGCCGAGGTAATCGCCTCGACATTCGACGAGCCGGCCGAACGTCATGTCAAGATTGCCGGTCTCGTGCTCGAAAAAGCGAAACGGCTTGTGGAGAGCGGCCACGACGTGGTCATCATGCTCGACTCGATCACACGTCTGGCCCGCGCATACAACACCGTATCGCCCGCATCGGGTAAAATCCTGTCGGGTGGTGTCGATGCCAACGCACTCCAGCGTCCGAAGCGTTTCTTCGGAGCGGCACGTAACATCGAGAACGGCGGATCGCTGACCATCATCGCCACAGCCCTGACCGAGACCTCATCAAAGATGGACGAGGTTATTTTCGAGGAATTCAAAGGCACCGGCAACATGGAGCTCCAGCTCGACCGCAAGCTCTCCAACAAGCGTATCTTCCCCGCCGTTGACATCATCTCCTCATCGACCCGCCGTGATGACCTGCTCCTTCCGCAGGAGACGCTCAACCGCATGTGGATCCTGCGCAACTACCTGAGCGACATGAACTCGATCGAGGCCATGGAGTTCATCAAGAAGCGCATGGAGCTCACCCGCTCGAACGAGGAGCTTCTTGTCACGATGGACAAATAATCCAACCACGTTCACACGGGTCCTTTCCGGCCCGGAACAAAAAGCACCGCAATGGGCAATACATTCGGAACATTACTGCGGCTCACCACCTTCGGTGAGAGCCATGGTCCGGCCATGGGAGGCATACTCGACGGTATGCCTCCCTTGGTGCATATCGACCTCGGCGAAGTGCGCCGTCACCTCGACCGCCGCCGTCCGGGGAGCCGCCCCGACATATCGCAACGCCGAGAGAGCGACGAACCGGAGATTCTGTCAGGACTCACTCCCGACGGCATCACACTCGGATCGCCGATAGGTTTCGTGGTGCGCAACCGCGACGCACGCAGCAAGGACTACGACGGATACAGCGGCAAATTCCGCCCGAACCATGCCGACTATACCTATCACACCAAGTATGGCATACATGATTTCCGTGGCGGAGGCCGCGCGAGCGCACGCGAGACAGTCTCGTGGACCGTGGCCGGCTCGATAGTGCGTCAATGGCTTTCGCAACGCTATGGCATTGAGATCGAAGCGGAATTCATAGCCACAAACGACGTGGCTGCGACAGCCCGGCAGGGTGACTCGACGGGAGGAATAGTCAGATGCCGTGTAACCGGAATTCCGGCCGGCATAGGTGAACCCGTGTTCGACAAGCTGCACAGCCGCCTCGCCGCAGCCATGATGGGCATCAACGCCGCAAAAGGCTTCGAATATGGCGATGGTTTCAGAAGTGCCTCGATGAAGGGCTCGGAAAGCGTTGACATATTCTGTCCTGTGGCCGGATGCGAGGGAAATACAGAGAAGGCCACCCCCACATGCCGCTCCAACCATTCGGGAGGAATACAAGGGGGCATTTCCAACGGAATGCCGGTGGAATTTGCCGTCTATTTCAAGCCGACACCGACAATAATGCGCCCGCTTGAGACTATTGATACCGACGGCAACTCTGTGATTCTCGAACCTGCCGGACGTCATGACCCCTGCGTGGCAATACGCGCCGTTCCGATCGTGGAGTCGATGGCCGCGCTTGTGATCGGCGACCTTATCCGCCAAAGCTGCACCGGGCTATGAATCAATGGTACACCGACTATGCCGAATACCTGCAACGCTTCTTTCCGGGCGTGAAGGTACAGAAAATCTCGGTCAACATCGGAGCGGGATGCCCCAACCGTGACGGCACCATCGGGCATGGCGGCTGCATATACTGCAACAACACCTCCTTCACTCCCTCCTATTGCTTCGACGTGAAAGGAGTCAGTGAGCAACTGGAGGCCGGGAAACGTTTCTTCGCACGGAAATATCCCGCCATGCAATATCTTGCATATTTCCAGTCGTACACCAACACCTACCGGATGGATGCCGCAGAGCTGGAACGTATCTACCGGGAGGCACTGAGCACCAAAGGCGTTGTCGGATTGATAATCGGCACCCGCCCCGACTGCATACCGCCAGAAGTGGTTGAGATGCTGTCGCGGCTCAACCAAGAACGTCCTGTCTTTGTTGAACTTGGTGTGGAGACACTCTGCGACGAGACGCTGAGACTGATAAACCGTGGGCATGATTCCGACAGGAGCCGCGAGGCAATACGCACATTAGCTGCTGCCGGGCTGCATGTCGGCGTGCATTTGATAGCCGGACTCCCCGGCGAGGATGAGGAACGCGTCATGCAGACCGTGAGCGAGATCTGCTCACTGCCTGTGGAGTCGATCAAACTGCATCACCTGCAGGTGCTGCGCGACACACCGCTCCACCACATGTGGGTGGAAAAGAGCGTGAACATCACCCCATACGACCCGGAGCGCTATCTGGAGCTATGCCGACGGATAGTCAAGACCGTTCCGCGACACATTGCCATAGAGCGTTTTCTCGCCTCGGCACCGCCCGCACTTGTTGTCGCTCCGAAATGGGGACTGAAAAATTATGAATTTACCAACCTTTTGATAAACAAACTGAAAGAACATGAATAGAATAATCACATCGGCACTGGCCACGATAGCCGTTGCCGTTCCGGCCATGGCCGACATCACGGTCAACGTGAATCCCGCCGTGACCACGAAAGAGTTTGACATCGAATACGGCTACCTCTCCGATATGGTCAAGCCGCGTGCCGACCGCCCGGAGGCAAACAAGGCCAAGGCCACTGTCATAGACGGCAAGTTCACACTGCCCGCCATGAACGAAGGTGCCGCCCAGTATGTCATCCCGACCGGAGAGCGCGAGTATATCGTGATATACTCCAAGCCCGGCGACAACATGACAGTCAACATCGACGGCATATCACCCCTCGCCTACAGCGTGACCGGCAGCAAACTGATGGAAGACATATCGTCGCTCGACATGGAGTCATCGAAACTCCTCCAGCAATACCGCGAGCTGAGTGCGGCAGGTTCTCCCGACCCTGCAGTTGTCGAGAAAATCAGCAACGACTACGACAAGCTCTTCACCGACTACGTAGCCGCCAATCCTGATGCCGAGGCGGTGCCCTATGCAATCATGCACCTCGAAGGCCAGAAATTTCTCGACTACTACAACGCCATGACACCGGCCGCGAAGGCGAGTCCGATCGCGCTCTTCCTCGAACCGCAGAAAGAGTATGCCGAGCGCGTGATAGCAGCCGAGCGTCGCAAGGTCGAGCTTCAGAGCGGCAATGTCGAGGCACCGGCCTTCACATTCGACAACCTCGAAGGGAAAGCCGTAAGCCTTCAGGACTTCCGTGGCAAATGGGTCATCATCGACTTCTGGGGCAGCTGGTGTCCCTGGTGCATCAAGGGTTTCCCGAAGCTCAAGGAGGCATATGCCAAATATCAGCCAAAGCTGGAAATCGTGGGCGTGGCCTGCAACGACAGCCGCGAGGCATGGGAAAAAGCGCTCAAGAAATATGAGCTTCCCTGGGTGAACCTCTACAACCCCGAGAAAGGTGGCGGCAAGTTGCTCGAAGACTATGCAGTAGAGGGATTTCCGACCAAGGCAATCATCAATCCCGAAGGAAAAATCGTGAACATCACCACCGGTGAGAACCCGGCTTTCTTCGAAATTTTGGATGAATTGATGAAATAATCGGCAAAAAATTTGCAAGATTCAAAAAAAAGCCGTAACTTTGCATCGCTTTTCGGGAGAGACGAAGAGCGACATGGTGAAATTAGCTCAGTTGGTTAGAGCGTCGGATTGTGGTTCCGAAGGTCGTGGGTTCGATCCCCACATTTCACCCTGATAACGAAGGCATCGCAATCGCGATGCCTTTTTATTTGGTCCCGGGGCAGCTGCAGCTGCCCCGGGACCATTGAGACTAATCGGGATTAATCGGGAATAATCAAGATTAATCAGGAGGAGGGGTGAATAAGAAGCCCGGGGCTGGGGAGCTCCGGGCTTCGTGTCAGACACTGGTGTGCCGTCGGTCATATACTAACCATTTAACATTATTTCACAACTTTGACGGCCTTGTTGCCGACCTTGGCAACGTAAACACCTGCGTCCTGAAGTTCTGTTGTAACCACGGCCTCGGACGACTCATTGAGCAACATGCCGTTGAGTCCGAACACGCGTACCTTCTCGCCGTTGGGGTTAACCACGGTCAGTGTGCTGCCTGCGAGCGAGACGGTGGCCTCGCCTACCTCAACCACATTATCGACACCGCTGATGGTGCGGGTGACAAACATCAGCTCCGAATATTCACTCTCGCGGTCATCATAAGACTGGCCATATTTGTCAGCCTGGCGTGAGAACGCGCTCACCTTGTGATATACATTGTAACCTGTTGCGTGTCCGGGCACCTCGACCTCAATCCTGTTCTTCGGATCCTGACCCTCTTTCGAACCGTAGAAACGCTTGTAGAGGAAAGGCTCCATGAGCTTGTCTCCTTTCTTGTAATTCTGGGTTATCTTCAGATTGTCAAGATAGAGGTTGGCGTAAGAACCGATAGCGTAGATACCGATGATGGAACGCTCCGAACCCTTGGTGAATTCGAACGAGAGGGTCTGCCAGTCATCCACAACGTCAACCTCCGGATAAACCAGCTCTACCTGATCGTAATCACCACGGGCGTCATTCCAGTTGAAGAGTGCGACACAAGTCTGGGTATATACGATTACGGGGCGTCCGGCTTGATCCTCAAGTTGCTCCTCGTCACCCGCGAAATCGCCGGTCACGGTGAACTTGCCGCCATCCTTGCTGAGGTCCATCTCGGGAGAAATGAAGCCTGAGTCACCCTGACCCGTTGTATAGAAGAATGCGTCGAACGCAAGATAGTCATCATACGGGCAACAGTTCTTGCCTACCCAGCCCTGCTGCTTGAGCTGCTCGCAATAGTATTCTTCATAGCACTGATCCCAGGGGTCTTCCTTGGTATTGCCGGTCGGATAACCGTCTGCGTCAAGAACGCCTGTGAAATCCTCGGCGGTAACCACAAACTCGCCGTCGGCCGAAGCCTCACGCTCATCATATGCCATGTAGTTATAGACATCGGCGCCCTGCACTTCGTCCCATGAAGCCACATATGTCCAGTCGCCTGTCACCTCGGCGGCCTTCATGACCGGAGCCTCCAGACAATACACACGCTGCGCATAGCTCGGGAACGACTCCTTGCCTCCCTTGACAGCCTTGACCTCATAATAGTAGGTCTCGCCCGAGATTGTATTCTCGACCTTGTAGGATGTACCGGTCACATCAGCCTCCTCATGAACCACGCGCTCACCGGTACCGGCATTCACAGTATAGACTGTAAGGATATACTTCTCGGCACCCTCCACCGGATTCCAGTTGGCCACGAATGACGTACCCTTATAGTCGGATACCGGACGACCCACAGGCATGTTGACGAAGGGGGTGAGCTTGTAGACCTTCACATCGTCGAACCACATGGTCTGATTCTCCTCAGGCTCCGCATAGGGTCCGGCTGTGAATATACCCACGACGTTGAGAAGTGTTGTCGGGCCGCAGCCACGGAACATCACACGATAGGTTGTCCACTCCGTAGAAAGATTAGAAATAACAACCGCGTCATCACAGACATCCCACGACGGTCCCATATTGTGGGTCTCGCCGGCCTCGATATGGATATAATCCTCGGTTGAATCGGCCGACTTGCGGGCACGGAACTCAAGGACACCTATGCCGTCGTCACCGCTGAGATCCACCAGACATGTATTGAAATGCGCCTGCATCGTGCGGTAGTCGAGTTTCCAGTAGAGAGTTCCACCGGCACCATAGGCACAGCCGACACCCCAATGGGGTTCATGCGTGTACTCCGGATTGAAGTTCCACCAAGGATAAGTGTACTCGGGAGAGTCAGCCGAAATCTCCAGTTTTGTCTTCAGGTCAGGCTGTTCTTCCGTACCCATGGTCAGCTTGGAGAAATCCTCTTCGAGAATGCACTCAAGAGTGCCGTACTGATCGAAATACACGATGTCGTTGCCATAAGCCCACATGGTTCTCGCAGCCGGAGTCTTTGCCGGAGTCTTGGCAGAGATTCTCATGGGCGACACAGCTTTCTGACCACGTGCGCGCATCACCTGCTCACCTGAGCCTGTGCGCGGGCTGAACTGCGGATTGCTTGCAGCAGCGCTGCCTGCGACCGTAAGACCGGCCGCAAGCATCGCGCAAAAGATTAGTTTCTGATTCATTGTTATAATTGTTATAATTGTTCTGATAAATTAATATCACATTTTGAGTTTGCAGACCTTCACTCCATCGGCAGTGTAGAGAGTCACCACATACACACCCGACGCTGCATTAAGCTGAACGGACTCGCCAGCCTTGACATCGCGCGAGAGAATCACGCGGCCTGACATATCGGCAACCGACACACCGGTCACACCCTCACCGATCAGAAGCATGCCGTCGGCAAAGCTGAACGCTGCGTCGCCTGCGACAGAGTCTACAGCTGTATCGTCAGATACTTTCACCGTGAATGTCTCGATATTGTTGTCAGGATTCTCGTCACCCTGAGCCTGTGCTCTTACAGTCAGCATATAGTCACACTCTGTATCGGGCATCGCAACCTTAACGTTGACAACCCTCTCTTCACCCGGAGCAAGAGCACTCATCGAGAAGCCGAAACCTACCTGAGTCACGCTCTCGGCATCGCCTTCGAACATATATACAGTCAGATCGGGAATCGACTCTGTACCATTGTTGAGCACGGTCACGGGGAACGTCACGGTGTCGCCAAGTCCCACACTTTCGGGAACCTCAACGCCTACCAGCTCAAGGTCAATGGCATACTTGTCACCGCTGCCCTCGATAACGACCTTGACAGGTTCGGACATGTCATTGTCGGCATCAACGTCATCATCAGCCACCACACGTGCGGCAATCATATACTCACCGGCCTCAGTGAACGTGTACTTCACATTGACATTGGTGGAACCTTCGGCAGCAAGCATGCGCTGCACCTCGTTGGATACAAGCACAACCGGCTCGTCGCCCGACATATCGAGAAGTTCGACAGTCATGCCCTCCACCTCGACGGTGCCGACATTCTTGACAGCCACCTTGAAGGTAGCCGCCTCATTGAGAGTAACGGCCTCGGGAACAGTCAGGCTCTCGACAGCGAGGTCAACGGCAGCCTCGGCAGGAACCAGCGCATATGTAAGCGCGAGCTGAACAAGATTGGTGTTGGGTCTTGTCTTTGTACCGGTAGCGGCGACAGCCTCATAGAAGTCCTCATAATGCACTGAGCTTGTGAAATAAGTCTGCCAATACGCGTCAGGGTCTTTGGCACACCTGAAGAAAACCATCGGATTTCCATCCTCGGAATTACAGATTACATTTATGGCCAGACCTTTACCCTTCTCAAGAACAAACGGTGCGTCGAGTTCGAGATCAACGAAAGTATCGGTACCTGATGCACCGGCAGGCGCACTGAAATAACCGTCATATACGAGAGTGAAATCCTCTTCCGGAATAAGCTCGCTGAGATCGCCGGGGTAACCGGAAACCTCCGATGAATAACCGGAAGTGCGGTCAGTGGAAGCCATATAGATCTTGACCGGTCTTTCAGCGTATGGATAGCCCTGGGCGAGAATATTGAATCCTACTTTCTGGAGCTGGACATCACAGGTCAGGTCACCGAAATATGTAGCGGGATAGATAGACTGCGAACCGCTGCAATTCACATTCGGGTCGAACCAGGAAAAGTCTACGGTTCCGGCAGTAGAAGGCACATTCATGCTCATCGGGTCGGGCAAGAAGCCCTTGTCGACCACCTCGACGGTATAAGTGTCGGCGGTAACGTTGTTGGTATCGTCGGTATCACCTTCGCATACGACCTCGGCAAGGTAAGAATATGTACCCGTCTCATTCAGTTCGAGGTCAGTGGTCAGAGTCTTCACAAGTCCGGCGTTGATGTCATCTCCGTTCTCGATTGTAGCCACAACAGCCTTTGTGGCGGCATCAAGGATGTTGACCTTGTAGCCCGAAGCGACAGCCGTGCCGAGATTCTCGACAGTGACACTGACGCTTACCAAATAGCCTAAACCGACCTTGGCGGGACCTGAGATTGACACGGCTTTCAGGTCAACAGTCTCCGGAATAACTTCTCCCGACCATTCACCTTCATAGTAACCGATTGTAAGACCGGGCAAACCTGAGCCCTTCGACATACCGGTGAAGTCACAGGGTGCATCTGCGCTGAAAGCATACCAGACACGGTTATTGATGTCAGCATTCTCAAATTTAATCAACGACCATTCCGGCTGGTCGCAATTAAGAGCAATCACAACACCTTCACCCTGCTTCATGACGAAAGGAGTCGTGAGGTCAACGGTCACACCGGGATCAGCGGGAGTTACCATAAGATCTCCACGGAAGACGAGTGTGAAATCTTCCATCGACATGGCTGCGCCAAGCGTAGTTTCCGAGGTTTTGGTCATATAGACCTTCAAATCCATCGGTATGTCAGTTGAAAGAGAACCGTAGAACGGAAAATAAAGCCGTTTAACCGTATAGGTATCGAGAGATCCGGTTGCGGCATCCATCTCAGCACCTGTATAAAGAGTCTGCGAGCATGAGTATTGCGCACTGAATTTAAGCGGGATGTCCGTAGAACCCCACGTAGGGTCGGTAGCGACGACCCCGGTTTTCATTTCGGCATCTTGCGCGAACGCCGTCGAGGCGGCCGCCAGAAGTGCCATTGATAGTAAAGTTGTTCTCATTGTCTGATGTGTTTTTACAAAGCAAGGATAATCAAAACTGTGATGTAAATGATTTTCTAAACTTTGCTGATTATAACTTTATGATTATTAAAATATGGCCGGGGCCACGAACTGACCCGTCGCCCCGGCCTGTCAGGGGATATTTCTTGAAATCGGGATTATCTGCCCACGAGGACCTTGAGCGCTACCGGACGGCCTGTTGCAAGATTGGCCTTGATGATATAAGCGCCCTGCTGCAGACCGAGAGCTGCCTCGGACTGACCTTCGGCGCATCTCAGGTTGTCAATCATGTTGCCGGCGAAGTCATAGACTGTCACACCTGCGAGTGTGCAACCGTTGCATCTCAGCACACCTGCGTTTACGTCATAGTAAACAGTGCCACCCTCGGCAAATACCATCTCGGTCGATGAGCCGAGACCCTCGATAGCCATGTGGAGCACGGCAGCCTCGGGGTAACACATTCCGGTATTGGCTGCAGTAGCATCAAACTCCTCTGTACCACCGCTGAAAATGCTGTGGAACTTGTCGAGATACCAGTCATTGTCGAACACGCGGAATATTGTCAGCCAATCAGCATGGTTATATTCAGACTTGGCTACTGTGACAACCAGGTTCTGCGCCGGGTTGAAAGTGAAAGGCTCATCAAGGTCGAGAACCATGTACTTGTTCTGGCCCTTCTCCACACGTACCGTACCGTCATAGTAAGGTTCACCGGAAACCGCGATGAATGAATCACCCTCGCCGTATCCCTCCTTGTCGGTTGTCGAGAGCCAAACCTTGACATTGGTGCCGTTAAAGCTGTCCTTACCCTCGTACTCCCATGCCAGACGGGTAACAGTAACTTTTGAGCCGTCAGCTGCTTGCACTCCGGTCATCTTCGGAGTATAGATGGTCTGCACACCTGAACATGCATAGTTATGGCACATCGGGTTGCGGGTGCTGAGATCCTCGCGGCCATTGGTAACAGTGACGTTGAAAGGATCTGTTTCCTCGGCGACCACTTCGACCGCGGGAGACTCGTCGTTCGACGCGTTTCCATCGTTGGCGAGAACCACTACGGCTGAGTAGTTGATATTTCCAAGAACCGTACCGTGGCCGGCGAGCGAAACGGTAGCACGCTCATGCGCCTGGAGAGCCGGAACATCTGTTGTCTCGGCCACAACCTGACGGGCACCGGCAGAGGTAGTCGAAACAACCTGCACCTTGTAATCAGACTGAGGATTGTTACCGTTGTTGTAGACAGTCACATTGAACTTGTTGTCGGCAATCGTGCTGACATAACGGTAAGTGTCAAGCGCCTCGGCTGCGAGGTCGTCATCGGGAGCCTCAGAAATCTCGAAGCCCTCGATATAGTACCACATTATTGTCTCAGGAACAGTAAGTACATTGAAACCTACATAATACTCACCGGTCTCCTTGGCTGTGAAATAGTTCACAATCTCATAGCTGCCGCTCAGACCAAGAGTCTCGAAAGCCGGAAGATCTCCCAGAACATCAGACTGCCCCTCGGCTGTTGCGGCGTTGCCACCGGTGAAACGGAAATGGTGTGTAAGAATATCGTCGCTCGACGCGGAAGCACCGAAACCGAACTGATAAACCACCTTGTAAGTCTTGCCCTTCTCAAGCGACAGCGGCGGAGATACGAGATAATCATCGTTGCCATAGCTGCTGACATCCATATGGATAGTGTTGCGCAGTAGGTTCAGGTTGATATCATAATCGAACGTGCGGCCATCCATGTTGTTGTCAATGCTTGTGAAGCGGTCGGCATCAATCTTGGTCTCGAACGCAGTCTTGAACGGAACGAGCACGCACTCACCTGCAATCACAGCGTTAGACTGCACAGCTTCGCCGGTACCGTCGGAATTGACAGCGCTCACGAGATAGCAGTATGCATGAGCCTCGGGTATATCTCTGTCGTCCAAGCTGGTTGCAGAAGTTGTTCCGAGATCCTTGCCGTCGGGCATACGTGTAACCTTATATGTCAGGGCGGAGCTGTCGAACCAGCCGTCGCTGTCACCGACCGCAGGCGCATCCCATGTAAGGTGAATGCTCTTGCCGTCGGTTGTCGAGGCGGTCAGGTTGCGTACCACACCCGGAAGGTCGCGGCCGGCAAATGCATCGATGCTGTCAACGATACCTTTCACTCCGGCCTCAGCGCAAGCCGTCACATAATATGTATGCTTGCCGCGGGTGGCATTTTCATCTGTCCATGTCATTTCCTTGCCGATCTGCGAAGCGTCGGCAGGCAGAATCGCCACAGGTTCACCATCATAAGAATCACGGTACACGCGCACTTCCGCGAGATTCTTGAGCGTGAAGCGGTTCCACTGCTTCGAGGGGTTGGTCCATGTGAGAGTAACCTTGTTCTCGCCATTGTGGTCAACGCTGTAGTTCAGGTTCTCCACACGGGCAGGAGCCGTGCGTGCGTCGGCTGTGACATAAGGTATGTGCAGACCGATGATTGTCTCGTTTAAACCGATAGTTCCCTTGTTGACAGTCTTGCCTGTACCGGGATCGATATTGACGAGATACTGGTTACCCTCCATGTTGGTAGCTGTCCACCAGAGGTCGCCGGTCGAATAGTCGAAGATAAGGCCATGCTGATAGTAGCTCTTGAAGTCGCGGCCATCAACGCGGATGGGAGTAGAGGTCTCAAGCTCCCAATCCTCATCATAGACATCGAGCACTGTACCGACCACATAGAAGTCGTTGTCGTAGTCCCATCTGATTGCATAGACTTTGCCGTCATAGTCAAAAGCCATGGCGAAATAGTACTCCGGAAGAGCGGTCACCGTCTCTTTCCAGTCACCTGTAGCCCTGTCGAGCACGCCGACAAGCGAAGTGACAGTGCCGTCTGTATTCTCGGCGAGAGCATAGAGCTTGTCGTCAACCGGATTCCATGCCATGTCGTAGATATAGTTCCAGGCACTGGCATCGGGGGTGTCAAGCAGAGGTTTGAGAGTCTGCCACTTACCGGTCTCCGTATCGACCTTAATCCAGCCGTTCACCTTGGTTATACCCATCGAATAGCGGTTCACTCGGAAACCGTAATAGGCATCGCCCGCCCATGCTCCGGCATTCATCTCATAGAGATAGGGGTATTCCTCCTCCTTGGTGTCGCCTACGGTGTAGACCGGCTCCAGCTTGTTGAGTCTTGAAGGAGCTTCTGACCAGAAATTCAGGAAGTTCGAGTAGTTGTTGTAGTCATACATCGTGACTCCGAATATCTGCGTGCCCATTCCGCGGAATGTGTTGAGCGGCGCCCGCATCGGGTCCGAAGCCTGCTCCTCTCTATCTCCCGGAGGTCTAAGACCCGGGAAATGCTTGACATCGACACCAGACGCTGTCAACGCCACCGCCGCCAGACCGAGCGGCAGGAAAAGTTTGGAAAAGTCTTTTTTCATGTTATAAGTTATTTGTTGTTTGTTGTTTGCCTGATTGGATATGCCGGCCGGTTATCTGACTACAACCTTGCGGCTGCGGCCATTCTCAACCACCACGTATATGCCGGGAGCGGGGCTGTCGGTCATCACCTCGGTGCCGTCGAGCGAGAAGATGCGTCTTTCGCCCTGAACATCGGCTGCCACTGTGCCGACACCTGTGCCACCCTGTATCTGACCGGGCGCGAGCTTGAGTGTGGTACGACCGTCAAGGTTTGCCCAGTACCATGTGTCGGGACGTACATTAATGAATCTTACCATCAAAGACTCCCTCGGGAATGTGAATGTGTTGTCGCTGTACTTGCCGAAAGTGCCGTCAGCATCGATTTTCTCCATAGGCTCTCCATTCTCGATACTTCTTCCTGCACGCGACCATACTTCGCACACGCCATATCCGTAGTCCAGACCGATTGACTCACAATACTCTATGTACACCCGATCCGGATCAGTACCGTTGATGATGATGTAATGGTTGCTTGAGCTGTCCCAGTTATCGGCTCCGCAATAACGATAGCCGGGGCCATAGGCATTGACAAGACGGATACGTCCGGGCTCAGCAGTGCTTTCCTGGACCTCGACTGTAATCTCGACCGGATCGATATCGAATCCCCATGCCGTCACCTCGTTGGAAGAGAAAATGCCCTCGAAGAAGGTGGCTGTGCCGCATTTGCGCCATTCACTCTCGTCAACATTTATCTCATGAGTCAGATACTCATCAGCATTCGGCTTACCGTCATAGTATGTCACAACATAAAGTGTGCGTATGCCGTCGCCGGTGTAAGGGAATTTCACCTGGCCTGACTTGTCAATCTCGACAGACTTCACGCTGCCATCCTTGATACCGGCCGCCACAGACTCCGACCATTGGCCATCGGCCACAGCCAGAAGAGCTTTCTCGAGCGACTCACCCAAGGTGACAGAGTAAATCACATTCTCATGCGGTTCATCCACGCCGACGCACTCAAGCGACACGTCAAGGTCGGGAGCACCCGGAAGTTTCACGCGGAACATTCCCGCAGGATTGCTCGACATATAGATCTTGTCCTCATAATCCGGCTCTTCATACTCGCGGAGATATGTCAGCAACGACATCTTAGGGAAAGTTATATGGCCGTCACGGAGTGTGCCGCAGATGTTGTCTTTCTCGGCCTGCTCCCAGTTTCCATATTTGTTATTGTAATAGTCATCGGCCTTCGACCAGATGGCAAGCTCCTGCCCGCGTCCGATGATGTAGCCGGTATTCGACTCCTCGATATAGACATGGTCGGGATCCGAGGCATCGATCACGATATAATGGTCACCTTCAAGCACTCCGCCGCCGATGGCATCGGGATAGTTGACATAGGGATTCACCACGCGGTAACGTCCCGGAGTCTGCTCGCTCTCCTGAATCTCCACCTCCACTTCCGGATAATTCTCGATGAAGTAATAGGTATGCACGAAATTGTCGCGGTATGAGCCGGAACCGATGGAGGTCCAGGTCTCATCGTCGGCCGATGCACCTAACGACACACCGACCGATGCTGCCGCCAGCATCAGAATCTTTGTAAAATTTTTCATTTGTAATTGTATGTGTTGTCTTGTATGATACTGACCCCGGGCGGCAATGAACCTGCCGCCCGGACAGTCAGTCGATTTTCAGATTAACGCATCGGGAATTAACGCACTGCCACTTTGCTGACAGATGTCTTGCCGGCCGATTCGGCACAGACCACATATACACCGGGGGCTACGGCGCACTCACCGTCGGTGAAAGCTGCCACCATGCGGCCATCTACAGAATATACCGTCACATTGTCGGCACCGGTCACGGTTATCGCACCTGCCGCCACTTTTACAACCGGACGGACATCGTCGGCCAATGAACCCGACACACCGGTCCAGTCACTCACCTTTGAAGAAGCTGCGGTCACAATCTCACCCGTGTTGCGGTCTATGAGCAGAGCGTGAACATTGAGGTGATTGGTGTTCTTGACCGATGCCGGGAGCGGAAGCTCGCGCTTATAGACAACTGTCTCGCGCTCGCCGATTGATGACGGCACACTGTTGTCGGCACCCTTCCAGTCGAATATCTCACGCGCCACATGGCTGTACATCAGCTCCGTAGAACTCGGAAGGTTCTCGAAACCACCCATAGACTCCGAACCGTTTGCATAATTGTTCATCTGGCGGTAGGGGCCAAGTTCATCCTCGGTCACCACGAGCGATATGGCATAATCGGCATCGGGGTCGGGCATTCCGAACGCGGCGCGGGTGGTGGTCTGTATCACATTATGAGACTCGTTGGGGTAATGGGCCTCGGTCTCGAACCTGACATTGACCATGCCCGACTCCTCCAGGAACTTCACCTCAGTCGCATCGGGCAGAAGGGAGAGCACGCCAATATTTTTGTTGCGGTTCATCACTCCCGCCGGCGCACCGTTGCCTCCGACATATGCCGCTTCCCACTGGGTATATGAAGCACATGAGAGCGGATGAGTTGAGCTGTAGTTGTGAACCTCTATACCGAGGAATGTGTCGGGGTATTTCTCCTCAAGTCTCTCAAACGATACGATACCGCGCGGACACCATCCGCAGCCCACGCCTGTCAGCTTCTCAATCACCACCACACGCGGGAAGATGTAATCGGAGATTGCGAGCACACCGCCGCAAGTCTGGTCGGCAAAAGGATTGGCGACCCCGTTGACCTCGGGCACGGAAACCGATACCTCGGTCTCCATGTTTTCCGTACCCGACACACCCTCAAGCTCCACTTCGCCCAACGCACCAGACTCTACCGGCGCGGCGAGTGTGACCGTACGGGTTGTCTCGGTTCCACCCACATTCACGCAAACTTTCATGGAGCTGACAGGCTCCACGGCGAGATTGCGGAAATTGAATTTAAATTTGAAAGGCTCAGATATGCCGGAACTCTTCGGAAGCTCGACGGCACCGGGCAACAGGGCCTCTGCCGGCAGGTTATCACCCTCTATCACAGCGCGGAGCATTAGATTCCCGAACTGGCCGAATGTACCCCATTCAGGTTCATTGCCGTCGAGCCAGAGTCCGACATGCGAGAAAAGAGGTGAACCCTGATTATCCTTACCATCAAATCCGAGCGGATTGTTTGACGAAGTGTTGGCGCGGTAACGGTAGCCGACATAGAAAGCTTTCCCCTCTATCACATATGGGGTGGCAAGCTCGAAATCATTGAAACGGTTGACCTTGACACGCACTTCCTCCTCGTAGAAAGGCTCTCCCTGCAAATCATAAGTGAGATATACATAGGCAATCTTGTTGCCACCCTGCGAGAAACCCACGCTTACCTTCGTGACCTTGCTCCCGACCATCGATGAAGCCACCGTGGCGGGAATCTCAATGGCCGCGCTGTAGTTACATCCGGCGGTATTCGCACCGACCGAAGCAATCGGACCATCATCGCAATTGCCCCAGACAAGCTCCGAGGCCGAGGCCGGGAAAACCATTCCTATGGCCATGACAAAAAACATAAGACACCAGGCAAAGCTACGCCATGGTTGAATCTCGGTGTCATTACTGCATCCACGTAAAAATTTCTTCATACAGTCTAATTTATAATTAAGTTGTTGCTATGAGTCAGTCTGATATACTTCAATCTCGAGTATAATACGGGAAACCGGCTGCCATCCGGCCCGCAATGCATATGAATGTCAAATTGTCAATCGTTGCCCTAACACTCCGAGTACAGATAAAATTTAACAAATAACACTGCCATTATTCACCTGTTGAAGCATGTCGCATTGTCACACCGCAAAGATATACCTATTTTTTGAAATAAAAAAATTTTTCAAGAAATTTTTAAAATTTTTTATAAAAATATTAATCGACTATAAATCAATGACATACAAATTTAGTATTTTCAGAATCGATTGATATTCAGATTATTAATTATTTTTAACAGTCCATTTTAAAGCGCATTCAATATTTTACGGTATCAGAAATTATTCTTACCTTTGTGCACGGACAGCGCGATTACGCAATCACAGAAGTGCAACGCACTGCCCGTGCTGTCAAAAATATGTATGACTTTATAAATAATAAGCACGAATGAAACAAAACTACAAAACCAAAGCCATCCTCATCGGTCTCGCAGCCGTACCGTTGTCGCTGTCGGCCAAGGTGACGATGACGGTGTCGGGATCTCCCGACCCGAAGGAGTACACGGTCACTGACAACACGGTGCTGGTGTTCGCCGACGGCACACTCGATGTGAAGGAAGGTGGCAGCTCCGTGGGCAAATTCACGCTTGCCGAGGGAGACATGCTGCACTTCAAGACCGACGGTGCCGAAGTAAGTCTGGTCACTGACGGACCCGGCAGTTTCCGCCTGCTGCGCAATCCGGTTAAAGACCGCCTGGAGTTTACGGGAATGCCCGAAGCACCCGCCGACATGGCAATCCACTCGCTCGACGGAGCGACAGTAATCAGGGCAAAGGGCTGGAACGGCGAACCGGTCGATGTCTCCGCTCTCACACCGGGAACTTATCTATTCACAATCGAAGGTAAAACAATCAAATTCATCAAATCATGAAACACAAATACATATTGACCATAGCCCTCGCCCTGGGTGCCATGACCGCACAGGCCGGCGAACCCAACCGAATGATTGTCTATCCCGCCGACGGACCGCAGTCGGGAGCATTCATGATCGAGCGAGTGGACCGCATAGAATTCGCTACTGTAGAAGGCGAGGTTGCCGCCGATGTCAAGATACTCTCCACATCCGAGACCGAACTTAAAGTAGATGTGACACGCACGGCCGACTGCCAGAGCTACCTGTTCGATGTCATTCCCGGTGTGATGGCGCATCAGCTGGAATCCAATCCCGCCGGTGCAGCGACCTACATGCGCTCCATGGGTGCCAAAACCTACTACGAGGATTTCGCGGGTGGCTCTCTGACAGGAATCGAAGACCTTGAGGCCGCAACAGAATATGCGGTAATTACTGTTGGAGCTGACCGCTATGGCGTGGACTGCTCGGTACGCGCCGCATATTTCAAGACA
Organism: uncultured Muribaculaceae bacterium; assembly: GCA_910578385.1. Classification (GTDB taxonomy): domain Bacteria; phylum Bacteroidota; class Bacteroidia; order Bacteroidales; family Muribaculaceae; genus Lepagella. The sequence goes on along the minus strand of CAJTQV010000003.1, from coordinate 124,412 downwards.
GCCGACCCTGAACTTGAAGGCGCCCCCCGCGTCACGGCGGAATTCGTGAGCTGCACCAAGACCGACATCACTGTCAAGATTTCAGCAAACGCTGATGTCAGCGAGTTCTACACGATAATCGGCGAGAAGGGCACACTCCAGCAGCAGTACGAGATGTTCGCTCCGATGTTCGGATTCTCCAACATCGGCCAGATGGTCGAGATGTGGGGACAGATTCCGAGACCGGGCGACTCAACCGAAAACTATACATTCTCCAACCTCGACCCCAACACGGAATATGAGCTGTATATCCAGCCCCTCGACCTCCTGGGTCAGTATGGACCGCTCTACATACTGGACTGCCACACCGAGAAGCAGGGTGGCTCAGGCGCATCGGTCATCACAATCACACCCGGCGATTACATTCTAAACTACTGGGGTGATGAGAAACTTCCGTCGCAGTTCTTCACTTTCACACCCAATGACCAGACGTGGTGCTACCGCATCGGAGTCTACACCGAGGAGCAGTATGAATCACAGAAAGATGAGATCTTCGCATACCTCAAGAGCGATCCCGAACAGCCTACCGCCTACTGGTTCCAATACGAAACTTTAGAGACCGACTACCAGATCAATCCCAACACAAAGGTATATGCCATGGCTGTCGGCAAGAATGCTGATGGAGAGTGGGGAGAGGTGACCGTGCTTCCCTACACCACCCCGGCAGCTGTGAGCGGCGCACCGGCGAAGTCGTTCGGCAAGAGCGACACCGTCCGCGCCCGCGTGCAGAAAAACACACGCCGCGCTTTCAGCGCACCCGCCGCAGTTCGCCCCGTGCTGACACATTGACATCTTAGCCCTATGGGCAAAAATTTATAACACGGATCTAAGGCCGGATCGCCACATGCGACCCGGCCTTTCATTTATGCCTGATCCAAACCTGAAATCCGGTTTTGTTGTTTATAGTTCAAACACACTACGTAACCATATTTAACTTTATGTAATCATGAAGAAAGCTACTTATTCAATAGTATACGCGGCCACGCTGATAATCGGCGTGCTGCTCCTGGTTTTCAGCCGCGAACCGCTCACAACCCCCGACCCCACCTCGCTGCGGAGCATTGTCGTGGCTTCAGGTATCGTGTTCATCGTGATCGGCATCATCAATTTCATTTTCTCACTCCGTAAGAAAGCCACAAAATATGGCGTGGTCAAGACGCGTCCATGGTATGTGACAGCGATGGCAATCGCCGCCCTCTTCTGGGGCGTGCTGATGATTGTCATGTCGCGGGCATTCACCACGACTCTCGCCGTGACTCTTGGCGTCTCGCTAATTCTCGCCGCCATCGCTCAGATTATCTGGATTGCAAGCACCTCAAGGACATCGGGCGTTTCGGGCTGGTGGTTTGTCGTACCTTTCGCCGTGCTCTGCGCCGGAATAGTTGACATAACCCTGGTCAACGACTTCGACAACATCGACCGGAGCAGCGCGACAGCATGCGTCGTGTCGGGTATACTTCTCCTCTGCTACGCAGTCAACGGATTCGTGAGCCTGAAGAATATCCGCAAGGCCCACGCCAAGGCTGAGGCGAAAGCCCTGCGCGATGCCGAGAAAGCACGCGCCGAAGCTGCCAAGCCCAATGCCCTGACCGAGCCGAAGGCCGCCGACAAAACAGTCGAAATCGCTCAGGAAAAGGTATCCGGAGCAGCAGCTGACAAGCCCGATGAAGAGGGTGACAAAGAATGACACACTTGCATAAAAGGAAATAAAGTTGTAATTTTGCAGAAAAGGCAGAAATGTGGTCTGTCGCTCCATGTCGTTCACGCGGCATGTAGAGGAAAGTCCGGGCAACGGAGAGCACCGCATTTTTTAACGGAAAGCCGGCGGCGACGCCGGGGATCAATGTGACAGAAAACAACCGCCACCGTCCCCGCGGCAGTGGTAAGGGTGAAAAGGCGGGGTAAGAGCCCACCGGTCCGCATGGCGACATGAGGAGCCGCACATCCTGCGGGTTGCAAGGTCAAATATACCGGCAGTCAAGGGTTGCTCGCCCATTGCCGGGGGGTAGACCGCTATAGCGCGCCGTGCAAGCGGCCGCAAAGATAAATGACAGACGCTCCGCCACGGGCGGAGTACATAACCCGGCTTACAGCATCTCTGCCAATCATCACAAGGTGTGTCACCACCCGCCGCTCCGAGCGGCCCGGGAATGACACACCTTTGCTGTATAAACTAAAATACCCATCACCCGGGAAAAAACTCCCCGAAAACTTCGCACCCATCAAACACCAAGGCTATGAAAGAGAAAGACACCACATCAAAATCACCCGGATTCGTTGACCGCATCATAACACGTGCGAAGGCAATCTACACATATTGCACCGACGGAGTGTGGAGCGACCCGCGCAACAATCTCGGCACACGCGTGGTCAAGACCGTCAACCTGACTCTGAGCGCGTTCTTCAACTCGACATTGCAGACCCGCTCGATGTCGCTGACTTATTCCACAGTGCTCTCGATTGTGCCGGCATTCGCGCTACTCGTGGCGATAGGCCGAGGATTCGGTCTCCAGGACATGCTCCAGAGCCAGCTATACAACTTCTTCCCGAGCCAGAGCCAGGGAATATCTACCGCTCTGAAGTTTGTCGATTCATATCTCAACTCGGCCACGCAGGGTGTGTTTGTGGGCGTCGGCATCGTGGTGTTGCTCTGGACGGTCATATCGCTGCTGTCGTCGATTGAGGACACTTTCAATTCGATATGGGGTGTGAAGGTGTCGCGCACCATCTACCAGAAGATTACCGACTACATCTCGATATGCCTCATTATACCGGTGCTGATGATATGCTCGTCGGGAGTGTCAATCTTCCTGTCGGGAGTGGTGCAGGACAAACTGAACCTGCCGTTTCTCACACCGTTTGTCAACATCGGTCTCGAAATGGTGCCGGTGGTTCTCTGCTGGCTCGCTTTCACACTCTCCTACTACCTGATACCCAACACAAAGGTCGGGTTCAAATATGCGGCGATTGCCGGAGTGATGGCCGCCATATCGTTCCAGATTCTACAGATGCTCTTCCTCAACGGACAGATATATGTGTCGAAATACAACGCGATATACGGATCCTTCGCCTTCCTGCCGCTGATGCTGATATGGCTCCAGCTGTCATGGCTCGTGCTGCTAACCGGGTGCATGATAGCGTACTCCATGCAGAATGTGTTCACCTTCAACCTCATGGGCGACGAGGACACCATCTCCAACCATGGCTGGCACAATGTGGCTCTGATTGTCATGACTGTGGCCACGCAGCGTTTCGTCAGCAAGGAGAAGCCCCTCTCGCAGCAGGAGATTGCCGTGCAGTATTATCTGCCGATCCGCATAGTGGGCAGGATTGTGGGGAAGCTCCGTACTGCCGGACTGATATATGATGTGAAAATCACGGGCGACACCTCCGGCATATCACCCGCCGTGGAGCCCGACAAGCTCACGGTGGCAGAGTTTCTCAAGGCGTTCGACAACGTCGGCGTGACCGACTTCATAGCCGACTTCCGGAAAATCTATGAGGATATGCTCGCCAAGCTGCATCCGATGCGCGTTAGGTCGTACGAACAGTTCTCCGGGCTGCTGATAAAAGACCTGCCCCTCCCCACCCGCGAGGAAATCACACAGATCATGATAACCGACGGAGAACAAAGCGGCCCGGAAGATAAAAAAGATATTAAAAATTGAGCAAAGTCTGTCAATAATTGGCCTCCTGACCCGAATATGCTGAAAAACATCTTGTAAGGACAATAAAAATTGTGTATTTTTGTGTTATCATATAAGGGAGCATACGCAACGTACGACACATACACTGCCCCGGGCAGCCTGAAATGAGAAGGCATCACGCACTGTTCCCCCATCAGATGAGAAAAAAACCAAAACAAAATTATAACCCAATATTCCCGGAATATCATGAGCTATCTTAAGTTTGACAAGAACCTTATGATCAATCTGGAGCAGTCACTTCCCAAGGAGATGCTCCGCACGAATATGTCGGGGGCCTATCACTGCACGACCATCGTGGGCTGCAACACACGCAAGCAGCATGGTCTTCTGGTCATACCTATTCCAGAGATGGACGACAAGGCGCACGTGCTCCTGTCGTCGCTCGACGAATCGGTTATCCAGCATGGCGCCTCGTTCAATCTCGGGCTGCATCAATATGGTGACAATGTGTTCAGCCCTAACGGTCACAAGTACATCCGCGAGTTCACCTGCGAGTCAGTTCCTAAGGTCACATTCCGCGTCGGCGGCGTGATCATGACCAAGGAGAAAGTGTTTATCTCGCACGAGAACCGCATCCTTATAAAATACACTCTATTGGAGGCCCACTCCCCCACTTCGCTGAGGTTCCGCCCGTTCTTAGCGTTCCGCAATGCGAACGACCTCGTGGTGGAGAATCCCGGCATAAACCGTGAGATCCGCCACGTGCCTCACGGAATAGCAAGCTGCCTCTACGAGGGTTATCCGTCGCTCTACATGCAGTTCAGCAAGGAGGCTCGCTGGGTTGACGAGCCGAACTGGTACAAGGGCATCGAATACTACAAGGACCGCGACCGTGGCATACCTTATAAGGAGGACCTCTGGGTGCCCGGTTATTTCGAGCTGCCCATCAGGAAAGGTGAGTCAATCATATTCTCAGCCTCGACGTTCGAGGCCGAGCCTTCTACGTTTGAGGAGACCTACGAGGCGGAGCTGAAAACCCGCACCCGCCGCACGAGCTTCTTCAACTGCCTGAAAAACGCCGCCAAGCAGTTCTATCTCAAGAATGAGCACGGCATGTATATCATGGCCGGTTATCCGTGGTACAATGTCCGAGGCCGCGACGAGCTGATAGCTCTCCCCGGCTGCACGATGGCCATTGACCATGAGGAGGACTATCATGAGATTCTCGAAACGTTCATCAAAGCATTGCGCCACAATATAGAGACGGGCGAGAAAGACCGCGTGATCCGCGAGATTGACCTGCCCGACATACCGCTCTGGACAATCTGGACCATACAGCGTTACTGCCGCTATGCCGACATGTCGCGCTGCGCGGAGCGTTACCTTGACACGGTGAAATATCTCGTGGACCGCATCCGCGACGGCCGCATAAGCAACCTGCGTGTCGAGGAGAACGGTCTCGTGAGCGCAGTCGGCACCGAGAAGCCGATAACATGGCTGTCGGCATCGATCGACGGCAAGCCCATCATACCCCGCACGGGATACATTCTGGAATTCAACGCTCTCTGGTACAACGCCCTGATGTTCCTGCTCGCCATGCTTGATGAGCGGGGCGAGACCGGCGAATATGCCGACGGGCTCAAGGCACTGGCCGACCTCTGCAAGGAGTCGTTTGTCGCCACGTTCCTCAACGACTTCGGTTATCTCTACGATTATGTGGACGGCACATACACCGACCTTGAGGTGCGCCCGAACATGGCGATCGCAATCGGCCTGGAGTACTCCCCTCTCGACCGTCGCCAGCGCAAGAAGGTTCTCGACTTCTGCACCCGCGAGCTGCTTACTCCCAAGGGTCTCCGTTCGCTCAGCCCTAAGAGCCACAATTACCGCCCGATGTATGTCGGCAATCCCACGGAGCGCGAATATGCCGTGCATCAGGGACCGGCACGCCCGTGGCTGTTCGGCTTCTATGCCGACGCATACTTCAAGGTGTTCGGCATGAGCGGCCTCTCGTTCATAGAGCGTATGCTCATAGGCTACGAGGAGGAGATGGCCGAAGGGTGCATCGGCTCGCTGTCGGAGATGTACGACGGCAATCCCCCCTATGCCGGACGCGGAGCTGTCAGCACCGCCAAGAATGTCGGCGCGATACTCGGCTCGCTGCGCACCGTGAAACGTATGAGCAAACTTCTTTCGCAAACTGAAGAGCAAAAATAAGATTATGAAAGCATTAATGTTCGGCTGGGAGTTCCCTCCCCACATCCTCGGCGGTCTCGGAACGGCGAGCTACGGACTCACCAAGGGCATGCACAACTGCGGCGACATGGAGATCACGTTCGTCATCCCCAAACCGTGGGGCGACGAGGAGAAGGGTTTCGCCAACATCGTCGGCGCGAACTGCACCCCGGTGGCGTGGCGCGACGTGAGCCGCGAGTATGTGGAGGGACGCATCGGAAAGGTGATGGATCCCCAGCTGTATTTCGACCTGCGCGACCATATATACGCCGATTTCAATTATATGAGGCTCAACGACCTGGGTTGCATCGACTTCTCGGGCAAGTATCCTGACAACCTCATAGAGGAGATAAACAACTACTCGATTGTGGCCGGCGTGATTGCGCGCACCATACCCTGCGATGTGATCCACTCGCACGACTGGCTGACTTATCCGGCCGGTATCCATGCCAAGAACGTTACGGGCAAGCCGCTCGTGATTCATGTCCACGCGACCGACTTCGACCGTTCGCGCGGCAACGTGAACCCGACCGTATTCGCCATCGAGAAAGATGGCATGGAGAATGCCGACCATATCATAACCGTGTCGGAACTTACGCGCCGCACCGTGATTGACAAGTACGGCATCAGCCCCGACAAGGTGACTACCGTACACAACGCCGTGATTCCGCTGAGCGATGACCTGCTCAACCTGCCGCGCCGCGAGCGCAAGGACAAGGTGATCACCTTCCTCGGACGTATCACCATGCAGAAAGGTCCGGAGTATTTTGTGGAGGCTGCCGCCAAGGTTCTCCAGAAGAACAAGAACGTGCGGTTCGTGATGGCCGGTTCGGGCGACATGATGGACGCGATGATCCGTCTGGCAGCACGCCGCAATATCGCCGACCGCTTCCACTTCACCGGCTTCCTGCGCGGCAAGGAGGTGTATGAGATGCTCGCCGATTCCGACGTGTATGTCATGCCTTCGGTGTCGGAACCCTTCGGCATCTCCCCTCTTGAGGCCATGGAGATGGGCGTTCCCTCCATCATATCGAAGCAGAGCGGATGCGCCGAGATTCTGAATAATGTCATCAAGACCGACTACTGGGACATCGACGCTATGGCCGACGCCATGCACGCACTGACCACATATCCCGCGCTACACAAGGAGCTCCGCGACCGTGGCATCGAGGAGATACATGGCATAACCTGGGAGAAGGCCGGCCAAAAGGTAATCGACATCTACAATAAAGTCATCAACAAGTAAGGAACCGGAGCTGCCGCGCCGCCCCGGGATACAAGCCCTGAGACGGTCGCCGGTTCCGCAAAATGATAAAAATATGAAGAACGTTTGTTTTTATTTCAAGATACACCAGCCGTACAGACTGAAAAGATACCGCTTTTTCGACATCGGCAACGATCACTACTATTATGATGATTTCGCCAACGACGAGATTATCAGCCGTCTGGCCGAGCATTCGTACATCCCGATGTGCGACACGTTGCTCGAAATGATCCGCGAGTCGAACGGGGCATTCAAGTGTGCCATATCTGTGTCGGGAACAGCTTTGGAACAGCTCCAGCTCTATGTGCCTGAGGTCATTGACCGTCTGAAACACTTGGCTGAGACCGGATGCGTGGAGTTCCTTGCCGGAACCTACGCCCACTCACTCGCCTCGCTTGAGGATCCCGAAGAGTTCATGCGCGAGGTTAAGCTCGAATCAGACCTTATAACGCGCACACTCGGCATCAAGCCGAAGACTTTCGCCAACACCGAGCTTATCTACGACGACGACATCGCCACGATGGTGAGCCACATGGGCTTCAAGGCATGTCTTACCGCCGGCGCGAAGCATGTCTTGGGCTGGAAGTCTCCCAACTATGTGTATTGCGCCGCTTCGGCCCCGAAGCTGAAGCTGCTTCTCACCAACGACAAGCTGAGCGACGACATCGCCCGCAATTTCAACAATCCGGAGTGGCCCGAATATCCCCTCAACGCCGACAAGTACATGGACTGGATTGCCGCCCTTCCTCAGGAGGAGCAGGTGGTAAACCTCTATTTCAGCATGGATACTTTCGGATCGTTCCTGCCGGCCTCTACGGGAATCTTCCAGTTCATGAAGGCACTCCCCCGCTTCGCCGCCGAACGAGGCATTGCGTTCGCCACTCCCTCGGAGGTAACGGCCAAGCTGAAGGCTGTCAGCGAGCTTTCGGTGCCTTATCCGATGTCGGACATCGACGAGGCCCGCGACGTGTCGGCATGGAAGGGCAACGACCTTCAGAACGAGGCGTTGCGCAAGCTCTACGGTGTGGCAGAGCGCGTGAGCCTCTGCGATGACCGCCGTCTGAAACAGGACTGGGAATATCTCCAGAGCAGCGACCACTTCTACTACATGAGCACGAAGAACCTTGCCGACGGAGCGTCGCACGCGGCTTTCAGCCCGTATGACTCGCCGTTCGCAGCCTTCACCAACTACATGAATGTGCTTGCCGACTTCCTGGTGCGTGTAGAGGAACAGTATCCGGAGAGCATTGACAACGAGGAGCTGAACTCGCTGCTGCTCACCATCCGCAACCAGGCATCGGAAATCAACGAGCTTAACAAGGAGGTGAAGACACTCCGGGCCAATATCCTCAACGACGACACACTTCCCGTGGTCGGTGCCGAGGAGGTGAAAGCCCCGGCAGCCGACAAACCGGCGCCTAAAAAGCGTGCACCCCGCAAGACCACGAAGAAAACAGAGAAATAAGCCGGTTAATCCGGTAAAAACCTTGAAAGCCGGATTCATTCCGGCTTTCACATATACAAACTAAAAAAGAAGAATAAAATGCTTAGACTTAACTGTTTCATCCGTGTAGAGGATGACAAATACGAGATTGTACTCGATGCTGCACGCAAGCTCACCGAAGCATCATTGCTTCAGGATGGCTGCGTGGCCTACGACGTATTCAGATCCGGCACACGTCCCGACGTGCTGCTCATCTGCGAAACATGGCGCGACCAGGCCGCGCTCGACGCCCACAGCGCATCGCCCGAATTCGTGGAATACGTAGGCATAATGCGCGCCAACGCCGAAATGAAACTGGAAACCTTCCAGTTCTGACCAACCTCTTGACCCGACAACCCATAATATAAGCCGGGATTCGCGATGTGCGGATCCCGGCATATACTTAGGGGATTAAGATTTTGTTATCCAGTTGTCGATTGTGCGTGTGGCGGTAGAGAAGTTGGCACCGATGAGAATTTGTTTGCGTGAGTCGAGGCTGAAGGGAAGCGCGTAGTTCTTCCGCTCTATCTGTTCGAGAGCCTCTTCTGCCGTGCCTTTGAGTTTCAACTCTATGATGTAGTAATAACTTTCTGTTTTTACGAACAAGTCTATTCTACCGTTGGCGGTACGGTATTCGGTCTCGACCTCAAGACCGACAAGCATCATGAGTATCAACAGCGCGCTGTGGATATTCTGCTCCTTTTCCATTGCCATATCATAAGGAACCGAGGCAAACATTGCCTGTAGTCTCTTCATAAAGTCTTCCACATCCCCGTTGCGGAACTCACGTACAAATTTGCTGACGCAGAACTGGCTTTGTTCACCGTGGAGATTGGCGTAGTATGGCAGCAGGAATGACAGGAAACCCTCTTTTACTTCCTGATTCGGTATTCCGAGTTTCAGCATCGATATTCCTGATGTGTCTTTGATTGTCAGATATCCTGTCTGATACAGCAATGCCACCGGACTGGGTGCAGACAAATCAAGCCCCGAGAGTTCCTGTGCCGTACATTCGGCATTCAATACATCCTCAAGGTTTACGTCATACTTTTTCAACTGTTCAAGCAACAATGTCGGATTGCCTGACTGTATCCAGTAATTACCATATTCCTCACGCTGCATGGCTATCAGTATGGAAAAGGGATTGTAAATCTCTTTACCACGGGTCGAAAAACGGTAGCCATCATAGTAACGCTTCAACGTGTTGCAGGTCTCATCTTTATCTGTGCCATAAAATTCGGACAGTCTTGATATGCCCTGACCGAAATTATCGAGCAGTTCCTGACCTGTTATTCCGCAAATGTCGGAAAACTGGTTATCAAACGATATGTCTCTCAGATTGTTCAGACCGGAGAACACACTCAACTTGGCGAATCGGCTCACACCGGTAAGGAAGACGAGCTTGATGTACTCGGCACAACTTTTCAGGTTCGAATAAAAACTGCCCAATTGCTCGCGATAAGATTCGAAAGAGGAATTGTCATGCAGATTATTCACAAGAGGCTTGTCATACTCGTCAACAAGAATCACAACTCCCCTACCCGTTCTTTGATAAGCACCGCGTATCACATCGTTGAACCGGAGTGAAAGATTATCGGTATGCTTTTCGAGCCCGAATTCATCCTCCCATATCCGCAATTGGTGCGACAGGACCTCTTCGAGATTTCCCTCCGACTTATATGTCTCGATATTCAAGTCAAGATGAAGCACGGGGTGCGGTTGCCAATTCCAATCCATTGAATCGGCATACAGCCCCTTGAACAACTCCCGCTTACCTTGGAAGAAGCATTTGAGCATAGAGAGAAAAAGGCTCTTTCCGAAACGTCGCGGACGTCCCAGAAAATTGAACCGGCTGCCATTAAGCAGAAGCTCTATAAAGCGGGTCTTGTCAACATAAAGATAGCCTTCCGACCTTAACATCTCGAACGACTGCTGTCCGACGGGATACCGCACCATTTTCTCCATAGCTGACTCCATTATTATAACTATAAATAATCTGAATAATCCGGAAAAGCATAGGCTGTACCCCATACATCTTCCAAACACAAAGATAACAAATTTTCTGCAAACCCACACCATCCGGACCATCAACATCGATGATTATGCGGCAAGGGTTCCGGAGCGGTGCTTCGGAACCCTCTGTGCGATGATGAACCGAAACGTGCCGGGGCGTTCCCAGCGCGGTCGGCCCCGGCACGCCGACCATTAAGATAAAGGTTCGGTTCATCACAAGCCGCCGTTGCCGGCGGTTGCTTCTTTATTTGGCTCGTGCGTCGCCGGACGCACGCCTGTTGTTCTTCGTTTATAACGCGAATTTACAAAAAAATTTTTAAATAGATTTATAATTATATGAAGATTTTTATGATGCAATGCCGCCGCCGGGTTTTACCCGCTACAATGTGCAGGAAGTTGCTCTATACTGCCCGCACGCCGGCATGTCGCCCAGATAAAAGTCATATGTGTGGAAATGTATCAGTTACGTATGTCACGATACAAAAGTTGCTCCCGACCGTGGGTCACGGCCGGGAGCGTCAGATATAGTTTAGCTGTATTTTCGTGCAGGCTTATGCTTCTTCACGAAGCACGGGGCCTATGCTGTTCAGAACAGCTGAAGTCTCACTGCTGAGTCTACGCAGAACTGGTAGATGCAGGGCACAAGTCCGAAGAAGATGATGCCGGCAACGCAGAGCCAGAGGGCAACGCGCTCGCTGCATGCGCTTCTGAAGGACTCTACCTTGGCCTCACCCGGATTGATCCAGATTGCCTTAACTACGAGGAGGTAGTAGTAGAGGGAGATAATCGTGTTGATGAGGGCGATGAGGACAAGCATGTAGAGTGCCATGCTGTCAGATGCCGTGACAGAGGTGAAGATGAGAATCTTGCTGAAGAATCCTGCGAAGGGGGGGATACCTGCCAGCGAGAACATAGCCAGTGTCATGGCGAATGAAAGCCAGGGGTTGGTCTTGTGGAGTCCGTCGTAGTCGTCCATGCCGAGCTTGCCGGTCTTGTTCTCGATAGCCGAGATAACTGAGAAGACAGCGAGGTTGCTGACCACGTAGACGAAGATGTAGAACATCATCGAGCCGAGACCGAGGGCCGACTCTGTCATGACTCCGAGCATGATGTAACCTGCCTGCGAGATAGAAGAGAAGGCCATGAAGCGCTTCATGTTCTTCTGGCGGATGGCGAAGAGGTTACCGACGGTGATTGTGACGATAATCACGGCATACATCATCCATTCCCAGATTCCGCTGTAGAGCGTGCCGAATGCCTGGACGAAAATCACGAAGAACGCGAAAGCCGCAGCACCTTTCGAGATTACCGAGAGGTAGGCTGTGATGGCTGTGGGCGCACCCTGATATACGTCGGCAGTCCAAAGGTGGAAGGGAACAAGCGAGAGCTTGAAACCGATTCCGGCAATCATGAACGCGAGGGCGCAGATGAGAAGACCCGATGCGGGGCCTTCCGACACGGCTGCGCGAATGTCGTTGAAGTAGAGCGAACCGCCCGAGAAGGCATATACGAACGAGAGACCCATCAGCAGAATAGCCGAAGAGAAGACAGCTGTAAGAATGTACTTGACAGCGGCCTCGTGGCTCTCGTAGTGACGCTTGTTGAATGCCACCATGGCTGCGAGAGGCAGCGAGGCGGACTCAAGACCGATTATGAAGATGAGGAAGTGGCGTGCGGAAATCATGAGGTACATGCCGAAGAGTGTCACGAGCAGCAGCTCATAGAACTCACCTTTGCGGATAGCCACCTCGTCGCTCTCGACCCATTTGGCCGACTGGAGAAGGACGATGAAGACACCGACGTTGAGAATGGCCTTCATTGCCTTGCAGGCAGCATCGCTGGCGTACATACCTCCGAACACTGTCTCGCTGCCCGAGGGAATCAGCCAGATTGCCACAGTGGCGAGGCCGAACAGAACCGTTGTGAGAGGAGTCAGCGCACGCTTGCCTCCGTCGCCTGTGAATGTGTCCCAGAGGAACACAATGAAGAACAGTCCCAGAATTATAAGTTCGGGCACCATCGCCCCAAATTGTGAATAATCCATTTTATGCAGTTGTTCTTGTTGTTAATACTTAAGATTCTCAGATCGCGGCGTTGAGCGCATTGATGATCGGAGTGAAGCTCTGCTGGATGGTCTCGTTGATCCAGTTGGGGAAGAAACCGATGCCGGCCAGACAGAGAATCAGGGTCACGGTTGAAAGACGCTCCCACCATGACGCGTCGGTGAGCTGGAGGTGATGCTCGTCCTGAACCGGACCGAGAATCAGCTTGCCGACAACGCGGAGGATGTAGACTGCGGTGATGACGATCGAGCAGGTGGCTGCAATCACGAAGATGCGGTGGAACATGTCAGCGTTCTCGAACGCACCGAAGAAGATTGTCATCTCGGCTACGAAACCTGACATACCCGGCAGACCGAGCGATGCGAAACCTGCAATCATGTAGCAGACACCGAGGTAAGGCATGATCTTCATCAGACCACCCATCTGGCGGATGTCACGTGTATGGGTACGTCCGTAAATCATACCGATGAGGGCGAAGAAGAGAGCTGTCATCAGACCGTGGCTGAGCATCTGGAGGATACCTCCGGTCATCGCTGTCTTGTTGAGCATGAGGATCGCGAAGAGCACCATGCCGCAGTGCGACACCGAAGAATAGGCGTTGATGTACTTGAGGTCGGTCTGCACACATGCGGAGAACGCACCGTACACAATCGAGATACCTGTCAGGATGATGAAAATCCATGCCAGCTCCTGGGCTGCCGAGGGAAGAAGGTAGATGGCGATACGGAAGCAACCGTAACCACCGAGCTTCATGAGCACACCGGCGTGGAGCATTGACACTGCGGTCGGCGCACATGCGTGACCGTCAGGACTCCAGGTGTGGAACGGGAACATCGCGCCGAGCACACCGAAACCGACGAATGTGCAGCAGAAGAGAAGATTCTGCCAAGAGGGGTCAACGGCGTTGTTGTGGGCGATCTCAAGGATATTCCATGTTACCTGACCACCCTCGGGTGCGCTGTGCCAGTAGATACCGAGCAGACCGAGCATGAGGAATGCCGAGCCACCCATGAGCATCAGCGTGAGCTTCATGGCCGAGTACTCCTTGCGTCCGGTTCCCCAGACACCGATCAGAAGGTACATCGGGATAAGAGCCACCTCGTAGAACATGAACATGGTGAACATGTCGATCGAGATGAAGAAGCCGAACACACCTGTCGAGAGGAGCGCGAACCAGAGGAAGAAGTTCTTCGGCAGCGGGTCGATTTTCCAGGAAGCGAATGTTCCGGCGAAAACGATTATGGCCGAGAGAAGAAGCATGAGTACAGAGATGCCGTCAACACCGACAGCGAGGTGGATGTTGAGGGGTTCGTACCACATCCATGAGCCTGTGAAGAGCATCTCGGACGTGTCGCCCGCGCCACGCAGGCGCAGGAACTCGCATACGAGCCATATGGCCATGCCGAGCAGTACGGTCGAGCATGACACCATCACCGTGCGGATAGCCTTCATATTGCTGTTGCCGCAACATGCAAGCCCTGCCATCATGATGATGGGAACTATTACAAACCAGATTAAGAAATTTGAAAACATAATCTAAAATATTTTGCGACAATTACAATTTACAGGATGCAGATCCAGGTTACAGCTGCCAGAAGCACGGCTCCGAAGAAGAACCACATGACGTAGGTCTGAACGCTTCCGCTCTGCATGCCCTTGATCTTGACAGAAGCCCACTGGGTCACCGCAGCCATGCCGTCCATTGTGCCGTCGATGATGTGACGGTCGAACCATGCTATGCTCTTGCAGATGATGTTGAAGATGATGTTGTGGGTAATGAACATATAAATCTCATCCCAGTAGAAGCGACGGTTGGCGGCAGTCCAGAGACCGGGCCACATGTTCTTGACCTTCGAGGGAAGGGGATTCTTCTTTGCATACATGAATGTCGCGAGCGCGATGGCGAGAACTGCGACAGTAAGTGAAGTCGCAGCAACCTGAGGCTCGATGTGGATGTGGTAGGGTTCACCGTTGAAGGTCACGAACTCACCGAAGGGGATGAATCCGGCCACCAAGCTCACGGCAGCGAGGATAATCAGCGGGAGAGACATCTGCCAGGGAGCATCATGGGGCTTGTGGCCGCTCTGCTTGTATTTGGGATTCTCCTCCCACCAGAACACCATGAAGTACATGCGGAACATGTAGAAGGCCGTAAGACCTGCAACCATTGTCATCCATGCGCCCCAGAACCAATGACGGTTGAACATGGCGGCAAGCATCTCGTCTTTCGAGAAGAAGCCGGAGAAGGGCCAGATACCTGCGATTGCGAGACAGCCGAAAAGGAATGTCCAGTGGCAGATAGGCATGTATTTGCGGAGACCACCCATCTCAGTGTAGTTGTTGCTGTGGACAGCATGGATAAGACAACCGGCACCGAGGAAGAGGAGAGCCTTGAACATGGCATGGGTGAAGAGATGGAACATACCGGCCATGTAGCCGAGTCCCGAGTAGTGCACACCCTCGATCGGCTCGTTGTATGCGCAGCCGAGTGAAACCATCATGAATGCAATCTGAGAGATTGTAGAGAAAGCGAGGATACGCTTGATGTCGATCTGCGCGCAGGCAACCACCGCAGCATAGAACGCTGTGATCGCACCGACAACGGTGATGAACGTCAGCGAATCGGGTACGATGCAGAAGAGGGGGAAGAAACGTGCCACGAGATAGACACCGGCAACGACCATGGTAGCCGCATGGATGAGGGCCGACACGGGTGTCGGGCCTTCCATTGCGTCGGGAAGCCAGATGTGGAGAGGCATCATGGCCGACTTACCCATACCACCGACGAAGATGAAGATCATCGCCCAAGTGAGAACAGAACCGCTCATGAATGTCGCGCCGAGTGTGGAGGCGAGAACATTTGTGGGCTGAGAGTTCAGCATGAGGAAGTTGAACGCCGATGCGCCGCCGAGAGGACCGTCGGCCGGAGTGTTCGACACGTAGTAAGAGAGCACCAGGATACCGATCAGCATGAAAAGGTCGGCGAAACGGGTAACGATAAACGCCTTCTTCGAAGCCGATACAGCCGAAGGGAGCTTATAGAAGAAACCGATGAGCAGGTAAGAGGATACACCCACGAGCTCCCAGAAGATATACATCTGGAAGATGTTGGTTGCAACCACGAGACCGAGCATCGAGAATGTGAAGAGCGCGAGGAACGCGTAGTAACGCTGGAAACCCGGCTCATGCTCCATGTAGCCCCAGCTGTAGAGATGCACCATGAAAGAAATTGTGGTGATGACCACGAGCATCATGGCGCAGATGGGGTCGAGAAGGAAGCCGATGTTCACAACCATACGTTCGGTGAACGCGAGCCAGGTCACATCGAAGACCTGCACCTGCTGGCGCACTCCGTCGACGATGAAAGCCGCGTCGCCCGAGAAGAAATATGTGAAGGCCACAATATAGGCGAGCACAGCAAGGGTACCGTTGGCGAGGATGCCGAGCGTACCTGCTAACTTGCGGCTCATCTTCACACCGCCGATTCCCAGGATGAGGAACATCGTGAAGGGAATCGCAAGGATCAAAATTGGAAGAGTTGTGCCCATATTTAGAATTTCATTTGTTTTACGGAGTTAATATCGGTGTTGCCGACCTCACGGTAGATGTTGATGATTATCGCTATGGCGATAGCCGTCTCAGCAGCCGCGATGGCGATGGCGAACAAAGTGAAAACCATTCCCTCCATAGACCCGGGGAACAGGAAACGGTTGAACACGACGAAATTCAGGTCGGCCGCGTTCAACATCAGTTCGAGCGAGATCAGCAACGCGATCATGTTCTTGCGGGTACAGAACCCGTAGACACCGGCCGCGAACATAATTACGCTCGGAACGAGATACCATAACATTGTTAAGTCCATAGTCTGTGGGGATTATCTTTTACGGGCAACTGTGACGCCGCCGATTATACATGCCAGAAGAAGGATACTAACCGCCTCGAAGGGAAGCAGGTACTCGAATCTTCCGGTTCCTACAAACGCATTACCGATAGTGTGCATGTCAATCTGCTTGCCGGCCTCGATGCACTGCGACAGCGAGAGACCGTCGAGCAGCGGCATGTTGAAGAGGGCGAGAAGCAGAAGCACGGTGCCGAGCGCAGAGACCGATACCCCGAGGAAACGACGGTGCGAGTCGAGGAGCGGAGCCTTGTCGTCGGGGCGACGCGTGAGAAGAATCGCGAAGACGAACAGCACCATGATGCCGCCGGCGTAGACAGCAATCTGGACCGCGCCGAGGAACTGGTAGCCGAGCTGGAAATAGAACACGGCGGTTCCGATCAGCACGAACAGCAGATATGTGGCTGCGCGGAGAATCTTGCGTGACGTCACGGTCATAACCGAGAAGACGGCTATGCAGAGCGCCACCACAAAATAGAGAATAATATTCGCTACTGAATCCATTATAGTGTGTAGTTGTTGTTTTAATTCTGATTGATTTACGCCTTGGTAGCCTCGTCAGCCTTGGGAGCTTCCGGTGCCTTGGGGGCTTCGGGAGCCTTGGGAGCCTCCGGTGCCTTGAGAGCTTCGGGAGCGTTGCCGGCAGCCTCGGCTGCGGCTTTGGCTGCGGCCTCTTTCTGCGCCTTGATGGCGGCTGCCTTCTTCAGGGCCTCAGCCTTGATGGCGGCGAGCTTCTCGGGATCCATGGCCGGTTTGGCGGGAGCCGCCGGCTCACCCTCGGGCTCGGGGCGATAGTTAAGCTGCTTCACGAGTTTGTCGCGCTCGAAAACGGCCTGCTCGAAATCGTTTGAGAACTCAAGCGCATCCTGCGGACAAGTAGTGACACAGAGCATACAGAAGGTACAGCTTCCGAGGTCATAGAGATACTTGTCGAGTTTGCGTTTCTTCTTACCGTCGGGCAACTCCACCATCTTTGTCTCAAGCTTGATGGTGCCGTTCGGACAGTTCATCTGGCAGATTCCGCAGGCGATACACTTGTGGCGTCCCTCCGCGTCGTATTTGAGCGTAAGTTCCGCGCGGAAACGGTCTGCAATCTGAAGAGTCGCCCTGTTTTCAGGATACTGCTCGGT
The DNA here is from genome assembly GCA_910578385.1 of uncultured Muribaculaceae bacterium. GTDB lineage: Bacteria > Bacteroidota > Bacteroidia > Bacteroidales > Muribaculaceae > Lepagella. Next base: position 106,640 of record CAJTQV010000003.1, on the reverse strand, counting down.
GATCTTGGGGGTCACCAGCTCCTTGCCGGTCACACCCATACCCACGAGAAGGCTTTTGACGCCCTCCCCCACAGATTTGAAATATTCTGATATACTGCTCATTAATTAATATATATGTTCTGAAGATTGTTATCTTGTTATCTTTCCACCTGACCTCCGAGAATGTCAAGGAGCTCAGTGGTGATGCTTTGCTGACGGAGCTTGTTGTATTCGAGCTGAAGCTCCTCAAGCAGCTTGCGGGCGTTGTCGTTGGCACTCTGCATGGCCATGACGCGTGCCGCCTGCTCCGAACTGCGGTTCTCGATAGTGATCTCCTGCATGGTCGAGAGGACGAACATGGGGAGAACCTCGTTGAAGATGCTGTTGGCATCGGGTTCGAAGATGTAGAGCTGGTTGTCCGACTCACCTGTCGCCTCGCCGGCTATGGCCTGCTCCGACACCGGGAAAAGAATCTCGTCGGTCAGAATCTGACGGCTCATCGACTTGTACTTCATGTACACGACATCGATGCGGTCAAGCTCACCGTTCGAGAAGCGGTCGCGGAGCGAATGGGTGAACTCTGTCACCTTCTCGCCCTGCATCTTGCTGTCGACACCTTCGTAACCCATGACATTGAGTCTCGGGTCACGAAGACGACGCACAGCCTTTTCCATCTTCTTTCCGACAGGATACACATCAATCTCGACATCCTGGCCGCATTCGTTGCGGATTGCATCCACACGGATCAGGAAGCCCTTCAGTATATTGATGTTGTAGGCACCGCAAAGTCCGTCGTCCGAGCCGTAAACGACTATTCCGGCGCGTTTCACCTCGCGCTGACGGATCAGCGGAGAGTCGAAATTCTCGTCAGTGGCGAGAATATGACCCATGATAGACTTGATCTTATCCTTGAAAGGCTGGAGCTTGCGGAGTGCCTGCTCATTCTGATGCACCTTCGCCGACGAAATCATCTTCATCGCGCCGGTAATCTTCTCGGTCGAGGCCACCGACCCGATTCGTGTCTTTAATTCTCTAAGGGTTGCCATTGTATTCTGTCAGTCCTAATGTGTTTTACTCAGCGCTCAGACCTGCCGCAACCTCACGTGCGACAGCTGTCAGAGCCTCCTCTGCCTCGGGGGTGAGCTTGCCCGAACGGAGCACGTCGAGAACGTCCTGCTGGTGACGCATCTTGAGCGTCTGTATGAGCTGGTCCTCGAATTCCTTCACCTTCTCTATGGGCACGTTCTCAAGCAGACCGTTCACACCGCAGTATATAACCGCGACCTCATTCTCTACAGGCCAGGGATGATACTGGGGCTGCACGAGAATCTGCTGGTTCTTGCGGCCTCGGTCGATGACTCCCGCCGTAACGGGGTCGATGTCACCGCCGAACTTGGTGAACGACTCAAGCTCGCGGAACTGAGCCTGTGCGATCTTGAGCGTACCGGCCACCTTCTTCATACACTTGATCTGGGCGTTACCACCTACACGCGACACGGAGATACCCACGTTGATGGCGGGACGGATACCCTGGTTGAAGAGCGCGGTCTCAAGGAAGATCTGACCGTCGGTAATAGAAATCACGTTGGTCGGGATATAGGCCGATACGTCACCGGCCTGAGTCTCGATGATGGGGAGTGCGGTGAGAGAACCTCCACCCTTCACTATCGGCTTGAGAGCCTCGGGAAGGTCGTTCATGTTCTCAGCAACCTTCTGGTCGGAGATGATCTTCGCGGCACGTTCGAGAAGACGTGAATGCAGGTAGAAGATATCACCGGGGTATGCCTCGCGGCCCGAAGGACGCTTGAGCACGAGCGAGATCTCACGATAAGCGACAGCCTGCTTCGAGAGGTCATCGTAGATGATGAGCGCGTCGCGGCCGGTATCGCGGAAGTACTCGCCGATCGCAACACCTGCGAACGGTGCGTAGTAACGCATCGAGGCAGAGTCGGAGGCGTTGGCTGCGACAACCACCGTATAGGCCATCGCGCCATATTTGTTGAGAGTGTTGACAATCGACGCCACGGTCGAAGCCTTCTGGCCGATTGCAACGTAGATACAATATACGGGTTTGCCGTTATCGTAGTTCTCCTTCTGGTTGATTATGGTGTCGATAGCGATTGCAGTCTTGCCGACCTGACGGTCGCCGATGATAAGCTCACGCTGGCCACGACCGATAGGAATCATGGCATCGACAGCCTTTATACCTGTCTGGAGAGGCTGGTTCACAGGCTGACGGAAAATTACGCCCGGTGCTTTGCGTTCGAGCGGGAGACGGATACATTTCCCCTCGATCGGTCCGCGACCGTCGATAGGCTCGCCGAGCATGTTGATCACGCGACCCAACATGCCCTCGCCCACCGGAATAGAAGCAACTTCACCCGTGCGCTTCACCGACATGTTTTCTGTGATTGTATTTACCTTATCGAGCAACACCACACCGACGTTGCTCTCTTCGAGGTTGAGGGCGACACCCTTGGCGCCGTTCTCAAACTCAACGAGCTCGTTGCTTCGCACGTTCTCAAGGCCGTAGACGTGAGCCACGCCGTCGCCGACGCTGAGCACCGTACCGACCTCTTCAAACTTGACTTTCGAATTGATATTTTCGAGCTCCTGCTTTAAAACATCTGATATTTCGCTGGGATTAAGCATCTTCTTAATTGCTACTTAGATTTTGACGTAATTGTTCGAGTTCACTGCTTATCGAGGCATCCATTCGGGTTGAGTCGACGTCGATCACGAAACCACCGATCAGGTCCGGGTTAACGGCATACTGATACTCGAAAGTGCGTTGCGGAAAAGAGCGTTCGACTAAAGCCTTGAGCTTGGATATCTCAGACTGGGGAAGTTCAGCCGCGGTGGTGACTGTCACCTGCGAGATATTATTCTCCTTGCGGTATATGTCGCGGTAAGCGAGAGCCATCAGATAGGCAAACTCCTCGCGGCGGTGGTCGAGAATCAGAGAGACAAACCGCTTGTAGTCCTCTCCGGGCGTCTTCCCTGCGGCCGACAGAAGAAGAGTCTTCTTGTCCTCGCGGTCAACGAACGGGTTCGACAGCACTTTCTCAAGTTGACTGTTCGACCGGAAAGCATCGATTACATTCTTCATCTCTGCATATACGGTCTGGCAGTTGTTGGATTCGCCGGCGAACTTGTACAAAGCCCGCGCGTAGCGGTGGGGAATCAGTCCGGAAATCATGGTCTATCAGTTTTTCTCTATTTCGTCCAACAGTTTGTTAACCAACTCGGTCTGCGCCTTGTCACTGCTCATGCGCTCACGCATCATCTTCTCGGCGATGTCGATAGAGAAGCGTCCCACCTCGTTGCGGAACTGGAGCTCGGCTTCCTTGCGTGCCTGCTCGATAGCGACCTTCGCGTTGTCCATCTCCTTCTTGGCGGCGTTCTGAGCCTCACGGCGTGCCTCCTCGATGATGTCGGTCTTCATTTTAGCAGCCTCACGGAGCATGTCGGCCTGACGCGCCTGCGCCTCTTTCACATATTTCTGTGCTTCGGCGCGGGCGTTGTCAAGCTGTTCCTTAGCCTTCCGGGCGTCTTCCACACCCTGGTCGATGGTATTGGCGCGCTGGTCCATCATTTTGACGATCACAGGCCATCCCCATTTCGCAAGGACGAGGAAAAGCAGGATGAACGCGACGAACATCCAGAACACCAAGCCAAAATCGGGCGTGAATAATTCCATTATCTATTTGTTTTGAGGATAAACGATGTCTCCCTTCTTACTTGATGAAGATAGCGAGTGCTGAAACAATCACTGCGAAGAGGGCCACACCCTCGATGAGAGCGGCGATCACGATCATGTTGCTTCGGATGTCACCTGCTGCCTCGGGCTGACGTGCGATTGCCTCCATTGCTGAAGAGCCGATCTTGCCGATACCGAAACCGGCACCGATTGCTGCGAGAGATGCACCGATTGCAGCGCCTACAGCTGCCAGGGGCTGGAGAGACATAACCTCGTTCAAAATTGTAGATAACATAGTTCAGAGTTTTTAAAAGTTTATGAAATTTATTTTAATTACTTGTCTGTGTGGAGAGAGTTGGATTTTATGAGGAGAGAGTGAGAGTTGATCTGGAGAGAGCGAGATAAGAAACCTGTATCGTATCGGAGAGATGTGATGGTTTTACTTGAAGTCTACACTTGCCGCCTCCTTGGCGAGAACCTCCTTCTGTGCATGGAGCTGTTCGAGGTCACGCTTCTCAAGAGCGGCGTCACCCTTGTCTTCCTTGGCGTGGTGCTCCTCCTCGCTCACCTGAGCCATGCTGATGAACAGGGCTGAGAGCAGGGTGAACACGTAAGCCTGGATGAAGCTGACAAGCACATCGAGCAGAAGCATGAAGATTGTGAAGAGCACCGAGACCACAGTGGTCGTGCCGACAACTGCCGCTCCGAAAGCACCGAGGATGAAGATGAGCATGGTCAGCGTAATCACAATCATGTGGCCACCCATCATGTTGGCGAAGAGACGCACGCAGAGCGCGGCGGGCTTGGTGAAGATACCGAACACCTCGATGAGCTGCATGATAGGCAGCGGACACTTGAGGAACATCGGCACATCGGGCCAGAAAATCTCTTTCCAATAGTGTTTCGTTCCGAATATGTTTGTCACGACAAACGTGCAGAGAGCGAGAACGAGAGTCACCGCGATGTTGCCTGTAAGGTTGGCGCCACCGGGGAATATCACGATCAGACCTACAAGGTTCATCACAAGGATGAAGAAGAACACCGTGAGCAGATAGGGCGCGAACTTCGGGGTCTTCGCTCCGAGAGCCGCCTTGATGGTGTCGTAATATACGAAACCGACAAGCATCTCGAAGAAGCCCATACCCTTGCGGGGAGCGCGGAGACCGTTGCGACGGTAGTAGCGGACAAGACCGAACACCATCAGGAGCACGAGCACAACCGCTATGAAGAGAGCCGCTACATTCTTGGTGATAGAGAGGTCGAGCGGACGGTATTCGCGGTAATATTGACCGTCGTAATAGACGTAACCGTCAATTACCTGCGCACCGAGATCCTCGGCACCGGTCTTGCGGACCTCCGCCAACTTGGCGTCAAGGTCTTTCTGGTCAGCCTCCGAAAGAGGGAAAATCTGAACGACCTTGTCCTTATGTGTGCTGACATGGGCGATGAGGAAGCTGTAGGTCTTTCCGTCGCGGTCTATGGTCTTCACCACAGGTTCGAGAGCCTTGTGACCGTCATGCTCTGTAAGCTCGGTCAGGTCGGCCGACGAGAAAGAATGCCAGCTGTGGTCCTCAGCGCGAACGATGACGGGAAGAGGAATCCTGCTTGTGTGCGAGAAAGGCACCTCCCATCCATAAGCGTCGCCGAGATGCTCGAACATTATGCCTTTCACATCGAGACTCTTCTCCTTTTCACCCCCTTCGGAAGCGAAAGCCGACGACGGGAGCATCATGGCGACAACCATGAAGAGCGCCGTCAGCAGACGGAGCGGAGAGCAGCGATGTGCCCTGAGCGATTGTATATCTAAGTTTGACATCTTCAGTATTCGTTATAAGTATTGATGCGTCAATTCAGTTCAGGCCATCCGTCAGACCCGGGCAACGCGCCCGGAATCAATAGACACAGACCGAGACTACATTATCGTTTACGTCTGCGAGACCTCCCGCAATCTCAAGGGTGTGTACTTCCCCCTTGGTGTCAGTGTATTTCATGTTACCCTTGACGAGAACAGAAATGAGCGGGGCGTGGTCGCGGAGCACCGTGAACGAGCCGAGTTGTCCGGGCATGGTGACCGAAGTCACCTCTCCCCTGAACGTCACCTCATGCGCCGATATGATTTCGAGTGTCATTGCCGGATAGTTATTGATGTGAAAGGACTGTCGGGTCGGTTATCAATCTCTTATTTGACATCCTTGAGCATTGCCTCACCCTTGGCGATAGCCTCGTCGATTGTGCCGACATTGAGGAACGCCTGCTCGGGCAGATAGTCGAGGTCGCCTGAGAGAATCATCTTGAAGCCACGGATAGTCTCCGAGAGGGGAACGAGCACACCGGGAAGACCTGTGAACTGCTCGGCAACGTGGAACGGCTGCGACAGGTAACGCTGTGCGCGGCGGGCACGTGCCACAACCTGCTTGTCTTCGTCGGAAAGCTCATCGACACCGAGGATGGCGATGATATCCTGAAGCTCGTTGTATTTCTGGAGAAGCTGCTTTACAGCCTCGGCAGTCTCGTAGTGCTCCTCTCCCACGATATTGGGGTCGAGGATACGCGATGTCGAGTCGAGCGGGTCAACCGCAGGATAGATACCAAGCTCTGAAATCTTACGCGAGAGCACGGTGGTGGCATCGAGGAACGAGAATGTAGTTGCCGGAGCAGGGTCGGTAAGGTCGTCGGCAGGCACATAGATAGCCTGAACCGAGGTGATTGAACCATTCTTGGTAGAAGTGATTCGCTCCTGGAGCGCACCCATCTCCGAAGAAAGAGTAGGCTGGTAACCCACAGCCGAAGGCATACGGCCAAGAAGCGCCGATACCTCAGAACCTGCCTGGGTGAAACGGAAGATGTTGTCGATAAAGAGAAGAATGTCCTTACCTCCGCCATCCTGGTCGCGGAACTGCTCTGCCACTGTCAGACCCGACAGGGCGACACGGAGACGCGCACCCGGCGGCTCGTTCATCTGACCGAACACGAGCGTGCCCTGCGAATTTGCGAGCTGAGCATGGTCAACGTCGTCGAGGTTCCACTCCCCTTTCTCCATTCCTTTCTCGAACTTCTCGCCATACTTGATGACGCCGCTCTCGATCATCTCGCGGAGAAGGTCGTTACCCTCGCGGGTACGCTCGCCGACACCGGTGAACACCGAGTATCCGTTGTGACCCTTCGCGATATTGTTGATAAGCTCCATGATGAGCACGGTCTTACCCACACCGGCACCACCGAACAGACCGATCTTACCACCCTTCGAGTAAGGTTCGAGAAGGTCAATCACCTTGATACCGGTTGTAAGAATCTCCTGAGACATGGCCAGCTCATCGAACGCCGGAGCCGGCTGGTGGATCGGACGCAGATCCTCGCGCTTGAGTTCGCCGAGCAGGTCGATGCTGTCGCCGACCACATTGAGCAGACGGCCCTTCACCTGATCGCCCGTAGGCACGGAAATAGGATGTCCGAGGTTGCGGACCTTAACTCCACGGCGCACACCGTCGGTGCTCTCCATGGCGACACATCTCACGATATCCTCGCCGATGTGCTGCTCCACTTCGAGGATCAGCTCCTCGCCATTGTCGCGCTCAACCTTCAGAGCAGCATAGATAGGGGGAATATTCTCTTTTCCACCCTCAAACGAGACGTCGATCACCGGACCAATCACCTGGGTCACCGTACCTAAAATTTCGCTCATAACGTTAAATCCTGTTTGTCGCGGAGCGGCCCGTGGCCTTCTTCCGCCGATTTATTTTGTTTTGTTTAATTCTTGTTTTTCGCCGGAAACCCGGCATTCTGGCATCCTGAAATTATACAGGTAGCCGGTTTATGGTATCAGAAGTGCCATCCGAATGCCACGAACACTGTCATGAGCAGCAGGTTGGCGAGAGAGAAAGGCATGAGATATTTCCACTCGAAAGCGAGCATCTGGTCGATACGCACACGGGGGAATGTCCACTTGAACCAAATGATGATGAACGAGATGAAGAACGCCTTGGCAAGGAACCATACGGGCGAGGGAATCCAGTTCATCACGGCATTGAAGCCATCCCATCCGGGAACATGCAGGGGCATCCAGCCACCGAGGAACATCATTGTGGCGATACCCGACACGATGAAGAGGTTGAGGTACTCGGCCAGGTAGAAGAAGCCGAAATGGATACCTGAATACTCGGTGTGATAACCGGCTGTAAGCTCATGCTCGGCCTCAGGAAGGTCGAAGGGACCACGGTTGGTCTCGGCTGTGGCGGCAATCACATAGATGATGAAAGCTATGATGGCCGGGATATGACCCTTGAAGATGAACCATGCATCTTCCTGCTGGGCCACGAGCTGCGAGATGTCCATTGTGCCGGCCATGACTACGATTGTCATCAGCGCCAGACCGAGAGAAATCTCATAACTGATCATCTGCGCGCCGCTTCGCATCGCGCCGATGAGGGTGTACTTGTTGTTTGACGACCAACCCGCCAAAAGGATACCGAGCACACCGACCGACGAAACAGCCAGGATGAAGAATATACCTATGTTCCAGTCGATTATCTGGAGGCCGTTACCCCAGGGAAGGCAGGCAAGCATCACCACCGAAGAGGTAATGACAAGATATGGCGCCAATTTGAAGAGGAAACGGTCGGTGCCTTTCAGGCAGATAAGCTCCTTGATGAGAATCTTGAACATATCGGCGAAGACCTGGAGAAGACCCCACTTGCCGACACGCATGGGACCGAGACGGCACTGGAACCATGCGCAGAGCTTGCGTTCGTAAAGAATGTAGAAAAGTGCCAGTACGGTATAGACGGCCAGGATCAGCACGGCGATGATGACGCACTCGATCAGCACGGCGAGCCATTCTGCCATTCCTGATCCGAGAAGCAGCTCATTGAAAGCCGACGTCCATTTTCCGAAATCAAACATGATGTTCTATTGCTTTGGATTATACTTGTGTTCTGAAAAAGCTGTTTTTTGAAAGGTCCGTATCAACGGTCGATGTCGGGGATCACGAAGTCGAGCGCGGCGCCGATTGTGATGAGGTCGGCAATCATGTAGCCCGAGCAGGTGAGGTCCATCACACCGACAAGGTTGAAGCAGGGACTCTGGAAGTGGACACGGAAGGGGTTCTTCTCGCCCGTCGATTCGATATAGACACCGAACGTTCCGCGGCTGGCCTCGACCTGCTGGTACCAGTGGCCGGCGGGAAGCTTGATAATCTTCGGAACCTGTGCGCGGATGTCGCCTTCGGGAATGTTGTCAACCAGCTGCTCAAGAATGCGGCAGCTCTGCTCGATTTCCTTCATGCGCACCATGTAGCGCGAATATGAGTCGCAGCCATCCATGAGCACCTCGTCAAACTGCACCTCGTTGTAGACTGCATACGGATGCTTCTTGCGGCAGTCGCAGCTCCAGTTCGAGCCACGTCCGCTGGGACCGGTGATATCGTAGTTGATGGCGTCTTCTTTCGAGAGATGTCCGACACCTACAAGACGGTTCTTGGCGATGATGTTGCCCGAGAATACTGTGTGGTACTCCTTGAGACGTTCCGGCATGATGCGGATAAGCTCCTTGACATCTTTCTGGAAATCGGCGTGAAGGTCTGCGATCACACCACCGATCACGTTGTAGTTCATCGACATGCGTGCGCCGCAGGTCTTCTCGAAGATGTCGAGCACCATCTCGCGCTCGCGGAAACCGTAGAAGAACGCTGTGGTGGCTCCGAGGTCCATCGCCGTACAGCCGAAAGAGAGCAGGTGCGAAGAGATACGCATCAGCTCATCCATCATGGTGCGGATGACCTGGGCGCGGCGGGGCACCTCGATGCCGAGGGCCTTCTCGATACACATGCAGAGACAATGGCGGTTCTGGTGAGCCGACATGTAGTCCATACGGTCGGTGAAGTGGAGAATCTGAGGATAAGTCAGACCTTCCGACAGCTTCTCGATGCCACGGTGTATATAACCTGAGACAACATCGACCTTCTTTACAACCTCACCGTCGAGCGAAGCGCGGAAGCGCATCACACCGTGGGTGGAGGGGTGCTGGGGACCGATGTTGACAACATATTCATTCTCCTCGAAAACCTTTCCCGGGGTCTCTACGACGTTACCCTTGTCGTCGAGCGAGTAAGAACGGGTATCATCCTCGTTCTGCTCATCCTCAAGACGGATGGGGTTGAGTTCGGGGTTGGTGTCGTAATCCTTGCGGAGCGGATGACCGACCCAGTCGTTGCGCAGGAAAAAGCGGCGCATGTCGGGATGTCCGATAAACTTGATGCCGAACATGTCGTAAACCTCGCGCTCCTGGAAATTGGCTACCTTCCAGAGAGAAGTCACCGAGTGGATATATGCGTTGTCGCGGTCTTCGGCAACAACCTTGACGGTTATGACCTCCCAGTCGCGACCGGTGGCGGTGAGATAATACATCACGCCCACGCTCTCCTTCCAGTCCATGCCGACGAGGGCGGTGAGGACATCGAAGCCGAGGTCATTCTTGAGCTTGGCAGCCACGCCGAGCCAGTCTTTCTCCACAACGTTCACCTGAAGGGTGTCGCCCTCCTCGAAAGTCGCTGCGGGATATATCTTAAGGATTTTATCTTTTAAATCGCTCATGTCTGTCAGTATAGTTCGGTGTTGTTATCCAATCTGGCCTCTCTCCTCGGGGTGCTCCGCGAAGAACTCCTCGATTTTCTCCTTGCGGTTCACGCCGCCGAAGAATTTCTGGACCTTGATTTTACGCTGGAGCTGCATCAGGCCGTAGAACATTGCCTCCGGACGCGGAGGGCAACCGGGGATGTAGACATCGACCGGAAGAATCTGGTCAACACCCGGAACCACGCAATAGGAGTTCTTGAACGGGCCGCCCGAAACGGCGCAACCGCCGCAGGCAATCACATATTTGGGCTCGGCAAGCTGCTCATAAAGACGGCGCATGACAGGAGCCATGCGGTGCACTATAGTACCCTGCACCATCACGTAGTCGGCCTGACGGGGCGAGTTACGCGCCACCTCGAAACCGAAGCGCGCCATATCGTAGCGTGCGGCACCGAGGCTCATGAACTCGATAGCGCAGCAGCTCGTTCCGAAACAGAGGGGCCAGAGCGAGTTTGCCACACCCCAGTTGATAAGATCGTCGAATTTGCCAACCATCACATTGGCACCGGTCGCGTTGAGTTCCTCTACAAGCTTGTCAATGTAGTCATTGTTCTTGAAGTCGTCGCGCGACATGCTCTTTATACTTACTCCCATTTAAGCGCTCCTTTCCGCCAGGCATAAGCCAGGCCCATTATGAGGACAAACATAAAGATTCCGATACAGAGGATGCCCTGCGGTCCGAGACTGCGCATCACTGTAGCCCACGGGTAAAGGAAAACCACCTCGACATCGAACAGGAGGAAGAGGATGGCGAAAATATAATAGCCGGCCTTGAACTGGATCATTGACGCGCCACGCGTAGGGATACCACATTCATAAGGCTCGGCCTTCTTTACCGAATAGGATTTCGGTGAAATCAATTTTGCAATAAGCAGTGCGGCGAACACGAGACCAATGCCCGTAAGGGTGGCCGTGATCGACAACGCGCCGTTGCCTATTTCGCACAATAGATTCATATCGTGTTAATGTTAAGTTAGTTATCGAATTTCAACGGTATCAGGGGCATTCTATACCCCGTCAATTATCGGCAAAAATACTTAAATTTTAGTTAATGAACAAATAAAAATCCAAATATTTTTTTATTTGTAAGAGAAACACTCGCGACACGTGCGGTAGCAGACTCCCGAATGTGGAAAAATGAAAGACGCGCCTTTCCTGAGGAAGACGCGTCATAATGACATCATACTATCAGTCAGAGGTTATTTGCAATTATAAAGCGGCACTTTCTTGTCATTTCGATGACCGGGCGACACTCTGGCCCTGGAAGCGGCCATTGTAGACACCGGCTACCTGGTAGGTGATGATGGATGTGGTGAGGTCGCTGGTGCAGTCGACGGAGATTGAGTTGAACTTGAAGCGAGGCGTCTCCTGAAGCGCACCCGACTCGACCATGTAGGGGATGAGATCCTTGCCGCTGAGGGTGTAGCCGGCACTGGAGAACTTCACGTCGAGATTCTTGAGCACGACGGTAATCTCCGGAGCCTTTGGAGCGAACTTGGCATTGTAGAAAATTATATCCGCCTTGCCGGTGAGAGCATACTCCTTGGTCAGCTCCATCACGACGCGGTAGGCTATGTCGTCGTTCTGGAAAGTCAGTTTCGAGCCCGACGGATCAGTCATATCCTCCGGATAGGTTGTGGTGGTCGAGCCGCGGAATGTCATGTCGGGCCAGAAAGTGCGCACGCGCCACGTGTCGTTGAGATTGTACTGCATGACTACATACTGGAGCGTAGTGCCGGGGATGAGCCGTTTGTAGCCGGGAATCTCCTGGTCGCCTGGAGCGTAGACAGCCTGGGTGACAAGAGCGTTAAGGTCAGTGACCCGGTTTCCTGAAACACCGGCGTTCTCGCTTGAGAACGCCAGGGTAAGGCAGTTCATTCCGTCAACAGACATCTGTCCCTGCGCGAAAGGCATGGCGGCTGTCTTGAAACCACCTGTGCCACCGCCGGGCAAGGACATATTATCGACATCGATTGTGATGGTCTGCTCAGGAAACGCGGTTGAGAAACTGTAATATGCGAGACCGGTAGAAGGAACAGCCATGCCCGATATGGGCGTGTAGAGGTTGAATGCCGGTATGGTCACCGTATTTGTTGCTGAATTGACGTCGTTATCCTTAAGACATGAGGAAAAGACAAGGGCTGCAGCCAGGGCAGTTCCGAAAACGAGTGAATGTTTCATATTGATTGAAAATCTATGTAGTTTTTATTACCTTTATTAGAACGCGATATGCGTTCTGTTATTGTAGCACGGCGGGGCAACTCGGGGTATCTCGGGGTAATCCAGGTTATCTCGAGGCAGCTCGGGTTATCTCGGTTTATCTCGAGTTATCGCGGGGCAGCGCGGGGCGGGGCGGGGCACCGGGCCTGTCCGGTTCAGAAGTTGAGGCGGAGGGTGGCTCCGAGCTGCATGGGGCGGCCGCGCTGCAGGAACTCGTTGCCCATCGACATGAAGTAGAATGTGGAGTAGCGCGTGCCGGTCAGGTTCTTTCCCCAGAGCTGAAGGCTCCACCACTCCCCTCTCACGGCTACCGATGCGCCGAGAAGCGTATAGAAGTGCTGCGACAGGGTGTTGGCCTCGTTCCAGTATATCTTGCCCGTGCCGCGCAGGTCGGCTCCAAGTTCCAGACCGCGCACCACACTGTTTCGGAACCGGAACGTGTATCCGGCAGATATAAACAAGGTGTTGCGCGGGGCGTACGGTATGACTCGGCCCGCGTAATCGGTTATTCCGTTGAAGAACTCGCGGAAACGCGCGTCGGTGAAACCGTAGCTCGCCGCCAGCTCCAGGGTCGATACCGGATTCCAGCGTGCCGCCAGCTCGGCACCGACGCTGCGGGTGCGTCCGGCGTTGGTCATGATGCGGCCGGTGGTCGAACCGGAGGGGAACATGGTGAGCTGCTGGTCGCGGCAGTCTATCCAGAATGCCGACAAGTCGAGCGACAGCCTGGCGGCGGGAAATGTGAGATGCGCACCGATTTCATAGTTCCATGAGTACTCGGGGCGGTACCCGACCACATCGTCAACGTCATATTTCGCGCCTATTCCCATTATGCCCATGAGCCGCTGCTGGAGCACGTCGGAAAACATCTGTGTGTTGAAACCTCCCGACTTGTAACCCTTCGACACATTGGCATAGACATTATTCTCTCCATCCATGGGCAGTTCGTAGAGAGCGCTGATTTTCGGGAGCCAGTTGAAATAGCTGCGGCGCAGGCTGCCACGGTCATCAATGTCGATCACCACGTCGCGGCTGTGCGACAGCGATCCGTCGGCATTGAGGCGCATAACCTCGTAGCCTGTATGGCACTCGCTGTGGTAACGGAGACGCGACTCCTCCCAGTCGAGCCGGAGACCGGCCGAGAGCTTCCAACGTCCGAGCCGGAATGTGGACTCATGGTAAAGCGCGGCACCGTAAGTGGGAATCGTGAACGCGCTCCCGAGCGTGAACTCACGGCTGTTCCATGCTATGGGATAGTCGGGATTGGCCTCGTTGCGGTGACTCTCTATCAATGTCGCTATTCCGGTATCCTTAAAAGTCACCGGAGCCTTCATGTCGGTATGCTTGTAGAAGGCGAACGCACCCGCCACCCACTCGTAACGCCCGTCGAGCCGGTCACCACGGAACACGAGGTCCTCTGTCACACCGGTCTCCTTCTGCCGCTGCGTGAGAGTGAAATATGGCAGGGGGAGGAAATCCTGGTCGAGCGTCATGTTGTCGTCAAGATACTGCACGCTGGTTATCGAGGTCATCGAGAAGCCGGGGGCACGCCAGCCGAGCGTGAGACCGTCGTTGAATATGAAGCGGCGGTAGAAACATGTGTCGTTGTAATTTATCTCCCCGGTCGCGACATATTCATAAGGATAGCCACCCTGACGGAGCAGCGAGGCCGAGGCTGCGTTGCGCAGCATGACACTTGAAGAGAGCGGCATCTCCAGCTTCCAGCGGAGCGATCCGGAAGTCTCCCTGTCGAGCAGCTTGCCGTTGTAATTATTGCGGAAGAAACCGCCGAGGTGCGAGAATGAGGCGATTATCGCCGTTCCGGCGCGCGGACCGAACTTATGATACCATCCGGCCGAGGCTTTCCACTCGTTGCCACGGGCACCCTGCACCATGAACCGCCACCCCTGGTAACGGAGCGGCGAGAGCGTGGTGATGTTTATAAGTCCGCCGATAGTGTTGCGGCCATAGAGGGTTGACTGGGGGCCGCGCAACATCTCGACCGAAGCGATGTCGGCCAAATCGAAGTCATAAGCGTTCTTATTAAGGAAGGGCACATTGTCGATGCTGAGTCCGACCGCAGGCTGGTCCATGCGCGCGCCAATGCCGCGGACATACATCGACGAGGTGATACGCGAGCCGTAATCGGGGATATAGAAATTCGGCACCACGTCAGATATTCCCTTTATGGCCACGGCATTGAGCTGTTCGAGCTCGGCGCGTCCTATCACGGTCGAGGCCATGGCGTCGTCGCGCACCATCTGCGCCTGCTTGAGAGCCACCACATTCAGCTCGCCGAGCACACGCACCGAGTCGACATACTCCCCGCCACCGGCAGGAGAAGCCATGACATTGAAGGCAGCGAGAGCCATCGCCACCAAAAACACGTATTTTGCCAAAAGCCTTTTCACACCACAAAATTAATTATAATTTTAACATCCGCCAAATATTGATTATATTTGTAGGCCAAAAACAGAGCGATATGTCGAAATTCAGCATTCATACATTGGGATGCGGCTCGGCCAAGCCGACCGTCAAGCATCAGCCGTCGTGTACAGTCGTGAACCATCGCGACAACCTGTTCATGGTAGATTGCGGTGAAGGGGCGCAGCGTTCCTTCCAGTTCGCACGCCTGAAATTCTCACGACTGAGCCACATCTTCCTGACCCATCTGCACGGCGACCATGTGCTCGGACTGCCGGGGCTGCTGTCAACGCTCGCTCTGGGTGGGACGGGCGGTAAAATCACAGTCCATACATTTGCCGACGGCGAGAGGATACTGCGCCAGATTCTCGATTTCTTTGCAAAAGACCTGTCGTTCAACCTGGAGTTCGACATCATCGAGCCGAAAGACGCGCTGATTCTCGAAACTCCGTCGCTCACGGTGCGCACCGTCAAGCTGCATCACCGCGTTCCGGCCGTAGGTTATATATTCGAGGAGAAGCCGGGGCTGCGTCACATTCGCCGCGACATGATAGACTTCCATCAGGTTCCGGTGGCGCGGATACGTGATATAAAGGAGGGGGCTGACTTCGTGAAGCCCGACGGAACCGTCGTGCCGAACGCACTGCTCACAACCGAGGCCGACAAGCCTCTCAGCTACGCCCACATCAGCGACACCATATATATGCCCGGGCTTGCGGAAAGGATCGGGCCGGTTGACCTGATGTTCCACGAGACGACCTATCTTGAGCAACATGCCGCCGAGGCCAAGGCGCGTTTCCACAGCACGGCGTGCCAGGCGGCCATGGTAGCCCGCGACGCGGGAGCCAAGGCTCTGCTGACCGGACATTACTCCTCGCGCTACAAAGATGAGGATGCGTTCCGCCGCGAGGCCATGACAATCTTCCCCCACGTAATCCTGAACCGCGAAGGCCTCGTGACCGACATCACACGCCTCTGAAAGAGACAAATCAGGCGTTGACCACCGAAAAGCGTGCGTAAAAGTATTAAAAAACTGAAAACTATTTTGCAGTTTTCAGTTTTTTAATTAATTTTGCGCCGCAATGGAGAAAATAGAAATCACATCTGAACAACTCGGCGAACTCGTTGACCGCATTTTCCCCGTACTGGCGGAAAAAGGGCCGGCCCATACCACCATGGACCTGCTGGCAAAGCGGCTCTCGATGTCAAAGCGTACGCTCTACGAGATTTTCGGCAGCAAGGATGACATGATACGCACTGTCATGGAGCATCTTCATAACGAATATCTCCGCCATCTTCAGGAAATCTACAAGCGTTCGGACAACATGATGGAGATTATGGCCAACGTCATGATCTACCACCAGCAGACCATGAGCAAACTGAGCGCGAACTTCTTCCGCGACATGGACGAGCGTTGCAATCACCTGCGCGGCGATTACGAGTCAAACTCGATGAAGTGGGTAGGTTACATACGCGAGGCCATCGACATGGGCGTACGCCAGGGAGTGTTCCGCAAAGATAGCAACTACAACGTGATCATACCGCTCATAAGGGTGCAGATGGAGTCGCTGAAACGCATAGAGGAGTTCTTCCCCCCGGGCATAACGATGGTCGAGGCTTACAACGCCATAGCACTCGGTTTTCTGCGAAGCATCGCCACGCCGTCCGGAATGGACACACTCGACCGTCTCGCCGGTAAATTCGGTATGAAGGCCACAGACTGCCCTACCTACAAAGATAACATCAATAACAACATAAACGACAAAGTCACAAAAGAATGAGATTCTTCAGACATCTCCTGCCGGCCGCGCTGCTGTGGGCAGGAGCATCCGCCGCGGCTGCGCAGACCACGGTGGACACATTGAGACTGTCACGGGAGGAATGCGTGGCCATCGCGCTTCAGGAAAGCCAGACTGTCAAAGTCGCCAACCTTGAAGTGAAACGCATGGACTACAGCAAGAAGGAGATTCTTGCCAGCCTGTTCCCCACCATAGATTTTTCAGGAGCTTATCAGCGTAGCATCGAGCTGCAGACCGTCAGCATGGACATGGGCGGACAGTCGCAGCAGTTCAAGATGGGTACCGACAATGTGTGGAACTTCGGCTTCTCGGCCGCCATGCCGCTTGTAAACGCCTCGCTCTGGAAGTCGATCAGTCTGAGCGACACGCAGATTCTCCAGAGCCTGGAGTCGGCCCGCGCATCGCGTCTTGACCTCGTGAACAACATCAATCAGGCTTATTACGCACTGATGCTCGCCATCGACTCGCGCGAGGTGATACGCGCCAACTACGACCTGGCCGTCTTCAATGCCGGAGTCTACAAGAAGCAGTTCGAGGCCGGAACAGCATCGGAATATGATGTGCTCCGCAGCTCGGTGCAGGTCACAAACGTCGAACCCGAACTTCTTCAGGCCGACATAGCAGTGAAGCAGTGCCAGCTACAGCTCAAGGTGCTGATGGGCATTGACCACGAGGTGGCCGTCATGCCCACGATAGACCTCAAGGACATGAAGCGGGAGATGTACGGATACCAGCTCGAAGGAGACCGCAACCTGAGCCGCAACACCTCGTTGCGCTCCATGGACCTGAACTGCAAGCTGGCCGCCCAGAACGTAACTCTCCAGAAGATGGCATGGGTGCCGTCGCTGTCGGCAACGTTCAACATCAACTGGAACGCCATGAGCAACGGCAACGCGTTCAAGAACCAGAGCTTCAACCCCTACTCCACCGTAGGTCTCGCCCTTCAGGTGCCGATCTTCTCGGGGGGCAGCAAGCTCCAGAAGCTCCGTCAGGCCGAGGTGCAGGTCAAGGAGCTCGACCTGCAGCGCGAGAACCTTGTCAACTCGCTCAACATGCAGGTTGACCTCGCCCTCGACAACATAGACCGTCAGGTGCGCCAGATAAGTTCAAGCGAGAACGGCGTGCGCCAGGCATCGAAGGCACTTGAAATCATGCAGAAGAGTTTCGAGATCGGTGCGGCCACCTACCTCGACCTGCGCGACAGCGAGATTGCCAACACATCGGCACAGCTCGCCTATCTCCAGTCAATCTATAATTATCTTGTCAGCACAAGCGAGCTTGACACACTGCTCGGCAAGGAGGAAGCCCTCGGCATTCCGGCAGAAACAACCACAACAGGAAAATAATCAAACGTCATGAACAAATATTTTGCATATCCGCTTTGTCTTGCCGCGCTCGCGCTGACCGCCTGCTCCGGCAAGGATGAGAAAACTGCCGCCGCTGCCAAGGAGGAGGCAGTGCCCGTAGTGAAGGTCGAGACCGTAGACTCACGCGTGGTTGACCAGCTCGGCACCTACACCGCAAGCGTGGAGGCCCAGATCATCAACAACATCTCTTCGAGCATGCCCAACCGCATCAAGCAAATTCTCGTTGACGAGGGTCAGCGCGTGTCGGCCGGCCAGCGTGTAGCCGTGCTCGACGATGTCAACACTTTCAGCTACGAGACCCAGGTCAACAACGCCAAGGCCAACCTTGAGAACGTGCAGGTGAATTACAACCGCGCCGTCGAACTCTTCAAGATCGGAGGAGGCACCAAGCAGCAGGTCGATGCCATGGAGATACAGCTCATCAACGCGAAGAACTCCCTGGCCCAGGCACAGCGTACGCTGCGCAACGCTCAGGAGAACACGGTGCTCACCTCCCCCATATCGGGCGTGGTGACGGCACGCAACTATGACCCGGGCGACATGACCGGCAACCTGCCTATCGTGACAGTGGCCCGCATACAGCCGGTCAAGATTGTAATCAACGTGACCGAGAGCGAGCTTCCGCGTGTACACAAGGGTATGCCGGCGGCCATAAAGTTCGACACTTATGGCGACGAGAGTTTCCAAGGCACCGTCACAACCGTCATGCCTACGGTTGACCCGGCGAGCCGCACGTTCGGCGTGGAGATCACACTCGCCAACGCCGATGGCCGCGTGCTCCCCGGAATGTTCGGCCGCGTGACCCTCAACCTCGGCAAGGCTGAGCGCGTGGTCGTTCCCGACAAGGCCGTGGTGAAACAGCAGGGCTCAGGCAACCAGTACATATATGTCTACAACTCCGACGGCACCGTATCGTTCAACCAGGTGCAGCTCGGCCAGCGTCTCGGCAGCGAGTATGAGCTGCTGTCGGGTGTGGAACCGGGTTCGAAGGTCGTTGTGAGCGGACAGGCCAAACTTGCAAACGGTATTAAAGTCAATATAGCGAAATGAGTCTCTACGGATCAGCAGTAAAACGGCCGATCACCACGTTGTTATGCTTCGTGACGGTGATCATCCTGGGACTTTTCTCCCTGGCCAAGCTCCCTATCGACCTCTATCCCGACATCGATACGAACACCATCATGGTGATCACGATGTATCCGGGCGCGAGCGCGAAGGATATAGAGCAGAATGTGACAAAGCCTCTTGAGAACACGCTCAACTCCGTGGAGCACCTCAAGCACATCACCTCGACTTCGCGCGAGAACACCTCGGTCATAACCCTCGAGTTCGAATATGGCTATGACATCGACGTGCTCACCAACGACGTGCGCGACAAACTCGACATGGTCGAATCGCAGCTCCCCGACGATTCGGAGAACCCGATCATCTTCAAGTTCTCGACCGACATGATTCCTATCTGTCTGCTGTCGGTCGAGGCGAGCGAGAGTATGCCGGGTCTCTACAAGATTCTCGACGAGAACGTGGCCAACCCGCTTGCCCGCGTCGACGGTGTCGGTACGGTGTCGATCTCGGGTGCGCCGAAACGTGAGGTCCACGTGTACATCGACCCGAACCGTCTGGAGGCATACAACCTCTCGGTCGAGACGGTGGCCGGAATTATCGGCGCGGAGAACAAGAACGTGCCGGGCGGATCGTTCGACATCGGTTCAAACACCTATGCGCTCCGCGTGCAGGGAGAGTTCGAGTCTACATCGCAGCTCAAGGATATTCCTGTGGGCAGCTTCAACGGCAAGATTGTTTATCTGAAGGATGTGGCACGCATCGAGGACACTCTTGAGGAGCGCACCCAGCAGACATACAACAACGGCACCGAGGGCGCGATGATTGTCATCCAGAAGCAGTCGGGCGCGAACTCGGTGGAGATCTCCAACAAGGTTATGGAGATGCTGCCGAAGCTCCAGAAGAGCCTCCCCTCTGACGTTAAGATCGGTGTGATTGTCGATACCTCCGACAATATCCGCAACACGATCGCCTCGCTTGTCGAGACGGTGCTCTACGCCCTTCTGTTCGTCATGATTGTGGTGTTCCTCTTCCTCGGACGCTGGCGCGCCACGATGATTATCGTCATCACGATCCCGGTATCGCTCATTGCCTCGTTCGTGTATCTCTACGCCACGGGCAACACGCTCAACATCATCTCGCTCTCGGCGCTATCGATTTCAATCGGTATGGTGGTCGATGACGCGATTGTGGTCCTGGAGAATGTCACAACCCACATAGAACGTGGTGCCGACCCGCGTCAAGCCGCCGTGCATGGCACCAATGAGGTGGCCATCTCGGTAATCGCCTCGACGCTGACCCTTATCGCGGTGTTCTTCCCGCTGACTCTCGTCACCGGTATGACCGGTGTGCTCTTCCGCCAGCTCGGATGGATGGTCACAATCATGATGATCATCTCCACCACCTGCGCCCTCTCGCTCACCCCAATGCTCTGCAGCCAGTGGCTCCGTCTGCGCAAGCAGGACCAGGGCAAGGGTAAGAAGAAGAACTGGTACACACCCATCGAGCACGCTCTCGACAAGTTCGACAACGCCTATGCCGGACTGTTGCACAAGGTGGTAGGACACCGTGGCGTGACAATCCTGATCTGTCTCGGCATCTTCGTCGGCTCGTTGTTCCTCATGAAGGGTGTCGGCACAGAGTTCATCCCGACGCAGGACAACGCCCGTATCGGTGTCAACCTTGAGCTGCCTATCGGTTCACGCGTGGAGTATGCCGAGGAGGTCACCGCACGCCTCGACTCGCTCTGGCGCAATAAATATCCGGAAATCAAGGTGTCGAACTACACTGTCGGCCCCGCAAGCTCCGACAACACGTTCGCCTCGCTCTCCGACAACGGTGCCCACATCATCTCGATGAACATCAGTCTGACCAGCTCGACCGAGCGTGACCGTGGCATCGTAGAGATAGCCAACGAGATGCGTAAGGACATCGACACGATGTTCCCCGACTTCAAGAAGGCTCAGGTCATGGTCGGCGGCGGCATGAGCGGCGGCATGGGTGGCCAGGCCACCGTTGACTTCGAGATCTACGGTTACGACTTCGAGGAAACCGACAGCGTGGCCCGCGACCTCAAGCAGATTCTCGCCGGCATAAACGGCACGGCCGACATAACAATCTCACGCTCTGACTACCAGCCGGAGTATCAGGTTGACTTCGACCGCGAGAAGCTCTCCATGTACGGCATCAACCTCCAGACCGCCGCTATGTACCTGCGCAACCGCATCAACGGTGCCACGGCGTCGCAGTTCCGCGAGGATGGTGAGGAGTATGACATCAAGGTGATGTATGCACCGGAGAACCGTACCCAGATTTCCGACATCGAGAACATACTCATCTACACCCCGTCGGGCCAGGGCATACGCCTCAAGGAACTCGGCACGGTTGTGGAGCGTTTCACACCGCCCACCATAGAGCGTAAGGACCGCGAGCGTATCATCACGGTCAAGGCCGTTGTCGACGGCGTGCCGATGAGCCAGGTTGTGGCCGATGCCCAGGCACAGATTGACAACATGCACATACCCACGGGAATCTCCATCAGCCTTGCGGGTACTTATGAGGACCAGCAGGATTCATTCTCCGACCTGTTGCTGCTCGGAGTGCTGATCATCATCCTGGTATATATCGTGATGGCCGCCCAGTTCGAGTCGTTCACATATCCGGGCATCATCATGACCTCGCTTCTGTTCGCGTTCTCCGGTGTGTTCCTGATTCTTTGGCTGACTGGACATACGCTCAACGTCATGTCAATGATTGGAGCCATCATGCTTATCGGTATTGTGGTGAAGAACGGTATCGTGCTCATTGACTACATCACGCTCAACCGAGAGCGCGGCATGTCAATACGCCGTGCGGTGATCGACGGAGGACGCTCGCGTCTGCGTCCGGTGGTGATGACCACGCTGACCACCATCCTCGGTATGGTTCCGATGGCAGTCGGATCGGGCGAGGGTGCCGAGATGTGGCGACCCATGGGTGTGGCCGTGATCGGCGGTCTTACCTTCTCGACCATCCTGACGCTGCTCTTCGTTCCGGTGCTCTACTGCGTGTTCGCGGGCAACGGCATCAAGAACCAGCGCAAGAAGCACCGCGCGCGCCTCGAAGCCAAGAATACAAACAACTAAAAGAACTACAATGCAAGCAATATTCATAGCCTACGACCTTGCCCACCACGAGAAGGTCATAGAAGTACTCAACGCCTCATCGTGCCGTGGATTCACATCCTTCGGCACGGTGCAGGGGCGGGGCACAAAAACCGGCGAGCCTCACTTCGGCACGCACGCATGGCCCTCGCTGGCATCGGCGATGCTGACCTTTGTCGAGGACGACCGTGTAGACGCGGTTCTCGACCGTCTCCGCGCCATCGACGAAGAGAAGCCCAAGCTGGGCCTCCGCGCCTTCGTCTGGCCCATCACCCGCACCATCTGACCCACCCCCGCCTCAATGATCCTTTAAAGAGCGCGACATTCATCCGGATGTCGCGCTCTAATTAAATAAGTAGTGTCAATGTAAATAGCCATCGGAGAAGAACGGGGAATAGCCATCGGAGAAAAACGTATTCGCATAGAGACTGCCCAGAAACTTCGTGAGGCCGGTATTGACGAAGATTTGATAAAATCAATAACCGGAATATCTAAGTAATAATTTGTTGTTTCTGAAATTTTCGAAATAGGGAAAGATATTTTGGTGGGACGGGATTTTTTTGTAACTTTGCAGGTGGAAAGGCGCACGTGGCGTAATTGGTAGCCGCGCCAGACTTAGGATCTGGTGTCTTGCGACGTGTAGGTTCGAGTCCTATCGTGCGCACAAATTCTGTCAAACCGTCGGTTCTTCGGATCCGGCGGTTTTTCGTTTATCCGTCCACCCGTCAGCTGCAACAAATTCAGCCGGCCTACTATTGATTACAATTTATAAATCTAACAACTTTCTTTAGATTTTATTTGTTAAAATATTACTAATTAGTTATCTTTGCAACATGAATCAGGATGAAACCAATTCTCAATATGTGAGAACGATTTTCAAAACACCAGAATTTGAAACGTTCTTCGATTCATTGCCGCCAAAGGTGCAAACCAAGATGGACTATGTGATGAATGTGATAGCCACCGTCTATAATGTATCCACAAAGTTTGTAAAACATCTTGATAATACAAATCTGTATGAGATGAGAGTTTCCGTTGGTACCAATGAATACCGAAATATTTTATTCGCCATAGACCATGATAATATGATTGAGTCTAAGAACGTAATATTGCTAAATGGTTTCCTGAAGAAAGATAACAAAGATTACCGTAAACAAATCGAAAAAGCAGAAACGATATTAAATAATTTGGAATTATGAGAAAGATAAATGTAGACAAATTAATCAAGCTCTCAACAGTAAATGATGACCTTGACAGACGTTATGGCAAGCAAGGCTCGGCTGAACGTGAGAAATTTGATGAAGAATCTCTCGCATGGTTCTATGGCAATATGCTGCGTGAACGTCGTAAAGAACTGAATCTGACCCAAAAGCAGGTTGCAGAACAACTTGGACGGGAGCAGAGCTATATAGCACGTGTCGAGAATGGTAAAGCGGATATACATCTATCCAGTTTCTTCCGCATAGCTGCTGTTCTTGGCATACAGTTTGTACCTACGTTCATGCAATCTGCAATGCGTTAGTCTCCATATTTTTTGCTTCGGTCAGGCTTGGGGGAATGGCATTTATTTTGTAATTTTGCCATAGGAGATGTTCTCTGTGAATAAAAGCTGTGATCATGAAGCATTTTTGTCTGATATTTGCCTTATTGACCCTACTCTATGCTCCGGGTGCTTACGCAAAGAGTAAAGACTTCCCACACGCCGAGGTGAAGGTCAGTTACTCGTATGCCCATAAGCGTCTTAAAACCGATGCGAAAGCATACGATGACGAGTATGTCATGCTGCTTCTCGCCAACAGCAGGTACTCAAAGTTTTTCAGCCCGCACACCGAATATCTCGACTCGCTCGATTCCACTCCGTCGGGCAGGGCCCTGAGTGACCGGCTCCTGCATGAGGGTATCAAAAAATATATCGAAACAAAAGATGAGTCTGCGATTCCTGCCAAAAACGGATCAATGTATGTGTTCAAATCACTTGATGATTCGACCGTAACCGTATATGACCAGGCGGGGATGTCGGAGTTCGGGTACTATACGGAACCTCTCGCCGAAATGCGATGGGAAATCGGCGACTCGATAAAAAACGTACTCAACTATGAATGCGTGATGGCCGCGACAGACTATCACGGGCGGCATTGGACAGTATGGTTCACGACCGACATCCCCCTGCAAGACGGCCCATGGAAGTTATGCGGACTGCCGGGGCTGATTCTTGAAGCAAGCGACAGCTCCGGTCAACATCACTTCATTGCAACCGGCATCGAAGCCTGCGATAACCCGATAATGCCAATCTACAATCCGAAGAAATATGACAGGATGAAGCGTCGGGACATGCTTAAAATTGGCCGGAGCTACCTGACCAATGGCGCAACTATGGTTAACGCGCTTATAAGCAACACCCCTGGCGGCGAGAGGATTGAAATGAAAAATAACAACGACAGCTCGCAGGCAGACCTGCATGTCGACTTCCTTGAAACCGATTACCACGAATGATCCGGCTGACGTGCATATTGGCATTTATGCTGGTCGCGCTCGCGGGCGTGGCTCAGACCGATGTTTCGGGAATTGTCGTGGAGGAAGGCTCGAACGAGCCGCTGACCGGAGCATCGGTCATCCTGCGCAATCCTGCCGGTAAGATACGGAAGTATGCCACTTCCGACAACAACGGCCGGTTCTCCATACAAGCCGCCGAGACCAAAGGCCACACACTCGACGTTTCGATGATGGGTTTCGCCAAGCAGACAGTCGTTCTTGACAGCGTTGAGCTCCCGGTGACTGTGGTCATGGAGGCTTCGGCCACAATGCTCAAAGAGGTTGCCGTGAAGGCCGACCGCATACGTGAGCAAGGTGACACAATCACCTACAATGTAGGGAGTTTCGCACAGGCTCAGGACCGCAGCATAGGCGATGTGCTGAAACGTATGCCGGGCATAGACGTGTCGAACACCGGCAAGATACAATATCAGGGCGAGGACATCAACAAATTCTATATCGAGGGAGCTGACCTGTTGGGCGGCAAATATGGAATCGCCACCAACGGCATAAGCCATGATGATGTCGGAGCCGTGGAGGTGATGGAGAACCATCAGCCCATGCAGGTGCTGTCGGGCATAAGTTTCTCCGACAAGGCTGCAATCAACCTGAAACTCAAAAACAAGGCCAAGGCAACATGGACTTTCCATGGCGATGCGGGAGGTGGCTGGTCATGGCAACCGTCGGGAGCGGCATGGGACGCCGAGCTGTTTGCAATGGCCGTCATGTCGGGGTTCCAGAATATAACGACCGTCAAGACAAACAACACCGGCGAAGACCTGTCGGCCAACGCCACGGATTTCTTCGCGTCGCGGCGCGAAACAGGACTGAGCCGATATGTAAGCGTCTCGTTGCCGGGCGTTCCCTCGCTGAGCCGCAAGCGCACACTGTTCAACCGCTCCGCACTGGTATCGACCAACAGTCTTTGGAAGCTGAAGAATGGAGAGTTCAAGGCGCAGGTCGATTACTCGTTCAACCGCGTCACCGCCCGGGCCACCAACACAACCACCTACTTTCTTGAAAGCGGTGACCGCGTTGTGACCGAGAACCGCGACGGACTTGACCGCACCCATTCACTATCGGGCAAGTTCATATATGAGGTCAATAAAAAGACCATGTTCATCAACAATACCCTCTCGACCAACATAGACTGGGACAATATAAGGCTCACGATGACCGGCTCTTTGCCCAACAGCCAGTCGGCATATCTGCCTGACTACTATGTCAGCAACAGGTTCAAGATGATAAAGCGGTTCAACGGCAAGCATCTCGTGACATTCCAGAGCAATAACGAATGGGAATCGCTGCCGCAGACACTCAACGTATATACAGCGGGTGTACACAGCGGCGAACAGCGTTTTAACCAGTCTTTAGGCAACCATGCTTTTTACACACATGAGAGCGCGGCATACGCATTTTCTGTGAAAGGCCTGACGATAAGTCTTGAAGGAGGTGTGAAGGGGTACCTGCGCTCACTGAACAGCGAGTTGCCCGACATACCCGCCGAAATTGCGGGAACGACACGAAATGTGTTGAACACAAACTATTTCACCCTGTATGCCACACCTAAGTTCGAATATTGGGTGAAGCGCGTGAACTTCACACTCAATGCTCCCGTAAGTTTCTCACATTACACTTTTGACAAGGCTCTCGCCAACCGTTCCGAAGTATATTTCTCTCCGTCGCTTAGCGTGAACTGGAAACCCGACAACCGCTTCTCGGCAACGCTGCGTGGCGGAGCGGGCCGCACGCCTATGGATCTGAACATGATTCAGCCGGGCCTCACGATGACCGACTACCGTACATTCCGGCAGGGTGTGGACAATTTCTACAATTCGACATCGCAACGCGTGTCGGCAAGCCTCTCTTACAAGCATACCCGCCACGGCCTGTTTGCAAACGCGATGGTCATGCAGTCATGGTCTCACCTGCCCTACACCATGGTGCAGCGGCTGTATGGCGACTACATTGTGTATTCCTATGCTGATGCCGCGAGCGACGGGCAGAACCTCATGGCGATGGGAAATGTGGGCAAGACGCTCGACTTCATGCGCGGAAGCGTCAATGTGAACGGCTCATTCAGCAGCAATGAATCGCATCTGTTCTCCGATAACGAGGCGGTCAATTCTGTAAGCACCGGCTGGAGCATCGGCGCAAAAATCAACGGTACCCCGCTACGCTGGCTGAGTTTCGATTACTCAATCGACTTCTCCGAGATCCGTCTGAAAATGAACAGTGTCAGGAACTCATGGTTGAGCGGCATGGAGAACTCATTGCTCATCAACATCATGCCGCACGCAAAGTGGGAATGGCGCATAATCGGTGAGCATTACCGCAATGAACTTACATCCGGAAAATATAAAAACGTGTTGCTGCTCGACACCAAGTTGGTCTATAAGCTCAGCAAGCGCATAGAGCTCTCAGCGACGCTCAACAACATATTCAACCAACGCTCATACAATTACACAACCTACAGCCAGCTCTCCTCGTTCGAGTCGCAGCGATGGCTCCGGGGCCGCGAGCTGCTGTTCACAATCTCCCTGCGAAAATGAAAAAGTCACTCACCTTAACCGTTATGTGTCTTGCGGCTCTGACTGCGTCGGCACAGGAGAAAGCCGACATAGAGGTCAGCTATAATTACAGGCATTTCCACCGTTCGGGCAAGGAGCAGAACCATCAGCTGACATTGCTTGCAAACGCGACGGAATCGAAGTTTTTCAGCCCGGAGACGGAGTTTGTCGATTCTCTGGAGTACACGCCTGAAGGCCGGGAAATCTACAATCAGATGAAGATGGCCGCTTTCACATCGGGCGACCTGAAATCTGTGCCCTCGCGCAAGATTCCGATGTATATATTCAAATCAAAAGCCAAGGGGGAAACCGAGGTTTATGACGGCCAGATCGCGATGATGTTCACATACACCGAACCCTATGAAGCCCAGACTTGGGAAATAGCCGATTCGACAAGAAACATCCTCGATTACGACTGCGGCATGGCGACATGCAGCTACCGGGGACGGGAGTGGACGGCATGGTTTGCCGTGGATATTCCTATACAGGATGGCCCATGGAAACTGTCGGGACTTCCAGGACTTATTCTGGAAGCTTCTGAAAGTACCGGCCAGCATCACTTCACGGCAACTGGAATCCAGGCTTCGCGACGGGCGATGACCCCCGTCGCGGGCCGCGACCATTATGAGAAAGCCGACCGCATCACAATGCTCAAGGCACTCCGCAAATTTGAAGAAAACCCTGAGGCCGGACTTGGAGCGGCATTAGGCATAAAGCTCTCCGTGCAGGGTGGAATAAAAGTCGACAAATCCCTCGACTTCCTCGAAACCGATTACAGATAAGATTATCTGCCGGTTTACGAATACTGTAGGGATGCACGGAACACGTGCATCCCTACGATAAGCATGTGATCTGAGCGCGGTCAGGGTTGATAGAGGAAGCGTTTGATGGAGCGTTTCGGGGTCTTCTCGAATTCGACATCCATTATCTTATAGCGCTTCACTTTGCTGTAGGCCGGAAGCATCGCGTTCAGGGCCACAAGGTTGTCGTCCATCACTTTCTCTATGGCCTCTTCCGAGAGGTGCTGGCTGTTGGCCGCCTCGAAGTCGGGATGTATCAGCGCCACCAGGTGTCCACCCTCGTCGATGATCAGCGATTCATTCACATAGGGAAGTATGTTGAGCTTCTGCTCTATCTCCTCGGGATATATGTTCTGTCCCGACGGACCGAGTATCATAGTCTTGGAGCGTCCGGAAATGAAGATGTGCCCGTCGGCATCGATCACTCCCATGTCGCCCGTGTTCATCCAGCCGGAATCGTCGGGGAAGACCTCGCGCGTGGCCTTGTCGTTCTTGTAGTATCCTTTCATCACGTTCTCACCCTTGACGAGTATGTTGCCCGGTACAGTTGCCGGATCGGGCGAGTCAATCCTCACCTCCATACGGTCAACGACCTTGCCGACAGATCGCGGCTTCGACTCGGTTGAGGGAGCATAGGAAATCAACGGGCCGCACTCGGTCATGCCGTAACCGACCGTCACGGGGAAGCCGATACGGTAGAGGAACTTCTCGACATCGGGGTTGAGCGGCGCACCGCCCACGATAATCTCGCACAGGTTGCCGCCGAACGCCTCCATGAGCTTCTCCTTTATCTTGGCAAGGAGACGGTCATCGAGGAACGGCACCTTGAGCAGCAGCTTCATGACCGGCTTCTCAAGCATGGGGAAGACATTGTTACGGATAATCTTCTCAAGAATCAGCGGCACGGTGATGATGAGCGTCGGGCGCACGTCGGCAAACGCCTTCAGTATAACCTTGGGCGACGGCAGACGCGTCAGGAAGTGCAGGTGGCAACCCTTGCAGAAGGGGTGCAGCATGTCGGTGGTGAGTCCGTAGAGATGCGCGAGCGGAAGCATGTTGACCACCCCCTGACCCGGCTTGAGGAACCCGAGGTTGTCAAGGCAGAAGCGCACATTGCTCCAGAAGCTGACGTAGGGAAGCATTACGCCCTTCGACATTCCGGTGCTGCCCGAGGTGTAGCTGATCACAGCCAGTTCGTCGGGTTTGTCATCGTAATACACCACATCTTTCTTATCGAAACTGTAGGGGTATTTACGGCCGAAATACTCGTTGAGGTTATTTCGGGCATCGGTCAGGGCCTCGCTGCGCGACAGCGGCATACCGAGTTCGGAGATATAGATTGCACCGACGAGGTCGGGCATGACCTTCTCGTCGAGGTTTTCCCAGATGGCGGCATCGACGAAGAGCAGCTTCGAACCGCTGTGGTTGACGAGATGGTGCACCATGTCGGCCTTGAATTCGTGGAGGATAGGCACTGCCACGACACCCGCCGTGAGGCATGAAAGGAATATCACGGCCCAGTTGGATGAGTTCTTGCCGCAGATGGCCACCTTGTCGCCGGGGCGTACACCGGCGGCTTCGAAGATGATATGCAGTTTGGCGATAAGTAGCGCGGCATCCTTATACTGGTAATTAATGCCGCCCATATCAGAGAGAGCCATGCTGTCCCAATTTTGGACAACCGACTCACGAATCAGCGCGTTAAGCGATTTATTTTCCATAGTCAGTGGGTTAGTTAGATACTAATCAAGAGTAATACACTCTACAATTAGAAACATACCCGCGCCCCAAAAGTTTTCCCGCCCCACCTGCTGTGCAACATCCCCGCCATACTTATCTCAAAATTACTTTGCAAAAAGAATTATTTTTGTTATTTTTGTTGGCAAGTACTCCGACACGCAACCGTCTGCAAAAAAAGGACGCGACGCATCGGGTGCAGCTATCATAATTCATTACAGAAGTTATGTACGATTCAAAAGAATGTGTAAAAATCATAACACGTTATCTTCCAAGAATTCAACAAGAGTTTGGAGTAACGGGGTTATCATTGTTCGGGTCGGTGGCACGTGGAGACAACCGTCCTGACAGCGACATAGACATTCTTGTGGAAATGCCTCCGAAAATATTCATGATGTGCGCACTTAAGGAATTCCTCGAATCAATTCTCAAGGCATCAGTAGATTTGATAAGAAAACACTCCCATCTGTCACAGAAATTCATAGACCGAATCTCACATGACTCCATCACAATTCTCTGACACCGACACCCATAGGGCGATTGACACTCTCCAAGATATTCTACGTACAATCACACAACTTACCGATTGGAATAGGGATATTACATCTGTTGATTTTTACTACAGTTCAGAAAGAGGTATGCAATTGCTCGCAGCCAATTGTACCTTAATCACCGCAATTGGCGAAGGTATCAATCGTATTGAAAGAGTAATACCCGGCTTCTTATCTTCCAACTTTCCGCAAATCCCATGGCGTTCAATAGTTGGAATGAGGAATCATATAGCACACGGATATTTTGAATTAGACGCAGAGGTAGTATTTGAAGCTGTCAAAAACGACATACCACCTCTACAACAGGCCATAACTGATGCTGCATCATTACTGACTCACTCAGACGAGAATACATAACATAATTCAAAAGAGCCATCCTTTGCAGGCGGCTCTTTCATTACTTCTCTTATTCCATCCAACAACGCCATCAGGATTATATATGGCACATAACATTTTATGTGGCCGCTGCAGCTACACAAAAATGTCATGTGCAATAACCTGAAGCCTAACGCCTGGGACCTTACTTGGTGAGGGTGGTGAGGCGGGCGCGGAGCTGGGCGGGGTTCTCGCCACGGCTGATGATGGTGCCGTCGGGGGCGAGCAGAATGTGGTGGGGTATTCCGGAGAAGCCGTAGATGTCGTAGGGGGTGCGGGCCGTGTTGTAAAGCACGGGCCATTCGATGCCCTGTTTGTTGACCATGGCTTTGGTGTCGTCGGGCAGGTCGCGCACGGCCACTCCTACTATCTCCAGGTTGTCGCCGAAGTCTGCACGCAACGCTTTCAGCTCGGGCAATTCGCGGATGCAGTATGGACACCAGCTCGCCCAGAAGTCGATGATGGTGTATTTGCCCTGCGGCACGAGTGCGGAGAGCTTCTGAGCACGTCCTGACGCATCCTCGCCCGCGAAATCAACATATTTGCGGCCGGGGGATGTGGCGAGACGTAATTTGGCGAAATTCTCATAGTACTTCACACGCTTGGCATCGCGGAACCCGGGGACGGCTTTGGAAAGCATGCTGTCAACCCGCTCCGGCTCGGCATATTTCAGCCATTCTATGCCGAAGTAGTCGCCAAGAGGATTGTCGCGGTTGGCATTGTATTGCTGCTCGACAAATTCGACATATTTGCCCATGTCATCGAGATTCTCTATGGAATCGAGTGTGGCCATCAGGCCGGAGAAACGGTCGTTGAGCGGCGTGCCGGTAGCTATGCTCGTGGAGTCGGTGACGAGAGCGTCGCCATCCTCAGCAACGTAGAACGCCTGTATGCGACCATCCACGCTGACCTGCATGAACGCGGGGAAACGCAGGGAGTCCGATTCCTGAGTCACGAAGTGCGCCCGGCCATCGGTAATTACGGCACTGGCCACAAGTGCGGAATCCTTATAGTTCATAAGCTCGACGGTCTTGCCCTCGAAGCGTTCCGGAAACTGAATCTCAAGACGGCTCTCCTGCTTGCGGCAGGCACCCATGGCGAGCATGAGCGCACAGAGCGATATGGCGAATGATTTTGTTCTCATCAAGTCTGGTTAATTCTGGTTAATATTGTATTCTTACTTTTTGGTTGAGGACTTTGAGGTGGCCGTCGCGGTGGTGGGATACTTGTACCCCTCCTTGAAGGCCTTCTTCTCGATGTCCTTGATTCGTTTTTCGGTGTCGGGGTGACTGGAGAAGAGGGAAGATACGAGCGACGCCGTACCCGACGAATTTTCCAGTGCCTGGAGTTTCTTGAACGACATACAGAGCACCAGCGGATTTCGGCCATGTGCCTTGAGGAAGTCGTAGCCGTAGGCATCGGCGTTCGATTCCTGCTTCTGAGAATATTTGGCATTCACGATAGCCTCGCCAAGCACTCCGAGCTGCGAGTCGGTCAGCGCGGCTATGGTTCCGCCCGCCGAAGCGACTGCATCTTTCAGGGCAGCTGTACGCAGGGCATTCTTCATGGCGTTCTTTGTATCCTTATGAGCCACGTGGCCTATTTCATGACCGATTACTCCGAGCACCTCGTCGTCGGTCATGGCATCCATCAGGCCGGAATATACGCGAACACTGCCGTCGGCACATGCGAAGGCGTTGATGTCCTTGGTGATGTACACCTTGAAATTCAGAGGCTGCCCGTCGACCGAGGTTATACCGCTCACTATGCGGTTGAGACGGGTGGTGTACTTGCTGTTGGCCGGAGCAAGACTGTTGGTCTTGTCTGACTGCGAGACAAACTGGCTGACGTAGCCCTTGATCTGGTCATCCGATACGGTGAACGACTGGAAGAGTTCCAAACCACCCTGGAGCAGACGGCCCCAGTCCTGGGCTTCGGCTACCGGAGCAGCCACAGAGGTGGCGAGCAGCAACGACAACAGATATATTTTCAGTTTCTTCATGACTCATCGGTTTTGCGGGAAGGCACGGCACACGAGGCCACCGCGCGTTCTCAGGTCATATTTAGAAAACGGAGATTCACCCGTTTTGTTTGCTGCCGTTTTGTCTGCACAGGCAATGCCTGCGAGCGCCCCTCCCCCACTCCGGCATTACTTGCTGACCATGATGTCGAGCACGAGGTGGTCCGTCTCGGTCATGGCCTCGCGTCCGATGCTGGTCAGGTTGTGCACGGTGCGGTCTATGTCGTCGCACACGATGCCCTCCTGCGAAGTGACGCACTTGCCGTTCATGGCGAGCATGGCCGACATGAGAGCGGCCGACACGCCCGATGTTATCTTCATGGCACAGGCCGGTTTCGCGCCGTCGCACATCATGCCGGTGATGTTGGCTACCATATTCTTGATGGCGGCGCAGACCTCTTCGTAGCCACCACCCATGAGGTGAACGAGACCCGCCGAAGCTCCCGTCGAGGCCACCACACAGCCGCAGAGGGCTGACAGACGGCCGAGGCTCTGCTTGATGTAAATACTGGTAAGGCTGCTGAGAGTCAGGGCGCGTGCAAGGTCTTCTTCCGAGGCATTGATATCTTCGGCATAGCACACCACCGGAAGTGTGGCCGTTATGCCCTGGTTGCCGCTGCCGGAGTTTGACATGACCGGAATCTGGGCACCGCCCATGCGGGCATCGCACGCAGCCGAGGTCATGGAGAGGATATGGCGTATGGGTGTGTCGCCGAAAAGACGGAGACCCTGCTTGCGTATCACCTGGCCCAGGCCATGGCCGTAATCCTCGCGCAGGGCGAGACGTGCGGCGTCGCGGTTCATCCATCCGGCCTCAAGAATGAAGCGTATCTTGTCGAGCGGGGCGTTCATGGCGAAGTCGTAGACTATAGCCTCGTTTAGACATATGTCATCGCTGTTGTCACAGCATGCCTCGCAGCAGTTGCGTTCGAGAAGCACCTCGCCGTTGTGCGAGAGGTATATGAAATTGGTATGCGAACCCGATATGACGGCACGCGCGGTGTCGTCGCCGGCTTTGACCTCCACCTCGATGTGCAGGTTTGACGGCGGGTTCTTATGATGACCGATCGAGATGTGACCTTCGTCAATGTAGCGGCGTCCCTGCTCCAGAGCCTCGGGAGTGACATCGCGCAGCACTTCGAGGCCATACTCGGACTTGCCGACCAGGGCACCGAGGGCCACGGCGATAGGCAGTCCAATCATGCCGGTGCCCGGTATGCCGACACCCATGGCATTCTTTATTATATTGCCGCTGAGTGACAGCGACACCGATTCGGGCAGGCAGCCGAGCAGTTCGGTGGCTTTGGCGACGCAGAGCGACACGGCAGCCGGCTCCGTACAGCCTATTGCGGGAACGACTTCCCGCTTGATCAGGCATATTATCTTCTCAATTTGTGCTTCGGTCATGTTAGGTTTTAGATGTTAGGTTTTAGGTGTTAGATTTTAGATTTTAGGTTTTAGATTTTAGGTTTTAGATTTTAGGTTTTAGGTTTTTAGGTACAGGCAGCTCTAAAGCCTAACGCCTAATACCTAAAGCCTCTCAGATGGGGAGCTGGCCTTTGCGGCTCTGCTCTATACGCTTGTTGCGCCAGCAGTTGCGGCAGACGGCTATGTAGCGTTCGTTGCCGCCGATTTCGACCACTTCTCCTTCGGTTATTATCTCGCCCTGAGAATTGACACGGGCGTTCACTATCGTCTTGCGGCCACATGAGCAGGTCGATTTGACCTCGTCGATCGAGTCGGCCACCTCAAGCAGACGCTTGGATCCTTCGAAAAGATGCGTGCGGAAATCTGTACGCAGACCGTAGCACACCACGTTTATGCCGTAGTCATCTACAATCTTTGCCAGCTGGTCAACCTGGTCGGTCGAGAGAAACTGGGCCTCGTCAACGAGAATCCAGTCAGGATGAGAGCCGTCGGCATACTGTATGGCCGTTATCTCCTCATACAGATTCGATTCGGGGTATATCCACCCGCATTCACGCTCTATGCCGATGCGCGATCGGATCACGTTCTTGTTGTCGCGCGTATCGACCACAGGCTTGAAACAGCGGTAGGCCATGCCGCGCTCCTCAAAATTATAAGCGGTAGTGAGCAGCATGGCTGTCTTGGCCGAACCCATCGTGCCGTATCTGAAGTACAGTTTTCCTATTCTTTTCATCGGTTTTCTCTATTCAATTGCGAATATAGGAAATTTTTGGCTCTTTATCAAAACTTTTTGCAGGTAACTGTTGTTGAAAATCTGTGTAAGTGTTTGAAAAGTAGCAATGTTGATAGTTAATTTATTTAACGATTCACCTCGCGGACGCCCATTCACCGCACCTTAGAGTCCGTCTCATAAAAAATTTACCCATAGGGGCGGCTTATTTTTGCACTGATTCGGTTCAAGACCGCAGGGAGCAGCCTGATGGCTGTGACCGGAGGGCTTGGAGCGAAGCAGTCAAAAAGAAGCCGGACGGAGTAAATTTTAACGGATTCTGTTGTGTAAAGTTAAATTGAAAAGTATTTGAAATAAATTTTCAGCATGTCCGATTTGATAAAAATTACCAAAGACCCGCTGGCTTAAGCCATCTCAGGCACTTGACTTCCAGTCACAACCGAAAGGTTGCTCCTTTCAGCCAAGCACCTGATATGACTCAATCCAGCGACCCCTATGGGTAAATTTTTTATGAGACGGACTCT
>CAJTQV010000003.1:0-71041 GCA_910578385.1 uncultured Muribaculaceae bacterium | reverse complement strand
CTGATATGACTCAATCCAGCGACCCCTATGGGTAAATTTTTTATGAGACGGACTCTTTCACCATATTGCGGCACGACAATACCAACTGACCGGAACCCGTCTCCGCAATCATTCACAAAGAAAGGAGGCTCACAATGAACGAAGCTCATGTAATATCAGTTGACCCGGGTGTCAAGACACTCGGCGAACTCCGCATCAATGAAGACCGTCTTGCCAAGATAAGCCGGACTCTCACTGCGCCGGGGCGACATGTCGCCACTCCTTTCAAGGGTCTTTTCAACGCTTTGTTCGGTATCAACAAGCGCGTGAACGGTCAGTTCTCGGGCAAGATGCTGCTGCTCCGCGTTGTGTGCGGGTCGCTTCTTGCCGGCACAGCGCTTCTGCCGCTCGCCCCTGCCGACATCACCTCGATGAACATACCCGCCTCCGCGCTGGTCATGGCCTTTGTCGGCATCTCGATGGTGTTCGGTTTCTTCTCCCGTCTTATCTCGCTCGGCGGCGCCTGCTGGTTCGGATACAGTCTCTACACATCACTGATGGGAGGCATTCCAGACCTGACAGCCGGAGCGCTCGCTATGGTCATGATGATATTCTCGGTGATGGGCCCCGGTCTCTACAGCCTTGACCGCATGATGCGCCGAGGTCTACTGCGCCTTTGCCGCAGAAGCAGGAAAACACGCGGACATGGTTTCGATTACCGTGCATACGGCGTGGTCGACCGTCGGGTAAGCTGAAAACTCACCCCCCTTGTTCCGGCTCCCCCCCTGTCAAGAGCAATCCACTTTTTATGAACCTGCCTTGGCCCACTCCTTGCAATAGTCGCGGATAGCGCAGTTGAGGCAGTCGGGCTTACGCGCCTTGCATACGTACCGGCCGTGCAATATGAGCCAATGGTGCGCCCGTGCCACATATTCCTCAGGTATATATTTCATCAGCGTCTTTTCCGTGGCAAGCGGATTGGGCGATTTGTTCGTCAGGCCGATACGGTTGCTGACGCGGAACACATGCGTGTCAACCGCCATGGCCGCCTTGTTCCAGACAACGGAGAGCATGACGTTGGCCGTCTTGCGTCCAACGCCCGGGAGCTTCATCAGATTGTCTATGTCAGAGGGCATCTCGCCACCGAATTCCTCGACAAGCACACGCGCCGCCTTGACCAGCGAACGCGACTTGTTGTTGGGAAATGTCACCGATTTTATATATTCGAACACCTCCTCTTCGGTCGAGGCCGCCAGGTCTTCAGGATTGGGGAACCGCTCGAACAGCGCGGGGGTCACCATGTTGATGCGCTTGTCGGTGCATTGGGCCGACAGTATCACCGCCAATAAAAGATGAAACGGAGTGTCGTAATGCAACTCCGTCTCAGGCGCGGGCATAGTCTCCTTGAAAATGGAGATTATGCCCTCATATCTTTGCTTTATAGTCATTATAAAGAGTGTTTGCGTTCCGGATCCGGAAACAGGCTCAGCACCGTCCGTCAGGATTAATGGGCAGCCTCGAACTCGCGCAGGAAGCGGACATCATTCTCCGAGAAGAGACGCAGGTCCTTCACCTTGTACTTGAGGTTGGTGATTCGCTCGATACCCATTCCGAACGCGTAGCCGGTATATATCTCCGGATCTATGCCGCAGGCCTTGAGCACATTCGGGTCAACCATGCCGCAGCCGAGAATCTCGACCCAGCCTGTTCCCTTGCAGAATGCGCATCCCTTGCCGCCGCAGATGTCGCAGCTGATGTCCATCTCGGCCGACGGCTCCGTGAAGGGGAAGTATGAGGGACGGAGACGTATCTTCGTCTCGGGACCGAACATCTGGCGTGCGAAGCCCAAAAGAACCTGCTTGAGGTCGGCAAACGACACGTTCTTGTCGATATACAGACCCTCAACCTGATGGAAGAAGCAGTGGGCACGCGCCGAGATGGCCTCGTTGCGGTACACACGGCCGGGGCATACGATGCGGATGGGCGGCTGTGCATGTTCCATGACGCGGGTCTGGACCGAAGAGGTGTGCGTGCGGAGCAGGATGTCAACCGTGTCGCGCGAGATGAAGAACGTATCCTGCATGTCGCGGGCCGGATGGTCGGGAGGGAAGTTCAGGCTCTCGAACACATGCCAGTCATCCTCGATTTCGGGACCCTCGGCAATGGTGAATCCCATGCTCGCGAAGATACGGAGCATCTCGTTGCGCACCAGCGAGAGCGGATGACGCGTGCCGACACTCATCGGCGACGCTGTGCGGGTGAGGTCAATCTCGTCGAGCGTGGAGTCCTCGGCCACGGCAAATGTCTCCTTGAGACCGTTAATTTTCTCGGTTGCGAACGTCTTGAGTTCATTAATCTTCTGCCCTACCTCACGCTTGAGCTCGGCAGGTACCGAACGGAAGTCAGCCATAAGGGCTGAAACAGCACCCTTCTTGCTGAGATATTTGATACGGAGCTGCTCAACCTCCTCGGGTGTGGAAGCTGCTACGGCTGCAATCTCCTCATGTAATGCTTTGATTTTTTCGAGCATAATTCGTCTGCTTATTTTTTCTATTGCAAAATTAATAAATAATCCTGATTTTTTGTTGTAATATCAAATAAAACTAGCAAAACTATCAAAACTATATCAACCATAAAATCATAAGCATGGACAAAGAGATTCAAAAACCGGCGCGCAACCGCGTCTATGTAAAACTCGCCTGTGTGTGGGGCGGCGCCCTTCTACTTGGAATCGGACTGATGCTGCTCGGCATCTTCATCCGCAACGGATTCGGCCAGCTCTCCTCCAACTCACGCGTTGTCACCGTGCGCGGCCTTTCCGAGCGTGAGGTCGAGGCCAACAAGGTAACGTGGCCTATCGTCAGCAAATTTGTCGGCAACGACCTGGCGCAGCTGTACAGCGAGGTCGAGACCAGCAACAATGCCATAGTCAGTTTCCTCAAGAGCAACGGCATAAGTGCCGAGGAATTCTCGGTCAACGCTCCGCAGGTACAGGACCGGCAGGCCGACAACTACAGCAATCAGCCGGCACCCTTCCGCTACAACGTCACATCGGTCGTGGTAGTGACCAGCTCTCAGGTAGACAAGGTCAACAAGCTCATGGCAAAGCAATCGGAGCTTATGGCCAAGGGAATCGCCATTGTGGCGGGCGACTACAATTACCAGACACTGTATGAATTTACCGAGCTTAACAAGATCAAGCCCGACATGGTGGCCGACGCCACGAAGAACGCACGCCAGGCAGCCGAGAAATTCGCCCAGGACTCCAAGAGCAACCTCGGCAAGATCAAGTCGGCCTCGCAGGGTCAGTTCTCAATCGAGGACCGCGACCAGTACACCCCCTACATCAAGCGCGTCCGCGTGGTCTCGACAATCGAATACTACCTCAAAGACTGATTCCGACCGGCTGGAAGAAAAACACTTCAACCGGGTATTTGCATTGATCCGGTATTTGCATTGACCCAAAAGAAGAAAGGATGCGCCGTTGGCGCATCCTTTCTTCTTGGATACTAAAAAAGCGAATCTTGAAGATTCGCTTTTTCTTTAGTGGCGGGAGCAGGACTCGAACCTGCGACCTTTGGGTTATGAGCCCAACGAGCTACCACTGCTCCATCCCGCGATGTGATTTCGATTGCAAAATTACTGCTTTTTTCTGAATTGACAAAATTTGCACCGAATTTTTATGTTAATTTTCGTTAAGAAAATTATAACTATCTATGATAGCGGCAATTACAATCAGATGCCGGTGCAAAAGAATTTGGGCGAATTAAGACTTATAGGACTTATAAGTCTTATAGGGCCTATAGGGCTGGCCTATGGGACTTATAGGGCTTATAAGGCCTATGGGGCCTATGGGGGGTGTTGGGCTGACAAAGTGAGTCGCGGGTCAAGGTTGGCACCTTGACCCGCGACGCGTTATTGCAGACCTTTTCAGGCGGGGTTATCAGTCGTTTTTGCGGAGGGCAATCTCCTCGGGAGTGAGCTCGGGATCTGTGCCCCAGTTCTGCGCTGCGAGACGCTTGTAGTTGTTGTAACGCCACTGTGCGTTGGCCTTGGCGGCTGCAAACAACTCGTCGGCATCCTGCGGGAACATCTTGTAGAGCGATGCGAAGCGTACCTCTCCCTTCAGGAAGTCGTCGAACTTGCTCCAGTCGGGCTCTTTCGAGTCGAGCGAGAAGGGATTCTCACCCTTGGCCTCCAGATCGGGGTTGTAACGCCAGAGGTGCCAGTAACCGCATTCTACGGCCTGCTTCTCCTCTTCCTGGCTGTGTCCCATACCCTTCTTGATACCGTGGTTGATACAGGGAGCGTATGCGATCACGAGCGACGGACCGTCGTATGCCTCTGCCTCGCGGATTGCTTTCAGGGTCTGTGCGTTGTCGGCACCCATTGCAATCTGCGCCACGTAAACGTAGCCGTAGGTGGTGGCGATGAGACCGAGGTCTTTCTTGCGGATACGCTTGCCGGCAGCGGCAAACTTGGCTATCGCACCGATAGGTGTTGACTTAGATGACTGACCACCGGTGTTGGAGTAAACCTCGGTGTCGAGTACGAGGATGTTGACATTCTTGCCCGAAGCAATCACGTGGTCGAGACCGCCGAAGCCGATGTCGTAGCTTGCGCCGTCACCGCCGACAATCCACTGGCTGCGCTTGGTGAGGTAAGCGTTGAGCTCGACTACAGTCTTGCAGTCGGCACAGCCCTTCTCGGCACCGGGACGCGCTGCCGCCACGAGAGCGGCACCCTTGAGCTGAGACTCCTTGGCATCGTTGCGGGCGTCGAGCCATGCCTGAGCGGCATCGCGCACCTCCTGCGAAGCCTCCTCGCAGGCTGCGATGTTCTGAGCAGCCTCTTTCACACGCTCACGGAGTTTCTCGTAGGCGATGTGCATACCGAGACCGTACTCGCAGAAGTCCTCGAAGAGGGAGTTGGCCCATGCCGGACCGCGACCGTTCTCGTCGGTGGTGTAAGGAGTCGAGGGAACAGAACCTGAGTAGATAGAGCTACATCCGGTAGCGTTGGCAACAACCTCACGCGAACCGAAGAGCTGGGTGATGAGCTTCAGATAGGGAGTCTCGCCACAGCCTGAACATGCGCCTGAGAACTCGAAGAGCGGTTTGGCGAACTGGCTGTTCTTCACGTTGAGCGATACGTCAACGAGGTCTGCCTTGTTCTTGACATTCTTGACGAGCCATTCCCAGTTCTTGTCCTGACCGAGCTGTGTTTCGAGCGGCATCATCTTGAGAGCCTTCTCGCCCTTCATGCCGGGACATACGTCAACACAGTTTCCGCAACCGAGACAGTCGAGAACGTCAACCTGCTGAACGAAACGCATACCGGCCATCTGCTTGCCCATAGCGGGCTTGCTGTGGTCCTCGCCGAAGGGAGCTGCGGCAGCCTCCTCGGGAGTGAGCACAAACGGGCGGATAGATGCGTGGGGGCAGACATAAGAACACTTGTTACACTGGATACAGTTGGCTGTGATCCATTCGGGAACGAATGCAGCCACACCGCGCTTCTCGTAAGCTGCGGTACCCTGCTCCCATGTGCCGTCGGCGTTGTCCTTGAACGCGCTTACGGGCAGAAGGTCGCCATCCTGAGCGTTGATCGGGCGGACAACAGTCTCGATGAATTCCGGAGCGGGAACTGCCGAGGGAGCGTCGTCGGCGAGGTCAGCCCATTCGGGTTTAACCTCAAGCTTGTGATACTCGCCACCACGGTCAACAGCCTGGTTGTTCATGTTGACGATGTTCTCACCCTTCTTGCCATAAGACTTCACGATGAACTTCTTCATCTGTTCGATGGCGAGGTCAACGGGGATAACCTCGGTGATGCGGAAGAACGCGCTCTGGAGAATGGTGTTGGTACGGTTGCCGAGACCGATCTCCTGTGCGATCTTGGTCGCATTGATATAGTAGACGGTGATATTGTTCTGTGCGAAATAACGCTTCACCTTGTTGGGGAGGTTGTTCGCAAGATCCTCACCCTCCCAGATGGTGTTGAGCAGGAATGTTCCGTTGGGGAGCAGACCGCGTGTCACATCATACATGTGGAGGTAAGCCTGAACGTGACAAGCCACGAAGTTGGGCGTGTTCACGAGATAAGTCGAACGGATGGGCTCGTCGCCGAAACGGAGGTGCGAGCAGGTGAAACCACCCGACTTCTTCGAGTCGTAGGAGAAGTATGCCTGGCAATACTTGTCGGTGTTGTCACCGATGATCTTGACAGAGTTCTTGTTGGCACCAACAGTACCGTCGGCACCAAGACCGTAGAACTTGGCCTGGAACATACCCTTGCCCCCCACGTTGATTTCGGGAGCCACGGGAAGTGAATGGTTGGTGAGGTCGTCGACGATACCTACAGTGAACTGGTTGCGCGGTTCGTCAGCCTTAAGGTTCTCGAACACCTCAAGCATCTGTGCCGGAGTGGTGTCTTTCGAGCTGAGACCGTAGCGGCCACCCACGATGAGCGGGGCATTCTCGCGGCCATAGAAGCAGTCCTTCACGTCGAGATAGAGGGGTTCTCCGTTGGCGCCCGGCTCCTTGGTGCGGTCGAGCACGGCGATGCGCTTTGCAGTCGCGGGCACGGCAGCGAGGAAGTGGCGTGCTGAGAACGGACGGTAGAGGTGAACGCTCACGAGACCTACCTTCTCACCCTTGGCGCGGAGATAGTCGATGGTCTCCTTGATGCACTGTGTCACTGAACCCATGGCGATGATCACGCGGTCAGCCTCGGGGTCACCGTAGTAGTCGAACAGACCATAGTTGCGGCCGGTCAGACGGTTCATCTCCTTAACATACTCCTCTACAATCTCTGGGATAGCGTCGTAATATTTGTTGCTTGCCTCGCGGTGCTGGAAGAACACGTCGGGGTTCTCGGCCATGCCTCGTGCGACAGGCTTCTCGGGGCTGAGCGCGCGCGAGCGGAACTCAGCAAGAGCCTCGCGGTCAACGAGCGGAGCGAGATCTTCCTCGCTGAGAGCCTCGATTTTCTGAATTTCGTGAGAGGTGCGGAAACCGTCGAAGAAGTTTACGAACGGCACGCGGCCCTTGATAGCCGAGAGATGAGCCACGGCTGCAAGGTCCATCACCTCCTGTACGGAACCTTCGCAGAACATAGCGAAACCGGTCTGACGGCATGCCATCACATCCTGATGGTCACCGAAGATGCTGAGCGCGTGCGAAGCCAAAGTACGCGCCGATACATGGAACACACAGGGGAGCAGCTCACCGGCAATCTTGTACATGTTGGGGATCATCAGCAGAAGACCCTGCGAAGCTGTGTAAGTAGTGGTCAGCGCACCGGCCTGA
The DNA here is from genome assembly GCA_910578385.1 of uncultured Muribaculaceae bacterium. Classification (GTDB taxonomy): domain Bacteria; phylum Bacteroidota; class Bacteroidia; order Bacteroidales; family Muribaculaceae; genus Lepagella. The sequence goes on along the minus strand of CAJTQV010000003.1, from coordinate 63,752 downwards.
AGCGATCCGTGAACCGCACCGGCCGCACCGGCCTCACTCTGCATTTCCTGGACCATCACGGTCTCGCCGAAGATGTTCTTTCTTCCTGCAGCAGACCAGTCATCGACATACTCGGCCATCGTCGACGACGGAGTGATGGGATAAATGGCGGCTACCTCGCTAAACATGTAACTGATGTGCGCTGCGGCCTGGTTGCCGTCGCACGTCAGAAATTTCTTTGTTTTGCTCATAGTTCCTTTTCTATTTGATTTAATTTAAAATCTATGTTTACCTGTATATTAATGCTTTAAGTCGTATAAAACATGTCTAAACCCGGGATACGGACACCGCGTCGCAAGCCTCTTGAAGACTCACAGCGGCACCACAGGGTAAATTTCATTCTGCAAAGTTACAAATTTTTTGCCGTATGGCAATATTTTAGGCTAACTTTTAACCGATAAGGGATATAAGGCGTTTCTCCCCCTTTATCTTTTTCCCTTTTATTCTTGCAAGGACATCTGCAGCGCACGAGGCATCGAGCGCGGCGAGAGCGTAGTGATCGTAGACATCAATCTTTCCTATCTGCGCCGGTTCCGCTCCACCCTCTTTGACAAGGAAGCCGAGTATGTCGCCCCTCGACAGTTTCTCGCGGCGTCCTGCGGAGAAGTATAGCGTCTCAACGGGACGCTCTTCCTTGTAACGGCGGTCGGCATCAAGATAACGCGTGGTGTCGAAGTCCATGTATTCGCGGACATCCTCGTTCGGCCCGACAAGCACGAAGATGTCTCCCTCGGCTGCCACACGGGCGGTACGTCCGTTACGGTGGGTATATGTCTCTTCGGTGAGCGGCTGGTGATAGTGGATTACATTGCGCACCCCCTCTATGTCGAGACCTCGGGCGGCAAGGTCAGTGGCCACAAGCACCGGGCGGGAACCGTTGTTGAAGAGCGCCACCGCCGTCTCGCGGTCACGCTGGTCGAGAGCGCCATGATAAAGTATGGCCGGTATGCCGCGCTTCTTCAGATACTGTGCTGTGCGCTCCGCGCTCTCGCGGTGGTTCACGAACACGATGCTGCGCTCATGTCCTCCGGCATCGGCGGCAAGGTTCTCAAGCAGCAGGGCGAGGGTGTCGAGCTTGTCGTTGGCATCGGAGTCAACGCGATGCACGCGGGTTCGCCGGCGCAGGTCCTCATTGCCGCCGAGGTAGTCGATTGTCACCGGATTGTCGAGCTTGAGGAAATCGGGCAGCACGTCGGCACGAGTGGCCGACGTGAGCAGCGTGCGGCTCACATTCTTGAGGCGTGCCATTATCTTCTTCATCTCCTTCTCGAAACCGAGTTCGAGCGACTTGTCAAACTCATCGAGCACAAGTATCCTCGTGGGGAGCACATCGACATTACGCCGCTCGATATGATCGAGCAGACGGCCAGGAGTGGCAACGATTATGTCGGTTCCGGCGCTGAGCGAGTTGACCTCATCCTCCACCTTGTGACCGCCGTAAAGAGGCGTGGTCTTGAATCCGGCGGCGATATTGCGTGTGATACCGGCAATCTGTAGCACGAGCTCGCGCGAAGGTGCTATGACGACAGCCTGCACACGTCCGGTGGCAGGCTTCATCATTTTCAGCATGGGCAGTATGAACGCCAACGTCTTGCCCGAGCCGGTCGGCGAAAGCAGGATTATGTCGCGCGCCTCCGATGCGGTGCGCATCATGTGGAGCTGCATCGGGTTAAGCTCCTCAATACCAAGCTTGCCGCTCACCAGCGGCAGAAATTCTTTTTCTCTCATTTTTTCTTTAATATGTCACGGCGATACCGGTAGATTCCAAGGTGTGTCACGAAATCTGCGACCAGTCAACGGTCTTCATAAATCTATAACGCAATTCATTGCGTAATGTATCGACCGATTGTTGAGAAATATGCAATTCTCCCTCGGAACGGTCGCCGTCGTCGCCGGGTGTCTCGACGAGTTCGGGGTGGGCGTTGAGTATCTGCAACGCCGCCCGACGCGCGTAATTGAGTATCTGTCCGTCGGTTGCAAGATTGGCCACATTGAGCGCGAACGCTATTCCGCTCTGCTGAGTGCCCTCCATGTCGCCGGGGCCGCGGAGTTTCATGTCTGCCTCCGAAATAAGGAAACCGTCGGATGTCTCGGTCATGATGTTCAGACGCTTGCGTGTGTCGCCACCAATGGCCTGTTTCGTGACGAGTATGCAATAGCTCCGGTCGGAGCCGCGACCCACGCGGCCGCGCAGCTGATGGAGCTGCGAGAGTCCGAACCGTTCGGCGTTCTCGATGAGCATGACCGAGGCGTTGGGCACGTTCACGCCGACCTCTATCACGGTCGTGGCCACAAGTATACGCGCCTCGCCCGAAACGAACCGCTGCATCTGCGCCTCCTTCACGTCGGGCTTCATGCGCCCGTGGACGCAGCTTACCTTGTATTGCGGGAATATTCCGCATATCCGCTCATAACCCGACTCGACACTTTTGAGCTCAAGTTTCGGGTTCTCGGTGATGAGGGGATAGACCACGTATACCTGCCGACCCGCTGCAAGCTCCCGACCCAGCAGGCGGTTCACCTCCATGCGGTTCTCGTCGAAGCGGAGCAGGGTCTCGACCGGCTTTCTTCCTGGTGGCAGCTCGTCTATGACCGACACATCGAGGTCGCCGTAGACGGTCATCGCCAATGTGCGCGGAATCGGGGTGGCCGTCATGACCAGCACGTGCGGCGGCGTGGAGTTCTTGCCCCACATCTTGGCGCGCTGCGCCACACCGAAGCGGTGCTGCTCATCTATCACCACAAGACCGAGCCTGTGGAACTGCACGGCATCCTCGATCAGAGCGTGCGTGCCGACTATAATGTGTATGGAGCCGTCGAGGAGTCCGGCGTGTATCTCGCGACGCTCCTTGGCCCGCGTGCTGCCCGTGAGCAGACGCACATTGATGCCTATCTGCCTCCCCCACTCCGACAGGGTCTCGTAATGCTGGGTGGCAAGTATCTCGGTCGGAGCCATCAGCGCACCCTGGCAGCCGTTGTCGCACGCCATGAGCATCGACATGAAAGCTACCATGGTCTTGCCCGAGCCGACATCACCCTGAAGCAGACGGTTCATCTGCCGCCCGGTGCGCATGTCGGCACGAATCTCGCGGAGCACACGCTTCTGCGCCCCGGTCAGCTCGAAGGGTATGCAGTCGGCATAGTAACCGTTGAAGTAATCACCGATACGGGGAAAGACCATGCCCTGTATCTTACGGCTGCGGGCGCGTGAGAAACGGAGTATGTGCAATTGCAGGTAGAAGAGTTCCTCGAACTTCATCCGCTCACGTGCCTTCTGGAGCATGGCCGGATTCTCGGGGAAGTGCATGTTGCGCAGGGCATCCTGGAGCGGCATCAGCCGGAACGCCGACACCACCTCCGGAGGAAGAGTCTCCCGTATTCCCGCGAAACCGGGATTGGTCAGGAGATTGCGGACAAGTGTGCCGATGAACTTGGGAGAATAACCGGCCTTGCGGATTTTCTCGGTGATGTTGTAGACACCCTCGAAACCGCGCGGCGGATTGTCGAGGTTGTAGGCCGACACCTCGGGATGAACCATGTTGAAGTCGCCACGGTAGGGTGTCGGCTTGCCGAACAGCACATAGTCAACACCGGTGCGGTACGCATCTTTCAGAGCATTCACACGTGAGAACCACACGGTCTGTATCAGACGCTCGCCGTCGGAGAAAAGACCGAGCAGGCGTTTCTTCGCCCCCTCTCCCTCGACCGCGAAACTTATGAACCGTCCGCGAATCTGAACCAGCGGCATGTCGCCCGTGAACTCCCGGATCTTGTAGAAACGGCTACGGTCTATGTGCCGGAACGGGAAGTAGTAGAGCAAGTCCCGGAATGTGCGCAGGTCGAGTTCCTCGGCAAGCAGCTTGGCGCGCTTCTCGCCGACACCTTTCAGGTACATTATGTCGCTGTCGAGGAAGGATCTCATATGTGCATTCAGTTGGTTACTCCGACATCGGAATTGAACAGAAACGGACGCACGGGCCGTGCGTCCCTACAGGGCGAGTTTCAGTGTCAGCGGTTTTGACCCGATAACAATGCGGTGGCTATCGCGAAGTCGCGGGGGTTGGTGACTTTAATGTTGGCGGGGTCTCCCTCGAAAAGAGTGACCTTTTCGCCCAACGCTCCGACGCGCGATGCGTCGTCGGTGAACTCGGGTCGTTCCGGCAACCGGTACGCCCTGTGAAGAATGTCTGCACGCACGGTCTGCGGTGTCTGGACCGAAACGAATCGGCTGCGGTCAACGGCAACCGATTCTCCGTCGCCTGTCAGCTCGCGCAGCGAGTCTGTGACCGGGCAGACAGGAACGGCCACGCCGTTGGCTCCGGCACATTCCCATGCCCTGCGTATCAGCTCCGTGGTGACGAGCGGACGGGCGGCATCGTGTACGGCAATCAGCGTCTCCGCATCGTCGGGAAGGGCCATTATTCCGTTGGCCACCGACTCAGCGCGGCTACGGCCGCCGGCAACGAGGCGCACCGGTACGTCACGCACCTCGCGTGGGAGTTCGGAGAGCATGATGTCGTAATCGTCAAAGAAGCCGGGGTGCATCACGATTGAAATCTCCGTCTGCGGATCCTCCTCATGGAAAGCCATGACCGACCACCATAACATAGGAATGCCCAGCAGTTTAACAAACTGCTTGGGCAATTCTCCTCCGGCACGGCGGCCTTCACCGCCGGCCATGACCAATGCGTATTTCTTCATCGATGGCATTACATGTTCATACCGCCGTCAACCTGAATAACCTGGCCGGTCACGTAGCTTGACATGTCAGATGCGAGGAAAGTAGCCACGTTGGCGATGTCCTCTACCTTGCCGCCACGACGCAGGGGTATCTTCTGGCACCACTCGGCGCGGACCTCGTCGGGAAGAGCTGCTGTCATGGCAGTCTCGATAAATCCGGGGGCGATGGCGTTGGCACGGATGCCGCGTGAGCCTACCTCCTGGGCGATGCTCTTGGCGAGGGCGATAAGACCTGCCTTAGAGGCTGCGTAGTTCGACTGGCCTGCATTGCCGTGTACACCCACAACCGATGCCATGTTGATGATGGAGCCGGATTTCTGGCGCATCATGATCGGAAGAATGGCGTGGATATAGTTGAACGCCGATTTGAGGTTAACGGCAATCACAGCATCCCACTGCTGCTCGGTCATGCGGAGCATGAGACCATCTTTTGTGATACCTGCGTTGTTGACCAGGATGTCGATGTGACCGAAGTCATCCTTGATCTGCTTCACAACCTCCTCGGTAGCGTTGAAGTCTGCCGCATTGGAAGCGTAACCCTTGCACTTCACGCCATATGCAGCGATTTCCTCCTCGGTTTTCTTGCCGTTCTCGTCGATGACGAGGTCGGTGAATGCGATGTCACAACCCTCAGAAGCGAATTTGAGGGCGATTTCCTTTCCTATGCCACGGGCTGCACCTGTTACGACAGCCACTTTTCCTTCAAGCATTTTCATTTTTATCTGTTGTTATCTGTTGATTTCTAAGTTTATCCGATATAGTTACTTTCCTTCGGCTCCGGCTCATTCCCGGCCGCGCACCTTGACGCCGTTCAGAATCAGGTCGGCTATCATCCGCGACATGTCGCTCTTGTCTATGCCGTATTCGGTGAGGTTGTTGCGGATATAGGGAACGTCGAAGCCATGAATGGAGTTGGTTATGATTATGGCCCATTCCTTGATGTCGGGTATGTCGAACACTTCCAGGGCCACTCCCTCGTGCAATATGCGCATGAGCAGCTTTATCTCCTTTTTGGAGATGACGGAACGCGCACGGTCCACTTTGCGCACGTCGCGAAAGAATCCAGCCCGCAACGAGCCGTTGCGCGACACAATCTCGCGCATGGTCTCCATGCGTGTGGCGACATACTCGCGGAGTTTCTGCTCCGGCGAAATCGGCTTGCGGACTATCGACTCAAGGTTTTTGAGCAGGTCGTCGCTCTCGCTCTCAATCACGGCGTTGAATATCTCGCGCTTGCTCTTGAAATAGGTGTAGATTGTGCGGCGACCCTTGTCAGAGGCGGCGGCGATGTCGTTCATAGTGGTATTCTCCACCCCCTTTCGAGCGAAAAGGGAGCGGGCAACCTCGATGAATCTGTCGCGCGTCTTCTTTACCATAATCCTCAATTGCAGGTACCTGTGCCACCGCTCATGCAATGGCACAGGAGACCTTTAAAATGCAAAATTACAAAAAAAATCTATAAAGACCTTGATTTTTGGGGCCGATTTTGGTCATATTTTCCTTTTCCGCCACAAAAACATTGCTATCGCGCATACCGCCGCCACAATTGCGGCTACTCCTGACGCTTGCAGCAACCTCTGCAACACAGTCGGTGTCTGCGGGACGGCAACCTGCCGGGTTACGGTTCGTGTGCGGTAGACGGTCTGCCGCTCTACCCTATCGACGGTATCAACGCGCACGCGTTCATGGTAGCGTGTATGCCATCGGTCTGTCAGCACGGTATCGCCGCGTATCACAGTAATCACCGAGTCTCGGACATGAACCGAATCTGTACGCAGCTCGACCGTGTGCAGCCGTTCCGTCTTGGCGAGCGAGTCGGACTGCACCAAGTCATGTGATGCAATCTGACGGCACGGGTTGCACGCGGGCAGAGCCATGAGCAGCAACAGCGAAAACGACAGGGCGTTGATTCGGTTCAACCAGCCACGCAGCCATTTCTTCTGCGACGGACGTCGGGCCACAATCTCGTTGCAGAATTTCACGCGGTCATGCTTTATCTTCGCGAAAAGCGTCTCCGGATTGGAGGCATTGAGAGCCGCGAGGGTTTTCGGGCCGACGATTCCGTCGGCTGTCACGCCGAGAATTTTCTGCGGGCGCGTTATGCCGTATGAACCGGAGGCCCACACCCAGTCCACCAGAATCTCGGCCAGCGGCTGAGAAGGGATGCTGTCGGCTTTCCAACGGTCCCAATACATTGTCTTGAGAATCTCAATCCAATGTTCATAGGGGATATTGCGGAGTCTTGACTTGTCGGGCACGGGTAGCCCTTTGCGGCGACAATAGCTGCAATAGGTGGCGAAAGTCACGTCGCACTGCGTGGCACCGCCGGCATCAAGCGGATCGTCCGACCAGCCGGAGCGGCGTGCGCGTGCGAAAAGTTGTTTTACTGATTCCTCCGGCTTCTGGGTCACGCCCGCAGCCCAACGGAGAATGAACGGTACGAATCTTTCAATCTGAGCCATAATCATTACATTTAAGAATTATCGCCCAAAATTACCGGGAATGCCCCGACCCGCACCCTTATCCGTACACTTGCAGCATTTCAATCTTTGCTGCTATTGGAAACAGCAGGAAGCCTCTATCACACCACCTCTCACGATCATGCCACCTCACACGCCGAGCACGATTGCCGGGTCGATGTTGAGTTTCTGGCTCATGATACGCGCCTGTTTCAGCGTCGGTTCCCTCTTGCCTGAAAGATACTCGCAGATCCGCGACGGATTGATGCCAAGCAACTTCGACAGAGCCACCTGCGTCAACCCCATCTCATACATCCGCAACTTGAGCATATCCACCAACGAGGGCTCGCCAATGGCAAAGTGCTCATCCGAATAATCTGCCACCAAACCTGAGAGCAATTCAAGCTCCATGCTGTAAGGATCAGTGAGCGGAGTATCATCTTTTACGTGAGGGAGCAATTCTTCCACACGTTGCAAAGCCCATCTATACTGGGTATCATTTTCTATCTTTGTCATATGTTATGCTTTTTACTTAATGTGTGAGTATACAATCTAAATCGTGGAACAATCTATCTTGTCATATTCAGCGTGAGTGCCGATGAACCTGATATATATCCACTTGATTGTAAACTTAATAACTACGACCAATCTATGACGGTTTCCTCTTATATTAAACACATAATGTTGATTACCTACATTATCAACACTATTATATGTCTTCTTGACATCTGCAAAATTGGACCAGTCTGCCGCCTTTACAGTTTTGACCCAGTCCTGCAACGCCACTCTCGCATCAGGATATTTTTCTATATATCTCTTCAACGGTTCCTCTGTAATAATCCTCACGACAAATCAATTTCTGTTCAGCATTGCAAATTTACAAATAATATTCCAAATTTACAAATACATAATTATAGATATAGCCACTTTAATTGGGAAAATAAGGAAAACCATATTACACCTCAAATTAAAACAAAATAGATTGATGATTTTTAGTCACATGTATTTTCAATTTAAAAAATTTTCACTTATTTTGCAAGTGCATTTCTACCGCAGAGGCCCAGAGGGGCATATGGGGAGGGTGCGGTTGCCCAAATAAGGCAACAAGACATAATAAGACGCGTTTACTCGACGCTCTTTCTTGGCAGTCAGAAACTTCGCAACTTTCAAACCTTCGTCAAGAATGCAGCAACAGTAGATGACTTATGTGGATATGTATTCAATATTACCTTTCATAATGTGCGCAGCACTATGTCTTATGAAAGGGTAGAAAATACATATGTGCGTGAGGCCTCTGCACTGTTGCTCGTTCCGACGAAGGTGGGCAATGCGAAGGCCTCTGACTGCTGGAACGGGCACAAGTACGGCACTCACGCTCTTTTTTATAAATTAAAGCCGACGCGGAGGCCCGGAGGCAAAAACAAACAAATGAAAAAACTTGTCATTCTAACAATGATGGCATTTTCATGCCTGATTATGCTGTCTCGCGATTTTGAAGCAGGTGGAATCTGGTATACCGTAATCGACGACACACTCAAGACTTGCAGGACTCGCGAAGGAGGTGCGACCTCTGAAAACTTCACTGGCGAATTAAGAATTCCGGAGAATGTCTCAGATGGGACGAGCGACTATACAGTAGTTGAAATTGGAGCCTCGAGTTTCAAGGACTGTCAATTCACAAACACGAAATTCGTTCATAATGAAATCCCAGCCTCGGTCAAAGTTATCCAATCCGAGGCATTCCAGAATACCAATATCGAATACCTGATGCTACCTGAAGATGGGGTGGAGGAAATCGGAAGCCACGCATTCAGAGGGCGTTCTGATGATCAAGACACAAAAACTCCAACCTATGTCTATTTACCCAAAAGTCTGAGACAGTTGGGGCAAACGAACCAACTCCGCGAAGTATTCAACCCATATTATAAGGGGAGGCCTTTAATAATCTCCCCGCAGTCACTCAAATTAAGTTCTACTGCCAATGCAACAGTTCAGAGCTACCAAGAACATGCAAAATGGGATGGAGATTGCCTGTACGTAGAAACTGATTACGGGAGGCAGTTGCTTTTTGTTTCTTGGGCCGTGGAAGGCACTCTTATAATTCCTGATACATACACAAGCATAAGAAACCGTTATAGAGGTTACCAAAACCTATATACAATATTACCTCCGACAATAACAGGATACGATTACACCACACATGGTTTTATCGGAATAACAGCTGCCCGCGCCAGCTACAGATACCCAGCTGGAACATCCTTTGCAGCTGACGGTTCAGTCTTCTATTATTCAGACAAAGCTGAAATAGGCAACGGATATATATACGATTCAATCAATCTAAAATCCTTACTAAGAACATATTACAATAATGCAGCCTACACACCAGAAATGATTGCTCAAACAATTTACCCATATCTTCCGGAAGAAGAATTACTTTCACTGGTGTTTACAACGCCAGCCATAACACAACACTTCTCCATTAAAGAGGGGACAGAATTGATAATGGGTTGCTTAACAAACATTTCTGACGTGAAATCAGTGACATTACCTTCATCTTTGAAGCACGTGTATAATTCTTTCATCAACCTGAACTCATTGCACGAGATTATTTTACCCGAAGGATTAGAAACAATCACCTATTCATTCAGTCAAATAAGAAACCTCAAGGAGATTTCAATTCCAAAATCTACCATATTCATAAATGGTGCATTTACTGAGTGCGCATTGGAAGAAGTAACCCTACATGACGGAATGTTTGTTGCTTCAGGATTTTCACACAATTATAATGAAGGAATCTCAAATGGGGAGGGAGAGGCATATCGTATTCCTTCACTTAGAAAAATCACATTTGGCAATAACATAAACTATATAGGTGGCTTTGAAAATATTGCCGCCGAAGAAATCATTATTCCCGAAGGTACGACTGCCGTAGCAGGGTTCAATAACAGCAGTTTCATAAAAAACATTTCTCTGCCAAATTCATTGGAATATATTGGATACTCATTTTATGGCAATCCTGAATTGCAATTCATCAGCATCCCCGAATCTGTAAATACATTCTTTTGGGCTGGCGGACAAACTTACCCTCCTTCAATGCAGTTTAATTCCAAGATACCACCGGCAAATGTAGGTAATCAAGAGGCTGCTGGAGAAGGTATGTCACCTTCTCCGGAAATTGTCTGCATTGTTCCTGATGGCTCAATGATGGTATATGCAGAATCATTTCCATATTGTAATTTGAAACTCAAAACACTTTCCGGGACAACCCCATATGACTATGATGACGAGATATATCGCTACAGAGTTTATGAAGATTCCAAAGAAGCAATGCTTTTAGGTAAAATCTCTGCTACTCCGACTTCTACGCTATCATTTCCGAGTCGCATACCGGTTGAAACAGAAGCCGGAACTGTTTTCTACAACGTGTCTGGAATAGAACGAGAAGCATTCGCATCCGATACAAGTCTTGAAAAGATAATACTTCCCAATTCTCTGAAGTATATAGGAACAAAGGCTTTTTACCATTGCACGGCACTCAAAGACTTTGATTTCCCGCACTCACTCGAAAACATCGGAATTTCAGCCTTTGGAGAATGCATCTCTATCGAGACCATAAACCTTTTTCACAATATCAAAGAAATTGGGCAACATGCTTTCAACAACTGCTCAAATTTAAAAGAAGCCATTTTTACAGAAGGTCCTCAAACCATAAAATCAGCAACTTTTCAGAACTGTTCAAGTCTCGCAAAAATCAAGTTCCCATCCTCTTTAAAAAAGATTGAACAAAACGCCTTCTATAAAAGTGCCATTGAGCATATCAGTTTCTCTTATGGATTAGAATATATCTCCTCATCAGCCTTTTACCAATGTAAGTCTTTACAATCTGCAGAATTGCCAACATCTTTGAAATATATCGGTTCCAATGCATTTGCATATGATAACAACCTTACACAGTTAAAATTACCTGAAGGACTTGAAGAGATTCATTCGGGAGCATTTAACAGTTGCGCTTCTCTAAAAGAAATAACCCTTCCGGCAAGCCTTGATAAAATTTACCAGAATGCATTCATCAACTGTGACTCTTTAGAATACATAAAACTTGCCGATACTGAAAAGCCGCTTATTCCGCTGCCAGAAAATGGATCAACCGATAACAGTAAAGCATACCTATGGCAGCGACTGAAAATGTTCCATGGTGCATATCCGTCAAAGTTATACATTGGGCGACCTACGGATATCAACAGCATTAGACCAGATGAAGAAATAGATGATGATGGTGCCATGTATGAAGCACCTGTTGTAACTCCAATCTGCGCAATCGATTCCCTTCAATCACTCACCATTGGAAATCTTGTAAAAATTGTGGGTCCATATAGCGCATTTTTTGGGGCGAAGAAACTAACAGACCTTAAACTTGGGACAAATCTTGAAATCATAGGTTCGAGCGCATTTTCGAATTGCAATCTCTCTGAGGTCATCATTCCTTCGAATGTCAAAGATATCCGCAATTATGCTTTCCGCAACAACAACATCACGAAAATAACAATCGGTGCCGGAATCGAACGTGTGGGACAATATGTATTTGACGGTTGCAATGGAGTTGAAAACATATATGTTACAGCGATCACGCCCCCTACCGCCTACAATAACACTTTCAGCTGGTATGGAGGGTCTTTGTTCGTTACACCGGGATGCAGGGAGAGCTACGAGAACAATCCAAACTGCTGGTACCGATTCAGCAACTATGACCTTATCGAGGCCGATAAAGTTTCCATAAGTTACAACAGTATTGATATCGAGGAGGGTGTGCCCATCCAACTTACAGCTGCTATATCGCCAGACAATGCAACTTTACAGACTATTCTTTGGGAATCATCAGATCCATCCATTGCAACTGTTGATGGGGACGGACTGGTGACTTTTATTGGAACATCGGGAAACCAGAATGGAAAGACCCGTGAAATGGAAGCTGCACAACAACGAGGATCTCTTGATATACGCGCTTACACACTATACGCCAACACCCCGATTGCAGTATGTAAAGTCAACTATACACTGAGTGGAATTGAATCTATTGAAGTTGAGGATTTTCCGTCTAAACAAATGGTTGATTATTCCAAGCCATTCAAGGTAATCACACTACAAGGGATTGACGTGACAGAAAACTTTGATAGGTTGTCGTCAGGAATTTATATAGTGCTGCAAAACGGACAGTCACATAAAATCGCCAAATAATAATTTTCTCAATACGGTTCACACATTGCACAATCCCCGTTTCCCTTGCAAGATATGCAAAGGAATGCGGGGATTGTCTGCGCATCATGACTAAAGTAGCCCGGGAATCGTGACTGTTAGTGGGAGTATGCCGTGAGGCCTATGCGACCGCTGTTATTGTGGTTTGCGGAAGTTTGATTAATTTTGTAGTTGAATTTAATGTTGCTCGATTATGGAGGTAGTTTATGAGGATAACCACATTATTGTGGTCAATAAGATGGCGGGGGAGATTGTGCAGGGGGACAAGACGGGCGATAAGCCGTTGTCGGAGTTTGTCAAGGATTATATCCGCGAGAAGTACAACAAGCCGGGAAATGTGTTCTGCGGCGTGGTACACCGCATTGACCGGCCTGTATCGGGACTGGTGATATTCGCCCGCACCTCCAAGGCTCTGGAACGGCTCAACAAGATGTTGCGCGAGGGTGAGATACACAAGACTTACCGCGCTATCGTGGAAGGACATCCGGAAAAGCCGGAGGCCCTGCTGGAGAATTACCTTGTTTCTGACGGCCGTATCAACAAGACTTTCATCAGCGACAGCCGTAATCCGGAGGCCAAGCTTTCGCGTCTGGAATACCGCACGGTGGAGCGTGGCGACCGCTACACGCTGCTTGAGATAAATCTGCTTACAGGCCGCAAGCACCAGATCCGCGCCCAGCTATCCGCCATGGGACACCCCATAAAGGGTGACCTCAAATATGGAGCGAGACGCAGCAACCGCGACGGAGGAATTTCGCTCCAGGCATACCGCATCCGATTCACCCACCCCGTAAGCAAGCAACCCATCGACATCGAAATCCCCTCGATCGGATTTTAATCCGTCACGGCGGACGCACGAGCCGTGCGTCCCCACATTCGGCTGGTATACAAAGAGCAGGGAGGCACATCCATCAACGGAAATGCCTCCCTTAAATCAATTTGGCTTACGAGTAATATTTTATGTGGTTACATAGATTTTTCCTAACAGATTCCAAATCTTAAAAGTCTTTTCAGATCTTTTAGGTTTTATCCTTTTCACATTGCAAAATTACTACTTATCGCCTACCCTCGCAATACCTAAAATTAAGTATTTTGGAGGTTTTGTCTGTTTTATCTCTTATTTCTTTGCAGAAATGTTACTTCTTTCTTGCCTGAAATGTTATTTCTTTCTGAAATTTTTTCTTATTTCACGGCTTAATCATCACTTCTTTGCAAGAAATTCGCGGATACGCGCCGTCACGTTAGGCACAGTGTAGCCGAATTTCTCTTCAAGCACTTTCGCCGGAGCCGATGCGCCGAAACGTTCCAGACCCATAACCTCGAACTTACCGGCCATTACAGGATAAAGCACCGAAGGAAGTCCGGATGTCAGACCGAATCTCTTCACACCCTCGGGGAGCACGCTCTGACGGTACTCCTCGGGCTGTGTGAGGAAGAGGCCAATCGACGGCATCGACACAACCTGTGCGCGCACTCCGTCGGCTGCAAGTTCCTCAGCAGCGTGGAGAAGGAGCATGACGTCGCTTCCGTTGGCCACGAGGACAACATCAGGATTCTCGGCCTCGCGGAGCACGTAACCACCCTTGCAGGCTTTCATGGCCTCGTCGCGGCGGTTCTCTCCCGGCAGGTCCTCAAGATTCTGACGCGAGAAGATGAGCACCGTAGGAGTCTTGTCATTCTCCATGGCCATCTTGTAGGCGGCCACTGTCTCGGCTCCGTCGGCAGGACGGATGACAAGCACAGATGGACGGCCACTGAAGTTCGACATCTGTTCCAGCAGACGGATCTGTGCCTCATGCTCTATAGGCTCGTGGGTCGGGCCATCCTCGCCGACACGGAAAGAGTCGTGCGAGTAGACGAACTTCACCGGAAGCTCCATAAGGGCAGCCATGCGGATGGCGGGCTTCATATAGTCGCTGAACACGAAGAATGTGCCGCAAGCCGCGTACATGCCTCCATGAAGCACGATACCGTTCATGAGGCAAGCCATCGTCAGCTCAGCCACACCGGCCTGAAGGAAACCGCCCGAGAAATTATTCTTGACGAGCTCACCGGTCTTCTTTAGGAAGCCGTCGGTCTTGTCACTGTTGGCAAGGTCCGCGCTCGATACTATCATATTACCCACGTGCTCGGCAAGGAAACCGAGACATGCGGCAGAAGCCACTCGTGTGGGCTGGTTGGGTTTGAATTCGACGTTGCTCCAGTCGAGTTCCGGAAGCTCCATGCTCTCGTAGCTCTTCAGCAGTTCGGCCTGTGCGGGATTCTCTTCCGCCCAACGGTCAAACTCCGCGCGACGCTTGGCAACGATGCCTTTCAGCTCCTCGGCACGCTCCTCGTAGAGTTTCTGCACCTCCGGACGTATAACCCAGGGGTTCTCCGGGTCACCACCCATATTGCGCACGGTAGCCGCGATGTCGGCCCCGGCCTTCGAAAGGGGCTGGCCATGGGTCGAGACTGCACCTTCGAGAGAAGAGCCGTCATTGGCGAGAACTGATTTCGCCATCACCGTGTGGCCTATGATAAGGGTCGGACGCTCGCGCTCCTCGACCGCCACCTTCAGCGCGCCGGCGATAGCCATCGGGTCCGAACCGTCAACTTCGAGAACATTCCAGTCCCAGGCACGATACTTGGCGGCTACATCCTCGGTATCGACGGCGTCGACCTTGGTTGAGAGCTGCACGTTGTTCGAGTCGTAGAACATGATGAGATTATGCAGACCCAGGTGTCCGGCAATACGTCCCGCACCCTGCGAGACTTCTTCCTGGATACCGCCGTCGGATATGAACGCGTAGGTCTTGTGAGCAACAACCTCGCCGAAACGTGAAGCGAAGAAACGCTCGGCGATAGCGCATCCGACAGCCATTACATGTCCCTGACCGAGGGGACCTGACGAGTTCTCTATGCCGCGTTCCACGTCGAGCTCGGGGTGACCGGGAGTCACGCTGCCCCACTGGCGGAAGTTCTGAAGGTCATTCATGGAGAACTTGCCGGCGAGGGCGAGCACGCTGTAGAGCATGGGCGACATGTGGCCGGGATCGAGGAAGAACCTGTCGCGGGCGAACCACTTCGGATCCTCGGGATCGTAGACCAAAAACTTAGAATAGAGAACATTGATGAAATCAGCTGCACCTAAGGCGCCGCCGGGATGTCCCGAATTGGACTTTTCGACCATTTCGGTGATCAGCACGCGCAGATTGTCGGCGGCCGAGTTCATTACTTTTACGTCCATTATGTTTTTTTATATTAGATTAAGTGGGTCTGTTTTCTAATTCGTCAACAAAGATAATAAGTAATATCGAGATATTAAAGCCATCTCATAATATTTTTTAACTTTTTTATGAACGGCGGGCTGAACAGCAGCGCTCCGTTTCATAAAAAAATCCGGTGAGCACGGATGCTTCACCGGATTCTGTAATATTTTCGTCAACAGTATCAGTCGAGCACTTCGGGGCTCTCGGGCAGTCCGGCATCGTTGCGCGGACGCGACAGGAAGAGAGCGTAGCAGCAGATGTAGGCCGCGAGGCAGAAGGGCACCCAGAAGCTGGCGATAATCGAGCTTGAGGCAACGAGCGACTGGATTGCGGGGAAGATACCGCCGCCACATACCATCATCATGAAGATACCCGATGCGACAGCCGTGTACTTGCCGAGACCGGTGACAGAGAGGTTGAAGATTGCTCCCCACATCACAGATGCGAAGAATCCGCAGAGCACGAAGAAGACGGCGTTGAGCGGGATGCGTACCACGCCGAACGAGAAGTCTGCTGAGCTGAAGCCCACGAAGCCGACCGTAGTCTCTTCGGTAAAGATACCGAGCGCAATCAGCACCATGGCACCGACAGCGGCGAATGTAAGCATGGCGCGCGATGAGATCTTGCTGCCGACAACACCGCCGATGAAACGTCCGATGAGCATCAGGAGCCAGTAGATACCGACCACGGTTCCGGCGATGGCCGCCGACTCCATCTCGTTGTTGTTGATGACATCCTGCGACTTCTCAAGATACTGAAGTGTCCAGTTGGCGATACCTACCTCAAGACCTACGTAGCAGAAGATGGCCAGAACACCGAATGTGAAGTTGGTGTATTTGAAAGCGTTTGCAACCTTGATTTTCTCCTGCTTCTTGCCGAGGTCGGGCGATTCGGGGAGCTTGCTCAGGTAGAGCACGAGGAAGGCGATGGCGAAGATTGCCATGGCGAGATAGAACACCGGATTGGCCGAAGAGATTGAACTTGCGGCACCGCCGAGAAGACCGCCGACGATGACCGGAGCGAGTGTGGCTCCGAGCGAGTTAAACGTACCGCCGAACTGCACGAGCTGGTTACCCTGCTTGGGTGTCGAGCCCAGCGAGTTGAGCATCGGGTTTACCACAGAGTTGAGAAGACACATCGAGAAGCCGGCCACAAACGCACCGACAAGATAGATTGCCACTGCTGTGGAATCCTCGGCTATGAAGCCTGAGGCATAGGTGATGGCCACGCCGATGAAGCCGATTGTCACAGCCCACAGAGCGGTGACGCGGAATCCTTTGTTCTGAAGAAGTTTACCGGCCGGATAACCCATGAAGGCATAGGCTATGAAGTTGGCCAGCGTGCCGAGCTGCGACATCAGCTTGTTACCGCTCGACATCTTCTCGATGACCGAACCGAGCGGGTTCTGATAACCGGTTACGAACGCGATCATGAAGAAGAGCGCGAACATGATGGTAATCGGAAGAGCATAGTTTCTCTTCTCTCTCTGAGATTTTTCTACCATGATAAGAAATTTTAAATGTTAGTTCATAATTTTGTATTCAGGGAAATACTTTTCTCTTATTTTCTCTTAAAAAAGTTCTCGTGGCTAACTGACAGACTCAATACTGCCGGGGGCCGAAAATAAGGGATCCGACGCGCACCATGTTCGAGCCTTCCTCAACCGCCAACTGCCAGTCGCCGCTCATGCCCATCGACACCGTGTCAAATCCGCGCAGGTCGGGGCAAAGCTCATTCACTCGGTTAAATATCGAGCGGATCTCGGCGAAGTCGCGGCGCACCCGCTCCATATCGTCTGTATTCGAAGCCATGCCCATCACCCCACAAATATGTGTGGCCTTGAGCGACTCGAATCGGCGGTCAGTGAAATAAGCCATCAGCTCCTCGGGTAGGAAGCCGAACTTGGTCTCCTCGCGGGCCACATGCACCTGCATCAGCACACGCGTCACCACCCCGGCGCGCTCCGACTCACGGTCTATCAGGTCAAGAAGACGCTCCGAGTCAACACTTTCTATCAGAGCGGTCTTCCCTATAATCTGGCGGACCTTGTTGGTCTGGAGGTGACCGATGAAGTGCCACTTCACATCGGCCGGCATGGCCGGAATCTTCTCAAAAAGTTCCTGCACGCGGCTCTCGCCGAAACAGCGTTGACCCGCGTCATAAGCCTCCATAAGAGCCTCGACAGGATGAAATTTCGATACGGCCACAAGCCTTACCCCTTCGGGCAATTCCTCGTGCAGTCTGCGAATCTCGTCGGCTACCATAGTCGGAGAGGTTATCAGTTTTCGGGGTTAAGGTTTGCTCCGAAGACATCCATGATAAGGGTCTCCGAAATGGCACCGATCTCGTAATCGGCCATCGTGCCCTTCATGCCCTCCTTGAATTTCTCGACAGCATCCTCGAAGTCGGAAGCCTGCACAAGAATCTGGCTTACGGTCTTCTTCTCCACGCCCTTGTTCTCGTCGAGGGTGATGAAGTTGACCTTTACGAGGAAATAGCGGTCGCCACCCTCGTTGAAAAATATCTCGGAAATCTTGGTCTTCTTCTCCGACGAAATTGAATATTCGCCCGAAATAAAAGGCTTCATCTCCTCTATGATACGGGCCTCGGCTTCGGTAAAGGTCAGTGCATCCACCAGATAGGGCTCGTTGACCTTCTTGACCATGCCGTTTTCCTGCATCTTGTCATATCTTACTTTACATTCAAACCAAAGTGCCATAATAATCGGATTTTAATCATATCGCCATCTGCTCTCCGCAAACGGCGCACTGCAAAATTACGAAATTAATGCGAGAAAATAAACTGTCGGGGGCGACTTTTACAAAAAAGTGAGAAAATCTCCTAAAATTCTTTTATGTATGCAAAAAATGATTAATTTTGCGAAGATAATATAAAACCTATCATATCTATCATATGGAGAATTTGATGAGTGTGGTCGAGTGGTCGCGCCTGCAGTTCGCTATCACCGCCATCTACCACTGGCTCTTTGTGCCGCTGACCTTGGGTCTGTCGGTGATTGTGGCCATCATGGAAAGCGCCTATCTGCGCACCAAGTCTGAGAACTGGCTCCGTGCCACTAAATTCTGGATGACACTGTTCGGCATCAATTTCGCCATCGGTGTCGCCACAGGTCTTATCCTTGAGTTCGAGTTCGGCACGAACTGGAGCAACTACTCCTGGTTTGTCGGCGACATCTTCGGCGCACCGCTGGCCATCGAGGGCATACTCGCCTTCTTCATGGAGGCTACTTTCGGCGCGGTGATGTTCTTCGGCTGGAACAAGGTCAGCCCCCGCTTCCACCTCGCTTCGACATGGCTCACCGCCATCGGCGCCTCGATCTCCGCTCTCTGGATTCTTGTGGCCAACGCATGGATGCAGTATCCTGTCGGAATGGAGTTTGACCCCGCGCAGATGCGTAACGTCATGACCGACTTCTGGGCACTGTTCTCGGGCATAGCCGTCAACAAGTTCTTCCATGCCGTGTTCAGCGGATGGGCGCTCGCCGGTGTGTTTGTGATCGGTGTGAGCTGCTACATGCTCTGGCGCCGCCGCAACCGCGACTTCGCCGTCAACTCCATAAAGGTCGGCGCATGGTTCGGTCTTATCGGCCTGCTTCTCACCATGTACACAGGCGACGGTTCAGCTGTCCAGGTCGCACGCCACCAGCCCATGAAACTCGCCGCCATGGAGGGTCTCTACCATGGTCACGTCGGCCAGTCTCTGACCGGTGTCGCCATGCTCAACCCCGACAAGGAGTGGAACAACGAGGAGGATGAATATCTCTTCGAGGTGTCGATTCCCTACGGTCTCTCAATTCTTGCAAACCATGACCCCAATACGTTCGTGCCCGGCATCAGCGACATAGTCGAGGGCTTCTCGATCAATGCCGACGGCGACACCATCAACACCGTAAGCTACGCCGAGCGCATAGAGCGCGGCAAGCTTGCGCAGAAGTCACTTGCCGACTACGATGCCGCACGCAAGGCCGGCGACAAGGCAGCCATGGAGGCAGCGCAGAAGGAGCTGAGCGTGAACTATCCCTACTTCGGTTACGCTTATTTCGACTCGGTCGAGGAGGCTATCCCGCCCGTAGGGCTTACGTTCACCATGTTCCGCGTGATGGTCGTTCTCGGCTCATACTTCCTGCTCTTCTTCGTTGTGACACTCTTCTTCGTCTACCGCAGGGACCTGATAGACCGCTTCCGCTGGTTCTACATGGCAGCAATGGTATCGGTGCCCTTTATGTGGATATGCTCCGAGGCCGGCTGGGCAGTAGCCGAGGTTGGCCGTCAGCCCTGGGCAATCCAGGATCTTCTGCCGACATGCGCCGCCATTTCCGACATACCCGTATCATCGGTTATCACGACATTCTGGATGTTCGCCGTGGTCTTCACTCTGCTCCTCGTGGCCGAGGTGAGCATCATGTGCCGCTATGTCGAGAAGAGATCGAAAGAACAATTGTACACACCTGAAAAAGCTTAAGTCATGACACTCGAATATCTTCAGAACTACTGGTGGCTTCTTATCTCCGTGCTCGGAGGAATACTGGTCTTCCTGCTCATGGTGCAGGGCGGACAGACACTGCTCTACAGCCTCGGCACCACCGAGGAACGCCGCGACAAGA
Organism: uncultured Muribaculaceae bacterium; assembly: GCA_910578385.1. Taxonomy (GTDB): domain Bacteria; phylum Bacteroidota; class Bacteroidia; order Bacteroidales; family Muribaculaceae; genus Lepagella. The sequence continues at coordinate 43,386 of CAJTQV010000003.1, read as the reverse complement.
TCATCGGCGCGATGGGCAGCAAGTGGGAACTTACGTTCACAACACTCGTTACATTCGGCGGAGCGTTCTTCGCATCGTTCCCGCTCTATTACTCAACCTGCTTCGGCGGCGCATACTGGCTATGGATCCTTATCCTCTTCAGCTTCGTGCTCCAGGCCGTGAGCTATGAGTACCGCCGCAAGAAAGGCAACGTCTACGGCACCCGCACCTACGACGCTTTCCTCTTCATCAACGGCAGCGTGGGCACAATCCTGTTAGGTGTGGCTGTGGCGATGTTCTTCTTCGGCGCGGAATTCACTGTGAACCGCGACAACATCCTCTCCGGTCAGGCTCCCGTAATCTCGCAGTGGGCCTCCACACATGGCTTCGAGGCTATCTTCAACGCCCGCAACCTCGTGCTCGGCGTTGCGGTGCTCTTCCTCGCATGTATGCAGGCATGTCTCTACATGATGAACCGCCTCGGCGACAGCGACGGCGATTTCTTCATCACACTGCGCCGCATGGCCTTTGTGACAGGCAGTATCTTCGTGATCTTCTTCCTCGTGTTCCTCGCCCTGCTTTTCACAGCTACCGGCTACGAGGTGCTGACAGCTGACGGCCGCAATGCCTCAGTGGTCGAGATGCCCTACAAGTATTTCCACAACATGACCTCCAACTGGTGGGAACTCGCCACTCTGCTCTTAGGCGTGGTGCTTGTGCTCTACGGACTGATCCGCTCAGTCTTCTCGAAGTGCTTCACATCGGGAATATGGTTCACCGGCTTCGGAACATTCCTCGCTGTCATTTCGCTCTTCTGGGCGGCCGGCTACGGCAACACCGCATTCCTCCCCTCTCTGACCGACCCGATGAGCTCGCTGACCATCCGCAACGCTTCATCGACCGAGTTCACACTCACGGCCATGAGCTACGCCTCGCTCTTCATTCCGTTCGTATTGGCATACATCTGGTACGTATGGAGACAGATGGACAAGAAGGACTGACTGATAAAAAAGTAACTGATTGATAGACACTGATTGATAAGCATAGGCTGATCATGAACATATATTGGCAACTGTTCGCGAGCTTTTTCAAGATCGGGGCCTTCACCTTCGGCGGAGGCTGGGCAATGATTTCGATAATCGAACGCGAGATAGTCGACAAGCATCATTGGATCGAGAAAGATGACTTTCTCGATCTTTTGGCTATAGCCCAGTCGCTCCCGGGCATCCTCGCCGTCAACATCGCCACAGCCGTAGGTGACAAGATGCGTGGAATGCGCGGAAGCATACTCGCCGCGGCCGGAACTATCCTCCCCTCGTTCCTGATAATTCTCGCTATTGCAATCTTCCTCACGCCCGACATGATCAAGAACAACCGCGTGATTTCCTCGATATTCATGGGGATACGCCCGGCGGTGGTAGCGTTGATTGTGGCTCCCGTGCTGACCTCGGCACGTGCCGCCAAGCTCTCGTGGAAGACGGTATGGATACCTCTGGTAGTGGCACTGATGATCTCGCTCGACCTCGGATTCGTGTCCAACCCCATCCTCTACATCATTCTCGGCGCGCTCGGAGGCTACATCTTCTGGAAAATCGGAAGGAGAGGCGTTAGGCGTTAGGTTTTAGGCTTTAGATTCAGACAATATAAATCAAACACTGAAACCTAAACTCTAACGCCTAAAGCCTAAACTCTAACACCTGAAGCCTAAAACCTAAACTCTAAAACCTAAAACCTAAAATGGGTATTTACTGGAAACTTATCTGGGCATATATAAAGATCGGCATCTTCGGATTCGGTGGCGGCTACGCCATGCTGTCACTCGTCGAGAAGATTGTCGTGTCGGACAACAGCTGGATTTCGGAGCAGATGTTCACCGACATAGTAGCCATCTCACAGATGACTCCCGGCCCTATCGGTATAAATTCAGCGACATACATCGGCTTCGTCGCACCCGGAAGCTATGACCCGGCTCTCGCTTCGCCACTGTGGGGCATTCTCGGCTCCATACTGGCAACGTTGGCTGTCACCGTACCCTCATTCTTCCTCGTGCTCTACAGCTCGCATTTCATACGGCGCCATCAGGAGAGCGGCGTGATAAAGGCCATATTCTCCGGACTGCGCCCCGTGGTGGTCGGGCTTATTGCCTCGGCGGCAATCATGCTCATGAACTCCGCCAACTTCAACCCCAACGGCGAGACGTCGCAGCTCACGGCAAGCATCCTGATATGCGTGGCCGCGTTCTGCCTGGTGTATTTCCCGATCAAGCTGAAAAACCGTACAATTAAATTTCATCCGATCTTAGTAATAATACTGGCCGGAATAACCGGCTATCTGCTATATGGAATATAAGGAAGCTATAGACTGGCTTTTCGCGCAGCTCCCCATGTTCTCGCGTGTGGGAGCCGCAGCATATAAACCGGGTCTTGAACGCAGCGAGGAGCTGTCAAGACACTTCGGAAACCCACACCGACGTTGGAAAGCCATTCACGTGGCCGGCACCAACGGCAAGGGAAGCGTGTCGAACCTGATTGCCGCCACCCTGCAGAGCCAGGGATACCGCACGGCTCTGTACACTTCCCCGCATCTCGTGGACTTCCGCGAGCGCATGAGGGTCAACGGCGAGATGATTCCCGAGGATAAAGTAGTCGGGTTTGTCGAGAAATGGAAGAAGTCGGGCTACACGGGCGACAAACCCTCCTTCTTCGAGCTGACCATGATGATGGCCTTCGACTGGTTTGCCGAGATGGAGGTGGACTATGCCGTGATAGAGGTCGGCATGGGTGGCCGTCTCGACTCGACCAACATAATAACTCCCCTGCTCAGCGTCATAACCAACATCTCTAAAGACCATACGCAATTCCTTGGTGACACGCTCGAAAAGATAGCCGGAGAAAAGGCCGGAATAATCAAACCCGGCATACCGGCTGTAATCGGTGAGGCCACTTCGGAGACCGAACCGGTTTTCCGCGCCAAAGCCGCCGAAGTCAACGCTCCGCTCCGCGAGGCATACCGCGAGGTGGACGACAATGCTAACGAGGCGTTGCACTGCTCCCTGACAGGCGACTACCAGAAGAAGAATGTCAACACCGCCCGCGTCGCACTCGACGAACTGCGCCGTCTCGGAGTGGAGATCAGCCAGGAGGCGATGGAACAAGGCTTCCGCGAGGTCGAGGCACTGACAGGATTCCGCGGACGCTGGACAATCGTGTCACGCACACCTCTCACCATATGCGACACCGGCCACAACGAGGCAGGGCTCACCTACAACCTCGCCCAGCTCCGTCAGCTCATCGACAACCGCAAGAACGCTACTACAAATGAACCTGACAGCAATGCGAATGGCTGCAAAGACCGCAACATGAATGATGGGAAGGACAACAAGGAGAGAAATGCACGGTTGAGATTTGTGATCGGCTTTGTATCTGACAAGGATGTTGACCATATCCTGCCGATGTTTCCTGCCGACGCGTGCTACTACGCCACCCAGGCGCAGATACCACGCGCCATGCCCTGGCACGAGGTCGAGCAGCGTTGCAAAGCCCGCGGACTCGAAGCTACGGGCTACCCGACAGTGAGAGAGGCAGCCAAGGCGGCGCATGCAGATGCCGCCCCCGACGACATAATCTACATCGGCGGCAGCACCTTCATAGTCGCCGACTATCTTGCCAATCCCGATAAATCCTGATTTATCGGGATTTATCCTGATTTATCGGATTACCCCCCAATGAACCCCAATATGTTATCAACTAAAAGGGAGCGCCTCGGCGCTCCCTTTTGCTAAATAACCGTAAGAATCAGTTTTCTTCATTGTCGCGGTTCTTGACACGCACACGGTTCTTGCTCTGACTCGTGCTCATGTCGCTTTCCTCCTTGACATCTATCTCCTTGCCGTCGGGGTCGAAGACCTTGTATTGCAGGTAGGCCAGCGACTCGTCGGCGATGACCTTGAATCCGCGTCCGTACTTCCGCTTCCATTTGCCATAGAGCGAGAAGACGCCCTTCTTGACATAAGCCTCGACAAACGGATGGATGTACATATTGAACTTCTTGACCTTCAGATGCTCGACCAGATATTCAATCTTCTCCTCCAGTTTGTCGGTGAAGAGAATCGAGGCCGACACCTCACCCTTTCCGAAGCAGGAGGGACATGACTCGTTTGTGGTGATGTCGAGAGCCGGGCGCACACGCTGACGCGTGATCTGCATCAGTCCGAATTTACTGAGAGGCAGAATATTGTGGCGTGCCCTGTCATTTGCCATGACCTCGCGCATGTGGTCGTAGAGCTGCTGGCGGTGCTCCGCCTTGCCCATATCGATGAAATCGACCACGATAATACCACCCATGTCGCGCAGACGCAGCTGGCGGGCAATCTCGTCGGCGGCTTTCAGATTCACATCGAGCGCGTTCGACTCCTGGTCGGGACATGCCTTGCTGCGGTTTCCGGAATTGACATCGATCACATGGAGCGCCTCGGTGCTCTCTATGATGAGGTATGCACCCGAGCGGAACGACACTGTCTTTCCGAAACTGCTCTTGATCTGTCGCGTGATGTTGAAATTGTCGAAAATCGGCGTGTCTTTCGAATAAAGCTTTACAATCTCTTTATTCTCGGGCGAGATGAGAGCCACATAATTCTGAATCTGCGTGAAAGTCTCTGCATGATTCACATATATGTTCTCAAAATTTGGGCTGAACATGTCGCGTATCACGCTCACGGCGCGCGAGTCCTCCTCGTAGATGAGCGCGGGAGCCTTGCTGCGCTGCATCTTTGCCACCGACTCCTCCCAGTTCTTGAGGAGCGTGCGGAGCTCGTTGTTTAGTTCGGCGACACGTTTGTTTTCTGCCGATGTGCGTACAATCACGCTGAATCCTTTGGGCTTGATGCTGCCTATGAGCTGGCGGAGACGTATTTTCTCTTCGGTCGACTTGATTTTCTGCGACACCGAGATTTTATCGCCAAACGGCATGAGCACCATGAAACGTCCCGTGAAGGATATTTCAGTTGTCAACCGGGGTCCCTTTGATGAGATCGGCTCCTTTGCAATCTGCACGAGGAGCTGCTGACCGGGCTGGAGGACTGTCTGGATTGTTCCCTGCTTGGGGATGTCAGGCTGAAGTTTCTGCCGGGAGACCGACGGAACCTTCTTGCGGTCCTGGAACGCCTCCTCAAGGAAGGCACCATAGGAACTGAACTGAGGTCCGAGGTCAAGATAATGAAGAAAAGCGTCCTTTTCATAGCCCACATCCACAAATGCGGCATTCAGACCCGGCATGATCTTCTTGACTTTCGCCAGATAGAGGTCACCCACCGCATAGGCGATGTTGCGGCTCTCTTTCTGGAGCGAGACCAGACGGGAGTCTTCCAGCAGGGCAATCGATATGTCCTCCTGGCTGACGTCAACTACTAATTCGCTTTTCATACTAAGTGTGATGATGGTTTGACCCGCTCACGACCACGATGGCCATGGCGGACCGTCTATAATTAAAAAGAACAAACTTGCTCATGCCGTGGCGATGATCGGTTTGTTCTTTTATCGGCATGGGGCGTGCGCCTGCTGTGCGGCGGACAGCGCCCCGGTGCCGGCTGTTCACGCAATAGAAGAAATCTGCTTATTTCTTCTTATGACGGTTCTTTCTCAGTCTTTTCTTACGCTTGTGAGTGGCCATCTTGTGACCTTTTCTCTTCTTTCCGCTGGGCATAATTGATAACTTTTATTGATTAAACTGTTTGAGACGCTCTCACCGGGCCGGGACCCGGTGAGAAATGGGTCTCATTATTTCTTCACTTCCTCAAGGAAAACCTTAGAGGGCTTGAAAGTCGGAACTTTGTGCTCCGGAATCTTGATGGTCGTATTACGCGAAATGTTTCTCGCGGTCTTCTCCTTGCGGGTCTTTACCACGAAGCTGCCGAAGCCGCGAAGGTAAACGTTGTTGCCGCCTGCCATCGAGTCTTTAACGACTTCCATGAACTTTTCAACAGTAGCGAGCACTGCAGCCTTCTCAAGGCCGGTACTGCGAGAAATTTCGGTTACGATATCTGCCTTTGTCATTTTAATATATCTGTTTAAGATTTGTCTGTTTTAGTCCCAAATCTATCCGTTCGACACCAAAAGCGCCGAAACCACAAAGTTAAACATTTATGATTCAACCAATTGCATCGTGCAAATCAACAGTACCAGACCATTCATCCGCATTTTGCAATGCAAATATCGTAATTTTTTTTGAATTAATCACAATTTCAGACAGATATTTCGCAAAAAATGCCCTGATTTTATAAAATTCAGGGGTCGGCAGGGGCAATCAGGGGTCGGCAGGGTCAATCATTATGCCCTCCACCTTGGAAAGCCGTCCTGTAAGCTCCTCTTCGAGATCGAGCGGAAACTCTATCAGGGCATGACACAGATTGTCGAATGTCTTCTCGATTATGTTCACATCCGGATTCTTTATGATCCGCATCACGCTGTCGGCTGTCTCGTATGAGAACCCGACGCTCAGACGCCGCATCTCGCGGCATTCACGACGGCCGGCATCCTCAAGGGCGAGACGCGCCGCCTCGCGGTATGCGGCAATCAGACCCGAGGTGCCGAGCTTGATACCGCCGAAGTAGCGCACCACTATCACCAATACGTCGGTCAGCTCAAGACTGTTTATCTGACCTAATATCGGCTTGCCGGCTGTGCCCGACGGTTCACCGTTGTCGTTGAGCTGCCACTCCGTGCGCGACGGGCCGAGCATGTAGGCCCAGCATACATGGCGCGAGTCATGATATTCGTTCTGATAGCGTTTCACCGCCTGCTTCGCCTCCTCGGCCGTGCTGACGGGCAAAGCAAACGAGAGAAACCGGCTCATCTTCTCTGTATATTTTGACGAGCCGGGTCTCTCGATTGTGTAGTAGATGTCCATTTACGATTTAATCGTTAATCGCTTTCTTTGGTTTCTTATGCAGGCTGCGCTGCTGTTACAGTTCAGACAGCGTGTTCAACCGAAAATATTGTCGGGATGCTCTGTGCTGAGAGGATAGAGAAGCATCTGGTTCGCGATGTTGAACGATTTAGCCTCTCCGAGTTCCTTCGCCACGATAGCGAGTGCCCAAGGCAGTGCTGATGCCGGGCCGTTGCCGAGCACAAACTTGTCGTCCGATACGACTGCGGTGTCGACATATTTTGCCCCCTTGAGCTTATCCTCGAATCCGGGATAGCAAGTTGCGGTGCGTCCCTTTAGAAGTCCCTCCTCACCGAGCACTACAGCCGGAGCGGCACATATAGCCGCTATACGGCCATGGCGCGACTCACACTGCTGACGGAGAAGTCCGAGCAGCGGCGAATAGTCATGGAGATGGTCAGCTCCGGGAAGTCCGCCGGGCAAGATGAGCCATGCCGGATCCTTGAACATGGTACTGTCATAGATTACATCTGCTTTTACCGTGATGCCATGCGCTCCGGTAACAAGTTGTGAACTGGTGATCGAGACTGTTTTCACGGGCATTCCCGCGCGGCGGAGTACATCTACGGCCGTGAGCGCCTCCACCTCCTCGAATCCTTCGGCCAAAAAAACAAATGATTCCTTCATAGTTCAATGTTTTTAGGTGTGTGTTGCTGATGTTGCGTCAACTTCACTTCAGATTTAGATGGTTATAACTTAGTTTTGGTTTGTTGTTAAACTTTGTTTTTACGAATTTAACATATTTATTTCCTATATGTACGGTAAATTTAATTGTTTTTTGTAAATTTACCAAATATTTCAGACAAAAATCTACTTTTATCTTAAATCAGGACCGAAAACAACTTATTATCTGACTCATGAGAAGGATTTTCAAATCGCTGACAGCATTATTTATTGTCTCAGCATCAACGTTATCTGTGTCGTGTGAGAGTGACCGCTTCCGGCAGGACGAGGGTATGGTGTGGCACACGACATATCATATAACCTACCGCGCGGACCGTGACATGTCCGACAGCATCATGGCCACGCTCCGCGATGTCGGCGCTTCGCTCAATGTGTTCGACCCGACTTCGCTCGCAAGCCGCCTGAACGCGGGGGAACAGCTGCCGCTCGACAGCAATTACCGGCGTGTGTATGAGATGTCGAGAATCGTGAACGGCGTGACCAAGGGTGCATTCGACCCGACCCTCGGGCCGCTGATAACGGCATGGGGATTCGGCAAGGGGCACAAGGCCACGGCCGACACCCTCCGCATCGACTCGTTGCTCCGGTTCACAGGCATAACCAAGACTCATATCGAGAACAATATGCTTGTGAAGGATGACCCGCGCATAGAGTTCAATTTCTCGGCCATAGCCAAGGGTTACGGCTGCGACCGCGTGGGCGAGATGCTGCAACGCAACGGCATAAATGATTATCTGGTTGAAATCGGTGGCGAGATCCGGTGCTCGGGACTTTCTCCGTCGGGAGAGAAATGGCGAGTGTCGATCGACCGTCCTTTCACGTCCGATTCAATACGTCACGACTCCCAGTGCGTCGTGGCTATAACCTACCGTGGCATGGCCACATCGGGCGACTACCGCAATTTCCACCGCGATGCCCAAGGCGCATACGGGCACACCATATCGGCCACAACCGGACGCCCGGCACGCACTGACGTGCTCAGCGCCACCGTGATCTCTGCAACGGCGATGAGCGCCGACGCTTTCGCAACATCCATGATGGCTCTCGGCTCGGAAAAAGCCAAGGATCTCGCGCTGCGTCTCCGCATACCGGTAATGCTTGTTCTCGCCGACTCTACTGTGTGGCAGAACGAACAGTTCGAAGAGATTGTGGTCCAGCAACTATGCGGCCCGTCAGTGTCTGAGTAGCTTGGGAGCCTTGAAGAGCAGGCCGAACGAGATTCCGAAGTTCCAGTTGCGGGCCGGATACGAGAGATAGTTGCCGTAGAAGGAGATGCTGGCGAAAGGCAGGTTGTAGATTACCGCCACCTCGCCCAGGAAGCGGGCAGTCCGGAACCAGTCGCCGTAACGGGCACGGGTATCACGCCCGGTGTCGACAATGTCGCGCACAGGCATATAGACGTAGAAGTCTCCGCGCACCTGCATCCGCTTGAGCGGCATCCACATAGGTATCACTCCGGCCGCAAGATAATTGTCGGAACGGAAAGCTATGTTGAAATAGTTCTGGGTTGATGGTGTCGGTGCGAATGCGGCGGCGTGCATGAGCGTGTTGTAATAGTTTTGGTCGAGACGCTGCAGGGTTGCCATACCGTTGGCGAAGGCTCCTATTGCCCATTGTTTCGAGACGGGGAAGAAGCGTTTCCACAGCAGCTCGACCGAGGCCACAGGCTTGTCTTTCCAGCCACCTCCGGCCTTGGAATTCTCGCCCGGACAGTAACGTGAGGACTGCACGCTGAGGTCGACCGAGGCGAACCAGCGGCTGCCCGACGAGGGATACATCTGGTTGTCGAGACTGTTTCCCTCGACTCCGGCACGGAAAACTCCCACCCGGTACTGCACCTTGTCGCGATGACGGTCGTCGTCGGCAATCTCAGGCTGATAATATGAATCGGATATGTAACCGCCCGCTATGCTCGCAAAGCCTTTGGCGCGGCTCCCCATTGCCCACACGAAACTTCCCCGCAGGAAGTTGTCAACCTCGGTGGCGAACATCGGGTTCGAGCTCTTGAAGAACAGCACTTCCGACTGATAGTATTTCTGCTTGCTGAGCACTCCGGTCAGTTCGGCATAAGATGGTATGCGCGTGCGGAGCGAGAATTTGGCATTGAGCATACCGGCATAGTAGGACTGTCCTATCCATGCCGAAGCCGACACGTCGAGCGAGTTGAGTCCGAGGGTGTGATAACCTGCCGAGAAGTAAAGCATTGAGTTGGTCGAGGTGGTCAGGTACCCGCCGACGGCAAGTGTCCATGGACGGCGAGGAGTGGCCACGAGGCGGAGAGTGTTGTTGCCGTTGCGCCCGAACACAGCCTCAGGCACAAGGTTGCTCAGCGAACCGTCGGTGACAGCTCGGTAGTAGGAGGTTTCAGTCTGCTGCATACCGAACTTGCCGGGCATGTCGTGAGTGAAAAGGAACTTCAGGTACCGGGCCTGACTGCCGCTCACACCCTGCACCTGCACCGAGTCGAACTCCAGCGCCGGAGTGGCAGCGGCGAAACTGTCTCGGCGTGCGGTGACGCGTTCCAGTGGCATACGTGCCGACAGGCGCGATTTGATGGAATCGACCATCGAGAGTCCTGTCTGGTAGCCTATCTCATAGATTGTGGCGGCCTTGTCAAACTGGAGGACTCCGAAGTTGAGCACCGGCACCTGGATCTTGACACCTTTGTCGGCCGGTAGGGAATAGTCGTTGTTCTGGATTATCATATCCTCAAGCTGGCTGTACATGTCGCCACGGCGCGGCTTGGAATCGGCTCCCGACACCGAAACCCCGATCATGAAGTCGGGATTGAAATCCTCTTCCATCACGTTGACGGGGAAATTGTCATAGATACCGCCGTCGTAGAGCAACACTCCGTCAACCTCGATGGGACGGAACACCATCGGGAAACTCATTGAGGTGCGGACAGCCTCGCCGAGCGACCCGTCGCCGAACACCACCTTATGCTTGTGGTAGACATCTGAAGCCACGCAACGGAACGGCACAAAGAGTTTATTGAAATTCTCGCCGCACTGCTCCGAATATGGCCCGTATATTTTCAGGAACTCAATGTTCATTGGGAGCGGGCTGACAAGGCTCGTGGGGATTATCTGGTTAGGCAACGATTCTTTCTTGAGGAAATTCACATTGACACTCACCCACTTCGGAGTGGGGCGCGGTTCGTAGAAGTAGTATATGTTCTTACGGTTGATCGTGCCGGTTGACCAGTCGAGAAAGTCCGGAGCGGTAAAAAACTCAAGCATCTTCTCGGGCGACCAGCCGCACGAGTAGAGGCTGCCGACTATGGCTCCCATCGAGGTACCGGTAACGTAGTCAATCGGTATATCATTCTCTTCCAGCGCCTTGATTATGCCGACATGGGCTATGCCCTTGGCTCCGCCGCCGCTCAACACGAGACCGACCGTCTCGCGATGTCCCTCGCGGGGCAGAGTCGAGGCAGGAGGTTCGAAGGAGGGAAGCGTGTCGGCAGGCACGGCTCTCTCCTGATTCATATATTCTACATCAGCAGAAGTCTGTGAATACGAGGCGGCAACGGCCGTCCAAAGCACTGTAAGAAGTGCCACAAGCCTTATGTGAGACATAACAAAGCAATTATAGTGGATAAACTGGACTACGCCGGGCGTGTTCCATGTCTTTTTAACGCCGCGCACCCCTCAAATGTTGAGGGGTGCGGCGTATATGGGTATGATTACTGCAACAGATATTCCGGGTTCATACGGCTGTGACTACTGTTGTATGTAGGAATCCTTGAATCCGAGGAAATAGAGCACTCCGTCTATACCGATGGTCGATATGCTCTGCCCGGCTGATTCCTTGACCTTTGGCTTGGCATGGAATGCGATTCCGAGTCCGGCGGTGGAAAGCATCGGAAGGTCGTTGGCACCGTCGCCAACGGCTATGGTCTGCTGGATGTTGATGTTCTCGACCTGGGCTATCAGTTTGAGAAGCTCTTTCTTGCGGTTGCCGTCAACAATGTCGCCGACATAGCGGCCTGTCAGCTTGCCGTCCTCCCCCACTTCAAGCTCGTTGGCATATACATAATCGAAGCCGAAACGCTGCTTGAGGTAGTTTCCGAAATATGTGAAACCACCGGAAAGAATCGCTGTCTTGTAACCGGAACGCTTCAGCACACTCATCATGCGCTCCACCCCCTCTGTTATGGGAAGGTTTTCGGCAATCTCCTTCATGACCGACACGTCGAGCCCCTTGAGCAATGCCACACGGCGCTTGAAGCTCTCGTTGAAATCAATCTCTCCGCGCATGGCCGATTCGGTGATGGCACGCACCTCCTCGCCCACTCCGGCACGGTCGGCAAGTTCATCGATAACTTCAGTACGGATAAGGGTAGAGTCCATATCGAAGCATATCAGACGGCGCGAACGGCGGTAGATTGTATCCTCCTGAAGCGATATGTCGAAATTGAGGTTGGCCGCAAGGTGCATGAAGTCTTCCTGCATACGCACGATGTCGGCCGGCGTGCCGCGAACGGACATCTCTATACAGCCCTTGGTGAGGGGCTGTTCGGTCTCGTCGAGCGGCATACGGCCCGTAAGGCGTGTGATGGTCTCGATGTTGAGTCCCTGCTCAGAGATAATCTTTGTAACCTCTGAGATCTGGCGCGCCGTGATCTCGCGGCCCAGTATGGTCACGATGTAGCGGTTCTTGCCCTGACGCGACACCCAGTCATTATAGTCAGCCTCCTTCACAAGGTCGAAGTTGACCTGTATGTTGAGGTCTCGCGTCTTGAAGAGTATTTCTTTCAGAATCTGGCCGCTGCGCTCGCTGTCGGTCTTTATGAGGATGCCGAGCGAGAGTGTGTGGTGGATATCGGCCTGGCCGATGTCGAGAATCTTGGCATCGTACTTGGCGAGAATCTCTGTCAGACTTGCGGTGATACCGCTCCGGTCAGTACCGGAAATATTCAGAAGGATAAGTTCAGTCATAGTGGGGTAATTAAGGTTCAGGAGCTTAGGTAATTACCTGCGCTTCTTTGATTTGGATTTCGACTTTGATTTGGAACCGGGGCGCGGAGCCGAGGTAGCTTTCTTCTTGGCCGGGGCTTTTTTAGCCTGCGGATTCTTGGCATGTACAGCCTTTCCCGGCATTCTCACACCCTGCTGCACCAGAAACTCTGCGAGAAGGGCTGCGTCGGCATAATTGGCATCGGCAGCCTGACGGAAATATTTGAGTGCCATCGATTTGTCCTGCGGCATACCTATACCGTCGCGGAGCATGAGGGCAAGTTTGTAGGCAGCCTCGGCCACTCCACGGTCGGCGGCACGCCAGTAGTTCTCGGCTGCGATACGTTTGTCGCCTATCAGACCGCGGCCATTGTAGTAGAAGTCAGCGAGGTTGAGGAGCGCGAGTGGATGTCCGTTGTTGGCGGCGCGTCCGAACCAGTATGCAGCCTCGACATCGTTCTGCTTCACACCGTAGCCGTCGCGGTAGAGCACGGCTATGCGGTAACGGGCTTCGGTGTCACGTTTGCCGGCCGCCTGGACATACCATTTCCACGCCTGGTTGACATCTCTCTTCACACCGGTGCCTGTGAGCAGACAGTCGCCTACTATGCGGGCGGCCTCGGGGTTGCCCTCCTTGGCGAGCGAGATGTTGGCGGTATAGTCAGAGGGTGATACAACAGGGATATCCCGCTGGGCAAGTTCGGCACGTCCGGGAAGAAGGGTCAGCATCAATGCGGCGGAAACAAATAGGGTCTTTATCTTGAAAGTCATATGTATTTTTCTCTTAGTCAATTTCTATGTCACTCTTTTTAGAACGTCTCCGGGACGGTTAATATTTCCACAGATTCGGGCTGACGTTCACAAAAAGTGTTAAACACAGGTATGCAATTAAACACAGACATACAGTGTTAAACACAGATATACGCGGACCACCCTGAGGCAGACCGCGTATATACTGCTGTTTATTGCGGCGCACCGTCCGCCGGAAATGTCATTCCGGTCTGCAGACAGCCTTATTTGTTTTCGGATTTGCTCTCGGCGTCAATCAGAGCGATCTTGTCCTCAAGCTCCTTGATGTCCTGCTTGATGTGCTTGATCTTGTTCTCCATATCCTTGAGCATGGAGTTTCCGGCCGATGACTTCACACTGAAGAAGCCCATGTTGTTCTCGATGGTCTTCAGCTCGGTGCGGCGGCTCTCGCAAATGCGCACCAGACGGTCACGCTCACGGTTGATCTTGTTGCCGTCTCCCTTGAGTTCCGAAACACGGTTCTGGAAATTGCTCATGCGCTGACGTGCCTCACGCTTGTTGTAGGCATCGTAAAGTTCGTCGCATATCGCGCGGTATTCGGCATAGATTTTTTCCTTCAGCTTGAAGGGTACGAATCCGGCGTTCTGCCATTCGGCCTGAAGTTCCTTGATCTGCGGCATGATTTCCTGACGGTCACCATCCTTGGGGAGGGCGGAGAGGCGTGCTATGATGTCGCGCTTCTTCTCAAGGTTCTCGTTCTCGGTGCGGTGACGCTCCTTGCTCTGACGCTTGCGCTCGTCGAAGAAGTAGTTGCAGGCTGAGGTGAAACGCTGCCAGATGGCGTCGCTCTGCTTGCGGGGTACGCTCCCGATAGATTTCCACTCGGCCTGGAGCTTCACAATCTCGTCGGTAGCCTTGCGGAGATCCTCGCTTCCTTTCAGTGCCTCGGCCTTCTCGCAAAGAGCTGTTTTCTTCTCAAGATTGCGTGCGAGTTCATCTTTGGAACGCTGGAAGTATTCGGTCTTGGCACCGAAGAAGTCGTCACAGGCCTTGCGGAAACGTGCGTAGAGAGCGGCATTGGCCTTCTTCGAAGCGAAGCCATATTCTTTCCAACGTTTCTGAATCTCGATGATGCGGTCGGTCGCGGCGTTCCAGTCGGCAAACGACTTCATGTCCTCAACCTTGATAGCCTCGACTTCCTCGCAGAGAGCTGTCTTGGCCTCTTCGTTGGCCTGTTCGGCAGCTTTGCGCTGCTCGAAATATTCCTGATGACGGCGGTTGATTACGGTAGACGCCTCCTTGAACTCATCCCAGATGCTGTCGCGGATCTCTTTTGCCACAGGCCCTACGGCACGCCACTGGTCGTGCAGACCCTGGAGAGCACGGAATGCGGCGATCGGGTCAGCCATCTTTTCGAGAGACTTGGCCTCATCGACAAGCGCACGTTTGGCCTCAAGGTTCTTCTTGAAGTCGAAGTCGCGGAGTTCCTTGTTGATTTTCAGGTTGTCGTAGAAACGCTCCACAACGCTCTGGAACTGTTTCCAGATTTCGGTCTCGGCTGTGGCGGGCACATCCTTGATTTCCTTGAAGTCGTTCTGGAGTTTCTGGAAGTCGGGGAAGCGGGTGTTGACATTGTCGATGTCACCTGCAATCTCCTCCATGCGGGTAAGAATCTCCTGCTTTTTCTCAAGATTCTCGGCACGACGGGCCTCGTCGGCTGCGATGAATGCCGCGCGGCGTTCCTTGAATTCGGCGTATAATGTCTTGAGCTCGTTTTCCACCTCGTCGGGCTGGGCGGAGAAAGTAGCGGGGTCATTTCCGGCTTCGACATATGCGTCGAGCAGCTCCATGTTCTCGCGGTTCTTCAGGTTGAAGAACGCCTGTTTGATTGCTGTCACCTCTCGGTGTGCCTCCATATTGTCGGCGGCAAGTATCTCCTTGAGTGTGTCGCGGAGTTCCTCCTTGCTCATGGAGTGGATGCGGCGGCCGTTGGCCTTCTCTTCCTCATCCTGTTCATCTGCCACCTCGCTGAGCGCGAGAGCGGGAGACTCGGTCTCGGCGCACGCCCCGGCCGCGGTCTCTTTGTCGGCCACGGCTGCCAAGTCGGCGGCGGGAGATGATTCAACAATACATTCTTTCTCAGTTTCCGCCACTTCGGGCGCGGGGGTTACAGTCTCCTCCGTGGAGGCTGTTTTTTCAAGCTCGTTCATAATTAATATGATTTACATTTCACAGTCGGCGCAGCCACGGCGGGTTCTCTGACCTGCTGGGGCCACCTTTGCCGAAATAATTGCCAAATATATAACAATTTATTCAAATAGCCAAAATTTAGGTGCGAAAAGGCAGAAAAATCAAGTGGCCGCGCTCTCTGCACAGCCACCTGACTCATTTATAGTATTACTTGAAAGTTACAGGCAGCTGTCCGGCTTGAACAACTGCCCATTGTTCATGGAGTTCTCAGAAGGGGAAGTTTATACCGAAATTCATCGAGGCGTTGGAGTTGAGGGGTATGCCTTCTTTCGAGAGCTTGCCCAAGGTATGATCCATGCCGAGGAAGATGTTGAAGTATCGGTGGTTGAAGTTGAGCATCCAGCCGAATGATGTTCCGAACGTG
Source organism: uncultured Muribaculaceae bacterium (assembly GCA_910578385.1). Taxonomy (GTDB): domain Bacteria; phylum Bacteroidota; class Bacteroidia; order Bacteroidales; family Muribaculaceae; genus Lepagella. The sequence goes on along the minus strand of CAJTQV010000003.1, from coordinate 27,456 downwards.
CCGAAAGCCACGTTGGCATCGGCCGAGAAGCAGTCAACCGGGTTGACATTAGCCGAGATGCGTACCTCTGTCCATGTATAGTTGCTCTGGAAGCGCGAGGAGCTGAGCAGACCGAAATGCAGACGGCGGTAGTACGGGAGGGCGTAGTCAACGCCGACGTTGAGAGTGGCGCCAAGTCCTACGTTGCGTGTGCCGGTATTGCCGTTGTCGGTGAGCTGGTACAGCTCGGCGAGGTCATCGCTAAGACGGTCCCATTCACTCTCGAAACTGTTCGAGGCGTCTTCGTCGGCGTTGAAGATGTATTTGTCGGTCGATACGGTACGGCTTCCGTTGGTCGAGGCGTGCATTGTGTCGAACCATGATATCCATCCGAGGTCGAGCACACCGAGCGAGAAATTAAAGTCGCGCCATTTGTAGGTGGCACCGAGGTCGAACGACATACCGAATCCGTTGGGACCGACTGAGCCGTCGCCGTCCATGTTCATGCCCGACACATACCGGCGGCCATCGTCGCGGGTCTTGGTCTCGTACTGGAAGCCGCCGAGGTTGGCGTAGATGTCGGCGTTGGTCGTTCCGGTCCAGGCATCCTCGCCGAGGGTCAGGTCAGCCTCCTTAAAATTGGCCTGCACATTGGCGAAACCGATAAGGAACTTCACTGCGGCACCTGCGCGGAGTCCGGGCACCTGCTTGATGTCGCGCGAGTGGTTGAGCGCGATTTCAGCGTAACCCATTGCCGAGGCGTTGAGATTGTGTATGTCGTAGGAACGGTTCGAGAGTCCGAGCTTGGCCATTTCGAAAAGTGTCTTCGGCACACCTGCATGAACGTCGGCGCGTGCATTGATCGAGATGGTATTGTATCCACCCCATGCCTTGAAACCTCCGGAAAGGACGTTGATCTTCATGTCGAGGCCGAGTTTGCTTGTGGAGCTGAGACCGTTGAGAAACGATGAAGAGACCTCGGGGTTTGTGAAGAGCACCGTGCGGCCATCTACCACATGATAGATGTCGGTCATATGGATATTGCCGCGCATGGCTGCGTTGATATTACCGAGGACGGGGAACGACACGAAGTTCATGTCGTTGCCGAAAGCGGGGTTCATCTGGTAACGGTAGTTGTAACCGTCAAGGAAGTATCCGGAGTTGGTGTTCTGGGCCGAAGCCATTGCACCGCCCGCTGCTATGACCGCACACGCGGCAAAAAGTCTTATGTTGGTTTTCATTTATGCTGTTCGTTAAGATGTAAGATGGCTTAAAATTCTTTCTCGTAGTAACCGGTTATTTTGGCACGGATATTTTCGAGCGAGAGTGTCTGCTCAGGCGAGAGAACCTCACCGGTAGAGCCGGATTCGAGCACTGCGACAAAACGGATTCCGTCGAGATGGTGCACTTCGCCTGTGAGTGCTATCACAAGGTCGGTCTCGGCGTTGGCTGCAAGTGTGTTGCTCTCGACCTTGGCATCAATCTGGTTGCCATCCTTGTCAAGGGCGTAGGCTGTGAGCTGGATGCTGACGGGGCAGTTGTTTACCGCATGTGCCGTAAGCTCAAGACGGGTGATGGTGATAGCATCGACCTCGTCATCGTTCCAGCCGTCGCGCACCTCGCTGTAGATAATGTGGGAGCCGTCGTTGAGTGCCAACGGAGCCATCAGCTCGTAGCGTCCTTCGGCTGCGGGGAGTGTATGGGGAAGGGTGAAACCGTTAACCTTCTGGGTAGGCACTCCGGCATCAACGAGGTCAATCTCAATCTCGTCGGGAAGTCCTTTCACGCTCCAGTCTGAGGGAGTGGTGAGCAGCGAGCCGAGCGTTGAGAATTTCTGCCATTTCAGACCGTCAGCGAAGCCGTCGGGAATCTGGAGGTCGTCGGCCGAGGGTGAGAGAACAAAGTTGTACGGACCCGCCTCGCCGAGAGAATGGCCGATTTCCACCGGGCTGTCGAGAGTGTATGTCAGAGGACTGAGACCGTCACGGAGAGTGGTCAGACGAAGACCGGTGCTGCAGTCAAGGGGTACACCTGCCACAGGGTTGTTTATCTGAAGATAAATCTGCGGGTTGGCAATGCTGATGCTGGTCTCCTCACCTTTCAGGAAGTCGGGAATGTCGGTAAGACGCACCGGAGCGATGTCAAGACCTTCGAGTGTGTAGCGGATCTCGCCGCTGAACGACTTGACCTCGAAATCCGAGAGGTCATAGGTTATGATAAATGTAACTTCATCGCGGAATGAAGTTGATATAGGCTCTATATCAACATATCCGCTCTCGATATGGAACTCGCTGTTGAAGTCGAGGCTACGGTCGGAGCGGATAGTCACTCCGGCGACTTTGGTGTCGATTCCGGTAGCGAGAAGGGCGATTGAGGCATGATTGTTGACTGCATCGACACGGGGTATGCGCCAGATACCGGTGGCCGAGTCGTATGTACCGGTGCTCGGGGTTGCAGTAAGTCCCTTTGGGGAGCGGATCACAAGGTCGGTGAATGCCATCGAAGAAATGGTGGTATGGGGATCCTCAATCTCAAGGTTGAGACGGAACTCGAAAGGTGCTGTCTCTATGTAACCGAGCGATACAATGGCGTCATCGATATCGATTGCATCGTAAGAGAAATAGTTTCCAACCTCGACGATCGGGTATATAAACTCTCCCATGGGAGCACGGTGGCGGCTGTCGGTGTCGCCTATGAGCCGGCGGAGTGTCTCGCGTGTCGGGTTAATTGGCTGGGCAGCAGCACTTACTCCATCTATGTTGATAGGCTTCGACTCGAATTTTCCGCTCTCGACGAGTGCGTAGAATTCGTTACCGCCGATATTGACCGACTGGATTTTGCTGTCCTGGTCTATATCAATGACATCGCCGAGCTTCACCGGGTCGATGTTTACCGGAAGCACGAGGTCGTTGATGTTGACGCGTGTTGTGGTGTCGGCGTTCGATAGGTCGTAGCTGTCGTCGACACATCCGAACAGGATGACCGACGCAGGCAGGAACGCCAGCGTTCTGAGTAGTGATTTCATCATAAATCAGTGGGGTTGTTATTGTTATTTTGGTTATTAGCAGCTGGAAGCCCAGTATAGGGCTTATAGAGCCTATGGGGCTTATAAGTCTAATAAGGCCTATGGGGTCTGAGTTACTTGCAAGTCGTTATGTCTGTGGCAAGTTGTGGAGAGCATGAGAGAGGTTTGGTATGGCCGGGAACCCTGCAGTTCCCGGCCATTATGAGATTTGAGGATTATTCTTCGACTTTCATCGAGAGAACACGGACGTCCTCTTTAGGACGGTCGGCGCGACCTGTCTCGACATTCTGTATCTTTTCGACTACATCCATGCCTTCGACAACCTCGCCAAACACGGTGTACTGTCCGTCAAGATGAGGAGTTCCACCCAGGGTGAGATATGTCTCGCGGATTTCCTCGGGCATCGGTTCATCTTTCACAACCTCTTCGGTCTGACGGGCAAGTTCCTGACGGAGCGCTTCCATGCCCTCGCGGTCGTTCTTCTCGCGGAACGCACGGATCTCATCCATGTGCTGTTTGACAAGGCCGTTGAAATATGCCTGCTTGCGCTCATGGTTGGCGCGCTCGGTCATCATGTCGAGGGTGCGGGCATCCTGTTTCTTACCGGTCACAATGTAGAACTGCGAGCCGGAACTGCGGCGTTCGGGATTCACCTGATCGCCTGTGCGGGCAGCCGCCAGGGCACCATACTTGTGATAGTGCTTAGGATAGTTGATCTCAGCCTCAAGAGTATACGAGGGGTCGCCGGAGCCGAGCATCGCGGTGCTGTCGGCTGTCTTTGAATTGGGGTCGCCGGTCTGGATCATGAAGTCCTTGATCACACGGTGGAAAAGGACACCGTCATAATACCCCTCACGCACGAGTTTAAGGAAATTGTCGCGGTGTATCGGGGTGTCGTCATACAGCTTGACTTTTATGTCGCCGAGCGTGGTGTGGATATCAACCACCTTGTCGGCCTGAGCATTTGCTATTGCCATGAATGTCAATATTAGGCTTAAAATTAATTTCTTCATATTCGGGTGGATTTGCCGGTTACATCACGTTCACCTCGGGGTGCATTCGCTTGTATATGCGGCGGAAATTGTTGTCGGTAGCGTTGAGCTCGGTCACACGGAGTTCGAAGTCATCACCCCAGATGGCCTGGAGCAATGAGCCGATATAGCGTCGCTCGCGGTCCTTGTCGATCGCCCCCTCTATAAGAGAGCCGAGCCAGGGTTCGAATTTAGCACGGTCTACCGCCGCGAGATAGCGTGCGGTACTTGCCAGAAACTGTCCCGAAGTATCAACCTGACGCAATTTCAGTATCAGAGCGTCCATCTCCTCACAACATGTGTCACAATGGTCCACAATGTACTGATATACCTCCATCCCCGCTTGTTCCAAGTTTTCCTTATCGCTTGATGTCTCCATCTTGTAATTTTGAATTCTTTAGATATTTTCCGCAGTCGGATGGCGTGCGGAAAAATGTTTTAGAAGATTTTCTTTGCAAAAGTAATAATTTTTTTGATTAATTTTGCAATTCAACTCATTAAAACTCATTTTAAGCAGGTATGGAGAGCTCAGACAACGTGAAGGGAGAGGGAAATTCGGCGAATAAGTTCCTTATCGTGATCGGCAGGGAATATGGCAGCGGAGGACGCCGCATCGGCAAGATGCTGGCCGAACGCCTTGGTGTATCCTATTACGACAAGACGTTGCTGAGCGAGGCGGCGAGTCGTCTGGGCTATTCGCCCGAGATTTTCGCGAGCAAGGATGAGAAGCGTCCGTCACTGCTACGCTCCATGCTGTCGTTCAACTTGGGAGCACCGACAGCCAACATCGGAGGCTCGACCCTGAGTGACGAGAAGATATATGAGTATCAGAGCCGCATCATCAAGGAGATATGCGAGCGAGAGTCGTGCGTGATAGTCGGGCGCACGGCCGACTATGTGATGCGTGAGCATCCGAACATGCTGAGTCTCTTTGTACACGCACCTCGTGAACACCGTGCCGAGGCCGTTATCCGCCGTGGCGAGACCACCGACATGCGCGAGGCCATGGACATCACCACGCGCAACGACCGCAACCGCGCATCGTACTACAACTACTACACCAACCGCGAGGCGTGGGGCCGCGCCTCGAACTACCACCTGTCGTTCGACTCCTCACGCCTGTCGGACGAAGCCATCCTCGCCGCCGTCCGCGCCATGCTCTCCGGCATATAATTCAACCGACACGGGTAAAATCCCGGTTTCCGCCTCTGCAAGAGGAGAAAAATATCGGACTACGCTTGGTGGAGTCGTAAAAATATTATAATTTTGCTTTAGACAATCAATCGCTTCAAGATTGGTTAGCCGGTGAGCAGCGCATGAGTGCAGCCAATCGGAACCACTTCATGCTACTCACCCCGCAACAGGTGACAACAACAAACCTAACATAACAACCAAAATCAAAACAATTGTAGCATGAAAAAACAACTACTATCACTACTGTGCTTCCTGGCCTTCGCCCTCCCCGGACTGGCGGATACATGGACCTCTACTCGCACAGTTGCTGCCGATTGGGATAAAATACTAAATCCAAGTAGCAGTAAAACTACTATCGCCCCCACAACCTGGACTGATACCTCAAATGACCTTGAAGGCACTTGGTCAATGGAGTACACCTGGCAGGCATCAGGAAATGTATACTACACACGTTCAAAAAATGGAATCCAAATGGGTTCGGGAAATGCCGGGCTTAAAGAAATGTTCCTTTCCTCCAATTCATTTACCGGTCAGATTACTAAAGTTACAGTCCAAGGTGCAAAATCAAACGGCTCTGCAAAATTGTCTGTAAAAGTCGGAGAGACCGAATTCACAATCAACGGCGACACATCTGCCACTCTTAATTCAACGGCTAAAGACCAAGTTTTCTCAGGCTCTGCAAGTGGTGAAATAACAATTTCATTCACTGGAAATGCTGATGGAAAATACATCGGGCTTTCGGGTCTAACTGTAGAATACTCAAATAATTCATTACCAACTACTTGCACCCCCCCCTATTTTCAATATTGCGCATAATTCGCAGGTGCCTGTGGGTACTGTGGTACGCGCTACTTGCGACACTCCGAATTCTACTGTTACCATAACCGGACTTGGTGCGGAAGCTGTTGTCGGAGAAGAAAAATCCGGTTATGCAGAGGTTACAATTTCAGAAGAATACCTAACCAAACTTCTCACACTCACAGCAACCGCAACCGTAGATGGTGAAGACGGCCCAATAACGTCTGATAGCACTTCAATCGACATTGAAGTTGTCGAAGCACCTAAAACTATAACAGAAGTTCTCACATACGACGTATTTAAAGATTCAAAAGGAGTAAATGCCACAAGCGGAAGTTCATCGTACGAAGACTACTCATTTACTTCTGAAATAACTGGCATTTCCTATTATGCCAACATGGCAACAGGAAACGAATCTATTCAGCTTCGATCATCTAAAAATACTGTCAGTGGCAAAACTCCATATAGTGGACTATTTGCCTCTTCGAACCCCCAAGGATGCATTCTTAAAAAAGTTACCGTAGAATGGAATTCAAATACAGCATCCGGTCGAACACTTGACATATATGGAGACAATACCAACTACGAAAGCACATCAGATTTATATAATGTAGATGGCCACTCAATTAAAGGCACAAACTTAGGAAGCTTAGAGATGGGGCCATCAACTGTGCTTGATATTACAAATGACTTTAGTTTCGTTGGTTTACGATCCCATTCTGGTGCCATGTACATCAGCAAAATAACTTTGGAATGGGAGAAGCCGGAGGCACCCGAGACTACTGACGTAACTCTTGCTTGGGGTGAAATGGCTAACGAATTTACAGTTGGCGAGACTGGAGCGACCGGTGAACTTACTGTTGAACCTGCCGAGGCTCTTCCTTATGTAAAGGTAACTTCGTCTGACGAGGAAGTCGCAACTGCTGAATTTGATGCAGAGACTGGTCTTGTCGAGCTGAATTTCCTCAAGGCTTCTGCTGAGCCGGTGGTTATCACCGCAACTGTTGACGACCCGGACGGCAAATATGTAGCCAAGGAAAACGCAACATTCTCTTTCACTGTAAAGGATGCAGAAGTTGCTCTTGAACCGGAGGCTATCGTGGTAACTCCCGCTCTTGACGATGACGGTTATATCACAGTCACAACCGGTTCTAAGATTACATTCTCATCAAAGAATGCAGCAAAACTCAGCGTATCAATCGATGGCGAGGAAACTCTTGAAGCAAACCCGTTCGTATTCACAGCAACAGATGATACTGAGATTGTAGTAATCCCCGTTGACAGCGAAGGCAAGCCTTATGAGGCTCTGAAACTGGAAGCATACATTCTTGTTGAAACGCCGGTTATGACAACCTCTACCTATACCTTCGACTTCACAAACGAGCAATTAATCGACAAAGATAATGAGATATATAATAATCCAAACTCATTGATGTATTTCAGAAGTGAAGATCCCGGGATATTTGACATGTGTGCTCAGATTATGGATGGATCCGGAACTTTGAGCTATCTTGATAACATCGGATGGAAGTATGGTACAGATTTAGAAAATGGAGCTGAATACTATATATCTGTTTATCCTCACGATAATCTGGATTACTCAATCATTTCTCTCAAATTTAATTATACAACTGACTATGAGGAACTGGTTGACTTTTCTGACATGGATGGCAACAGTATTGAAAACGGCGTATGGAGCGGGACACAAACTCCGGAAGGATTTAAAGTCCTCGCGTTGGATGAATTTATCCTCAACTCTATCGACGTGACTTTCGAGCATGAGGTTGTGAAGATGCCTACTCTTATCGGCGGCACTCAGGAGATGGGACTGGCTCTCACTCATGAGAAGGAGGACCACACGGTGTTCTTCAAGATTACTGATGCCTCTGGTGCTGATGTGACTGCTGACCGTATGCTCACCGGCGCGGTGGCTTCTGCTCCTGCACGTGCAATCAGCCTCGACTCCGACCACGATGGCCACACACAGTATATCGCCGGAAGTGAGTTCACAATGAAACCTTCCGACACGCTGACAACTTACGCACAGCATCCTCATGGCATGGTATCGGAAGTCTACAGCACAACTTACGAGGACATCGCTACCGGCATCGGCAGCATTGCAGCCGACAGCGAGACTGAGGTTGTTTACTTCAACATGCAGGGCGTACGTGTGACTGAACCGACCGAGGGCGTTTATATCCGCGTCGCAAACGGCAAGGCGACCAAAGTCGTCAAATAACAGATTGGAACATCCGGTTGCCCACCCAAAGGCAACCCGTCACCGCCATCAGCGCGGCTCCTACCCCATCGCGGCGGGAAAGGCACCACCTTTCCCGCCGCTATTTCTTTGTCACCGGTAATTCTATATTTACATATCGGTAATTCTATATTTGCATATATGACAGTGTTTCGCTAATTTTGCAGCATTCTATGGTATTAAGTACGTTTTAGTTTCTTAGGTAAAAAGTTTTTATGGGTAATTTTAAGAGGGAGGCTGTGTCGGCTTCCGCAGGGTGGCTCGCGCTGTCACCGGTCATTTTGTTTTTGGTTCTGTATGTGGTGGTGTCGCTGCTTCTGGGCGATTTCTATAAAATGCCGATTGCTGTGGCCCTGGTTGTCGCATCGGCATGGGCTATTGTCATTTTGCGCGGACGACCGCTGCTGAAACGGATAGAGGTTTTCTCGCGAGCGGCCGGTCATTCGAATATACTGTATATGATATGGGTCTTCATTCTCGCCGGTGCGTTCGCTACGGTCGCCAAGGAAATCGGGGCTGTCGAAGCCACCGTCTCGCTCGCTCTGCGGGCATTTCCCGCCGAGTTTGTCGTGCCGACTATCTTCTTCGCGGCCTGTTTCATCTCGCTCTCAATCGGAACATCCGTGGGGACGGTCGTCGCACTCACCCCGCTCGCTGTGGAAATAGCCGGGGCAGCCGACGGCAATGTGGCTTTCTATGTTGCCGTAGTGCTTGGCGGAGCGTTCTTCGGCGACAACCTGTCGTTCATATCCGACACCACAATCGCCGCAACACGCTCTCAGGAGTGCAATATGGCCGACAAGTTCAAGGCAAATCTCTGGATTGCGCTACCCGCAGCACTGGTCACGCTCGGTGTCTACATACTGACCGGAATCGACACCCACAGCGTCACTCTCCCTGCCCACGGAGACTGGGTGCTTATCACGCCGTATCTGGCGGTGCTCGGGCTCGCCATCGCGGGTGTGAACGTCACTGTGGTCCTTTCCGCCGGAATAGTGACAGCTGCCGTGCTGGGATTATGCTACGGCATGACACCGATTGACCTTGCCGCATCGGCCGGACGCGGCATCGACGGCATGGGGAACCTGATTATCATAACGCTGCTCGCCGCCGGTATGCTCGGCGTTATCAAGGAAGCCGGAGGCATTCAGTTCATTCTCCAGAGCCTTACCCGACATGTGTCGGGACGACGGGGCGGACAGATGGTCATATCTCTGCTTGTGGCCGTGGTGAACCTTTGTACGGCCAACAATACCGTTGCTATCATAACCGTGGGTGGAATATCGCGCGACATATCACGCCGCTTCGGCATCGACCCACGCAAGACAGCCTCGCTTCTCGACTCGACATCCTGCATAGTGCAATGTCTCATTCCCTACGGTGCCCAGACTCTGCTCGCCACATCGCTGGCCGGAATCTCCCCGGCCGCTCCGTTTCCATACCTTTACTATCCATGGGCGTTGGCAGCCATGACGGCTCTCTCGATTATTTTCCTTTTCCCACGCAGGCTGAACCGGTAGATTCGCCGGGCATACCGTCGGAACCGGTGGTTTCAACGGTATCGGCCGGACGAATGCGGCGCGGTGCGGCGGTGTTGATAATGAGCGGGACGGTCTCTCGCACAACCACGCTCGTGTCGAGTCCATAGGCATCCTGGTCTGACAGCGACATGCGGCGCAGGAGCGCGTGAGTGCGCAGCAGGAATGCCTCGCGGCCACGGCAGTTTGTCGAGGGTGAGAAGACGCGGTGGAGCATAACGAAGCGGAAGTCTCCAGCTATCCCCTCGGCACGCAAGGAGGGATAACCGCTCCTGAGGTCGAGCTTGCCGGCAGCCACCAGATCCTCGACAATCTGACGGAAATATACGCTCACCTTGGCCGGAACACGGAAACCGAGCCGCATGGAGACTACATAAATCGCCTCGGGAACAATGACATCAACCTTGTATTCGAGCGTGTCGGGCGCATCATCGCTCTCTATATGCACGAACCAGTAGTGGTCTGCCCGCTTCGGGTTCTTGTTGATGATTGAATAGAGCACCTTCGATTCTATCATGCCCGGATGTGACGAACGGTTGAGGTAGATTAGGTTTGAGGCATACTTGGGAATCTCTCCGTCGGCCTTGACAGCCGATATCAGACGCGAGTTGTCGGCGAGGGGCTTTAAATCCACGTACTGCGACCGGACAGCGGTTGCCTTGTTCCAGATAATCATGACCGCCGCAACAGCCCCGGCTGCAAGCATGGTGTACCAGCCTCCGTGGGTGAACTTGAACAGGTTGGCCGTGAAGAAGAGTCCCTCTAAAAAGAGGAAGAACACGCAGAAAAGAATACATAGGGCCTTTGACACTCCACGTGTGCGCATCCACAACGTCAGCAGCAACGTGGTCATAAGCATCGTGACGGTGATGGCCAGTCCATATGCCGCCTCCATGTGCGACGAGTCGCGGAAGAGGAGGACGGTCACGAGGCATCCGGCGAGCAATCCCCAGTTGACCGAGGGTATATAGAGCTGCCCTTTCTCGTCAGATGGATATTTGATTTTCAGCTTGGGCCAGAAGTCAAGGTTGACTGCCTCGGAGAATATGGTGAACGATCCGCTGAGCAACGCCTGGCTGGCGATAACGGCGGCAAGCGTGGCCATGATTACACCGACAATGGTAAGACTGTGCGGAATGATGGCATAGAAAGGATTCACGCCGTCAAGGGGTTTCCCCTCGTTGGCTATCAGCCACGCACCCTGTCCGAGATAGTTGAGGATAAGCATGACCTTGACAAATAGCCAGCTGACGGTGATGTTGCGCCGTCCGCAGTGCCCGAGGTCGGAATAGAGGGCCTCGGCACCGGTCGTGCAGAGAAAGACAGCACCGAGTATCAGGAACCATTCGGGCGAGGAGAACATGAGCCTGACGGCATACCAGGGGTTGAACGCCCGGAGCACGCCGGGGAAATGCAACATGGCGAAGCATCCGAGCACCCCGAGGGAGAGGAACCAGAGCATCATGAAAGGGCCGAAGAAGCGGCCTATCATTCCGGTTCCGGCACGCTGCATGGCGAAGATGAGGATGATTACAGCCACCACAATCGGTATAACCTTGACACCGGGTGCGACAATGCGTATTCCCTCTATGGCCGAGGTGACGGTCACGGCCGGGGTAATCATACCGTCGGCGATAAGGGCGGCGGCTCCGATGGCGGCCACTATGCATGGCCATTTGCGCGGCAGCCGACGCAGCAGGGCGAAGAGGGCGAGAATGCCGCCTTCTCCTTTGTTGTCGGCACGCAGGGCGAGAAGAACATATTTGAGTGTGGTCTGGAGTGTCAGCGTCCAGATGACGCACGACACCGCTCCGAGTATGTAATCGGCATCATACGACGGATTCACCCCCGTAATCGCCTTCATGACGTAGAGGGGCGAGGTGCCGATGTCGCCGAAAACTATCCCGACCGTGACAATCAGCCCCGCCAGCGTGATGCTGTTCTGCAGTGATTTCTTACCTTTCATAACTTGTCAGCCTTTAATAACTTGCCAATATGGATGTAATCAAAACGCCGTCAGACAACACCGGGTTCATCAAACAGATTTTAGACTTGCGGGAATTGAATCATGTCGTTATTTTTTGCTATTTTTGCAACATGAAATTACTGATTATCGAGGATGAACGCCAGCTGTCGGACGACATTGTGAGTTTCCTGAGCCGCGAGGATTATCTCTGCGAGCAGGCTTTCTGCGTGTCGGAGGCCATGAACAAGGTTGACATCTACGAATATGACTGCATACTTCTCGACCTGATGTTGCCCGACGGGTCGGGTCTGGAGATTCTGCGCCGCATAAAGCAACGCGCCCCCCAGTCGGGCGTGATAATCATCTCGGCGAAGGACTCGCTCGACGACAAGGTCGAAGGACTCAAAATCGGTGCCGACGACTATCTGCCGAAGCCTTTCCACCTGCCGGAACTGAGCATGAGGATTTTCGCGCTGCTTAGGCGCAAGAATTTCAATTCGGCGAACCGTCTGGAGACCGGCGGAATAACAATCGACCTTCTCGCCCGCCGGGTGTCAACCGCAAATCATGCGCTCGACCTGACGAAGAGCGAGTATGACGTGCTGCTGTTCCTGATAGAGAACCGGCGCCGCGTGGTGTCGAAAAGTGCCTTGGCCGAGCATCTGAGCGGCGACATGGCCGACATGATGGGAGACTTCAATTTCGTCTACGCCCATATCAAAAATCTCAAGGCCAAACTGGCCGAGGCCGGGGTGGTTGACTGCATCAAGACCTACTACGGCACGGGCTACAAATGGGTTGCTGAGTCATGAAACGGAGCGCATTGCAAAAGAAACCACGCACTCTGCTGTCGCGCACGTTGGGGAGGTTCCTGATATGTGTGACAGCGGTGTTCATGCTCAACGCTCCCCTGTTCTATCTTATACTCCGTTATTTCTACGCCGACGGGCCGGAAGATGATGTGATGGTCGGCATGACGCTGCTCTTCCTGCTGAATTTCGTGGTGATAAGCGTGGCTTATTTCATAACGCTACGTTTCGCTACCCACAGTCTGTGGCATCCGTTCGACGACACTCTGCGCAAGACGGAACGGTTCAATATCGCCAAGGATGAGGTGCCTCGCTTCAACGAGACTGACATCAGCGAGTTCAACCGGCTCAACCGCTCGCTCGCACAGCTCATGGAGCGTGACCATGAGTCGTTCCGCATACAGAAGGAGTTTACCGAGAACGCCTCGCACGAGCTTCAGACACCCTTGGCTGTGATACGCAGCAAGCTCGACCTGCTCATGCAGGAGGAAATGAATGAGCGGCAGATGAACATTGTGTCGGACCTGTATCACCTCACCATGCGCATGAGCCATCTGAACCGTAATCTGCTGCTGCTCGCCAAGATTGACAACGCACAGTACGCCACGGCCGAGGAGGTAGACATAGCGACTCTCCTGGCCGAGACGCTGCCTATGTACGGCGTGTTGCAAAGCGACATACCGATAAAGGTGTCCGACCGCAGGAGCGTGCATGGACGAACACTGCGGGCGAACACCGTACTTCTGGAGTGTCTGTTGAAAAATCTTATTGTCAATGCTCTGCGGCACACGGCACCCGGTGGTGACGTGACCGTCACCATGACCGACAAGACGCTGACCGTGAGCAATACGGCAATGGACGGCCCGTTGCGCGAGGAGACTCTCTTCCGGCGTTTCCGTTCGGGCGAAGTGCGCCACTCAGGCACGGGACTCGGCCTGGCCATAGTGCGCAGCATCTGTGACTTCCACAAATGGACGGTCTCATACAGCTTCGCCGAAGGCCGCCACACATTCGTGTTAGGCTTTAGTAAAGCCTAAATACCAGTCGTAGAAGTTGCGTATGCCCTCCTCGATTGAGACTTTGGGTGAGTAGCCGAAGTCCTGCTGGAGACGGGTGGTGTCGGCATAGGTGCAATATACGTCGCCCGGCTGCATACCCTCCATCTTCATCTCGGCCTTGCGTCCGGCTACTTTCTCGATGGTGTGTATGAAGTCCATGAGCTGCACAGGCGACGAGTGGCCGATGTTGTACACGCGGTGGGGAATCTTCTCCTGCGACGGATGTTCGAGCAGAAGCATCAGGCCATCGGTGATGTCGTCGATATAGGTGAAGTCGCGCTGCATGTCGCCATGGTTGAACACGCGTATCGGCTTACCTTCGAGCACGGCGCGGAGGAAGAGGAACGGAGCCATGTCGGGACGTCCTGCCGGACCATAGACGGTAAAGAAGCGAACTCCGGTAGCGGGAACGCCGTAGAGCTGGCTGTAACAGTAGGCCATCAGCTCATTGCTCTTCTTGGTGGCGGCGTAAAGGCTCACCGGTGAGTCGGTGCGGTCGGACTCGGCATAAGGTATGTGGTCGCTCATGCCGTAGACGCTGCTGGAGCTTGCATAGATAAGGTGCTTGACCGGATGGTTGCGGCAGCATTCGAGGAGGTTGAGGAAGCCGACAAGGTTGCTCTCCACGTATGCGTAAGGATTCTCAATCGAGTAACGCACACCGGCTTGAGCGGCGAGGTTGATAACAATCTCGAAACCGCTGTCGGCGAACAGACGGTCAAGGCTGATACGGTCGGTGATGTCCATCTTTATGAAAGTGAAAGAGGGATTGAGCGAGCTGACCACGGGCTTGCCGTCGCGTATGTCACCCTGAGCCACGCCGAGGCGCTCCAGACGCCAGTATTTGAGAGCGGTGTCGTAATATGAGTTTATATTGTCGATGCCGATCACCTCATGGCCGAGGCGCAGCAGGCATTCCACTGTGGCCGCCCCGATGAATCCGGCGGCTCCTGTAACAAGTATCTTCATTTCAAATTTGTTTCTTTTTTCAGAATGATGAGGTTGCGCACGTAGGCCACAAGTCCGAACGACTGGCCTATGATGAGCACGGGGTCGTGGCGGATTATTCCGTATGACACGATGGCCAGCGAACCGGCGAGGCTTATTATCCAGAATCCGGCGGGAAGGGTCGATTCTCCCTCACGGCGCGAATAAAGCCACTGGTATATGAACCGCAGGGTGAACAGTATCTGTCCGAGCGAGCCGTATATGACGAGCCACATCGGTATGTCGCTGTTGAGAAGGAAGCGGTCAATGAATTCCGCCGCGTTTCCGGCTACACAGACTCCGGCCACGACGGGCGTGAGTATGAGCACTATGCGGAGAAGCATAGGCACGCGTCGCCACACACCCTTGATGTTGAGGTTCCAGAGGTAGATGTAGTAGGATATCACCTGGCCGAGCACTATGGCGAAGTCGTTGCGCAACCACCCGTAAAGGCAGAGCAGATATGCTCCGGCGATACTTAGAATCCAGAACACAGAGGGCGACAGCACCTTGCGTGCCCGCTCCGACATGGCCCATTGCACCAGGATACGCGCCGAGAAGAATCCCTGAGCGAGGAACCCGATGGCGTATATTAGATATGAATTGTCCATGCCGGCGTTATCAGGCTTTTCGGAAGTTGTCGTCGCTCACCGAGTAGTTTATGTAACGTTTCTTCATCCAGCGGTAGGCGAAGCAGTCCATGAACGGAGAAACGAGGCGGTTCCAGAGATGGTATTTCGACACTCCGGCCGTGCGGGGAAAGTGACGCACGGGAACCTGCTTGACGCGACCCTCCTGAAGCTGGATGAGCGCGGGGAGAAAGCGGTGCATTCCGGTGAAGAAGGGCACGCGGCGGGCGTAGTCGGTGTGCATCACCTTGAGGGGGCAACCGGTGTCCTGCACGCCGTCGTGGGTCATCATGCGGCGGAATCCGTTTGCAATCTTCGACTGGAGTTTCTTGAAGATGGTGTCCTTGCGGTTGGCACGGATACCCATCACAAGCTCATAGTTCTCGATGTCGGCGAGGAGCAGGTTGAAATCCTCGGGTGCGGTCTGGAGGTCGGCGTCCATATAACCGACATAGGGGGACTCGACGGCATCGATTCCCGCCTTCATGGCCGCGCTCAGGCCACCGTTGCGGCCGAGATTGAGGTAGAAAAAGTCGGTGTGGCGGCGGCATATCTCGCGGATACGCTCCAGACTGGAGTCGGTCGAGCCATCGTTGACAAACAGCACGCATGTGGCCACACGCGCCTGCGGCAGAAAGACGCTGAGACGGGACTCAAGTGCGTCGATGTTGTCCTCTTCGTTGTAGACGGGGACTATTACTGTGAGTTGATAAAGTGAGGTCTTGTTCATTGTTCTGAAATATATTGTTGTCAGCGCACGGACACAGCGGCGGTGTCCTTGGGCGTGAGCTTGGTTGCGTGAAATATGAAAAGGTCGCTGTAGCGTTTGGTATTCTTCGGACGGCGGTTGTCGTCGTAGCGGTCAATATATGTCGAGTCGGCCACCTCCCACAGTCCGGTAGGAAGAGCCTGACCGGCACGCTGATGAGTAAGTATGACACAGGGCATATGCGCTGCCACGGAGTCGGCGCTGATGGCGCGGATCGGACGGTGGGCGGCATAGACAAGCTCTATGCGGAGCTCCTCGGTGTCAAGGTGATAGAACGGGAGGCCGTCGAGCTCGCGCAGCTCGCGCGTGCCGGATATGCTCTTCATCTCTGGGTTGTTGACCACGCTGCGCATGAGCGTGATCACCGTGCATTCGGCAGCCATGAAGAGCAACGCGACACCGACAAGCATCACCATGGGGCGCAGACGCACCGTCGCGGCGATGAGCCATGCGGCGAGTGTGACGTCGATGATTGTGAACGCTATCCATACACCGAGACTTAAAGCACCGGGCTTGACACCGAAAATCCACCCGGCAACAGGGAGCGCAAGCATGACGAGGGCGATAAGGCCGCAGTTTATCCGGAAGAGTATCCGGTCAGATTTTGCCGGATTCTTGAGATCGGCAAAGGCATTTTTCCACCACACGAGCATACAGCCCATGACGTAGCTGGCCGGTATGAGTATAGGGAGCAGGTAACGGCTCTTCTTCTCGGGGAGCAGCGACAGGAGAACCAGCGAGCATACGAGCCAGCCGAGCGATATGAGCCACCGGCGCGACGTGCGGCGGCGACGGTTGAAGAGCGGCAGGAAAATCGAGGTGAGCATGAGCAGCGACCACACGCCGGTCTCAAGGAAGAATTTCCAGTAGTACCACCATGGACGCACGTTGCGGTTGATCCATGAGCCTGATTCCTTCTCGACCACGGCGCTGAGAGCGTCGGCCTGTGCGAGGTGAACGTAGAGGTACCACCAGCCGCCGATGGCCAGAGCGAGTACAATCATGACGGTCAGGGCACCCCACTTGCCGCGCATGGAGGGACGGCGGAAGGTGAAGTAGCTGATTATGAAGGGAAGGAAGAGGGCGTAGAGCGACACCGGGCCTTTGCTCATGATGGAGAGCCCGGTGAAAAGTCCGGCCCACAGGAACTGTCTCCACGCGCATGGCCGTTCGGAGACGGCGCGGGCAAAGTGGTAGATGCCGCCCATCATGAAGGCGTGGCAGTAGATGTCCCACGAGGCGGTGCGCCCCATGAGTATGACGTTGTAGCAGGTGCAGAGGAGCAGCGTCGGCACGAACGGGTCAAGACGCAGAATGCGGCGCGAGAACCGCCAGAAGTAGTAGACCAAGAGCAGTGCGGCAAGTCCTGCCATGGCGCGTTGGAGTGCCACGTTGTCGGGCGACACAATCTCCGCGACGGCTGTGGTCCATGTGGGCAACGGCGGTTTTTCGAGGCGGAGCGTGCCGTTCATGGTCGGGATGATCCAGTTTCCGTCGTAGACCATCTCGCGGGCCGTGACAATGTTGCGCGACTCCATAATGTCGGGCACGAGAACCTGGTTGTTCACAAAAAATGTGACCAGGCAGACCAGCACCGCGAAGGCAATCTTGAGTTTCGGGTAAGTGTAGGTTATCTTCATAGCTAATGGTTTCAATAGTGAGAGCCGGGGCTTTGGAATCAATCGTTATTACCGAGGCTGACCACCGCGTAGCCGCCTACGACCGTGTCGCAGCGTGCGGCATCGAGTGCCTTCAGATGTTTTGTCTTGGTGATGATCACGACCCCGCGTGTTACCTGCGGCGAGGGAACGCTGTCGTCGGGAATTATCCGCACGTCGCGACCGAGGTAGACATCCATGTTCTCGGAGCGTTTCACCCGCCATGTGCAGATATCCGTCGTGCCCTGCGAACGGGCCTCAGTCCGGGCGGCCCGGCATATCTCGCCGTAACCGATAGAGGCGTTGAGCTGAGGTGTGGCCCATCCGGCTGTGAATATAGCGAGCAGCATACCGGTGGCAAATGCCCGGAGCGAGAGGTCAACGCGGTCTCCCCTGCCGATCCGGCAATAGAGAAGGCAGAGAACCAGGATGCCTGTCGCGCTCAGCAATGCAGAGGCAACTATAAGCCACCAGTCAAAGAGCCATGCGGTTTTCGGTTGTGCAGTGAGGACAAGCATCGCCGGGAGGGCGAGCACAAGCACACCGGACGGGACTGCGACAGCGGCACGCAGCAGCCGTGTGGAGCCGACACGCGCCAGGTACATTACCGTGGCGTAAGAGAGAAAAGGGAATATCGGCACGAGATAGACCGGAAGTTTCGAGCTTGAGCAGGAGAGCATTACAAAGGTCGTGATGCTCACGGTCAGGAAATAGCACATCATGCTGCCACGGCTGAAACGCGGCATGAACATTCCACCCAGTGCGGCGGCCACAAGCAGCGACCAAGGCGCCATGCTGTACCAGAAGGTGATGAGGTAGTAGTAGAAGGGCCGGACGTGCTCGGAGGCTTTTACGGCACGGTCAACCGTCTGATGGAAAAGCAGGTTGTCGAGATATTCGTAACCACCTTCGGCATAGACGGCACCGAACCATAGGCCGCACAGCGCGAGCAGTGGTATCCATGTGCGCCATCCCCAGTAGCGGAAGAAGTCGCGTATGCGTCCGGAGATGAAGAGGAAAACAGTCGTGGAAAGCAACGGCATGAGTATTCCGACCGGTCCTTTCGAGAATATCGCCATGAAAACCCACACCGGGAAGAGCCACCGCTCCACCCGGTTAGTGGTCATGTCGGTGTACATGCGCCAGAACGACCGCAGAGCCAGCACTATGAAGAGCGTCATGAGCATATCCATGCGCAACGTTACGGCGAGACCGAGGAACAGCCCACCGGTAAGAAGCACAATGGAGCCGGAGAGACGCGGAGCGGGTTTGAGCTCGTTGCACGTCCAGCGGTCCATGACCTCGGCTGTGAGCAACGCCGGTATGAGCGAGAATAGCGACAGCAGCCACATCAGGTGCTTGCCCGCTATCATACGGCAAAGCATGACTATCCAGAGATACAGCGGGGGTTTGTCGGCATATGGTACGCCGTGGTTCGTGAAAGTGAAGAAATTGTGCGAGCGGAGAGCCTCGTCGGCAATGCTGAGGTAGCGCAGCTCGTTTGACGGTGTGTAGTCGCGGAAGATAAGCACCGGCAGCAGGGCGATGCAGATTCCGGCATACAACAGATATCTTGATTTGTTTGTTGTCATTGATGTCGGGTATGGTCGGATATGCCGGGGAGAGTGTGCACATCCATGATAATCCGTAAGTCCCGGGAGAGCGGGTTAATAATGCGCATTATTTATGCGCGGCAAAAATATAAAAAGATTTTGTAGGAAATTTGAATCGCCACTTCCGCGGGCGTATTTCCCCACACTTTTCCACCGCACCCTGACCACATTTTTCGAGGCATCTACAGCCGTAACGCGCTGGATACCGCTTATTTTTTGTAACTTTGCAACCGCTATGGAGTTTATACGACGCTGGTGGCCGACTGTCCTGACTTTAGGACTGGTACTTTGGCTGACTCTGGCACCCGACCCGGTGCCGACTGAAGACATACCTCTTTTTCCGGGAGCAGACAAGCTGGTCCACGCCATTATGATGGGTGGACTGACCGGTGCCGTGATGTTCGACTACGAGCGCAACGGCCTGCGCCGCACGTCGCGGCTTACACCTGGACGGGTATGGACAATTGTAATCTGCGTGGGCTTGTTCTGCGCTGCCGACGAATACGCCCAGAGCGCCATGGGGCTTGGCCGCTCCACCGACTTCCTCGACCTTCTCGCCGACTGGACGGGAGTGGCAGTTGCCGCGCTGATCACCCCTCCCCTGCTCCGCCGCATTCTCCGCAAATAAGCAGCCATGCGGCGGAAGAGGAATTCAGTTGGAGAGGAATTCTTGCTTGCGAAGTGCGCTTTATTCCGAAGCAAGCGGCACAAGGTATCCATAACCCGCTGCCACCATTTCCTCAAGCGGAATGAAACGCAGCGAGGCGGAGTTTATGCAATAACGCAGACCTCCGCTTTCAACGGGGCCATCCTCGAAAACATGGCCGAGATGTGCTCCTGAACTTGCCGACCTCACCTCGGTCCGCAGGCGACCGTAGCTTCTGTCCTCATGTTCGGTGACAAGCGTGTCGTTTATGGGACGCGAGAATGCCGGCCACCCGCAGCCTGAGTCATACTTTGCCGACGATACGAACAGCGGTGTACCGTCGGTGATGTCAACATAGATACCACGACGGAACTCATGGTCATACTCGTTGGTGAATGGACGCTCGGTCGCGCCGTTCTGTGTGACTTCCCACTGAAGAGGCGTCAGACGCTTGCGGAGTTCCTCGCGCGAGCACTTTTCCGCTTTCCCTTCGGTCAGGTTTTCGCATTCATCGGCCTCCGGTTTCCGACCCAGATTCTTCGCTTCCCAGAAAAGTGCACGGTCCACATGGCAATAGCCACGGGGATTCTTCACAAGATATTCCTGATGGTACTCCTCGGCAGGGAAAAAGTTGGCAAGAGGCTTCACCTCGATTGCGAGCGGCGATGAATAACGACGCTGGAGAGCGGCCACGGCGGCATCGATTACCGGGACATCATCGCGGTCGGTATAATAAATACCGGTGCGATACTGCGTGCCGACATCATTACCCTGACGGTTGAGCGATGTCGGGTCAATGCTTCGGAAATACAATTGCAGCAGCGAAGTTAGTCCTACCAGATCAGCATCATAGACAACGCGCACTGTCTCGGCCGCGCCCGTCCGGCCAGTACACACCTCCTCATAAGAAGGATTATCGACACTGCTGTCAGCATAACCGGCGACAGTTTCCCTGACGCCCGGCACGAGCGAGAAAAGATGCTCCGTTCCCCAGAAGCATCCCCCCGCCAGATAAATAGTCTTCAGATTCATAACAACACATTTAAAACGACCGCCCCCGGGGTTGCCGGAAGCGCCCGTACATAACCGACCCATCCGGCAAACCCGGACAGGCCCGTACATTATCAACGCGACTCTCAGCACAATGTTTCACCCCATGACTTCCCATCGCGGCATAAACAGCAACATAATTGAAAAAAATATAAACAAAACCATTGCAGAATAAAATAAAATTACTAACTTTGCAGAGCAAAAGCAGGAAGCGCAGCTGTGCCCCACAGCACACCCCACCGCTCTCAGCCCAGCAAGGTCCTATAGCTCAGTTGGTTAGAGCACCTGACTCATAATCAGGGAGTCCTTGGTTCAAGCCCAAGTGGGACCACAACTTAAAATCTCCAATCATTTGAAATTCAAATGATTGGAGATTTTATTTTGTAAGAATTGTCCACGGATTGTCCACCAACTTTGCATTGACCCGATTTCTATGCTTTATAGCATAAATCATCCGTAATCTCAGATATTTTCGCTAAATTTGTATTATCAATCTCACATATATTCTTGAAAAATATGAGTACGAAATTCTTTAACAATACGGAGTCCAATACCCTTTTCGCCAAATTAAAGGGTATTTCGGAAAACATGACCAACTTTCACCGTTTTCTCGGGGTAGTTGGCTATTTCCGATCTTCCGGATATTTCAAGCTTCGCAAGGAGCTTGGAGATGTTTCAGACATTCGGATTCTTATTGGTATAAACGTTGATAATATTTTCAAGAAGCATAATTTGGGATGGGAAATGCTTGAAGCTCCCGAGAAAGCGAAGGAACTTTATGACGAGCAATTCCGAAAAGATATAATTGAGGCGAACTATTCAAAAGAGGTTGAGGAGGGAGTTTTGCAGATGTGTCAGGATTTAGCCGATGGAAGACTTCAACTTCATATTCATCCAACCAAGAATTTACACGCGAAATTCTATCTATGTTTGCCTGAGACCCATACGGCGCACTCTGATGGATGGGTTATAATGGGGTCGTCAAATATTTCCGATTATGGTCTCGGGACAAGTCCTTCGCCGCGTTATGAATTAAACGTAGCTATGAAGGACTATGAGGATGTGCATTTCTGCCATGAGGAGTTTGAACGCCTCTGGGAAGAATCCATACCCCTAAGTTCTGAAGACGTAGACAAGTTCAAAAAAGCGACATACCTCGGTTATCAACCCACTCCTTATGAAATCTACATCAAGGTGCTTATTGAAGCATTTGGTGACCAAGTTGAGGATGACTTCAACATTCAGCTTCCTGATGGTGTAAAAGAATTGAAATATCAGAAAGACGCTGTTATTCAAGGATACCAAATGCTCTTACAACATAATGGGCTCTTTCTTTCTGATGTTGTCGGTCTGGGCAAAACAATGATCGCTACCATGATAGCCAAGCGTTTCATTGAGGCTAATGGGAAAAACACAAAGATCCTTGTTGTGTTCCCTCCCGCACTTGAAGATAACTGGAAAAGTACCTTCAAATTATTTGGTATTTACAAGAAGGCGCAATTTATTACTAATGGTAGCCTTTCAAAAGTGTTAGAAGGACGTGACCAATACAACGATAAGGAAGAGTTTGACCTTATTATCGTAGATGAGGCTCATCAGTTCCGCTCTGACAACTCCAATAGATATGATGAGCTTCAAAAGATTTGCAAATCGCCCTGCACAAATCCCGGTCTCCTGAAGTCATTTCGAAAGAAGGTTATGCTTCTTTCTGCGACTCCTTTAAATAACCGCCCGGAAGATTTGCAGAATCAATTGCTGCTCTTCCAAGATGCGCAACGTGCCACTATTGATGCCATTACCAATCTGAAGCAATTCTTTGTTCCGTTAATAATGGAGTATAAGAAACTTATGAGGGAACGCGCTACAAGAGATGTCAGTCAGGATGTTGACCATATATATGCGCAAATACGCGACAAGGTCATTGACAAGGTGACGATTAGACGCACACGTACCAACATTCTTAACGATACTGATTACAAGAAGGATTTGGCTTCGCAAGGTATCGTTTTTCCAACCATTTTGCCTCCAAAAGAGTTAGTCTATGATTTGAGTTCAAATCTCAGCGAGCTTTTCTATTCAACGTTAACTGCGCTGACAGACGAAAACGCAGAGCCCCATCTGGCATATTCGCGCTACCGCGCTGTAGAATTCTTGAAGCCGGAGTTTCGTGATAGGTATAAAAATGCCGCACAGATTGGTCAAAGTCTTGCCGGAATATATCGAGTCCATATGGTGAAACGACTTGAAAGCAGTTTCTATGCTTTCAAGAAGTCTCTCAATACCCTTTTGCGAATCACTGAAGATATGATAAAGATGTTTGAAGAGAATAAAGTGCTTATAGCACCTGAACTCAACATTAAAGACCTCCAGTTTAAGGGTATGGAGTTGGATGAAATAATCGAATATGTTATATCTAAAGGATATAAGGAAGAAGATTTCCTTTATGAAGCTGATGATTTTGACCCACAGTTTATTGACTTGCTCAAAAAAGACAGGGAACTACTTGTTAATCTGAACAATCAGTGGAAAGAGGTAAATGAAGACCCCAAACTTGACAAATTCGTATCAAGATTGAGCGAATTTACCTCTCCGATAATTAATCCTACTGGAAAGCTGGTCATATTCTCCGAGAGTGTGGACACCGTAAATTATCTATATAATTATCTTACTCAGACAGTTGGCCGCAAAGACGTACTTAATGTATCCGCAGCCAACCGTAAGCATCTATTTGAGATAATAAAGTCCAATTTCGACGCCAATGTTGATTCTGATAAGCAGAAGGATGATTATTCTATAATTATAACTTCTGACGTACTTGCGGAAGGTATCAACCTGCATCGTTCAAATGTAATTGTGAATTATGATTCTCCATGGAACGCTTCTCGTCTTATGCAACGAATAGGGCGTGTTAACCGAATAGGCTCTGTGGCAGAGAGTATTTACAATTATATGTTCTACCCGTCGCAACAGGGTGATAAGGAAATACAACTATATAAGAACGCTCTTATAAAACTTCAAGGCTTCCATTCCGCTTTTGGCGAGGACGCACAGATATACTCCCGCGAGGAGATTGTCAAGAATTTCAGACTGTTCGATTCTACTGTCCGTGACGTAGTTGACAAGAAGATTGCTCTGCTCCGAGAACTACGCGATTTATATAACAACAATCGCGAGTGGTATAACAAGATTAAGGCTCTTCCGATGAAGAGCCGCGTTCTCCGGGACATCGGTAAACATTCAGACACTACAATTGTCTATGTGTCAACTAAAATAAAATCCGAGTTTTACAAAGTACTTGGGCAACGTCATCCCGAACCGATTGATTTCCTTAAGGCAGTTGACTATATCAAAGCGAAGCCGGATGAAGAGGCTGTTCCCTTTGCAAATGACTCAGATACTCAAATAGAGCCAAGTACCATAACCGGGAATAATCATTACGAACATGTTAACGCTGCTGTCTCCGTCTTTTCCGAAGACCTACAGTCACAGACTGATACCGATTCAATCAAGACGGTAAATCTTGACAAAACAGCGCAGACTGCCGATAAGTTCCTGCGTACAGTGCAACAGGCATGTGCCGAGGATGCTTCGCTCATTCGAGATTGCGGCATTCTACGCAACTACATTAAGGAAGGAACTTATGCCCGATTGCCAAGGGAACTGAAAACTTTATCGCAAGAGTATAAAAACGACCGCATGAAAATGAAGACCGATTCACGTGTACTTGCCAACCGGATTTCTGCTCTTGTAGAACAATATCACAACTCCGAGAACGTTTCTGTTGCGATGGCCGAAATCGGCTCGCCCTCAATCGTTCTCTCCGAAACATTCCTCTAAAATGAATAAATATAGTAAAGACGAACTTCGCAATATATTTCAGTCTCCTTTCAATAAAGAGGCATGGAAAGCCATACTTGTAAATCTTTTCCATGTCGACAAACTCCGTCGTGAATATGAGAAGTTCACTTCTGATGAAGACAATGAAGTGGGTTTCTACATGGGTGCCACCGAGACTGCTGACGCTTATCGCATTGGCTTGTTCTATTACAAAATAAAATCCGGTTCTGTTGCTCACAAGAAGGTAGGACTGCGTAATCTCGTCAAGCGTTTTATAAATCAGAACTGGGGCGAGTTCGATGCTGCGATTGTTGTATTCGACAGTGGAGAAGAGTGGCGACTATCGTTTGTTTGTGACATCAAAGAAGTTGCCACCACGCCCAAGCGATTCACATTCGTATTCGGAGAGCGCGATAATTACTATCGAACCCCCGTTGAGCGTTTCATGGCTCTGCAAAGCCAAGATGCTACGTTTGAGAACATACGCAAGGCATTCTCCGTTGAGGCTCTGAGTGATGATTTCTTTAACGGCTATCGTGATATGTATGCCGACTTTGTTCAGTATATCACGGGCAAGCGGTATGTGAAGGAAGGAGGCAAATGGGTAGAGCGCGAATTGGGCAACCCCGATTCTCAATATGCTGATACCTTTGAAAAAGATGATAAACTTGTGCGAGACTACATCAAGAAGATGTTTGGTCGCATTGTGTTTCTATACTTCCTTCAGCGTAAAGGTTGGCTCAACGGGAATCGCAACTATATGCGCGACCTATATGCCAATTCCGACAAGAAGGATAATTTCCTTGATGGGGTTCTTGAGCCTCTTTTCTTTAACGTGCTTAACGAAAAGCCAGAAAACCGCCCAAAGTCAACGCATCTTCTACCGGGTGTTGAGAATATCCCATATCTCAATGGTGGATTGTTTGCTAAAGATGATATTGACGAACGCACATGTGTATTCCCCGAAGAATATTTTGAAAGACTATTCTGCTTCCTCGATAGTTATAACTTCACAATCGACGAAAATGACACCGAAGATGCAGAAATCGGTATTGACCCGGAAATGCTCGGTCGTATCTTCGAGAACCTTCTTGAAGATAACAAGGATAAGGGAGCCTTCTACACACCGAAAGAGATTGTGGAGTATATGTGCCGTGAGTCAATCATCTCGTATCTCCAAGACGATAAATTCTCTAAAGAGGGAAATGAACGTATACGAGAGTTTATTGAAACGCAAAACGTGGAGCTTCTCAATGAGCGTCAACGAGATGAGATTGAAAAAAGTCTCATTAAAGTAAAGATTTGCGACCCAGCAATTGGCTCGGGGGCATTCCCGATGGGATTGATAAACCTGCTTTCCAAGCTTTTCATCGCGCTCCGCACATATAAGACTATTGACCAAGCCAAAATGAAACGCTACATAATGCAAAACAGCATATATGGAGTGGACATAGAAAAAGGCGCAATCGACATAGCCCGTTTGCGCTTTTGGCTCGCTATGATTGTGGAAGAAAAAGAGCCGATGCCTCTGCCAAACCTCCACTTCAAAATTATGCAGGGCAACTCTCTTTTGGAGTATTTTAACGGTTTTGACCTGTCTACGCTCATGAAACGAGAACCGGGCAGAATCGACTTCATAACAGATGCCGAGCGAGAGCAGCTGCGCCATGATTTGAACCGCTACTACGCCGAGTCAAATCATGAAGTGCGGGATAGAATCATGCAAAACATTAAACACACCGTCGTCCGCATGATTCTGAATGCTGACCCTAATAGTCCTCTCGCCGGGATTGATGTTTCCGAGAACAATAAATTCTTCCTTTGGCATACATGGTTTGCCGACGTTTTCCAAAATGGAGGTTTCGACATCGTTATCGGCAATCCACCCTACATTCAGTTGCAGAAGTCTCTTGGATATACAGCTATTGACAAAAAAGGGAAAGAGTATGATGTAAAACTGGGTGACCTATACAAGGATGCCAAATTCGCTACATTTGAAAAAACAGGTGATATATATTGTCTCTTCTACGAACTTGGCAACAGAATGTTGAAGCCCGGTGGACATCTCTGCTTCATCACATCCAATAAATGGATGCGTGCAGGATATGGACAATCTATCAGAAACTATTTCTCACAGAAGACGAACCCCAAAACGCTCATAGATTTTGGCGGTATACAAATTTTCGATAGCGCCACTGTTGATACCAATATTCTGCTTTTCGAGCACGCAGACAATGCCCATGCGACAGCCGCAGTCACAGCAGCCAAGCACGACAAAAGTATCCTTAATAATTTGAGCGATTTCGTGCGGCAAAACGCCGCTGACACCTCGTTTGATACTTCTGATTCTTGGGTTATACTAACCCCCATAGAACAAAGTATCAAACGGAAGATAGAGTCAGTTGGCGTTCCATTAAAGGATTGGGATATTCAAATCAACTATGGAATTAAGACCGGCTTTAATGATGCCTTTATTATCAGCACTGAAAAACGTGATGAAATTCTCGCGAACTGTGCAGATGAGGATGAACGTGAAAGGACGGCTGAACTAATACGACCCATTCTTCGCGGCCGCGACATCAAACGTTACGGCTACGACTGGGCCGGACTCT
>CAJTQV010000002.1 GCA_910578385.1 uncultured Muribaculaceae bacterium | reverse complement strand
GGGTGAAATCATGAAATGAAAGGCCCCGGGGCCTTTCATTTCATGATTTCACCCGTGCCTACCGCCGTGCCGCCGCTAAAGCGGCTTCAACGTGCCTGATACTGAAACCCTGGGCTTCTAACCCCCAAAATCTAAACCCTAAACCCTACAATCTAAAATCTAAACCCTAAAACCTAACGCCTAAAACCTAACGCCTAAAATCTAACGCCTAAAATCTAACGCCTAAAACCTCACATACAAACCGGGATTTGGGGCGGCGGCGTGAATTAATTTGGAATTAGTTGGCTTGAAAATGATGTTATCTAACATATTTTTTGTAACTTTGCACTTTAAAGAAAAAGAAGCAAAAGCATAAGCAATGCAGAACATCCGCAATATCGCCATTATAGCCCACGTGGACCATGGCAAGACCACTCTTGTGGACAAGATGCTGCTCGCAGGTCACCTGTTCCGTGACAACCAGACCACAGGCGAGCTGATCCTCGATAACAATGACCTCGAACGCGAGCGTGGTATAACGATTCTTTCAAAGAACGTCTCGATCAATTACAAGGATACCAAAATCAACATCATAGACACTCCGGGACACGCCGACTTCGGTGGCGAGGTGGAGCGCGTGCTCAACATGGCCGACGGCTGTCTGCTGCTCGTGGATGCTTTCGAGGGACCGATGCCCCAGACCCGTTTCGTGCTCCAGAAGGCTATCCAGATGGGCCTCAAACCGGTGGTGGTGATCAACAAGGTGGACAAACCCAACTGCCGTCCCGACGAGGTAAACGAGATGGTTTTCGACCTGATGTTCAACCTCGACGCTACCGAGGACCAGCTTGACTTCCCTACAATCTACGGCTCGGCCAAGCAGAACTGGATGAGCACAGACTGGCGCAAGCCCTCCGACAACATCACAGCCGTTCTCGATGCCATAATCGACTACATTCCGGCTCCGCGACGAATAGAGGGAGACCCGCAGATGCTCATCACAAGCCTTGACTACAGCAACTACGTGGGCCGTATCGCCGTGGGCCGCGTTCACCGTGGCACACTCCGCGAGGGCATGGAGGTCGGCCTCTGCAAGAAAGATGGCAGCGTGATGCGTCAGAAAATCAAGGAACTCCACACATTCGAGGGTATGGGCCGCAAGAAGACCTCCGAGGTCAGCAGCGGCGACATATGCGCCATTGTAGGTCTCGACAACTTCGAGATCGGCGACACAATCACCGTCTACGACCGCCCCGAACCGCTGCCCCGCATAGCGATCGATGAACCCACGATGTCGATGACATTCACCATCAACGACAGTCCCTTCTTCGGTAAGGATGGCAAATATGTCACCTCCCGTCACATCCAGGAGCGTCTTGACCGCGAACTCGACAAGAACCTCGCTCTCCGCGTGGAGAAAGGTGAGCGCGAGGATATGTGGCGCGTCTATGGTCGCGGTGTGCTTCACCTCTCGATCCTTATCGAGACCATGCGCCGCGAGGGTTATGAGCTTCAGGTCGGTCAGCCGCAGGTTATCATCAAGGAGATTGACGGCGTGAAATGTGAGCCGGTCGAGGCGCTCAGCATCAACGTGCCAGAGGAATACAGCTCGAAGGTGATCGACATGGTAACACGCCGCAAGGGAGACATCCTCTCGATGGAGACACGCAATGACCGCATAGACATCGAGTTCCAGATACCGTCGCGTGGCATAATCGGTCTGCGCAACAATGTGCTGACCGCAACAGCAGGCGAGGCGATCATGGCTCACCGCTTCCTCGAATACCAGCCCTGGAAAGGGGACATCGAGCGCCGCACCAACGGCTCGCTCATAGCCATGGAGGGTGGCACGGCCTACGCCTACGCCATCGACAAGCTCCAGGACCGCGGCCGCTTCTTCATCTTCCCGCAGGAGGAAGTGTATGTAGGTCAGGTAGTGGGTGAGAACGCGAAAGACCGCGACATCCCCGTCAATGTCACCAAATCTAAGAAACTCACCAATATGCGTGCGTCGGGTGCCGACGACAAGGCGCGAATCGTTCCCCCGGTTGTCTTCTCGCTCGAAGAGGCACTTGAATATATCAAGGAGGATGAGTATGTGGAGGTGACACCGAACCATCTGCGCCTCCGCAAAATAATCCTCGACGAGAACGAACGCAAGCGCGCCAACCGCTCGTAAACACATGGAATTATACTTGCCGGGATACAGACTCTAAACGTGAGTTAAACATAATCCCGGTCTCTATCATAGCAACGCATCGGCTCAGGCCGATGCGTTTTTTTTATGTCCGGTTACGGATGGATGAATGGAAATCAAACCGGGTTCAGACATCTGCAATCCCTACAATTAAGGATTGCAGTAGTAATAAGAATCCGACCAATCAATATTTTTAACGCCATGGAGGTGTAGTTCTCCACTGCATTGCAAACCAATCAGTTCGGCTTAACGCCGCAAATATAAATATTATTTTTGAACTTCCAAAATAAAAAATGCGCATTTTGTTAAAATATTAATAGGAATACTATATGTGGTAAAAATGCGTTGCACGTGGGTCAATCGTAGTTAATGCAGGTTTGTTGGTTGTATAATTTAGAAAAATGAATCCTTAATTGTAGGGATTAAGGATAATTGACTTGACGACAATTGTCGTATTACCGGACAAGAAAATATCAATATTATACAATAACTAACTTTGAGACTGAATGAAAAACTTTTTACCTGCACTTGCAACGAGCAAGACCATTTCATTCAAACGCTGTCTGACGGGGATTGTCGCATTATCCCTATGCAGTACGGCACTTGCCAAGCCGGCCAGACCCGGTCTGCTTGAATTCCGGCAAAGTGACGGCAGCACTATAGAGGCCAGGATTATCGGTGATGAATTCAGCCATATGTACCTCAGCTCCGAGGGTTATCCTTTAGTAGCCGAGGGAAAGGATCTGTATTATGCCGAAATGGCCGACAATGGCGAGTTGCGCTCTACCGGGATAAAGGCTGTTCCGGTCGACCGTCTGGCGACCGGTGAACGTACGGTGGTCCGGAACATCGACCTCGCGAAGGTGCCGGCGTTCTTCAACAACAGGGTGAAGAGGGACCGGAGCAGAATGGAACCGGTTTTTAATGACAGGGCGAAGGCTCCTGCGAAAGATGACCCTTCCCGCTTCCTGTTCACCAATTTCCCCAACAAAGGTTACCAGAAGGCTATAGTGATACTGGTTCAATACAGCGATGTGAAATTCACTATCGACAATCCGCATGAATATTTCAGCCGGATGATGAATGAACCCGGATTCAGCATGCACGGCGGCACCGGTTCGGCCCGCGATTTCTTCAGGGAATCATCATGCGGACAGTTCGACCTCGAATCAGACGTATATGGTCCGGTGACGCTCCCCAATACACGCGAATTTTATGGGGGCGGCTATAACGACCCCAATGCCTGGCGCATGGTGGCCGACGCCTGCCGGATTCTTGACGATGATGTGGATTTCTCGCAATACGACCGTGACGGCGATGGCTTCGTTGACAATATCTATGTGTTCTATGCCGGAGAAGGTGAGTCGTCGGGCGGCGGTTCCGATACCGTATGGCCACATTCAGCCAAAATATCCTATTACGACAAGGAGAACAGTTATGAATTCGACGGAAAAATTGTCGATACATATGCCTGTTCCAATGAATGGGAAAACGGAGACGTGGACGGTGTGGGTACATTCTGCCATGAGTTTTCCCATGTGATGGGACTCCCGGATCTCTACTCCACAAGCTATAATGATGTGTTTTCTCCCGGACCATGGTCGGCCCTCGACTACGGCCCGTATAACAACGACGGACGTACGCCGCCGCTTTATTCCGCTTTCGAGCGATACTGCGTGGGGTGGCTCACACCGGCAGAAATCACGGGCCGCACCAATCTTACAATAGCTCCGGTCAGCACAAACACCGCATACCGCATAAGCACATCGTCGAACGACGAATTCTACATTGTTGAAAACCGTCAGAACATAAGCTGGGACAAATTCATTCCCGGTCACGGCATGCTTGTCTGGCATATAGATTTTGATGAACAGACCTGGGCGCGCAACAAAGTGAACGACGACCCCGAACATCAGGGGGTGGACATAGTCGAGGCGGATGCCGACCCGAACATCAACACCCGCGAGGGCGATTCGTTCCCCGGTACGAAAAACGTCACCTCATTTACCGACGACACCGAACCATCCATGAGGACATGGCAGGGCAACCGCCTGTCGTTGCCCATGACGGAGATTACCGAACATGACAACGGATACATCACCCTGAAAGTGCTCGGCGGCTACGATGATGTGGCTGCTCCCGGCGGACTGACCGCCACCGGCATCACATCGCACACGGCTCATCTGGAATGGGATGCGGTGGAGAATGCCGGGAGCTATCTCGTGACCGTAATGTACGACGGACTCTACGATGTTGCGCTGGACTACTTCAATATCGACAGCAATGGAGCCACATCGATGCTCGTGGAAAATCTTGATCCATCTACGGAATACAGGTTCACAGTGGCTGCAACGGTTGGTAATGTGACCGGCCATCCCTCTGATTTCTGCTCCTTCACCACCGCCGAACCCGGATTTGAGGATCTGGTGCCTGTGGCACATGAGGCCATGAATCTCAAAGCGGACTCGTTCACCGCTTCGTGGAATGATGTGGAAGGTGCGACGGAATATCTGCTGTGTGTGTACACAAAGCAGCCGGGCAGCCCCAACACCACCACTGTCGATTTCTCGGATGGTGTGGAAAATCTGCCCGAAGGATGGTCCTCCTCCTCAAAAGCAAGTTACAACATGGCCTCGTATGCCGGGGCGGCCGTTCCGGCATTGCGTTTCTCCTCGGATGGTGCCGCCCTTACCAGCGCCACCTTCCCCGATGGAGTACGCTCTCTTTCATTCTGGCACCGGGGCAGCGGTGCTGCCTCTGCCGACAACATGATTATTGTCGAGGCCGGCGACGGAAATGACTGGAAACAGATTGCCGCGATTGCGGTTGTCGCCGCGACCGGTGGAGAGGTCACAGAAATAAATGACATCCCCGACGGAACAGAAGCGGTAAGAATAATCTATCGGGCTACCAACAACAGCTCAGTCGCCATAGACGATGTGGTGGTTGGCCATGGTTTCATTATGGAGCGCGTGGCTCTTGGCGGTTACGACTTCCTTAATGTCGGCAACAGCACGTCCGCCTCAGTGGCAGGGCTGACTCCCGAGACCGATTATTTCTATGTAGTCAAGGCAACCGACGGCGAGAAATTCACCAACGAATCGGAAGAGGTGGCCCTGCGGACACCAGAAGCCTCGGCCGTGGTCTTGATTGGAGCAGAAACCACATCGTTTAAAGTGATTGTACGCGGAAACGCTATTGCAATCGCCTGTCAGCCCGGAGTCTTCTGCCGCATAGCCGACATAACCGGACGCCGCATAGCCACGCTTCAGGCCGATGGCAGCGGGCAGTGCGCCACAACTATTGACAATGCCGGAATATATATCATTTCCGACAACATGGGCAATCTCGCCAAAATCGTGATAAGATAATAATTATTTCCAATATCAATGAAACCAATGAAATTACTCCCTCTACTGGCCGCGACGCTGTCATTATCAATCAGCGTCAGCGCAAGTGCTCAAGTAACCGGAAAGTATATCTCTACGGTTCCCGGAATCAGGCATTCCGGAGTTGTGACCAACATGCAGACCGACGGTGCCCCGACCCTGCTGACCACAGGGAACAAGTGCCCGATGGTGAAAATGAACTCAGTCGCCGGTCTGTCTCTCCGACTGCCCAAGGCATCGGCCGCATACGGTTTGCGTGTACCCTCGACTCCGGGTTCAAGAGAAAAACTTATAAAAGCGAGTCTGATCTCCAGCGAGGCCTGGGGTTCGGGCACACGTTTCGGCATGTACTCCATGCCCGCGCAAGGTGGTGAGCTTAAACTGCTCACGTCGGAGGAATATTTTGAATATTTCGACTACGTTGCCAACGGTGGCGGTACCGCTATCGGCGAGAATTCCTACTACATGACGTCGTACGCCTATTCACCGACTCCCATGGGAGGCGTAAATGTGACGGCCGTGATGAATGTGATTCTGAACACCGAAGACTGGTCTGTCCAGGGCAGTCAGGTGCAGAAAGATGAGAACGGAAAGCCCGACATCGCCACCATCTCCACCGCAATGGCATGCGACCCGACAACAAACCTTATCTACGGAACCTTCTATGGCAGCAATCCCGACCTCTATACGTTCGGCACGTATGACATCAACCGGTTCCAGCTGCAGCCGGTGGCTTTTATCGAGGAGCCATGGGCGGCATGCGGATTCGATACATCGGGTCATCTCTACGCATTGAAGAAGAACGGTGAGTTCTGTTCCGTCGACAAGAACAACGGTAAGGAAACAGTGATAGGCGACACCGGATTAAAACCCTACTATGATTCCACGGGTGCCGTCAATCCCGACGACAACATGTTCTATTACATTCTCTGCGACGATGCAGGAACTTCCATGTACAAAATCGACCTTGCCACCGGCGAGGCGACCTCCGTCTACCAATTTGAGCATGGCGAGCAGCTCATGGGAATGTATTTCAGCAATCCTGACCCGTCGGATCTCGCTCCGGCGGCGCCGACAGGACTCTCCGGTATGTTCGCCGGACAGCTCAGCGGTCAGGTCTCTTTCACGCTGCCCACGACCACAATCGGTGGCCAGTCTCTCACTGAACAGCTCGACTGGACCCTCGAATGCAACTACAAGCCATACAAGACAGGAAAAGGTCAGCCCGGCGAAACGGTTACCGTGGATGTTACCGTGGAACTTGACGGTGCCGTTTACCTTGAGGCTTATTGCTCCAATTCCTCCGGCACAGGTCGCGCGGCTACCGCCACGGCATATGCCGGTGATGTCCCCGCACTCCCTCACGGTCCGCGAAACCTTACTCTGGTAGAGGATACTGAGAAGTGGGGCCGCACCTATCTGTCGTGGGATGCCCCTGAAACCGATGTCAACGAAAAACCGATAAAACCCGAGGATGTGGTGTATTGGATTGTGGACAATGACCTCAGCCAGCGTTACACCGATTTCCCCGGCA
Source organism: uncultured Muribaculaceae bacterium (assembly GCA_910578385.1). Lineage (GTDB taxonomy): Bacteria > Bacteroidota > Bacteroidia > Bacteroidales > Muribaculaceae > Lepagella. Next base: position 277,248 of record CAJTQV010000002.1, on the reverse strand, counting down.
CATCGCTGATTCACGACAAGGGGGATCTCTCCGCGATGCAGGCTTTCGAGTCGATCATGGGATTGGCAGGAACCAGGATTGACGGCAGCTACCAGTACAACTGGAACGAGCCGGCCTCCACGCCGCTGCAATCCATCGGCCGCCCCTACGACATACCTTTCCGCGACGCCATCACAAGTTCCGGATTCAAGTACAACTGGATCATGAACGCCAGTCCGAGCTATGGACATTGGCACCTGTGGAACGGCATCTCTACCGACAAATACACCATCATGCCCTTTGAGAACGACGGTGGTATGGTTGTGTTCCAGGCAGAATGCGATGATGCCATCAGCGAACTCCGCAGCGGAAAAATCAATCTCGGTAATGCCGCCCATCCCTCTCTGTTCTTCCAGCTCTATCGCCGCCATGTGGTGCCCGATCTCTGCGGAGTGGTGATTGTCGATGCCGAGACACTCGAAGGAACGCTCGTTTACACCACTACCGACGGCGCTTCAGAAGATGAAGAGGAGGGTTGGTATACAATCCAGGTTCCTCTCGATGATTATAAAGGCAAGGTAGTCCAGGTCGGCATCATGTCCTCGTGCAAGACAAAAGGCACTTATATGGCTTTCGACAATTTTGAAATCCGGAACTGCCTTGACGAAGACCTCGGCATCACCGAATTCTCGACTCCATATCAGCTCCTTCCCGGCCGTGAGACATCATTCGGTGTCAAGCTGCGCAACTGGGGTGTCAACAATACCGGCGAATACTCCGTATCGTTGTACCGCAACGACAATGTAGTGGAGACCCGCAAGTTCGACTCGCTTGAGAGCGGTGCGGTCCAGACCATTATTTTCAGCGAGACTCCGTCGCCGCTCTATGAGAACCTGAACGAGTACTGCGTGAAGGTTGACTATGACAGGGATCTCGACATGTCGAACAACATCTCAAAGGCAATCACCGTGCCTCTTGTTCAATTTGAGTATCCGGTGCCGACAGGTCTTACCGGTGAGGAAAACGGGAATGACGTAAACCTCTCATGGGTGGAACCGGACCTTTTCCCTTCAGGATCCATCACCGAGGGATTTGACACTTACGACGGCTTCATAATCGACAACATCGGCAACTGGACCGTGGTCGATGCCGACAAGAACGACACATATTACATCGAAAACCCCGACGGCGAGAATTATCCTTATTACGGCAAACCCCAGGCATGGCAGGTATTCAACAATTCATACTTCCCCTATGAAGTAATCGCACCCCACTCCGGGTCGCAGTTCATCATCAGCTTCACAAGTATGAAGGATAATGACGACTGGCTCATCTCGCCCCGTCTGTCGGGCAATACGCAGAAGATACGTTTCTATGCCCGCAGTCTCGACCAGGATGACCGCGACTCTTTCGAAGTGCTTTATTCCACAAGCGATACCGACATAGAGTCGTTCATCAGTGTGGACCGCCGCAACAGTATCAACGCGTTCTGGACACCCTATGAATTCACTCTTCCCGAAGGAGCCGAATTCTTCGCCATCCGTCATGTCGGAAGCTACGATGACAGTTTCGCGCTGATTATCGACGACATCACCTACGAGAGCGCCGGTTTCGACTATCTGACCCTTACAGGCTTCAATATCTACCGCGACGGCATCAAAGTCAATGGTGAGGCCCATACCGAATTTGAATTCACCGACAAGGATGCGGCTTCGGCCGACCACACCTACCACGTCTCTGCTGTATATGCCGAAGGTGAGTCAATGGCATCAGATCCCTACATGTTCGCCTCGTCGGGCCTCGACAGCGCCATTGCGGAATCAGACATACGGATCATCAGCCGCGAGGGTGAAATCACGGTGGTTGGCAGCGGTCAGACAGTTGAGGTGTTTGATGTGGCCGGAACGGAGATTGCCAGAGCCGAGGCCAATCCCGAATGCACATTCCGCATCGGAAAAGGCATATACCTCATCAAGGTCGGAACGCTGTGCGCGAAGGTAGTGGTCAGATAATGTGCAGCAACAGTTTAATCAATAAAACAGCGTGATATGAATTCTTTAAAATCTATGATGTTTACCGCCCTGTCGGCCGCAGTGATTCCTTCTGCGGCCATGGGCGCCAACAGCAGTTATCCGGTTCCCGAGAATGTCAGCGCAGTCAAAGCGGGAACAAATGTTACCGTTTCGTGGGATGCCCCGTTGGTAAGCCAACCCGATCCGACCGTGGAAGGTTTCGAGGACTATGCTCCATATGCCACCGAAGGGTTGGGTGAATGGACTCTTCTGGATCTGGACAAGGCCAATCACCAAGGCTACTATTCCGGCATAGATTTCTCACGGGATGACTGGGAGGAATACTACTACGGGATACATTACAATGAGCCCCACTCGTGGCAAGTCTACGGCGACCAGTATTTCACGAACCCATATGTGATTCCATATGAGGGTAAGAATGTGCTTTCTGCCTGGGCATGTTTCGGCGCGACCCCGGCTGACGACTGGGCCATCTCGCCCGAGCTGTCGGGCGAGGCGCAGACCGTAACCCTGCGTGCGAAATCGCTCGACAAGTCGAATTATGAGACATTCCATTTCTACTATTCGACCGGAGGCATGACTCCCGGGGATTTCGTTCTCGTCAAGACCGTATCGGATATAGGAGGTCAGTGGGAAGCATTCAGTTTCGACGTGCCCGAGGGCGCCAGGTATTTCGCTCTTCACTATGACGGCGACCTCTACGACGGCCACTATGGCGTGGCGGTTGACAATATACGCTACTATGCCGCCGGACAGGTGGCTCTGTCGCTGACAGGTTTCAATGTGTATCGCGACGGTGTCAAGGTGAATTCCGATGTTATAAACAATGTGTCGTTCACCGACATCGATGCTGCCGGAGAAGATCATGTGTATAATGTTACCGCTGTCTATACCGCCGGCGAATCTGACAAATCGGCCGATTTCCGATATGAATATGTGCCCGACTACGATTTGAATCTTGCGGTAGCCGGTTTCACTGCTCCCGAGGTTATCGTGGCAGGAAAGACAGCTCAGTTCACTGTGTCGGTCATAAACGATGGCCGCAGAGAGTCCGGTCAGTTCAGACTCGTGCTCGTTGAGAATGGCTCGGCTGTGGAATCTAAAGATGAGGAGTCGTTGAAGACGGGGGAGACCCGCGACATAGTGTTCGAAATCTGTCCCAATGCTTTCTACGCTGAAGAAAACATTTATTCGGCCGAGATTATCCTGGAGGGAGACGAACGTACCGACAACAACCGTACGGAAGATGTCACAGTCATGTTCACTACGGCCGCAGCCGGTGCCCCGGAGAATCTGGAGGGTAAGGCAGAGGGCAAGGATGTAATCCTTTCATGGGACGCGCCCCTTCTGTCGAACCCGGAACCGACTCTTGAGGATTTCGAAAGTTACGGTGCCTACGAGACCAGGGACCTCGGCGACTGGACTCTTATTGACCTTGATGGAAACCGTCACCAGTTCTATTACGACATCGACTTCGAAAACGATGTGGATGCCATGGACAAGTATATGACTCTCTACGATCTCGGACCCCACTCATGGATGACATATGGCGACCAGCTTTTCCAGGCTCCCCATATCGAACCTGTTTCGGGTGTCAATGTCCTGAGCGCATGGGTGAGCTTTGGCAGTGAGGCCGACGATTGGGCTATCTCGCCTGAACTGTCGGGCGAAAGCCAGACTGTCCGCTTCAAAGGCAAGGCCATCAATTCAGAGCGCAACGAGACATTCAGCATCTACTATTCAACAGGCAGCAAGGAACCGTCTGACTTCATACTCATCTCAACCGAAACCGGTATCGATGACACCTGGAGAGATTTCACATTCGATGTTCCCGATGGTGCCATGTACTTCGCATTCCACTATTGCGGTGACCTGTCGAAGAACTATGGTTTTGCCGTCGATGATATCGAGTATTTAGCCGCCGGCCAGATCAAACCGCAGCTGCTCGGATTCAATATCTACCGTGACGGCACGAAGCTGAATGACGCGCCGGTGAATGATGTCGCGTTCACCGATAAAGGCGCTGCCGATGAAAGTCACGAATATCATGCCACCGCCATGTTCAATATCGGCGAGTCCGCTCCGGCCGGACCATTTTCCTACACTGTTTTGTCGGCCGTAGAGGAAGTGGCAGCTCCCTGCACAGCCATCGCGGCTGTTGGAGGCGGCATATCTGTGACCGGCCTTCACGGCATTGTCGAGGTTTACAGTGCTGACGGAAGGCTGGTAGCTACCTCGACCGCCGACGGAATCATTCCTGTGACCAATGGTCTCTTTGTAGTTAAAGCAGGCGATGTCACAGCCAAGGTTATTGTAAGATAACGAGCTCCCTTGAATTACATGAGCGGATTAATTTTAACCACCGCTCGATAATACCGACAAGTCAAAAGGCTGCCACGGACGAATCCGATGGCAGCCTTTTTTCAGGTAGGGTACAGGATAATCTCTAAGTTTGTCTCAGCCGCCCGCAGAGTGTGTCCTGATTCAAACGCACTCCCGGTGTCGCGGCTGAATTCGAGGGGAGGTCACTTCTTGGTCTTTTCGTACTCTTTGTAGTACTGGTCGAGTATGTAGCGGATTGCCGTTCCGATCTTCAGATACGCCTCCTTGTTCAGATTGGCGAGAGAGGTGCGGACCGACCATTTAGGGCCGTCGAACCCGTCGCCGTTCAGAAGCACGATGGCGGTCTTGTCGGCAAGGCGGATCACGAAGTCGAGAGGCTGGTAATTCTTGTTGAGGTATTTCGCGAAGTCATCACCATAGATTTTCTTGGCCCATACCATGAGGTCGATCTCGCTGTAGTATCCGGCGCGGTTGGGGTCGGGGAGGAGCTTGAATCCGGTTGTGCTCCATAGATTCTCCAGACGCTCATGCACCATCGAGATCAGCTTGGGCTGGAGCTCGTCGCAATGCAGGTAGGCGAACGCGGCGAACAGGGCCATCTGAATCTGCTGGGGCGTGGACAGACCGGCGGTGTGGTTGAGGGCCACGAGTCGGCTGTCGGCCACGAGACGGTCTATGAATTTCAGTTTGTCGGCATCGAGGGTCATGCTCTCGTAGCGCTTGGCGAGCTGTCTCTTCTTCTCCTCGGGGAGGGCGGCGAGAAGGTCGTCATACACGTTCTTGTCCGAGCGGAGAGCCATCGTGGCCAGACGCCATCCGGTAGCACCGAAATATTTCGAGAATGAATAGAGACAGAGTGTGTTGTAGGGGAGCACATACATCAGCGAGCGGAAGCCCTTGATGAAGGTGCCGTACACGTCGTCGGTGATGACCATCAGGTTCGGGTTGTCTTTTTTGACGACATCCACAAGCTGGCCGAGCACGTCGGGTGCGAGGCATACGCTGGGTGGGTTCGACGGGTTGATCACGCAGACGGCCTTGATTGACTTGTCGCGCAGTTTGTCGATCTCCTCCTTGGGGTACTGCCATTCGTGGTATCCCTCATGGTCAACGCGGTTGGCGCTTATGTTCACCACCTGCAAGCCAAACTCCTCCAGATGCGGAATCTCCAGATAGGGTGTGAATGCCGGCACGAGCAGTGCTATCTTGTCGCCCCGGTTGAGCAGGAAATTCTGTTGCAGCGATTCGAAAGCGTAGCACATTCCGGCTGTGCTGCCCTCGGTCGCGAACAGGTCGTAGACGGTCTTGTCATCCTCGCCGCCCATGGCCTGGCACAGGTATTCGCGTATGATCTGCTCGGTGTATTTCAGGATTCGGGGAGGGGTGGGATAGTGGTCTCCCAATATGCCGTCTACGAGCTCGAACACGAGTTCGTCGGGGTCGGCCCCCATCTCTGTGGTCATATGTGTGTAGAAATGGTTGAGCACCTTCGCGCCGATTTCTTTCTTGCGGCTCGTGATATAGTCTACAAACCGGCGGGCCATGCCCTCCTGTTTGGGCGACTCCACGATTCCGATGGATTCGTCATACTTGAACCGGTCGGCCTCCTGCATGGCGAAGTCGCCGAGCAGGAAGAATGCCTTGCGCGGGTATGACAGTATCCAGTTCGGGTTGCCACGGCCGGCGTTAAGGAATGTTGCGGTGTTCAGCTTCGCGTCATTCTCAGCAAGGTCGATGAGCGTGCTTTTGATCTCGAAAGGACTCATTTTCTCCAGGGCCTTCTCATATTTTTCATTCTCAGGTGATTTCATAGCTATATGTTTTAATAATTAACGGATGGATTATTTATTGGGGAATGTGCGGCTTATGTCTAAACAAACAGGAGGACCATTGCGACGCCCATAAGTATGAGCAGTGTGTTTCCGATGGCATATGTCACTGTGTAGCCCATGGCCGGTACAGAACTTTGAAGCGATGATGTAATGGCGCCGAGCGCGGCGGTTGTGGTGCGGCTTCCGGCGCAGCACCCCAGATTGATGGCGGGGTGGAACTTGAACACTTTCGCGCCGAGGAACATTGAGATCATCAGCGGCAGCGTGGTTGCCACGATACCCATAACGAACAGCATCACACCTACTTCCTTGATGCCCGATACGAATGTCGGGCCGGCCTGTATGCCTATCACTGCAATAAACATGTTAAGACCGAGGTTGTTCATCAGCCAAAGCGACGAGTCGGGTATTATTCCCACCGACGGGCGCTTGGTGCGCAGCCAGCCGAAGAAGAGGCCGGCGATCAGAGCGCCGCCGCTGGTGGAGAGGCTCACGGGAATATTGCCGATATGGAGCGTGAGAGCGCCGACAATGGCTCCTATCACAATCGCGAGCGAAACGAACACAAGGTCGGTGGCGACTGTCGGGTGTTCCTCACATCCGATGGCCGGAGCGGCCACCTTCACCTCCTGGGGAAGACCTTCGATGGTGAGCATGTCACCCTGCATGAGTCTGGTCTGTGCGAGCACCGGAATCGATATTCCACCCTGGCGGGATATTGACTGTATCATCACGCCATACATGAAGGGCTTGGCACGAAGCTGGTCTACGGTAAGTCCGGCCGTCTTCTTCATGACCATGACCTTGGTTTTCTCCACGGGGAACGACATCAGTTTTGCATCGTCGATTTCAGGTCCGATCCAGCTTTCATCCTGGATTATGAATTCGTGACGGCCACTGAGAACTATCTCGTCTCCCTGTCTGACCATAAGGTCGGGCGTGGCGTCGCTGACATTTCCCTGCGCGTCTCTCAGACGCTCCACGAAGAGGCGGCGTCCGAGTCCTTTGAAATGCTCTTCGATCTGCGCCACGGTCTGCGGTGTCGCGAAATGCTCGGCCGTGACCTTGTATGCGCGGAACGCTATCGGTCGGTTGCCGTTGATGAAAGCCGGGTCGTCCGACACATCCGAATGGTTGAGCTGAGCCTCCAGCTCCTTGGTCTGCTGACGCACTTTCTTGAGGCCGCCGAGCAACGCCGGGCCGATGTTCCCGAGTATCCATGCCGAGCCGATTGTTCCGAACACGTAAGTCACGGCGTAGCATACGGGTATGAGGTCAACCCATGCCTTCTTCTCCTCGGCCGATATGCCGAGTGTGCCGATTGTGTCGACTCCGACGCCGATCACAGCCGATATGGTCTGCGCGCCGGAGAAGAGTCCGGTGGCGATGGCCGCGTTGTAATTCATGATTTTGGCGCAACCCCATGTCACGGCGAGGCAGAGACCGCAGACCACCACGGCAAATATCACCTGCTTTATGCCCTGGCCTTTGAGCGCGGATGCGAACTGCGGTCCGCACTTGTAGCCGATGGCGAACAGGAATATCAGGAAGAACAAAGATTTGAGAGGCGCGCCGATGGGGATGTCCATCTGTCCCACCAGTACGCCGACGAGAAGCACCGAGGTGACAGTTCCGAGCGAGAACGTCTTGTATTTGAGTTTCCCGATGAGAAATCCCAGTCCGATGGTCAGAAAGATCGGAATCGAGGGATAAGTGCGGAATGTGTCGAGTATCCAGGACATACGATATAGTTTTTAGTGTGTTTTCCGGGTCCGGGACCCTTGGTATTAAAAAACAGGTGAGTCCCCGTGGCGGGGATTCACCTTAATAACACGCATAAGCCGTTGTTGGTTGTCAGAATGGCTTGCGATATTTTTCCGGATTTTCGATTTCGTCGAGTATTGAGAGGTAGGAGGCGAAGCGGCTCTCGGATATCAGATGCTCCTCCACGGCCGGAACCACGGCGCATCCCGGCTCGCCGGTGTGTTTGCAGTTGCCGTACCGGCACCCTTCCGATGCCTTGAAAATCTCCGGGAAGTAGTGTGACACCTCGCTTGCCTCGAAGTCAATGGTGCCGAAACCGCGTATTCCCGGCACGTCGATAAGTTCGCCGCCACCCGGCAGCGATACCATCTCTGAGAAAGTCGTGGTGTGCATTCCCTGGTGATGTATGTCCGAGATTTTTCCAGTCTTCAGGTCCGCGCCCGGCACGAGAGCGTTTATCAGCGACGACTTGCCCACGCCGCTGTTCCCGGCGAGCAGGGTGACTTTCCCGGCGAGCAAGCCGCGGAGTTCATCGACACCGGCTCCGGTAGCGGCCGATACCTCGGCCACGCCATAGCCTATCGACGAATAGAGGTACTTCATTCCTTCTGCAAGTTCGCGGTCATCCTCGTCCCAGATGTCACTTTTGTTCATAATGAGCATGGCCGGGACATTGTAAGCCTCGGCCGTAGCGAGAAAACGGTCAATGAATGTTGTCGGCGTCGTGGGTTCGCGTAGGGATATGACGAGGGCGGCGAGGTCGAGGTTGGCCGCCAGGATGTGCGACTCTTTCGACAGGTTCGAGGCACGCCTGATTATGTAGTTGCGGCGCGGGTCGATGGCGGTGATGTAGTCGGCGTCGTCGGCGGCTTTCGTTACGGTCACGAGATCACCCACGGCCACGGGGTTGGTGGTACGTATTCCCTTGATGCGGAAATTGCCCTTGACGCGGCAATTCACTTCCGTACCGTCGTCAAGCCTTACGATATAGCTGCTCCCCGTGTTTCGCGCCACGACCCCGTGGCGAGCTTCCCCTTCTGTCTTCTCTTTCTTCATCAGTTGTATGGTTAACCGAGAATTTTCTTGACACGCTCCACGGGAAGATTGGTGGCGTTGGCGATTGTCGCGGCATCAAGACCATTCGAGGCCATGGCGCGTACCAGTCTCTCCTCAGCCAAAGCCTCGCCTTCAGCTTTGCCCTGAGCCATCCCCTGGGCTTTACCCTGAGCCATGCCTTGAGCCATGCCTTGAGCCATGCCTTCGGCCATGCCTTGGGCCATACCTTGAGCCATACCCTGGGCCATACCCTGAGCTATCCCTTGGGCTAATCCTTCTCTTTCGGCATATTTCATTGTGCTGTAGTAATCGCGGGTGAATTTAAGATCACGTTCATAGCGACGACGGTCCTCCTGACTCAGGTTCTCCACCCTCGCGACTCTCTCCACACGCTTGAAAACCTCTTGTGCAAATGGCATCCTCTCCATATCCTTCAAATTTTTAAGAATGAATATCCATCTTTCGAAATCAGTCGTACAGTCTGCCGGGTTCCCGATTGTGAAATTCGGCAACTGTATGTATATTAAACGCATGCTTTCGCTGAATGTTTCATTGGTCTCAGTGTCCTGAAGCATTGCGTCTACTCTTACACGTGTATCATTCGGGTCAATCCTGAACATGGTCAATGCAATGAAATACACTGGCATGAAATTATACTCCCAGTCCCCTTGCTTGCCTTGTTCTGTTATAGCACGCGAGACATAGAATATTGACCTCTCCTTGAAGTGGCTCTGAGGTCTTTGCTGCATCTCCACTATGAAGCGGTGTCCGGACTGTGTCTTGCATTGCAGGTCATAGAATATGTTTCGCTCGTCGGGCGACTCCATATTCATTTCCTTGTCTATGTAAGTCAGGCTTACTATCGGATCCTCGCCGTCGGTGTCAAGGATAGCGTTGAGAAAACCTATCAGGATGTCCTCTGAACTCTCTCTGCCGAAAAGAATCTTGAATCCGGTATCGCAAAGAGGGTCTATGTAAGTGCCTTCTGTCTTATGTGTCCGTGTCATGTAACCGATTTTTTGCAAATATAGCGAAATAATTCACATTTTGCAAATCAAATTGTGGGATAATCTGCTGAAACCATGAGCAGATGGTCATGATTTTAAGTCAATGAATAAATCTGTTGTTTTATTCACTATTGATTGCATATGTGGATGATTTGTTGTAACTTTGCCGGGGTGGGGGATTACAAGTAGATAAACAAAAATGAAAAGATGATATGCGGAAGATTTGGAATTGGACGTGGAAGTGGATGGTGATGGGTGCCGTGGCTGCGGTGCTGGTGTCGGTGGCGGCCTCGTGCCGGCATGACGAGCCGAAAGACCGTTACCTGGATGTGCAGAAGCAATTTGAACCGGAGTCGGTGGTGATTCCCTGGGGCTATATGACCCCGGAGGAGCGGCGTAAGTATCCGCGTGAGCAGTTTGTAGTGCGGTTCGCTGCGGAGATGCCGGAACAGGATGTGTTCGGACCGGTCGATATCGATGCCTCGGCAATCGACTTCAACAAGTCCACGTTGCTTTTGGTCTATAATCTTATTCCCGGCTATATCCGGAAGGTGCGTTACGGATGGAGATATGAGACTGCCGAAGATATTTATGCGTTCTATGCCGTATATGACATTTCCGATTACGATGAGAACGGCGAATATGACGATAATATGTTTACATATTACCGCACCGCTGTGCTTGTCGACAAGATTCCGGCCGATGCAAAGGTCGGATTCAGCCTGTCGTACAATCCGGTGCAGAGGTATGAACCGGCGCCTTGACACATAATTTTCGCAGTTTTTACGGTTTCGGTTTTGCAGACGTGCGGATTTTAGCTAATTTTGTAGAGAATTTCGCGGGTACGCTGTTCCGGAAACGGTACCGCAGCAGTTTTTACGGCATGACAGCCGTGGCTCTTGCTGCCGGTGACCGTGCCTGAAGAAAGATTGCTCCCGTCAATCATAAAGAGTTATGATAAACCGCATATTGATACGTATCAAGGTCATACAGATTCTGTATTCCTTCCTTTTAGTAGAAAAACAATTCACTCTCGAAAGCAATCCGACCGCTCCGACCAAGGAGAAGCGGTTCGCTTACGCGTTGTATCTCGACATGCTCGTGCTGCTCATAAAGCTGTCCGAGACTGTGGAGCGACGCGCCAATGACTACCCGTTAGCTTCAACGCGGTTTATCTCGCGTCTGCTTATCGACGACACGATCAAGTCTCTTCTGAAGAAATACCGTACCGAGCCGTTCCCCTATGCGAGCCTCGTCGACTCGCTGGCCGAGAAAATCAAGGAATCGGCCATCTATAAGAAGTATCTGAAAGATTCGGGCAACGAGATCGGCTCGGGCGAGGAACATCTGTGGCAAGACCTCTTCAATCTTGTCATCATGACCGACCCCGAGGTGGGCGAGGTGACATCGCGCCGCACAAACTACACGCTCAAGGGCCTCGAACGTATGCACGACATGATGAACCGCACGTTCGTCAACTTCCTCGCATCGCAGGACAACATCGCCGAGGTCGAGCAGGCTCTCTCGCGCAGCCTCGACAAGGCCCGCGAACTCTACTTCCGTCTTCTCTACCTGCCTGTTGAGCTCACCGACCTTCAGGACCGCATTATCGACGAGAACCGTCACAAGTTCCTCAAGAGCGAGGAGGACATCAATCCGGATCTCCGCTTTGTGGAGAACCGTGTGGTAGAGGCTCTGCGCACCAACGAGACAATCGAGACTTATGTTTCGAAGAACAAGATTGCATGGAGCACCGACGAGCCGGTCATGCTCCGCAACCTTCTGAAGGCCATAACCGGTTCGGAGATTTATGCCGACTACATGGCTCTGCCCGAAGCGACACTGCACGACGACAGCGAACTCTGGCGCAATCTCTTCAAGAAAGTGATACTCGACAACACCGACTTCCTTGAGACTCTCGAGGAAAAATCAGTGTTCTGGAACGATGACCTTGAAACAATCGCCACATTCGTGCTCAAATCATTCCGCCGTGTGGAAGAGGGAGACAACACCGGTGCGGTGCTTGAGAAATTCAAGGATGACGAGGACGCCCGTTTCGGCTCCGAACTTCTCCGCTACCTCTACAAGAACAAGGAGACATACCGCCGCTACATCGACGACGCCGTTGCCGGCAGCAACTGGGACAGCGAGCGTCTGGCGTTCATGGATATCGTGATACTTGAGGCGGCACTCGCCGAGATCATGAACTTCCCGAAGATCCCGCTGTCGGTGAGTGTGAATGAGTATATCGAGCTTGCCAAGTCGTACTCCTCAGCCCGGAGCGGTGCGTTCGTGCACGGAATTCTCGGCACGGTCGTGGCACGCCTCCAGAAAGAGGGCCAGCTCGCAAAGAAATAAATTAAAACCTAAATAAATATGACACTAAGTTCAGTTTTACTCCAGGCGTCGCAGAGCGGCCTTTCGAGTATGCTCATGATTGTGGCGATGATCGCCATCTTCTATTTCGTGATGATCCGCCCCCAGTCGAAAAAGCAGAAGGAACTCAAGCGCCAGCGCGAGGCCATGCAGAAGGGTGACCGCGTTGTAACAGCCGGAGGTATCCATGGCAAGATCCGCAACATCGACGAGGCTACAATCATGGTCGAGGTTGCCCCCGGTGTCGAGCTCAAACTCGACAAGGCTTCGGTTTACCCCGTGATCGAGGCTGCCCCCAAGGATAAGAAATAACCGCCCCTTTGCAGCGATGGGCAAAAGATTGGATAACATCAGGTCACAGTGGCTCCGGATAAGAACTTCGGCGCAGTTCCACAATGCCCTGATGTTTCTTATTTTTGTCGCAATCGCGGCTGTGTTCTGGTTCATCATCGCCCTCAACGACAGCATTACCGAGACCTTCCGCGTGAGGCTCATAATCCAGAATGTCCCCGACTCGGTGACGTTCATCACCGATCCTCCGGCCGACATCCATGTGACCGTGCGCGACAAGGGTACCAACATACTCCGCAGCGGCGTGATAAAGCATCCCACGGTCTCGGTCAATTTCCAAGATTATGCCCGCGACGGAATATTCCGCATGACCCAGGCCGACCTTTCGTCGGAGCTTAAGTCAGACCTGGGAGGGGCCGCCACCATAACAGCCGCCTCGCTCGATTCGCTGCGCATATATTACTCCGTAGCTCCGGGCAAGCGTGTGCCGGTCATCGTGCAGAGCGAAGTGTCGGCGGCCTCCGGTTACATCATACCGGGCCGTGTCGTTCCTCTCACGCGCCAGGTCAAGATCTACTCCTGGAAGGATGAGGTCGATACCGTACACGCGGTGCGCACCCAGATGCTCGTCCGCAGTGACCTGTCGCAGACTTCGGTTTTCGATGTCAAGCTCGTGCCGATACCTCATGTAAGGATTGTACCCTCGCAGATTCAGGTACGCGTGCCGGTCGAGCCGCTGGTCCACAAGGAGGCGTTTGTAAACGTCGAGGTCGAGAACCTGCCGCAGGGGGAGAGCCTGCTTCTGTTCCCGGGCAAGGTGCCGGTGTCGTTCTACGTGCCGATGAGCCACTTCAACGACGAGTCTTTCCCGATGCACGTCGTGGCCGATTTCAACGAGACACGCACCACCTCCGGATCGCGTATCTCCGTGCGGGTGCGCGACCATGCCGATGTCCTCGTAAATGTCGAACTCAAAACCGACAGCGTGGAATACACGCTCGTCAAGCATTGATGCCGATGACTGTCGTGGGAATAACCGGTGGAATCGGAGCGGGCAAGAGCGTGGTGTCGCGTGTGCTTCGCTGCAAGCGGTTTGAGGTCTACGACTGCGACCTTGAGGCTCGTCGGCTCATGGACGCCTCGGTAGCTCTGAAGGAGGCGATTGCGGCCCGGCTCGGACGGGAATGTCTCTCCGCCGACGGAGAACTGAACCGCGCCGAGATTGCCCGTATAATCTTCGGCGATGAGTCGCACCGTCTATGGCTCAACTCGATGGTTCATGAGATGGTTCACCGGGATCTGGAGCGCAGATTGGAAGCGAATGGAGACGGAGTGCTCTTCATAGAGAGCGCCATCCTGCGCACAAGTCGCCTCGACAGTTTGTGCGGCCGTATCTGGCTGGTCGATGCTCCCGAGGAGGTGAGGCTCAGCCGGGCATGCGGTCGCGACTCTGCAGATGCCGCCCGAATCAGGGCGCGTATGGAGGCACAGAGGGATGAGTTCGGGGATTTCGGCGACTTACCGGTCGCCGTGATATACAACGACGGCATTGCCCCGTTGCTTCCTCAGATAGAAAATCAATTATCAAAAATATTAGAAAATGCTTAGAGAAATCATATCAATCACCGGCAAGCCGGGACTGTTCCGTCTCCTTTCACAGGCCAAGGGGGCGCTTATCGTTGAAGAACTCGGCACAGGGCGCCGTTTCCCCGCCCATGCGCGTGAGAAAGTCGTTTCGCTCGGCGACATTGCCATGTACACCGAGTCGGGCGACACCCCCCTCGGCGAGATTCTCGACAAGGTTTACGCCGCTCACGAAGGCAAGCCCATCGATGTCAAGGCTCTCGCTGCGCAGAAAGGCGCGTTGAAGGAGGAGTTCGGCAAGATTGTCGAGGACTTTGACCGTGACCGTGTACACGACGGCGATGTCAAGAAGCTCTTCACATGGTACAACCTTCTCATCGCAAATGGCTTCGACAAGTTTGCCGAAAAGGAGGAGGAAGAGGCTCCCGAGGCAGATGCTGCAGCCGAGTAAAAGCAGTTAACCGGAACGTATAAGCAAGAGGGAGGCGACCAATCACCTCCCTCTTTTCATATAATGATCAATTACTCTTTTCATATCACATTCACTTAATCGGTTGAAGTTATGAACATGCAATTTGAATTATCGGCTCCGGAGGTTCTGATGGCTACAAAGGCAAGAACAAAGGTCAGAGAGTCGAATATGGAGATGCTGCGCATCATCGCCATGACAATGATTGTGTCGGGTCACATATTTTTCCATGGGTTGCAGCATACAGTGCGTCCCACCGCATTTTATATGGGTGCCTCATCATTGTTCGTGTGTGGTGTGAATCTCTTTTTCCTGATTTCGGGATGGTTCGGTATGCGCTTCTCCATGCGCTCTCTTGTCAAGCTGATTGCGACCACATTTTTCTTTACAGCTGTGAATATCGGGGTTGCATTAGCTTGCGGAGTCAATCTGGAGTTGCAAACTTATCTTGATACGTTGTTTTTCCCGGTGAGCCGTGGTGATTACTGGTTCATAATGGTTTATATGTGTCTCCTTATCTTGGCTCCGCTCATCAACGCTGGCATTGAGCACTTGCCCGAAAGGGTATTCAGCAATATGTTGCTTTTGTTTACAGTCTTCAATTTATATAGTGGCTGGTATGGTAATAATTATGTGAATCAGAATGGATACACCATAATCCAGGCTGTGTGGCTCTATTGTGTTGCCCGGTGGCTTAGGGCTAATGGTCCGTTGTTTGACCGCTTGCCGAGAATCTGCTATCTTTGGGGATTTCTTCTGTTCTCAGTGTGCACATCAATCGCTATGATGGCTACTTTCAATTTTGGTTGGTATAGATATAATTCACCCTTTGTTGTTCTGGCATCGGTCTCGTTGTTTCTCTTTTTCACACGGCTCAAGTTTCAGAGCCGCAAGGTGAATTTTGTGGCCGGTGCGGCATTAGGGTGCTATATGGTGCAGGACGGAATTTTCGGGCATAGTTACCTGTACCAGCAGATTGAGGCCACATACCTTGGCATCATCAAGACCCATCCATATGTTCAGGCCATAGCCATCTGTGTGGCTCTTTTTGTGTGTCTGGTCGCAGCCTACTGGGTGGTATCCCTGCTGCTCACACCGGTTGCCAATGCTTTCGGCAGGGGTGTCTATTCTTTACTTGAGCGACTTAAGCGTTTGAGGGCGAAGTCAAGTATCGCGTCGTGACCTTCAGCCAGCTCGACGGGGTCGCAGTGTACCTCACATCCAGGCGACGGGTCGATTCCATCCTCGGTCGGTTGGTCGTTCGGGTCGTTGATGGGGGAGGCCGAGAAGCGTACCGACCAGCCGTTGGGCAGCTCGGAGCTGAAAGGCAGTCCGCCACCTCCGCCTGTCCGCGCACCGATTATCTCGACCTGCGGCAGCGTCTTCATCACGGCCACGAAGTCGTTTGCCGCCGAATAACAGCTGCGGTTGGTCAGCACCGCTATCGGGCCTGAGTAGCTGATGCGGTTGTCACCGCAAGGCTCGTAGGTGAACTTGAACGGCTCGGAAAAGTCATTGTGTCCCGGTCCGGTCTTGTGGCGTATGTAACCGCCGGTCACAGGCTTGTCGATGAAGCGCGATACCAGAGTGGGTACATTTGTCAGCAGACCGCCCCCGTTGTCGCGGATGTCGATTATCAGGCCGCGCGTCTTCTGTAGTATGGCCAGCACGTAGTCGAGGTTCGTCTCGCCTACGGGCGTTGAGAACGAAGGATAGTAGATGTATCCCACCGAATCGGGCATCATCACCGCATAGCGCATACCCGAGGTCGTGAGTCCTCCGAAGTTGAGGTAATATTCTTCGAGCGTGCGCTTGTCGAAGTCCTGCGGATAGTCGGTCCACCATTTCTTGTAGTAGCTCGTGTTGAACGACGATACAAGATTCACATGGCCGTCGCGGAGATTGTCGAGCAGGTCCGACATTATGAAGAACAGGTCAATCTGGGTTGTCTCGGGCGTGATCTTGGCGCGGTATTCCCGGCACAGCGCGTCCCAGTCTATGTCTTTCTCGGCAAAGAAACAGTAGCGCGAGCCGACCGTCTCGGCCAGCACGTCGAAATTAGCATACGCGTCATAGGGCTTTCTGCCATAGTCCGGCTGGTCCACACACGAGGCCACTGCCAGCGTGCATATCCCGGCCAAAGCCAGTCTGATAATCCGGTTCTTCTTCATAACAGATGCAAAGGTAACTAACTAATCATAAAAAAGCAAATCGCGCGGCGTAATTCGGTCTGTGATTTGGCCGGTTGAACTAATACACCTGCCACAGACGTTAAGTAAGTGAAACCAATGTTAAAATAAGCGACTATGAGATTGGACGGACGCCGCCGCAGCGGCAATGTTGAGGACAGACGCGGCATCTCGGGCCGCACCGTGGGTGTGGGCGGAGGAATACTCGGTGCCATAATCATCGGTATAATAACCCTGGTGTCGGGTGGCGACCTTGGCGACGTTGCCCGTAATGTCATGGGCAATCAGGCTAACCGGACCACCACCACGACATATGTCGAGACCGAGGAAGACAAGCAGCTTGCCGACTTCGTTTCGGTCATCCTCGCCGGCACCGAAGATGTATGGACCAAGATATTCCGCGAGGAGGGGTGGGGCGAGTATGAGCCGCCGAAGATGGTGCTTTTCCACGGCGCGGTGCAGTCGGGCTGCGGCAACGCGACCTCGCAGGTCGGCCCTTTCTATTGCTCTGCCGACAAGACTGTATATATCGACCTCGACTTCCTGAAGGATATGGAGACCGACATAGGTGGCGGCGGTGACTTCGCCTATGCCTATGTCATAGCACACGAGGTCGGGCATCATGTCCAGAACCTGCTCGGTGTCCTTCCGAAGGCTCATGAGCAGATGTCGCAGGTATCGGAGAGCGAGGCCAACCGAATAAGCGTACGCATAGAGCTTCAGGCTGACTATCTGGCCGGAGTGTGGGGGCATACCGACAACGAGATGTTCCGCTCGATAGAACCGGGCGACGTGGACGAGGCCCTCGACGTGGCCGCCAAGATCGGCGACGACTACCTCCAGAAAAAAGCCTATGGCCGCGAGATGCCCGAGTCGTTCAACCACGGCCGCTCCGAATGGCGCGTCCGCTGGCTCAACAAGGGCCTGACATCAGGCAACCCGACCGGCGGCGACACCTTCAGCGTCCCCTATAACGACCTGTAATGACGCACTGCCCGCGATTTACCGTGCCTGGCGCATAGCCGTATCTGAATGATTATCGGCCGTAGGGACGTATGACCCCGTGCGTGCGCCACCCTATGCAGCTCAAAACGACGGAAAAATCTCTTTTTTTTACAAAAAAATTTGGTAGACATTCGCGCAATTGTTAACTTTGGAAAAAGTTACGATGCGCGAATCATTTTTTTAGTGCCCGTAACCCACGAAAAGCAGTATAAACCCTTTATCTAATATATTGAGAACATGGAAGAAGAGATCAAGATCACGTGTCTTCATGACCGTCATGTAGATCTGGGCGCGCAGATGTCGCCCTTCGCGGGCTATGACATGCCCATTCAGTACAAAGGCATAGCCGACGAGCACAATGCAGTCCGTCAGGAAGTGGGCGTTTTCGACGTCAGCCACATGGGTGAGGTCCGCGTGAAAGGTCCCGAAGCAGAGAAATTCGTCAACCATATATTCGTAAACGACGTGACCGGTGCCCCCGACGGCCAGATTTTCTACGGCATGATGTGCCGCGAGGATGGCGGTACGGTAGATGACCTGCTCGTCTACAAGGTGAACGACAATGAGTTCTTCCTCGTGATCAACGCATCGAATATCGACAAGGACGTGGCATGGATCATGCAGAACTCCGAAGGCTTTGACGTTGAGATTGCCGACGAGAGCCTCTATTACGGCGAGGTTGCCGTTCAGGGTCCGAAGGCCGAGGAGACAATGATCAAGGTGCTCGGCATACCTGTCGAGGACATCCTGTTCTACAATTTCAAGACATTCCACATCGACGGCGAGGACGTGATTGTGAGCCGCACCGGTTACACCGGCGAGGATGGCTTCGAGGTTTACGGAAGCCACGACTTTACACGCCGCGTCTGGGACAAGCTGATGGACGCGGGCGTTCAGCCCTGCGGACTCGGTTGCCGCGACACACTCCGCTTCGAGGTAGGTCTTCCCCTCTACGGCGACGAGCTCACCGACGAGATTTCACCCATCGAGGCAAGCCTCAGCATGTTTGTCAAGCTTGACAAGCCTGAGTTTATCGGCAAGGAAGCGCTCGCCAAGCAGAAGGCCGAGGGCGTGAAGCGCCGCATCGTGGGTCTCGAACTCGAAGGCAACGCAATTCCCCGTCACGGTTATCCGGTAGAGGTGAATGGAGAGCAGATCGGCGAGGTCACAACCGGCTACCGTTCCATTTCCACAGGCAAGAGCGTGGCAATGGCCATGGTCAACAAGCCCTACGACAAACTCGGCACCGAGGTAGAGGTCCGCATCCGCAAGAAGACCTTCCCCGCCAAAGTGGTCAAAAAACGCTTCTACGACAAAAGCTACAAAAAATAGGTTTTAGGCCTTAGGCTTCAGGTTTTAGGCTTTAGGCTTCAGGTGTCAGACCTTGTCCTTAAGAACCTTAAGAACTTTAAAAACCTTAAGAACCTTAAAAACCTTACCCACCTTAAAATTTCAACCATATCATACCCAAAAAACAAAAACTTAACAACAACATACAACTATGGCAAATGTAATGGACGACCGCCGTTATGCGGAATCTCACGAATGGGTGAAAATCGAAGGCGACATCGCCACAATCGGTATCTCTGACTACGCACAGCACGCTCTGGGCGACATCGTATACGTTGACATGCCCGAAGTAGGCGACGAGATGACTGCCGGCGACGTATTCGGCGCAGTAGAGTCTGTAAAGGCTGCTTCTGACCTTATCTGCCCCGTATCGGGCGAGGTTGTCGAGATTAACGAGGCCCTCGAGGATGCCCCCGAGACTATCAACGCTGACGCGTTCGGTACATGGATTATCAAAGTGAAAGTTTCTGACGCAGCCGAGGCAGACGCTCTGCTCGACGCAGCTGCTTACGCTCAACTTTGCGAAAATGAGTAATCGCTATATTCCCCACACTCCCGAGGATGTAGCACGTATGCTGGAGCGCATCGGCGTGAAGAGCGTCGATGAGCTCTATGCTGACGTGCCTCAGGAGGTCATCTTCAAGGAGGAGTATGCTCTTCCCGAAGGTATGTCGGAGCTTGAGCTGCGCGAGTGGTTCAAGGCTCTCGGTGCGAAGAACCGCACTCTCACCGTGTTCGGCGGTCAGGGTGCTTACGACCACTACGCTCCTTCGGTGATTCCTCACCTCCTGGAGCGTTCGGAGTTCTATACTGCCTACACTCCCTACCAGCCTGAGATCTCGCAGGGTACTCTCCAGTATATCTTCGAGTACCAGTCGATGATCAGCGAGCTTACAGGTCTTGAGGCTACCAACGCCTCGATGTACGACGGCGCGACCGCTACCGCCGAGGCTGCCTTCATGATGGTGGCTTCCGCACGCAAGCGCAACTGTGTGCTCGTCTCGGCTACAATCGCGCCCCGTGTGCTCGATGTTGTCAAGACCTACACCAAGTTCCACGGCGTAGAGGTGCGCGAGATTCCGGAGCGCGATGGCGTGACTGATCTCGACGCTCTCCGCGAGATGGTCAAGGCCGGCGACGTGGCAGGTGTCATTCTCCCGCAGCCCAACAAGTATGGTATCGTCGAGGACTTCAGCGGTGTCGCCGATGCAGTCCACGCCGAGAAGGCCCTGCTGACTATCAACGCGGATCCCTCGGCTCTCGCCGTTCTCCGCTCGCCTGCAGAGTGGGGTGCCGACATCGCCTGTGGCGACGGCCAGACTCTTGGTATGCCGCTTCAGTTCGGTGGCCCGTACCTCGGCTTCATGTCCTGCTCGAAGGGGCAGCTCCGCAAGATGCCGGGCCGCGTGGTAGGTGCCACTACCGATGCTTCGGGCAAGCGTTGCTACGTCCTGACTCTCCAGGCACGCGAGCAGCACATCCGCCGCGAGAAGGCTACCAGCAACATCTGCTCCAACCAGAGCCTCATGGCGCTCTACGCCACAATCTATATCGCCCTCATGGGTGAGAACGGTCTCCGCGAGGTTAACCGCATGTCGGCCAACGGCGCACACTATCTTTGCAGCCGTCTCGTTGAGTCGGGCAAGTTCGAGCTCGCTTTCGACAAGCCCTTCCTCAAGGAGTTCACTCTCCGCACCAAGCTCGACATCAAGGCTGTGAACCGCAAGCTCGCCGAAAACGGCATAATGGGCGGCATAGACCTCGGTGACGGCCTCGTGGCTTTCGCAGTGACTGAGAAACGTACAAAAGAGGAGATTGACCGCCTCGTAACCTTAATGCTGGAGGACTGATAAGATGAAAAAATACGATAAACTGATTTTTGAGCTTTCCCGCCCCGGCAGAAAGGGTTATCAGCTTCCCGCCGACAAGTTCGGTACAGATGCCCTGGCCGCGCTTCCCGCCGACCTCATGCGTCAGAACGCTCCGGAGCTTCCGGAGGTCAGCGAGCTGGAGGTTGTGAGACATTATACCAATCTCTCGAACAAGAACTTCGGCGTTGACACAGGCTTCTATCCCCTGGGTAGCTGTACCATGAAGTACAACCCGAAAATCAACGAGGAAATCGCGGCGATGCCCGAGTTCGCGGCTCTCCACCCGCTTCAGGATGCCGGAACCGCACAGGGTGCTCTCGAACTTTACTATAATCTCCAGCAGGCTCTCGCCAACATCTCTGGTCTTGCCGAGTTCACGCTCAATCCCTACGCAGGTGCCCACGGTGAGCTGACCGGTCTGATGGTTATGCGTCAGTACCACATCTCTCGCGGCGACACCAAGCGCACAAAGGTGATTGTGCCCGACACTGCCCACGGAACCAACCCCGCGTCGGCCATGGTTGCCGGTCTGGAGGTTGTCGAGGTCAAGTCAAAGCCCAACGGATCTATCGACGTTGAGGATCTCAAGCCTCTGCTCGACGACACTGTTGCCGGTATCATGATGACCAACCCCAACACTGTCGGCATGTTCGAGACCGAGATTCTTGAGATTGCCGATCTCGTCCACAAGGCCGGTGGTCTGCTCTACTACGACGGCGCGAACCTCAACCCGCTTCTTGGTAAGGTGCGCCCCGGCGATATGGGCTTCGACATCATGCACATCAACCTGCACAAGACCTTCTCGACACCCCACGGTGGCGGTGGTCCCGGTTCAGGCCCTGTCGGCGTTGCCGCTCATCTTGTGGAGTATCTTCCCAACCCGCGCGTGCGCAAGGGTGAGGATGGCCGCTTCTATGCCGATACCGATGAGAAGAGCCTCGGAAATGTCTCTACATTCTTCGGCAACTTCGGCGTGATGATGAAGGCATATGCCTACATCCTCTCGCTCGGTCGCGACAATATCCGCAACGTCGGCCCGATGGCTACGCTCAACGCCAACTATATCAAGGAGTCGCTCAAGGATCTCTACAAGCTCCCCATCGATGGTGTCTGCAAGCATGAGTTCGTGTTCGACGGTCTGGCTGACAAGTCAACAGGCGTGACAACGCTCAATGTCGCCAAGCGTCTGCTCGACTTCGGTTTCCACGCCCCGACCATCTACTTCCCCCTCCTTTTCCACGAGTCGATGATGATCGAGCCGACCGAGACCGAGAGCCTTGAGACACTCGACGAGTTCATCGAGGTGATGCGTCAGGTGGCCCGCGAGGCAGCCGAGAATCCCGACATGGTCAAGGCAGCTCCCGTCACCACCGAGATCTCTCATCCCGACGAGACCGGCGCAGCCAAGAACCCGATCCTCAGCTACCGCGCCCTCAAGGCCGAGTAACCGGAAATGGTTTTTGAAAACAGTCGCAAACCAAAATTTTGTAAGTACAGTTACGGCTTGATCCAGGCCGTTGCTTGATACAATAATCGTTAACCGATGAGAGTCTGGGAAGAATCTTTAAGCAAATATTCTTCTCAGGCTCTTACTCATAAAGATATTTGCCACTATCATGAAAAGTGACCTTATTATAATAGGCGCCGGCCCCGGCGGCTATGAGACCGCCCTTCTCGCCGCCGAACGCGGCAAGTCTGTTGTTCTTGTCAACGGCGGTCAGCTCGGAGGTACATGCCTCAACGCCGGTTGCATCCCCACAAAGTGCATGGTCAAGGATGCCGCCGTTGTCTCTACCTGCCGCAACTCCGACGAGTTTGGCGTGAAGGAAGTGAAATTCGAGATTGACTTCAACAAGGTGATCGCACGCCGCGAGGGTGTGGTGTCGCAGCTCCGCGAGGGAATTGCCGGACTCATGAAGAAGGCCGGAGTGACCGTTGTGGAGGGTATGGCCAGGTTCAAGGATGAATTTACCGTAACTGTAGGCGACGAGGAATACAACGCGGAGCATATCATCATCGCTACAGGATCGGAGTCGAAAGCGCTTCCGATTCCCGGAGCAGATGCCGAATATGTGCTCGACTCGACCGGAATACTCCGTCTGGAATACATCCCCGCCCAGCTCGTCATTGTCGGCGGCGGCGTGATTGGCCTGGAGTTCGCTTCGGTGTTCAACGCCTTCGGCTCGGAGGTTACTGTGATCGAGTTCATGAAGAACATCGCCCCGACCTTCGATTCCGACATTTCCAAGCGTCTCAAACAGGCCCTCTCCAAGCGTGGTGTCAAGATTCTAACCGGAGCTGCTGTCAAGAAGATTGAGCAGAACGCCGACTATCAGGTGGTGACCACCTACGACCTCAAGGGCAAAGAGGAGACCGTCGTTTCGTCAGACATCCTCATGGCAGTCGGCCGCAAACCCAACGTGGAGGGACTTAACCTTGAGGCAGCAGGTGTGACATACTCTCCCAAGGGAATACCCGTAGACGACAACATGTGTACCAACGTTGACCACATCTACGCCATCGGCGATGTCAACGCACGCCTCATGCTTGCACACGTGGCCTCGTTCCAGGGAGTACGCGCTCTCAACGCCATCGAAGGCCGTGCCGACGACATCCGCTTCGACGTTGTTCCGGCCGCACTCTTCACAGACCCCGAATGCGCCATGGTCGGCCTGACCGAAGAGCAGTGCAAGGAGAAAGGAATTGCAGTCAAGATAGGCAAGAGCTTCTTCCGCGCCAACGGCAAGGCGTTGGCCGGTGGAGAATCCGACGGACTCTGCAAGCTGATATTCAGTGCCGATACAGAGGAATTGCTCGGTGCCCACATCATGGGAGCCGAAGCCGCGCTGCTGGCGCAGCAATGCTGCGACTTCATCACCGCCCGCCGCACCGCCTGCGACATCCGTCAGACCATCTTCGGCCACCCGACCCTCTCCGAGGTAATCCTGGCCGCCGCCCACATCTGACCCGTCGGCAACCGACTCGGGTTAACCAGCCTCAGGTTAACCAGCCTCAGGGCAACCAGATGCCGTTGGCAATTAAATGCGGTTCAGTTGGCCGGCCACGCCGGCCAACTGAACCGTAGTCTTTATCTCGATTTATCCCGAGTAATCCCGATAAACCTCGAGCAATCGCGATAAATCTCGAGAAATCGCAATAAACCTTGAGCAATCCCGATAAATCCGGGCTACTCCCGACTGACTTCTCCCCGGTCCGTTATCTCAGGAAGGGGTTGCTTGCCTTTTCGCGGGCGATTGTCGTGGCGGGTCCGTGGCCCGGGTAGACCACTGTCTCGGGGGGCAAGGTCAACAGCTTGTCGCGTACTGCCGTCAGTAGTTGCTCCATGTCGCCGCCGGGCAGGTCGGTGCGGCCCACTGAGCCTGCGAAGAGTGAATCGCCGGCTATCACATAGCCACCTTCGCGGTCGTATAGCGCGACTCCGCCGGGGGAATGGCCCGGCACATGAAGCACCTCAAGCTCTCCTTCTCCAATCTTGATCTTTTCGCCGTCGGTCAGGTAACTGCTGATCGATACGTTGTCAACGCGTTCGGCGATTCCGAACTGCGCTGCCTGCTGTTGCAGCCGTGTTCCCAAGAACTCGTCGTCGCGGTGGGCGAGGACCGGCGCACCGAATGCCTCGGCCGCAAACTTGTCGCCAATCGCATGGTCTATGTGCAGGTGTGTGTTTATGACGTGTGTCACCGCCAGGCCGTTGCGCCTAACGAAGTCCACAAGAGCTTCCTCCTCCTCGCGGTCTATCATGCCCGGATCAATCACCGCACATTTCCGTGTCTTCTCGTCAACGACCACATATGTGTTTATGCCAAACAGGCTGAATCCAAACTTTACAACTTTCATAATAATATCAGGCTTTAGGTCTTAGGTTTTAGGCTTTAGGTCTTAGGTCTTAGGTTTTAGATTTTAGGCTTTAGGCTTTAGTGTTCAGATTTTAGGCTTTAGAGTTCAGACTTTATGACTGTTATGGCGGTTGCAGAGGTGGCAGGCCGGTATGGCGGGCTTGGCCCGCCGGGTGTGGCGCGACCACCGTCGCGCGTTTATATCCACTCTAACCCCTAAACTCTAAAACCTAAAACCTAATCCCTAAAACCCGGTATAGACAATCTTTTTCTCCTTGAAGAAGTCTTCATCAAACCAGTTGCTGACCTCCACAACTTCCGAACGCGTTCGCAGCGTTTTCAGTTCATCGCCGAGCTCACCCCCTTTGAGGGTTATGAGCCCGTTGGGCAGCGCGTTGCGCTGTTCTGCCGATATGTTCTTACGGCAGATCTTGAGCAGGTCGGCCTGCGGCATCACAGCGCGGCTCACCACAAAGTCGAATTTCTCCTTGCACTCCGCCACGTCGCCATGCTGGAATGTTACGTTGCCGAGGCCGCAGGCTTCGGCAACCTCTCGTGCCACGCGCACCTTCTTTCCGGTGCGGTCCACAAGATGAAAACTCACCTCCGGAAACATCGCCGCCAACGGTATGCCCGGAAAGCCTCCACCCGTGCCGAAGTCCATCACCCGCGAGCCGGGCGTGAACTTTATGAATTTGGCCAGAGCGAGCGAGTGTAGGATATGGTTCACCTCAAGGTTCTCGATATCCTTGCGCGATATGACGTTGATTTTCGAGTTCCATTCCGGGTATTCCCTCATCATGGTCTCGAACTGCCGGAGCTGCGTCTCGCTCAGCTCTGGAAAATATTTTCTGATATGTTCAATCATTTTTTTTGTTTCTATATCTCGATGTGCGACACCGGGTTATCAGTCTTGTTCTTTGGCGGCGCGGCTTCTGCGGTAGCCTATGGCAAACAGTCCGGCCGTGATGACAGCTATGCTGACAGGTTGCCAGATGTCGTCGATACCGTCAATATAACGCAGAATACGCACCACGGTCAGCACACAGCCGACCACTCCCATTGTATAACACATCCGTGTCGCCGCTTTGTTTGAAAGTCCCATGTCCATTAATAAATTTATCCTTTATTTACACGCGAAAAAGACGTTAATATTGTTTAATATATGTAGGGGAGCGGTTGAAAATGAAAAATTGTATTTAGCATAAAAAATGTTGTATTTCACATGAAAAAGTTAGTGCCATTTGTGGCGGTGTTCATTCTGCTCGCCACTCTCGCCATGGTCTGCAAGGGAAGTCTGTTCGGCCATAAGTTCGGCGTGCAGGAAAATTCCGCGCAGACTGTCACCGTTACCGGTGACGGAGTCGTGGTCAACACCACAGACCTGGCCGGAAATGTCTCGGGTTATGGCGGCCCTGTTCCGGTCGAGATTTACATCAGCGGCGGTCAGGTCGATTCTGTCCACACGTTGCCCAACAGTGAGTCGCCGCAGTTCTTCGGTAAGCTGGAAGCGGCGGGACTCACCCGCGCATGGAACGGTAAAACTCTCCCCGAAGCGCTGACCATGCAGGTCGATGCCGTGTCGGGCGCGACCTATTCCTCCAACGCCTACATCGCCAACGTGCGTGCCGGCCTGAATGCCGCCGTGGCCGACAGCAATGTGGCTGCCGCGTCAAGCGGATTCGGTTTCAGTTGGAAACTTGCTGTGGTGCTGCTGGTTGTCCTTGCGGCTTCGCTTCTGCCTCTGTTCATCCACAACAAGACATACCGAGTGGTGCAGCAGCTGGTCAACGTCGGGGTGCTCGGTTTCTGGGGCGGCACGTTTATCGACTACGCCATGATGATCAATTTCTTCAGCAACGGTGTGACATTCACTTTGGCCGCGATAATCACCATAGTGTTGCTGGTAGTCGGATTGCTTTTCCCGGTATTCGGCAAGAGCGGCCATTACTGTGCCTGGGTATGTCCGTTCGGCTCGCTTCAGGAACTTGCGGGACATCTCACCAAGAAAAAGTGGCACATCGGCAAGCGCACACTCAATGTCCTCGACACTTTCCGCCAGGTTCTGTGGGTGGTTCTCGTGGCGCTTCTCTATGCTGGAATCGGTGCCGGATGGATTGATTACGAGATATTTACCGGATTTATAGTTGAGAGCGCCTCATGGATTGTGCTTGCGGTCGGAGGTCTGTTTGTGGTTCTCTCGATATTCGTGACCCGTCCTTTCTGCCGATTCATGTGCCCGACCGGTTCTCTCCTCAAACAGCTCTGAGGCTCCCGCAATCTTAGTAAGCTCATATTCAGACGTGGGTCACCTCCCGGCTATTTACCCCAATCAAGATAATAATAAAATCATAATCATAATGAAATCAAGAAATTGGATAATCATCCTGCTCGCCGTCGCACTCGCAGTGGTATCTGTGCGTCTGGCGGTTGTTTCGGGCAGTTCACAAGACTCAGGCGATTCGGAGAAAGATGCAGTATCGGGTGCTACTTCCGCTGCCGGACAAGATGCCTTGGAGTGCATCATGACACGTACGAGCGTGCGCACATACGCAGACCGTGCCGTTCCCGACAGCCTTATCGAGACGGTGCTGCGTGCCGGAATGGCGGCTCCGACGGCTGCCAACAAACAGCCGTGGCACTTCTATGTAATTACCTCTCAGTCGGTAAAGGATTCTATAACCGAGGCATTCAAATATGCCAAGATGGTCAAGGAATCAGCATTCGACGTGGTGGTATGCGGTGACATGAGCCGCACTTTCGACGGCGACACCCCCGCACGCGGCAACTGGGTGCTCGACTGCTCGGCGGCTTCGGAGAATATGCTGCTCGCGGCCCATGCTCTTGGCCTCGGAGGGGTATGGTGTGGCGTATATCCTGAGAATGACCGTATAAAGGCATTGTCGGGCATCCTCAATCTCCCCGACAGCATAGAGCCGATGGCCATCCTCTCGTTCGGTTACCCCACGGCAGCCACCACCCCCAAAGATAAATGGGATCCCGCCAAAGTCACCTACGTGAAGTAGACGTGTCAGGTTTTAGGCGTTAGGTTTTAGGTGATGGGGGTGGGGCGGACCGGCTGAAACGGGTTTATTTTTCCGAAAAGGGGAAATAAATTTGTGAGGGCTGTTTAAAATTTGTACCTTTGCATGAGCAAATGGCACTCATGGACTATTTGTCCTCCGGATTACCACACCGGAAACCAAAACAGAAACCAAACATAATAGCAAGATATGGAAATAGAAGGAACAATCGTGTTCGACCTTCCGCTTCAGGAAGGTGTATCAAAGGCCGGAAAACCCTGGAAGAAAAAAGAATGGGTGCTTGAAACCCCCGGCATGTATCCCCGCAAGGTCAAATTCCACGTATTCGGCGACCGCGTTGACCAGATGAGATTCGAACTTGGCAAGAGCTATGTCTGCCAGTGCGACGTGGAAAGCCGCGAGTTCAATGGCCGCTGGTACACTGACGTGAGCGTATATTCCGCACGCGAGTCCGGAATGGAGACACCCCAGCAGGCTGCACCTGCTCAGAATCAGTCATTTGGCGCACCGGCAGGTGGCTTCGGCGCACAGACCGGCGGCTTCGGTGCTGCTCCGGCTCCCGCCGCTCCTGCAGATCCTTTCGCCGGCGGCGACAACAACACCGACGATCTCCCTTTCTAAATATTACCTGACTACATGGCAGTGTTGCAGAACTGTACATGCCAATGAATTTGTAGGGACGCACGGCTCGTGCGTCCTTATTTGTAGGTTTTACAGCGGCATCATGAATTGTACTCATGATGCCGCATTTGTTTATGTTATTCTTATAATTTAAAAGTGTATTATGTTGCCCTAATATGCAATATGTTGCACTAATTCGTGTGGATTTAACAATTTTTACACTAAAAATACGCAGTTTTGCTGATTTTTTTTGACAGGTAGTCGATTTTTTATTATTTTTGCGGTGTCTTACATACGAAATATGACATCTCAAAATACAAAAGGCGCCCCCAAGGCGTCAGAAATCGTTCAGCAGGTAGACTTGCTTGTCGAGACAAGTTGGGAAGTCTGCAACAAAGTAGGAGGAATCTACGCCGTGCTGTCCACGAAAGCCCGCGTTCTCTGCGAGCAGTTCGGCGACAAGCTGGCTTTTGTCGGTCCCGACATCTGGACCGCTGAGAATCCCTCCCCCTATTTCAAGGAGAGAAAGACGCTGTTCAAGTCTGCGGCGTCACGGATTCAGTTCCCCTGGGGCATCACGGTGCGCACAGGCCGCTGGAACATCCCCGGTTCTCCGCAGGTCATCCTTGTCAATCCGGGCGACACCCGCGCCCATCTTCCGGAAATTTATGGTGAAATGTGGGAACGCTTCGGCGTTGACTCGCTCCATGCTTATGGCGACTACGACGACTCGTGTGCGTTCTCTGTGGCTTCGGCTATCGTCATACAGCGTCTCGCAGAGTTCCTGAAGATAGACCCCTCGCGTGTGATGGCCCACTTCGACGAATGGACCACCGGCATGGGACTCCTCTATCTGAAGGCGCACTGCCCGAAGGCATCGAGCATCTTCACGACCCACGCAACCTGCATAGGCCGCAGCATCTGCGGAAACGGCAAACCCCTCTACGACCAGTTCCATCACTACGACGGCGACCAGATGGCGCGCGAGCTCAACATGGAGTCGAAGCACTCGCTTGAGAAGACCGCGGCCCACAACGCCGACTGCTTCACTACAGTCAGCAAGGTGACGGCAGCCGAATGCGCACAGCTTCTGCGCCGCCCGGTCGATGTTGTCACTCCCAACGGCTTCGAGCCTGACTTCGTGCCCAAGACGGTAAAGTACAACCGTGTCCGCAAGGAGGGTCGTGCACGTCTGCTCAAGATAGCCAAGGCCATGACCGGCCGC
The DNA here is from genome assembly GCA_910578385.1 of uncultured Muribaculaceae bacterium. Taxonomy (GTDB): domain Bacteria; phylum Bacteroidota; class Bacteroidia; order Bacteroidales; family Muribaculaceae; genus Lepagella. Next base: position 247,352 of record CAJTQV010000002.1, on the reverse strand, counting down.
GACTGGTCCGACTCGGCGTTCCTCATAGCAACATCAGGCCGTCATGAGTACCGCAACAAGGGTCTCGACCTCTTCCTCGACACCGTGGCCGAGGTTGACCGCCGCATTCCCGCCGACAGCGAGGTGCTCGCTTTCATCCTCGTCCCGGGATGGGTTGACTGTCCCTCACCCTCGCTTGCAGCGGCCATCGAGAACGGTTCCGGCACCGTCGAGACCGACTATCTCACCCACCGTCTGCACAACGAGGACTCCGACGAGGTCTGCGTGCGCATCCGCCAGCTCAAGGCCGAGGGTGCCCTCGCCAACGCGAAGGTCATCTACGTGCCCTGTTACCTCGACGGCAACGACGGAATAGTAGGCATCTCATACTACGACCTCCTGCCGGCGTTCGACCTTACGCTCTTCCCCTCGTATTACGAGCCATGGGGATACACTCCCCTCGAAAGCGTGGCCTTCGGTGTGCCGACCGTCACCGACAACAAGGCCGGCTTCGGACAGTGGGTGCTCGACAACTTCGCCAACGGCATCGAGAACTGCGGAGTCAAGGTAGTGGAACGCAACGATTCCGACTATCTCCGCTCACGCGACGAGATTGCCGCCGCGACAGTGGCCTACTGCTCATCCGACCTCACAGCCCGTCTTCATGCCCGCAACATGGCTTTCCTCACATCGGCCAAGACCGACTGGAAATACTTCATGTCGCATTACGACAAGGCTTTCAAGATCGCCCTGCATCATAACAATCGATAATAATAAGAGTATTAACCTGTAAATTTAAATATTTATTTATGAAACTTCAAGTCAGCAACACCAATTGCCCCTCGTGGCGCAATATCACCGTGAGTGCGGAGATTCCCAAGGAGCTCAAACCCCTTGAGGAACTGTCAAAAAACCTCTGGTGGGTGTGGAACAGCAAAGGAAAACGTCTCTTCCGTGACCTTGACCATGACCTCTGGCGCAAGGTGGGTGAAAATCCCGTCATGCTCCTCCAGCAGCTCAGCTACGAGCGTTACCAGGAAATTCTCGCCGACAAGGCTCTGATGGATCAGATCGCCGAGACCTATGCCGAATTCAAGGAGTACATGAAAGTCCCCATGGACAACAAGATTCCTTCGGTGTCTTACTTCTCTATGGAGTACGGTCTCTGCAACTGTCTCAAGATATATTCAGGTGGTCTCGGCGTGCTCGCCGGCGACTACATCAAGCAGGCTTCTGACAGCCGCGTCAACATGACAGCTGTCGGCTTCCTCTACAAGTACGGCTATTTCTCGCAGTCGCTCTCCATCGACGGCCAGCAGATCGCCAACTACGAGTCGCAGAACTTCGACCAGCTCCCCATCGAGGCAGTCCTCGGCGAGGATGGACAGCCGATGATTCTTGAGGTGCCCTATCCCGGCCGCGTGGTTTACGCACACGTATGGCGCGTGAACGTGGGCCGCATGAAGCTCTATCTGCTCGACACCGACCTCGACCGCAACTCCCAGTGGGACCGCGAGATCACCCACAAGCTCTATGGCGGCGACTGGGAGAACCGCATCAAGCAGGAGTACCTGCTCGGCATCGGTGGTATCCTCATGCTCAACAAGCTCGGCATCAAGACCGATCTCTACCACTGCAACGAGGGTCACGCCGCGCTCCTCAACCTCCAGCGTCTCGTTGACTACGTGAACAACGACCACCTCCCCTTCAACGTGGCTCTTGAGATGGTACGCGCATCTTCGCTCTATACCGTTCACACTCCCGTGCCCGCCGGTCACGACTACTTCGAGGAGTCGCTCTTCGGCAAGTACATGGGCGAGTTCCCCGCAAAGCTCGGAATCTCTTGGTCTGACCTCATGAACATGGGCCGCGAGAACCCCGACACCAACGAACGCTTCTCGATGAGCGTGTTTGCCCTCAACACCTGCCAGGAGGCAAACGGTGTGAGCTGGCTCCACGGCGAGGTATCGAAGAAGATGTTCGCCGGCGTATGGAAAGGCTATTCACCCGAGGAGTCGCACGTAGGTTACGTGACCAACGGTGTTCACATGCCGACATGGGCTGCTTCCGAATGGAAAGATTTCTACGGCAAGCACCTCAACCCCGCGCTCTTCGACGACCAGAGCAATCCCTCCATGTGGGAGAACATCTTCGAGGTGCCCGATGAGGACATCTGGAACATGCGCATGACGATGAAGAACAAATTCATCAACTTCGTCAAGAAAGACTTCAAGGAGAAATGGCTCAAGAACCAGGGTGACCCGACAGAGGTCATGAAGATTGTCGACAAGATCAATCCCAACGCCCTCATCATCGGTTTCGCACGCCGCTTCGCCACTTACAAGCGCGCGCACCTTCTCTTCACCGACCTTGACCGTCTGGCCAAGATCGTCAACAACGAGAAGTATCCCGTTCAGTTCATCTTCTCGGGTAAGGCTCACCCCGCCGACGGCGCAGGCCAGGGTCTGATCAAGCGCATCACCGAAATCTCGAAGATGCCCCAGTTCTCGGGCAAGATTATCTTCCTTGAGGACTACAACATGATTGTCGCCAAGCGTCTTGTAACCGGCGTTGACATCTGGCTCAACACACCGACACGTCCTCTTGAGGCATCGGGTACATCGGGCGAGAAGGCCGAGATGAACGGCGTGCTCAACTTCTCTGTGCTCGACGGCTGGTGGTACGAGGGTTACCGTTTCGACGAGAAAGCCGGATGGGCTCTCACCGACAAGCGTACCTACACCGACCAGGCTCAGCAGGACAAGCTCGACGCAGCCACAATCTACTCTATGCTTGAGAACGAGATCATTCCCCTCTACTTTGACAAGAACTACAAGGGTTACTCAACCGAGTGGATCCAGTACATCAAGCGTTCGATCGGCCACATCGCTCCCATCTTCACGATGAAGCGTCAGCTCGACGACTACATCGACCGCTTCTATGAGCCCGAGGCAAAACGCTTCAACAAGCTCGCCAAGAACGACTTCAAGCTCGCCCGCGAGATTGTTTCCTGGAAAGAGGAGGTAGCCTCGAAGTGGGACAGCGTGGAGATTCTCTCAAGCGAGTTCCACGATGAGAGCGGCAACAACGGAGTGTGCCGTGCCGGCGACCGTTTCACCGCCAAGGCTGTCATCAACACCCGTGGTCTCGGCGACTCACTTGGCGTTGAGATTGTGATCTACAAAGACCAGGATGGCGAGAGCAAGTACTTCAAGCGTGAGGACCTCAAGGTTGTGAAGCGCGACGGCGAGATTCTGACCTTCGAACTCAAGGATCAGCTCCGTGAGGCCGGTATCTACCGCTTCGCATTCCGCATGTATCCCAAGAACGCTGAGCTTCCCCACCGTCAGGACTTCGCATACGTGCGCTGGTTCTGATAACCGCTGAAGCATCAACAATAAAACAGGGTTGGCCCCGCCGGGCCAACCCTGTTTGTTTACAGTGCGAACATTATCTGGAACTGCAGTCGGTTGTCGTGTGCGCTGCCGGCATTCCATGTCTTGCGGTAGCCGTAGTCATACTCAAGCCCGAGTTGGAAATAAGACGATATGTTGTAGAACACATTGGCAACCCCATAGAAGCCATACTTGTAGTTGTTCACATTTGTCTCCGGGTCTGCCTCATGCTCCGCATACGGCGCCACGTCCCACACCCGTGCCTGCGAACCCATGACGTTCACCTGCCACTTGTCGTTGATGTTATAAGTCACACCGGCGCTCCAGCCCATCATCGGGGTAGGGGTCATATGGCCCGGAGCGTCATCTTTCGGTACAAACGAAATCGGAAGTCCTGCAATGTCCTGTATGTAGGCTCCAATCCCCTTGCCATATGTAGCCTGAAGATAGAAAATCAGTGGCTCCACCGGGTTGATGTTGCCGCTGAGCGACAGACCCCAGCCCACCGAGGCACGGCGGCAGTCGGCAAGCATGTCCTTGTAGAGCATCGGGCGAACTATTCCCGACAGTCTTATACGGTTGAGCGCCGACTTGCCCCATTCCACATAGAGCGGTATGTCGGGCACTGACATGCTGTAGGCATCAGGGTCACACACGGTCTCGCCGGTTATGGTGCGTCCGCGCCATGTCTGGTAATCGCGTCCCCAGTATTGACCGGACGAGGAGTAATACGTCGGCATGTCAAGTGCCGCGCCGAAGCGGAAGCCCTTGAACGACGGTGATTCATAGCCGATTTCGTTGACCGTACCACCTACAAGTCCGCACGGTCCCTGCGGGTCGATGGTGGGAGGAACCACCGACTCGTCAACGAACAGGGAGTTCTTCAGACCTGCCGTCAGTCCACGCCAGGTGATGTATGCCTTGTTCAGTTCAATGGTCTTGTCGTTGCCGCTCGTGGCGAACTTTATGTAACCGGTAATCTGGTTTGCAGTGCCGCCGAATCCCACCACCTGGAGGTCAACGCTCGCATTGAGAGCATTGATGAAAAAGTCGGACTTGTGTCCTCTCATGGCAGGCACGGGAATCTGGCTCGGTATGAAGTTGATGCCGGCATCGGCCTGCTTGTACAGATTGTTGCCCAGATCGGTGCCGATGATCGGGTTGATCTGGGCACCGATGGTCATGACAAACTTGTTGTTGGCCGTGTGAATTGCGAAGTGGGGGACCGGTATCTCGTTGACATTCTTCGAGCGGTCTTTTTCAAGAATCTTGTAGACCGTCGTGTCCTGGCTCGTCTTGACAAACGAGACCTTGTTGCCCTGCGTGTCGGGCTGTTCCGGAATATCCTGGGCCGAGGCCGCAGTTACAGCCAACAGACCGGCTGTGGCGCAGAGTGCGTGGCGGTAGATGTGTGTCATGGTGAAAAGGAATTAAGTGTTTCGAGATTAGTCAATGCTGTGCCAAGTGGCGCAACCCATATACATTGAACCCCGAAATTCCGATAAGGTTCACACTCACTTAACATAAATCTTCAATGACATAACGGGCGTTCACCTATAAAAGTTGTGTGTTCCCCGATAATCGGGTTGCATATTCGGCATTAAAACTCTAATTTTGCAGTCAGGAAAGTCCCGGAGCGGTATCGCTGGCAACGATGGCCGCGCCGAATCTTCTTCAGGTTCAATCCAACAACAAGGCAACATGGCACAGAAGAATACCGTAATCTCAATCTGCAAGGGCATAGCCATCATTCTCATGGTGGCCGGACATGCCGAGCCTCCGACGCTCATATCCAATCTCATCTACATCTTCCATATGCCGCTCTTCTTCATAACGGCGGGATATTTCTTCAGCCGCAAGTATCTCGACGACCCCTGGTCGTTCTGTGCCAAGCGGTTCCGGGGGCTCTATCTACCATTCCTGAAGTGGAGCCTCCTTTTCCTTGTGCTCCATAATCTCTGGTTCGAGATCGGTCTGCTCAACGAGGAGTACGGCAACTGGACGGGCGGGGTGACTCATCCATATTCCCGGCATCAGTTTGTGCAGCGTCTCTTCATGATTGTCACCTCCATGAGCGGTTACGACGAATTCATGGCCGGTGCATTCTGGTTCTTCCGTGGCCTGCTGATTGCGAGCATCCTCTTTTTGGTTCTTTACAAGATTGTGGACTCACGCACACGGCTCTCGTCTGTGTGGAGCGTAGTGGTGGTATGTGCGGCCGCGCTTGCCTTCAACGCTTACCGCCTCGGCTTCGGGCTCCGTATCTCGACCATTCCCAACGGTGGACTCCGCGAGGTGTGGGGAATGTTCTTCTTCGGCATCGGCGTGCTTTACCGCCATTTCGAGCCGAGGATAGGGAGCCGCTGGTGGGTCGCGTTGCTATGCCTCTGCGTGATGTGTGTGGGAGCGTGGAACCACTGGTGCGGCATGAACAACAACGGACAGCTCCGCGATCTCGCCACGCTGCCCGTAACCGGAGTGGCCGGATTCCTCTTCACACGTCATGTGTCCGGACTGATCGACGCCGCCGGGGGAGTGGTGGCACGTCTTCTGACCTACATCGGCAACAACACGCTCTATGTCTTCGTCTTCCACATCATCTCATTCAAGGTGGTGAGCCTGCTTAAAATCTGGTGGTACGGCCTTGACCCGGCGCAGATAGGCTGCCACATGGTCATCCACTACAACAACCACGAAGATCTTTTCTGGGTGCTCTACACCGTAGCCGGCACCGCCATCCCGCTCCTCTGCCTATCCCTGTACCGCCGCCTTACCGCCCGCCGCAGTGCCACCCTCCAGCCCCGCTGAGTTTATGGTGTTGCAAAACCCTTAATCATGAATTATTTGAATGTGTATCCGAAGCTCACGTATGGAGAAATGGTCAGGACGCACATGTCTCGGTACCATGAGACAGCGGGGGTGATGCCGACGCGGAACATGAACCCTTTCGGCTTCTGGTAGCGGTAACCGAAGTCAAAGAAGGTCTTGAAGGAGAATGCAGTATGCGTGGTAGATTTGTATTTTTGTGATACCAGGGCACCCTCACGGTCATAATAGTAATATGTACCGCCCCCATGATAGGAGACAGCAATTCCCGGTGAGACTCCGAATCCGGCTTCGAAATAGCTGTGGCGTTTGCCGAATATACCGTTCACCGCGAAAGGTGCGCTGATTGTGTTATATCCTCCTCCATTATAAAGAGCCATTGCTATGTTCACATTCAAAGAGTACCCGATACCGGCGCGGAACCCCCATTTCGACCCTGGTCTGAACCGCTGGTCATAGTGGACTCCAATCAGATTTGACGCTCCGAACAGTTCCCCGTATATGTTACGGTAAACCGGTTTAATTTCCTGGTCAGCGGTAAGTTGTATATCGCTTCCATTACATTCCGTAGAACGGGGACATTCATCAGATGTCGTGCCCGTAGCCCATGCGGAAACAGCTACGCATAGGCAACCGAAGTATGACAGAATTCTTTTCATAGGGCTTTCCTTATTTGTAGTGAATGACGATGTCTATTCCCTCATTGCAGTCCATAGAGGAAAAACGCATACGGCTTCTTTCTCCGGGAACTGGGGGCGGTTGGCAATCAGCTTTATTTTATTGTCATTGTATTTTACCTTTATGGTGAGCCAGTCAAGCGTGGCTATCAGGGAGTCAGGTCGTGTTTGGGTCTGGTAATCATCGGGCACATATTCGAATCTGTCGGATGACTCTTCGCTTACGGTAAAGAACTGGATTGTGGATGTGCCGGAGACAGTGGTCTCGGTCATTTTATCCGAAAGGTTGACCTTATCAGGAAATCCACCATTGTCATAATCGCAAGCGCACATGGCAACCACGAGTATGACCGATGTCAGAAATAGTTTGAAGGGTTTTATGATTAAAAAGGTTTTAGTCACCCCGGTTTATATAATAAACCGCCTATGAGGTTTGTCCAATGATTTTATAAATAAAATCGCTTAGGTGAAAAGACATGCCTTGTTCAGCATTACATCTTGGAGACGATTCCCTTGCAAAATGGAAATCGTCCCCATAGCCAAACTCAGTTATACTTCACATAGATGCTTATGCCTTCATTTCCGTCCATCCAACCTACTATCAGCTCCTTGGACTCATTTTCAGCAGGTACCCTGTTTGTAATCAAGGTTACTTTGTTTTCATTTCTTTTTGCTTTGGCCGTGAGCCAATCGAGTGTTACGATTAGCGAATCCGGATCTTCTGTCTCCGATTCGAAGCTTGCGGCATTCCTATTGTTGTGCAAATCATCGATTTGCATAGGTCCGGAGATGTAAGAGGTGCCCGATACGGTCTTCTCTTGCGTTTTGCCCGAGAGTTTCACATTCTCAGGGAATCCTCCGTTGTCAAATCCACATGCGAACATTCCGATAGCAAGAATAATCGACGAAAGAATAAGATTGAAGTGTTTCATGTTTTATGGTTTTAATAAGTAAGCAAATGTAAGTATTTAACGTAATTTGTGTTAGTCGTATTGCTTGAACCGGTGTCAATTTCAGTATAAATACTGGTATAAATTACCTCGGTGATATTTTATAAAATATGTATTGAAGCAAGATGTTGTCTCCGGGTTAGCGTGCCATCAGTTTCTTTGCAGCGGTACACCGGTCGGTGTGTACCCGGAGCGTGTACAAACCCTTTTCTGTTATATTGAGGTCGGTCGCCATTAAGGAGGCTTCCGCCGAATTTACGCTTACTGAGCCAACACATCTGCCGTCGATGGAATATGCCTCAATGCATTCTATTGTTGATTCACCGGCATTGATTGCAAAACATGTGTTCAGGCTGATATGATTCGGGAAGGTTATACCATCTTTATCCGTAATGTCATAAATGTCAGAAGTTGACGGCTTGACGGCCTGGACTTTCTGTGCACCTTCTGATATTACCATTCTTGTAATTATGACACATTTTGAAACCGGGTTCTCAGTTTTGTAATTGCTGACACTTACTGCCGTGGAAGGATATAGATAAGTTTGGCTCAGATAAGAGTCATAAACGCCAAGATTGTGTTCTTTTCTCTTTGCAGGTGTTGCATCGTCATTGAAACCGATGATACCGCCTTGTCGGCCGCCGTGTACGAATAGCATCGGATCAGCATCTGCGTCATAGCTTGTGGTCATGCAGGCATATTCATATCCGTCAGCCGGAATGATCACACCATACGACGAGGAACATATGGGTTGCTTCCTCTGTTTTGTAGACTTTCCATTTATAGATATTGAGATATCGATAATATCTGACTTTGAATTGTCATCTGTCCTGGCTAAAACCATGTACATACCGGCCATCGGTGCGTCTAATTCAAGCGTGCTCATATTATATCCGTCTTCGTCAACTTCTGAAGCAGATGTCCAGTTGTATCTTTGGATTTCTTCTGAAGTAGCAGGCGTCAGGCCGACAATAGTCTTAAGGTCCAATGATGCTTCAAGAGTATCAGGATAAAGAATATGATCAACATTAGTAAGAGCTTGGGGGACACTGCCAATTACATAGTTCTTCAAACTTCCCATATACACCATGTCCACGATGTGGCCGTTACCACTCTCAGTCTCAATATGTATTCTGTCACCTTTATTTACAGTAATACGCTTGTAGTAAGTGTAGTTCAGATTCGCATTTGAGAAGACTGTCATGCTTGCTGGCCTGATTGCCTTAACAGAGATTGCAGGCTCCTCTTCTTTTGCATCTGCCGATATTCTGCCGTGGGCTGCATCTTCTACATATTGTTCAAATGCGGAACTGTCGAATCTTACCATCTCAGGGTCTTTTGATACCCTTATGTTCTCCACTTCCGGTATTTCGGGAGCGGTGGTAGAGATTGTGATTGTGTTCAGACCCGCATCAAGGCGAACTTTCTTGTTTTCGTCCATGCCAATGGTTTGCCAACCGTCATGGTCGGGTGTTATTGTCCCTGCAAGTTTATTGTTGGCGTAGACTCTGAAACTTGTGAAATCGTTGTCATTCAAGATTGATGCGCAAAGCCAGAAACCGATGTGGAATTCTCCTGCCGAGGAGGATTCTACGGTAAAGGTCTTGTAGTTTCTTGTTCCGTCGGAGAACATCCCCTTTTCCATCACGGTTGCAGATGTTTGGTAGATTTCAGACGCTACCGCCGAAAACGAGAAATAGATTGCGAGCAATAGGCTCGCAAAGATTCTGAGCTGTTTCATGTCGGTTGATTTTGTTGGTTAATTATTGTTCGAGAGGTCGATAACGGCCTCGTATTCGTTTCCGAATGATGTTGTGACTGTGATGTGGATTGGCGCATCGCCATATCCCACAAAGAATTTTGCTTCCTTTGAAGAATCGAATTCAACCGATGTCTCGATGCCGATAGCGGAATTCGAATACGTCAGAACACAGTTTCCCTCCGGAATCTTGAAAGAGACGGTGAGAAATCCATCACAGTATTCTCCATATAGCTGCTGATGCGACGGCATTCGCGGGCGAGATGTCGATGATTTTGGCGTAATCTTAAAAGGCACACTTTTTTTATTGACATCATATTTGTTGGTTGTTTGGCCTGAGATAGAATGTGAAAATCCTGTCAAGAATAACGTTGTGGCCAGTATCGTTACCCGTAAATTTAGAGTTGTTATCATATGTTGAAATTTATGTTGTTTTTGTGCTGCAAAGTTATAAATATAAGTGTTGAAGCGCAAATTTATTTATCCATCATCTTAAAATATAAAATACAGAAAGACAACACGTTGAGAGATGTAAAAATATTAATTATCCATCATGGATTTTATATTGTAAATTTAGGGGAATTTTATTGGGGATTCAAATATTATTTTTTCAGTTTTTTAGTCATGTTGTATCTTATATTTTGAAGTTTATGTGCGAATGATTATCTTTGCGGGAACTTAAATTTTTGCGACCTTGAAATATCTAATCATATACTTGTTGCTGACAGTAGCCATATGCGTGGGATGTCGTCGGTCTGAGATTTTCAAGACCCTTGAAGATGCCTCGCAGCTTCTGGTGGAGTATCCCGACTCGCTGAATAGAAAATCTAATCCAGATTCGGCGTTGGAAATATTATGCAGCATAGACCCCGATTTAATAGATGATGATAGGGCTAAGGCCACTTTGGGACTTCTTTTGACTGAGGCGATGTATAAGGGGGATTATGCCATACCGACTGATTCCAGTATTGATAGTTCTTACCAATACTTTTTACAAAACGGATCCCCGCTTAATAAACTGAAATCGGCCTTTTATTTAGGTGTTGTACGGCTTGACTTGGAACAAAAAGAATCTGCCATAATAGCGGCGCAAGAAGCTCATGAATTGGCGATGAGAATAAAAAATCCTTATTGGATTGCCAGGTCTTCACAACTGCTTGGAGATCTTTTCATGTCAACTTTCAATTCAAAACTTGCTATGGAGAGCTATAAGGAAACTGTTTATAATTTAAAGAAATGTGGAAGAATAAGAGATGCATATTTTGCAACTTGTGATATGGCCGCAGCGTTAGATGGTATGGGATTTCATAGGGAATCCCTATGTCTTCTTGATTCTGTGTGTAAGTTTGCGTTGAACTCTCCTGTAGACTCTCTATTGGCTTCATATTGTGTGGAGAGTATGATTGGAGTGCATGACCTTAATGGAGAAATACTAAAATCAGATTCATGTTTTAAAGAAATTGAAAAATATAAAGCATTTTCATCGTATAATACGGAACTATGTTTTCGCAGAGCAAGAGCGGCGATATTTAATAACCGTCTTGACGAAGCCAAACGCTACATTGACTCGATAGAGTATAAGGCTACCTGTGGACGTGATACGGCAATGGCGTTATGGTGCAAAGCTTCCCTGTTTGAGGTCCAAGGTGATTACAAGTCAGCTCTTGCAGCTACGGACAGTTCACTTGACTATCAGAACCGTATGATGAACGAGATAACTCTTCAATCTGTCGTGACGGCACAGCGCGACTATTACGACCGGCAGGCCGAGGCGGAACGCGCAAAAAAGGAGCGACTTGCTTGGATTCTTGCAATATCAGTGATCGCGGCTCTGATTATTCTCGGTGCCGGATGGTGGTTCTACAGGATGAGGGTGCGGATCAAGCAGCTTGAAATAAACCGGAAACAGCTCGAAATCGACAACGCTGCGCTTGAAATTCAAAATAAGAATCTCGAACTGGATAAGAACGCGAATGACATTATGCGCATGTCGTCGGCTCTCGACGACAAGATTGGAGAGAATCTGCATCTCTCGGAATCGCTTGAACAGAAAAAGTCGGAAATCACGGAGATTGCCAACCGCCTTAACGCCTCGCTTTCTGACATCGAGTCAATGAGAACCGAACTGACCGGCCGCGATGAGCGGATAGGGGAAATGTCAAAGCAGATAACCGATGCGGAGGAATGCCGTATGACTATGAAAACCACCATCAGCTCGCTCTTCCGTAGCCGTCTGGACTTCTTCAACAAAATCGCCGCTTCTTATGTGGAGAAGAAAGATACTCCCGCTATGAAAAAGGCTCTTGTATCAGATCTTGATAAAATGATGCGCGACATGGCGAAAAGTATGAAGTCGAGTGAGCTGGAGAAACTGGTCAATGTCTATATGGATAATATCATTGCCGACCTGCGCGAGAAGTGTGCTACCATGACTGAAGATGAGATACAGTTCACCGTGATGGTATACGCCGGATTCATGCCGAAATACATTTGTGAGGTCTGCGGGTTCAGTTACAAGTATTATTATACCAAACGTGAGCGCGTCGAGAAGAAAATCAAGGGAACTCTTGGCGACGATGACGGAAACAGATATATCGGACCCTTGAAAAAATAAAGTCTGCCGGAACTAAACGGCTTGCGACACGGGTTACAAGCCGCAGGCTTACCGTTCCCTTCTGAACATACCTTCTCTCTTCTGAACATTGTATGTCGCCGTTTGTTCTAACTTTGGAAGGTAGCCCGTAACTGGCCGCGTTCCTAACAATCAGTAGTAATAATCATAACAATTTAAATTCTTCAAAAACACTATGGAAGACAATAAGATCGTAAGAGAACCAATCATCAACGCATCTCTCCCCGAATTCAAAGTTCAGGCATACCACAACGGTGAGTTCCGCGAGGTGACAAACAAGGATATAGAGGGCAAATGGGCCATCTTCTTCTTCTATCCCGCTGACTTCACTTTCGTATGCCCGACCGAGCTTGAGGACCTTCAGTCGAAGTACGCCCAGCTCAAGGAGATGGGTGTGGAGGTGTACTCTGTCAGCACTGACTCACACTTCGTTCACAAGGCATGGCACGATACATCAGACCGTATCAAGAAAATCGAGTACCCAATGCTCGCTGACCCCACCGGCGTTCTCGCCCGCGCTTTCGGCGTGATGATCGAGGGTGACGGCATGGCATACCGTGGCACATTTGTCGTCAATCCCGAAGGTCTCATCAAGATTGCCGAGGTCAACGACAACAACATCGGACGTGACGCCGACGAGCTTGTCCGCAAGGTAGAGGCCGCTCTCTTCGTGGCAGGTCACCCCGGCGACGTTTGTCCCGCAAAATGGAAACAGGGTGCCGAGACTCTCAAACCGAGTATCGACCTCGTAGGTAAACTCTGATGCGCCTATGACTCTTGACAAATCTTTACTGGAGCAGGTGAAGCAGGTCTTCGCCTCTCTTAAAGACAACTATACCTTCCGTATCTCGTGCGATCCCGCTTCGGAGCTTGGCAAGGAGATGATCGGCTTCTTTACCGATTTCTCCACCACCTCACCGCGGATCGGCGTCGAGGTCGAGGAGGCGAACAGCGACAAGGCTGTCGCGTCGCTGGAAAAGGAGGGTGTGCCCACGGGCATATCCTTCCGTTGTATTCCGGGTGGACATGAGTTCACCTCCCTGTTGCTGGCGGTGCTCAACTCCGACGGCCAGGGACGTACTCTGCCTGATGAAGCGACACGCGAGCGTATCGCCCGTCTGAAGGGTGAGATCAGCCTCACTACCTACGTGTCGCTCGAATGTACGAACTGCCCCGACGTGGTGCAGGCTCTCAACCAGATGGCGCTTTTCAACAACAATGTAGCCTCCCAGACGGTCGATGGCAATCTTGCCACAGCCGAGGCCGAGGCTCTTGGCGTGAAGTCTGTGCCTACGGTCTATGCCAACGGCGAGGAAGTCTGGATTGGAAAAGGCTCCCTTGGTGAGATACTCGACAAGCTGGAGGAAAAGTTCGGCACAGAGCCGTCGGCATCGCCCGCTGAGGTCCGCAAGTACGACCTCGTGGTGATCGGCGGAGGTCCCGCCGGAGCATCGGCTGCCATCTATTCAGCCCGCAAGGGTCTGAAAGTTGCCGTGGTCGCACAGCGGGTCGGCGGTCAGGTCAAGGAGACTTCCGGCATTGACAATGTCATATCCGTGCTCCACACCACCGGCGACAAGCTCGCCTCCGACCTCCGTTCCCATATGCTCGACTATCCGGTCGATATCCTCGACTCGCGCACAGTGGAGCAGGTGGAACTTAAATCGGATGTCAAGACCGTGCGCCTGAAAGGTGGCGAGGCTCTTGAGGCTCCGCAGGTGATTATCGCGACGGGTGCCCGCTGGCGCCGTCTCGGAGTGCCGGGCGAGAATGATTACATCGGTCACGGTGTGGCGTTCTGCGTGCACTGCGACGGTCCCTTCTTCGCCGGCAAGGATGTCGCCGTGATCGGCGGCGGCAATTCCGGAGTAGAGGCTGCGATAGACCTGGCGAACATCTGCCGTCATGTGGATGTGTTCGAGTTTCTCGACACGCTCAAGGCCGACACCGTGCTTCAGGAGAAGCTGCGCTCTCTGCCGAATGTCGATGTGCATCTTTCGTCGGCCGTCACAAAGGTAGACGGCGACGGAAAGACAGTGACCGGCATAGATGTACTCGACCGCACCACCGAGAAGGAGAGTCACTACGACTTGTCGGGTGTGTTCGTCCAGATTGGACTGATGCCCAACAGCGAGGTGTTTGTTCCGCAGGTCGGAGCCAACGGCCGTGGCGAGATAGAGATTGATGCCTGCTGCCGCACGGATCTTCCCGGCGTCTACGCCGCCGGAGATGTCAGCACAGTGCCCTACAAGCAGATCATCATCGCCATGGGCGAGGGTGCCAAGGCTGCCCTGTCGGCCTTCGACGACCGCCTCCGCACCCTCTGAAAGACTGATTCCGACTAATCCCGACTAATCAGGATTAATCCCGACTAATCAGGATTAATCCCGATAAATCCCGATAAATCCCGATAAATCGGGATTAACCCCAAAAGAAGAGGGCTGGCCCGCAAGGGTCAGCCCTCTTTGTAGCTTTCCGACCGGAGTTTACTCCTCGGTCTGCGTCTCTGCATATTCCTTCAGGAGCTTCTCCTGAACGTCGCCGGGCACCAGCTCGTAGCTCGCGAACTTCATCGAGAAGCTGCTGCGTCCGCCGGTGATGGAGCTGAGCGAGGTCGAATAGCTCGACATCTCTTTCAGAGGCACCTTGGCGTTGAGTTTCTCGATACCGTTCTCCGACTCCATGCCCATGATGATGGCGCGGCGTCCCTGGAGGTCGCTCATCACGTCGCCCATGGTGTCGCCCGGAGTCAGCACCTCAACGTCATATACCGGTTCGAGAATCTTCGGACCTGCCTGACGGAAGGCCTCGGAGAAGGCGTTGCGGCCTGCCAGACGGAAAGAGATCTCGTTCGAGTCAACCGGGTGCATCTTGCCGTCGTAGATCATGACGCGCACGTCGCGTGCATATGAACCGGTGAGCGGACCCTGCTCCATGCGGTCCATGAGTCCCTTCACGATTGCCGGGATGAAGCGGGCGTCGATCGAGCCGCCGACGGTGCAGTCGTACACCACGAGCTTGCCGCCCCATTCCAGAGGGATCTCCTGTTTGTCGCGCACCTTGAGCTTGAACTCCTGGCTGCCGAACTTGTAGCCGTCAGGCTCGGGCATACCCTCGGTGTAAGGCTCCACGATCAGATGCACCTCGCCGAACTGTCCCGAACCACCCGACTGCTTCTTGTGACGGTAGTCGGCACGGGCGGCCTTGGTGATTGTCTCGCGGTAGGGTATGCGCATCTCCTCGAACTGGATGGGGAGCTTCTCGTTGTTCTCGATACGCCACTTGAGCGTGCGGAGATGGAACTCACCCTGACCCTTGACGAGAGTCTGTTTCAGTTCCTTGCTCTGCTCGATCACCCATGTCGGATCCTCCTCGTGCATACGTGTGAGGATGGCCGACAGCTTCTCGCCGTCGCTCTCGGTGACAGGACGGATGGCACGCACATATTTCGGTGCCGGATATTTGATGAAGTCGAACTGGTAGTCGCAGCCTTTCTCGTCGAGTGTGTTGCCGGTGCGCACATCTTTCAGCTTGACAGTGGCGCCTATGTCGCCGGCCTCAAGTGCGTCGATCGGGTTGCGGAGCTGGCCGCACACTGTGAATATCTGGGCAAGTCGCTCTTTACCGCCGCGGGTGGCGTTCTCAAGGTCGGCTCCGGCACGGAGCGTGCCGCTCATAACCTTGAAGTAGCTGACCTCGCCGATGTGCGGCTCTACCGATGTCTTGAAGAAGAATACCGAAACGGGACCGTTGGCATCGGGTTTCACCTCGACGCCGGCTGTATTGACCGGTGCGGGCATATCGCTCACGAAGGGGCAGACGTTGCCGAGGAATTCCATCAGACGGCGCACTGCCATGTCTTTCGCAGCCGAGAGGAGTACAACCGGGTAGATCGAGCGGTCAACGAGTCCCTTGCGGATACCCTCGCGCATCTCGTCCTCGGTCAGGCTGCCCTGCTCGAAGAATTTCTCCATCAGCGTCTCGTCGTTCTCGGCGGCAGCCTCAACGAGAATCTGGTTGAGCTCGCGGGCCTTCTCCATCTGGTCTTCCGGAATGTCGGAGATGGTCGGCACGCCGCCTTCGGGACCCCACTCGTACTTCTTCATCAGAAGAACGTCGATCATCGAGTGGAAATTCGGACCCGATTCGAGAGGATACTGTATCTGTACAACACGCGGACCGAATGCCTCGCGGAGCTGTTCGAGCACATTGTCGTAGTCTGCCTTCTCGGCGTCCATCTGGTTGATGCCGAAGATGACAGGTTTCTTGAGAGCCGCTGTGGTGCGGAATATGTTCTGTGTGCCGACCTCAACGCCATACTGTGCGTCAACCAGGATAAGACCCATGTCGCACACGCCGAGGGCCGTGTATGCGTTGCCCACGAAGTCGTCCGCTCCCGGGCAGTCTATGATATTGAGCTTCTTGTTGTTGAACTCCGCATTGAAAACCGTTGAGAATACCGAGTAGCCATACTCCTTCTCAACGGGGAAATAGTCGGATACGGTGTTTCCTGCGTCAACCGTTCCGCGACGTTTTATAACTCCACACTCGTAAATCATTGATTCGGCGAGTGTGGTTTTCCCGGAGCCCTTGGATCCAAGCAGGGCAATGTTCTTGATTTCATTGGTTTTGTAAATCTTCATAGGATATAAGATTTTAAGATTTAACTGGCTTTTTTCGGTAGAACGAGGGTGTTTTCCGGTAACACGGAGGAGCTTTTCCACAGTATCACGAGGGTGTTTTCCCTTTTTCCGTCCGCAATTTAATAAAAAAAGTGGTAATATCCATTGTTTATTTTTATGTTGTGTAACATATTTAGACATTTTTATTATCTTTGCAAGAAATTTGTTAACAGTTCATAGCAAGAATCATGAGTGGAGTATATGTTCATGTGCCTTTTTGTCGGCGTCGTTGCATTTATTGTGACTTTTATTCGGTCGGAGAGCGTCTTGCCCCCTGGTCTGACTACGTGTCGGCGTTGCTTGGGGAGGCTCGTGTACGGGTGCCGCAGATGGTGGTAGCTCCGACCACCTTATATATAGGTGGAGGAACCCCGTCGCTTATCCCTGCCGATGAGTTCGCGCGGCTGTCGAAGGGCCTTTCGGCTCTGACCGGAGAGGTGGGGGAGTTCACGATAGAGGTCAACCCTGACGATGTCACCGAAGATATGGCGCGTCTATGGCGCGGTTGCGGCGTGAACCGGCTCAGCATGGGAGTGCAGTCACTCGATGACGGGGAACTGCGCGCTATATGTCGCCGTCACGATGCGGCGCAGGCCCGAAAGGCATACGAGATACTCCGCCGCCACTTCGGCAACATAAGCCTTGACCTGATGTTCGGTTTGCCGGGACAGACGGTCGAGTCCTTCCGGCGGTCGGTCGGGGGAGTGGTCTCCATGAATCCTGAGCACATCTCTGCTTACTCACTGATGTATGAGGAACGCACCGCATTGACCCGTATGCGCGACAGCGGAATGATTGCCGAGGCCGCCGAGGAGGACTCGCAGACCATGTTTATGGAACTCAGCGAGGCTCTCTCTCTGGCCGGCTACGAGCAATATGAGATTTCAAACTACTCGAAACCTGGCTACCGGTCGCAGCACAACAGCAGCTACTGGCGAGGCGAGGAATACGTCGGTCTCGGGGCAGCGGCCCATTCATACGACGGTGCCCGTCTACGCAAGGCGAACCATCCGGACTATAAGGCATACATAGACTATTGGCTCGCAAAGAAAGGAGAATGCCCGGCCGAGACCGAGACCCTCAGCGACGACGAACTTCGCGAGGAGATGATAATGACGCGCCTGCGCACGCGCGAGGGGCTTCCCCTCGCCGACTTCACCGCCCGCTTCGGCGAATCCGCCACGCGCCGCCTACTCGCCGCCGCCCGCCCCTGGCTCACCGCCCGCCACCTCACCCTCACGCCCGCCCACCTGACCCTCACCCAAACCGGCATAATGATCTCCGACGAAATAATCCTCTCCCTCTTCTAACCCCACGCTCCCCCCTAAAGTCCTTAATCACCTTAATCATCTTAATCCCCTTAATCCCCTTAATCCCCTTAATCACATTAATCACATTAAAAACCTTAACCACCTTACCCCCCTCCGCCGCCTTCTTCAAAAGTTAACAAAAGTTAATAACTACCCAATTAGTTGCCAAACTAAATAATTAGTTATAAATTTGCCCACATCAACTAAAATATTAGTTGCTTCTACCCAACCCATTCTCTTTCACAACTAATTGAGGAAAATATGAAACATCCCACCAAGCGCAAGATTTCAGCCGGATTCAGCATCGCAGTGCTTGCGGTTGCCATGGTCTCATGTGCCGGCACGCGCAAAAAGAATACCCCCGATGCGCTTCCCGGAATTGAAATCACATTCACAGGGGAGCAGGTGGGCGACACCATATATGTCACCTCAGTTCCGATTCCGTCTGACACCACAATGTATGTGAAAGAATATGTCGAGGCAATGCGGCAGGGGGAGCGGAGAGCATTTCCGGTCGAAAACAGGTCTGTCCATATTTTCCCCGACTCGGTTCCGAGCGTGTACACGCTCGAATGCGACTACTATTCGTTGCCGACAGTATATATGAGGAAATCGGACCATGCGGAAATGAAAATCAGCAGTCTGGGTCCGTTGAGATACGAAATGAACTGTTCGAACCTCTCTCCCATACCTCATTCCGACGAGTTCTTCAAACTCAATAGGAAGCTGTTTAAAATAATACGGTACAAATTGACCGAGCAGGAACTTGATTCACTGTCTCGTCGGATGCATGCGTTGCTCGATACGATCATGGCCGAAAGCGATCCGGAGACCGCGACGCGTGTTGTATCGCTGCTTGGCACTGATTTCGCACCTTATGCGTTCGACCGACTTCCTGACGGTTCGGAAAACACATTATATTATACCTATGCCCGGGCTATCCGCAACGTCGGAGTCAGGGATGCCACCCGGGAGAACCTCATGCAGCAGGCTGTTGAGTCGAGCGCTCCGGTGCCAGAGATTACAATCACCGGTATGGATGGCAGCAGCTTTGACATATCCACTCTGCGTGGCAAGTGGGTCGTGCTCGACTTCTGGACCACCTGGTGCGGTCCATGCCGGAGAGGGTTCGAGGCGATGAAGGAGATGTATCCCGAATATTCCGACCGGATGGAAGTCGTGGCCATCGCATGTGGAGACCAGGAGGATACATGGCGCACGGTGACCGAGGAACTTGACTTTCCATGGGTGAGCCTTCTTGCTCCGGCTCCCGAGTCACACGGCGGAACAGTCGCAGGTTATCCCGTAACGGCATATCCGACCAAAATCATAATTGATCCCGAAGGTTGCCTGCGCGATTACATAATCGGCGAAGATGGCACCTTCTGCGACAATCTCAAGAAAATGATTGACAACGCCCCTCCGCAATAACCATAGATAACCCGCTCAGGTCATAAAGCCCGGCCTCAACATCTAAAATCTAACACCTAAAGCCTAAAGCCTAACACCTAAAGCCTAAAACCTGATTTACAGTGAAAGATAAAGAAACCAAAAGCAGCGTAAAGCAGCTGTCGCCTAAGGAGGAGGCCATCATGGCGTGCTTCTGGCAGCATGGTCCGCTGTTTGTGCGCGAGATTCTGGAGTTGCTTCCCGAACCGAAACCCCATTTCAACACCGTGTCAACCTTCGTCCGCGGCCTTGAGGCCAAGGGATGGGTGGGGCATGAGCAGGTGGGCAATTCATACCGCTATCATGCACTGGCCGAAGCGGGGGAGTACCGCGAAAATTCACTCCGCCGCATAGTTGACCGCTTTTTCGGACGCTCATACATCGGCTTCGTATCGACTCTTGTCAACGAAGACAAGATCTCAACCGACGAGCTGCGGGAGCTGATAGATAAAATCGAGGCGCAGAAGAAAGAAAGGAGGAGTGACTGATATGGGAGAATTCGTCAGCTACATGATGCAGGTCGCCCTGGTGATGACCCTGCTCTACCTTGCCTACAAATGGCTGATGGCCACGGCCACATTTCACCGCCTGAACCGCTTTGTGCTCATGGCGATCTACGCCGTGTCGTGGTTGCTGCCAGTGGCCATGCCGCTCTTCGCTACATCCGCCTCAGAGGGTGGGGAAGTCTCGGTCGGACTGCCGATCTCGGTCATGCTGGTCGAGGATACCGCAGTCGCCGGCGCCCCGTTCGACTGGTGGCGGGCTCTGGTCTGGGTCTATATTGCGGGAGTGGTAGCAGCCGGAGCATTCATGCTTGCCGGTATAGTGCGCATGGTCTCGGTGATATGTTCCGGACAGCATTACAAGAGGAGGGGATACATAGAGGTGGTGACAGACAAGGCACCGGCACCCTTCAGCTGGGGACGCTACATTGTGGTGCGGCCATGCGACCTCGACAGCACTCACCACATGGTCATGGCACATGAGAAAGCCCACCTCCGGCTGCTGCACTGGCTCGACCTTATTCCTGCTCAGCTCACCGTAGTGCTGCAATGGTTCTCGCCGGCGGCATGGCTCATGATGCGCGAGCTGCGCGACGTGCATGAATTCCGAGTGGATGAATTGGTTGCGGGCGACGACCCCGCCGAATATCAGATGATGTTAATAAGAAAGACTGTCGGCTCCGGTTTGCCAATCTTCGCCGACAGTCTGAATCACAGTCAAATTAAAAAACGTATAACTATGATGATGACAAAGAAATCGAGCCCGTCACGGCGTGTGGCGGCACTGGCGCTACCCGCAGTGGCCGCGCTGGCAGTGTTCACCCTCTCGCAGCCTGCTGTGGCAGATGTAGCCGAGCAGATCGGTACAGTGACAATCGGACAGGATTCCGACGGCAAAATTAGTGAAAAATCGGCTGAAGTGCAAACCGCAGGCACAGTCGGCCGGATTTATCTCCGCAATTCCGACGCTGCGTCAGCTTCGGATAGCGGCGTACACGAAACCGGGGTTGTCGATGTGGAATCGGAAGCAGTTTCTGAACCCGCACCGACATCTAAAGAGAAGGATGCGGAATATGATGCCAAGCCGGTCTATTTCGTAGACGGCACACTCTTCACCGGCAACATCAATTCGATTGACCCGCGCTACATCGCTTCGATGCAGGTGGTGAAAGATGATCCCGAGTATCCGCAGGGCAAGATCATGATTACCACAAAGAGCACGCCCACACCGCGCCAGCGAGAGGATGGAGTGTATCAGATTCCGGAGAAAATCGCGGATTACAAGGGTGGAATGACAGCGCTTAACAACCGGCTTATGGACCTGGTGAAATATCCTGCCGACGCGGAAAACTCCGACATTCCTGTCACCGTGCGGGTGATTGTCCAGTTCGTGATTGGCCCGGACGGCACGGTAAACGACGCGAAGATTGTCAAATCAGGAGACGAGGCATTCGATGCCGAGGCCCTGAGAGTGGTCAAGGCCACAAGCGGCGAATGGATTCCGGCCGAGCAGGACGGAAAGCCCGTCCCCTCCATGTTCACCATCCCCGTAACCTTCAAGAAGAAATAAAGCAAGCCTCAGCATCTGAACTTTGAATACCTTAATAATATGTGTGGACAATCCCGGCCGAGGGGTTGTCCACACTCGCTTTTTGTAATGAAATTTCACTCGGATTTGCAGATGTGTGAATTTATGTCTATATTTGCTTTCGAATAGTAACCTAACAAAATTCGTATGAAGAAAATTTACATGACTATGCTTGCGGCGGCTGCTCTATGTACACCGCCCATGTCTCTTTTTGCCGAGACCGAGGTGCCCTCGACCGAAGGCAAGGAAGTGCTGAAGATTTATGACGAGGTTATCTTCTTCGACGGCTACAATACTCTCGAAGGAATCTCCGACGAGAGCAAGGCCATGATTCCCGAGGATGATGGAATCCTGCGTCACCGCACGTCGCTCTATTCCATCCGCCTTACCGATGAGCAGCTCTCCAGAATCGGCAAGGAACTCACCATGCTTGTGGAGATTGGTGCCCTCTGCGACAACTACGACCGTATCGGCAACATCAATCTGGCATTCGTACCCAAGGGTGCGGAGACATATAATCCCGACGAGGTGCAGCGTATAGAGATTGGCCGCTTCATCACCCCGTTCATGAACAAGAACTATGAGCCGAGCACTGTCCCTTATGTATTCGAGGCCGACTATCTGTCTCTTATTCTCCGGGACTCGAAGCTGCGTGCTGACCATGATATCTGGGCTGAGTTCGAGCTGTTCGGCATACCCTATGCAGCAAATACACAGGTCAAAGGTTGTGCGGACCGTCAGGATGTGTTTACAGGAACACTCACATTCATCACCAATCCTGAACCGGCTCCGGCAGTAGACAACGATGTAATCGTACCGGTCGTAATCAAGAAGCCGGAGTATATCGGCAAGAACTTCAACAACTACAGCGAGGAGGCTACCGACGAACTTGGCAAGACCATCAAGACATGGACATTCGAGGTTCCGGAGGATGTGACTGATGCCCAGATTGTGTTCATAACATCAAATCATGGTGCGAACACGCTCGGCGAGGAATATAAACGCCGCAACCATTTTGTCTATTATGACGAAGAACTTATGATGACATACAAGCCGGGTCGTACAAGCTGCGAGCCGTTCCGCATGTACAATACACAGGGCAACGGTATCTATGGCACAAATGAGATGACAGACAAAGCGTGGCAGTCATTCTCGAATTGGTGCCCGGGAGATAAGATTGACAACAGAATATTACATCTTGGTGAGGTCAAGGCCGGTACCCATGCCTTCAAGATTTCTGTTCCCGATGCGAAGTTCATTGGAAGCCAAGGTGATTTTCCAGTATCTATATTCTTCCAGGGGGTGACGTCCGGCACAATTGCCGGAGAGGCTGCCGTCAATGCCGTCAAACCGGACTTCCGCTCCTCGATCAAGGTCGAGGCAGACAAGGTGACCGTCACGAGCGATACTCCGGTTCAGGAGATACTTCTCTATGATGTGGCCGCCAACCTGCTCGCCATCGAATTTGATTCGAATGTGCTGTCGCTCAGCGACGCACCCCGTGGCGTGCTGGTGCTCATGGTCGAATATGCCGACGGACTGACCGAGAACTACAAGATAATCCGCTGACTTACCTCGGGCTGCGGTTCTGACGGTAATCCGTTTTTGTCAATACACGGTAATCTTTTTGCAGCCAAAATTTCCCGGTTTTCAAAATATTTATTAAATTTGCAGCGTGGAAAGTGTTTTTCCACGCTGCTTGTTTATTCCTACCGCGTCTTCGCGGACGCTTATCACATGAAAACAGAGCATAAGAAGATAACATTCTCCAAGATGCATGGCGCCGGTAACGACTACATTTACATCGACGCCACGGTGGAGACCCCCCATGAACTTTCTGATCTCTCGCGCCGCATGAGCGACGTTCATTTCGGCATCGGCTCCGATGGCCTTGTTGCAATCATGCGCTCGGAGGTGGCCGATTTCCGTATGCGCATGTTCAATTCCGATGGCTCGGAGGCCGAGATGTGCGGCAACGCCTCGCGCTGTGTCGGCAAGTATGTTTACGAACGCGGTCTGACCGACAAGACTGTCGTCACTCTTGAGACCCTCGCCGGTATAAAGGTGCTTCACCTGCACGTCGCCGACGGGGTGGTGGAGTCGGTTACGGTCGATATGGGTGCCCCGGAGCTGCGCCCGGAACTCGTTCCGGTGCTCAGCCGCAACCCTGAGGCAAAGATTGCCGAACAGGAGACCGTCGATGGCATCACATATGAGATAACCGGTGTGAGCATGGGCAATCCGCACGCTGTCATCTTCACCGACAGCATCACCGACAGCCAGGTGCTCGGACAGGGCCCGAAACTTGAGGTCGCCGACATTTTCCCCCGCAAGGCCAACATTGAGTTCGCGCACGTAATAGACCGTGGCACAATCGAGATGCGTGTATGGGAGCGTGGCACGGGCGAGACTTTCGCCTGCGGAACAGGAGCCTGCGCGACAGCTGTGGCTGCCGTGCTCAACGGTCTTGCCGACCGTGACGTCGAGATGCGTCTGCGCGGAGGTGTGCTTCGAATCCGCTGGGACGAGGCTACGGGACATGTGTTCATGACCGGTCCGGCAGCCTTTATCTGCGACGGTGAATTTTATCTCGGCTGAAAAGCCATCATAGGCGGTGACGTTCAAGCGGACCGCCAATAAAAAATAACAGAATACAATGAGAATCAACGATAATTTTGAAAAGCTGCCCGAGTCGTATCTCTTCTCGACCGTGGCTGCGAAACTCCGCAAATTCCGTGAGGAGAACCCCGGTGTCGATGTGATCCGCATGGACATCGGCGACGTCACGCTGCCTATTCCTGCCTCGGCAATCAGTGCCATGCACCGTGCCGTCGACGACATGGCACAGAAGTCCTCTTTCCATGGCTACGGCCCGGAGCAGGGCTACGACTTCCTGCGCGATGCAGTCGCTGCCAATGATTACGTCGCACGTGGCATTGACATCAAGGCCGACGAGATCTTCATCTCCGACGGCGCGAAGAGCGACCTCGGTAATCTCGGCGACATCTATTCCGAAGACTGCGTGGTGGCGGTGGCTGATCCCGGTTATCCTGTCTATGTGGATTCGAATGTTATCGACGGACGCGGCGGTGAACTCGTGGACAGACGCTGGAGCCGGTTCGTGTATCTCGACTGCAACGAGGCCAACGGTTTCAAGCCCGTTCCCCCCGCAGAACATGCCGACGTGATTTTCCTCTGCTCACCGGCGAACCCGACCGGAGTGTCGTTCACCCGCGAAGAACTCGCAGCATGGGTTGAATATGCCCGTGCAAACAAGGCGGTGATTATCTACGATTCCGCTTATTGCGCATACATCACCGACCCCGCCGTGCCTCACTCAATCTATGAGATTCCAGGCGCGCGCGAGGTGGCAATCGAGGTCCGCAGTTTCTCCAAGACGGCCGGATTCACCGGTCTGCGTTGCGGATACACGGTGGTTCCCTCCTCGCTCTGCGGCACTGATGCCGAGGGCAACGAAGTGCCCCTCCGCAAACTCTGGCTACGTCGCCAGACCACCAAGTTCAACGGCGCGAGCTACATCATACAGCGCGGTGCCGAGGCTCTCTACACCGAGGAGGGCAAGCGCGAGGTGCGTGAGAATGTGGACTACTATCTCGAAAACGCCCGCACCATCCGCGAGACGATGTCAAAGGCGGGATTCACCGTGTTCGGCGGCGAGAATTCCCCCTATATCTGGGTCAAGTCGCCCAACGGCGAAGGCTCCTGGGAGCTTTTCGGGAAGTGTCTCTCCGAGGCGCATATCTCATGCACGCCGGGTGTCGGATTCGGCGATGCCGGCGAGGGATACATAAGGCTCACCGGCTTCAATACCCGCGAGAACACCAAGGAGGCGATGCGACGCATACTCGATTTTTTCAAGAAATAATATCACAGGGGGCTCCAGCCCCCTTTTTCAATTACCCAAATATTGAGACTTATGTCAAATCTCAGATTCAAAAGTGTTGAGGAAGCGACAGCCCGCAAGGCTGTGAAGGTCAATCTTCCCAAGGAAAGAGTAGAGGCTTATTACGCTAAGCAGGTATTCAACCGTCAGCGCATGTTCGAGTATCTCCCCAAGGAGACTTACGACGCGCTTGTCGAAGCCATTGACAACCGACAGCCTCTGAGCCGCGAGCTCGCCGACAGCGTGGCCGACGGCATGAAGCGCTGGGCTCTCGACAACGGCGCCCGCCACTACACCCACTGGTTCCATCCGCTCACCGGAAGCACCGCCGAGAAGCATGACGCTTTCGTCGAGCATGACGGCAAGGGGGGAGTGGTCGAGAAGTTCTCGGGCAAGCTCCTCGTGCAGCAGGAGCCTGACGCATCCTCGTTCCCCAACGGAGGTATCCGCAATACTTTTGAGGCACGCGGTTATTCGGCATGGGACATATCGTCGCCGGCGTTTATCGTCGACAACACGCTCTGTATCCCCACCGTCTTCGTGTCATACACCGGCGAGAGCCTTGACTACAAGACTCCTCTTCTCCGTTCGCTCAACAGCATCGACAAGGCTGCCACACGTGTGGCCCGTTTCTTCAACCCCGATGTGAAGCATGTGATCTGCAACCTCGGCTGGGAGCAGGAATACTTCCTCGTTGACGAGGCTCTCTATGCCGCCCGTCCCGACCTCGTGATGACCGGCCGCACCCTCATGGGCCATGAGTCTGCCAAGAACCAGCAGCTTGAGGACCATTATTTCGGTTCAATCCCCAGCCGCGTCGAGGCTTTCATGCTCGAACTCGAACTTGAATGCCACAAGCTCGGCATACCGGCAAAGACCCGCCACAATGAGGTAGCGCCCAACCAGTTCGAGCTTGCCCCGATTTTCGAGGAGGCGAATCTTGCCAACGACCACAACCTGCTCCTCATGTCGGTCATGGAGGAGGTGGCACGCCGCCACAATTTCCGTGTGCTGCTTCATGAGAAACCTTTCGCAGGTATCAACGGCTCGGGCAAGCACAACAACTGGAGTCTCGGTACAAACACCGGAATCCTTCTCTTCGCGCCCGGCAAGACAGTCGAGGACAATTTCCGCTTCGTGACATTCGTGGCCAACGTCATGGCCGCCGTCCATAAGCATAACGGTCTGCTCAAGGCTTCGATCATGAACGCCACCAACGCCCACCGTCTCGGTGCCAACGAGGCTCCTCCGGCCATCATATCGATGTTCCTCGGCTCGGCTGTGAGCGGAATTCTCGCCCGCGTGGAGAAAGCTGACTCCATCAGCAAGATTACAATCGACGGCAAGGAGCAGCTCACTCTCGACATCGCCCAGATTCCGGAGCTTATTCTCGACAACACCGACCGCAACCGCACGAGCCCCTTCGCGTTCACGGGCAACCGCTTCGAATACCGCGCCGTCGGCTCATCGGCCAACAATGCCTCAGCCCTCATCGCCCTCAACGCAGCAGTGGCCGCTCAGCTCGACGACTTCGCCTCGGCTGTAGAGGCACGCGTCGCAAAAGGTGAGGACCGCGACTCTGCGATTCTCGACGAGGTCAAGAAACTTATCCGCGACTCGCGTCCCATCCACTTCGACGGCAACGGTTACAGCGACGAATGGAAGGCCGAGGCTGCACGTCGTGGTCTCGATGTCGAGACATCCGCGCCCCTCATGTACGACCGATACACCTTGCCCGCATCAGTGGAGATGTTCGAGAAGACTGGTGTTCTCTCGAAGAAGGAGATCGAGGCCCGCAACGAGGTGAAGTGGGAGATGTACACCAAGAAAATCCAGATTGAGAGCCGTGTGCTCGGTGACCTGGCTATCAACCATATCATCCCGGCGGCAGTCCGCTACCAGTCGCTCCTTCTCGACAACGTCTACAAGATCCAGCAGCTCTTCAAAGGCTCGAAGGCCGACGCTATCTCAGCGCAGGACCTCGCCAACATCGAGGCCATCAGCGACCACATATCCGCCATCAAGAGCGGCGTGGAGAACATGGTCAACGCCCGCAAGCACGCCAACCATCTTGAGTGCGAGCGTTCGAAGGCGATAGCCTACCACGACAACGTCGCCCCCTATATGGAGGAGATCCGCCGCCACATCGACAAGCTCGAACTCATGGTCGACAACGAGATCTGGCCCCTCCCCAAATACCGCGAGCTCCTCTTCGTCCGCTGACCCCGGACCAAGAACTTTATCCAACATATTCCCCGGTGGTTGCCATCACAAGCAACTGCCGGTTTTTTA
This sequence comes from uncultured Muribaculaceae bacterium, assembly GCA_910578385.1. Taxonomy (GTDB): domain Bacteria; phylum Bacteroidota; class Bacteroidia; order Bacteroidales; family Muribaculaceae; genus Lepagella. The sequence goes on along the minus strand of CAJTQV010000002.1, from coordinate 219,406 downwards.
TTATACGGCGTTTAATTTTATTGAGCGGGGTGAACCCGACTGGCGTGCGGTGCGTTAGGATAATATGGGATTCCGCGTGCGTATGGGGGCGCGTGCGGTTTTCCCTACGTTCTGTAAAACTGCCCGGAACAATCCCGGTTTTAGCTATGTCTGACACACATAAATCACTGAAGAAAACGTATGTTGACCGCGACGTCAGCTGGATGTATTTCAACCACCGCATCCTGCAGGAGGCGTGGCGTAAGGAGGTGCCGTTGCTCGAACGCATCTCCTTCCTCGGCATTTATTCAAATAACCTCGACGAGTTTTTTCGCGTGCGCATGGCCACGCTGTCGCGTATCGCGTTGCTGAAGGGGAAGGATATGGAGGCCGACAGCCGTAAGGCCGCCGACCTCTTCCACCGCATCAGTTCGATGGACACCCGTCTGGCCGATGAGTACTCTGCCTGTGTGCGCAGCGTGACCGACACCCTGGCCGGGAACAATATCCGTATTGTCAACGAGACGGAGCTTTCGGACGACCAGCGTCACTATGTGCGCTGTCTGTTCCGCAAGAAAATCTCCGGTTTCGTCTCGCCGGTATGGCTATCTAAGTTGGAGGAATTCTCCCGCGAGAGTGACAGCCATATCTATCTTGCCGTCGAGCTTTCGGGCCCGGAGATGAAGACCGACTATGCCATAATTGAACTTCCGACCTCCACCTGCGGACGTTTCGTGACTCTGCCGGAGAGCGACGGAACGAGCTTCGTGATGTATCTCGACGACATAGTGCGTTTCTGTCTGCCGATGATTTTCCCCGGCATGGGCTACACGAAATTCAAGGCATACTCTTTCAAGTTTACCAAGGATGCTGAGATGGAGATTGACAACGACCTCCATGTCGGCCCGATGGAGAAAATCGCAAAGGCTGTCAAGAGCCGAAAGAAGGGCGCGGCGTTGCGTGTGCTTCACGATGCCGATATGCCTGAGCTTATGCTTAAGCAGCTCATGCGGAAGCTCAAGCTCGACAAGCTCGACACGGTGCAGCCCACCGGCCGTTACCAGAACCATAAGGATTTCATGTCGTTTCCTTCCGGTTGCAGGCAGGACCTGAAATATCCGGCATGGCCACCGGCCATACCTCCCGAGTTGAAGCGCAATGACTCGCTCATGCAGCTAATTGCCGGGAAAGACCGCTTTATCCAGGTGCCATACCAGTCGTTCGACTATGTGATCCGTCTGCTTCAGGAGGCTGCTGTGTCGAAAAATGTGAAGAGCGTCAAGATGACCCTCTACCGGCTTGCCCGAAATTCCAAGGTGGCCGAAGCCCTTATGTGCGCCGCCCGCAACGGCAAGAAGGTCACGGCCGTGGTCGAGCTGCTTGCACGATTTGACGAGTCGAGCAATATCAATTATGCCAAGGAGATGCAGGATGCCGGCGTGAATGTGGTGTTCGGTGTGGAGGGCCTGAAGATACATTCCAAACTCGCCCAGATCACTTTGCGTAACGGCCGTCGCATATCGATTGTCGGTACCGGCAATTTCCATGAGGGCAACGCCAAGGTTTACACCGACTATTTCCTGATGACCGCCGATCCGAGAATCACCGATGAGGTCGAGAAGGTTTTCGATGTCATAAAGCGACCCTATAAGACACAGACATTTGATTCTCTGCTTGTGTCCCCGTTCAACATGCGCGAGCGGTTCTATGCCCTTATCGACCGTGAGATTGAGAATGCCACGGCCGGAAAGGAGGCATGGATCAAGGTGAAGATAAACCATATCACCGACGAGGAGATGGTGGAGCGGCTTTACAAGGCGTCGCGGGCCGGAGTGAGGATTGACCTGCTCGTCCGTGGCAACTGCTCGCTTGTGACCGGTGTACCGGATGTGAGCGAGAATATCAGCGCTGCCGGAATAATAGACCGCTATCTCGAACATGCGCGTATCTTCATTTTCTGCAACGGAGGCGACAACCGGACATTCATGGGCTCGGCCGACTGGATGCCGCGCAATCTCGACCGGCGCATAGAGGTCGTGACCGAGGTGTTTGACGATGCGCTGAGAGCTGACCTTGCGCGGACGGTTGACTTCGGTCTGCGCGACAATGTCCAGGCGCGTGTCGTGGATGGCTCGGGCCGCAACGAAATCAGAAAAATCGAGGGAGAGACAGAGCCTTTCCGTTCGCAGGAGAAGCTCTATTACGAATATCAAAGTTACGAAAACAAGAAGTTATGAAAGAGAAGACTTACGCGGCTATCGACATCGGGTCGAACGCCGTCAGACTGTTGATAAAGAGGGAAGACCCCGACACCGACCGCCCGGAACTGATGCTCAAGAAGCAGCTCCTGCTCCGCGTGCCGCTCCGGCTCGGTTTCGACGTGTTCTCCAAGGGTGAGATTTCTGAAAAGAAAGCCGAGAACCTTGTGCGTCTCATGAAGGCGTACAAGCAGCTTATCAAGATTTATGAGGTGGACCGTCTTCGCGCATGCGCCACTTCAGCCATGCGCGATGCTACCAACGGAGCCGAGGTACTCAAGAAGATCAAGAAGGAATCTGACATCGATGTCGAGATAATCGCTGGCGACGAGGAGGCCCGCATAGTCTACAACAACCATCTCGAACGTGGCTGTTTCGACTCGGGAGCCTACCTCTATGTCGATGTCGGCGGCGGCAGCACCGAGCTGAACCTCATGGACAACGGGCGCCTTGTAGCCTCGCGTTCGTTCAATATAGGCACCGTCCGCATCCTGACCGGTAAGGTGAAGCAGGTGGAGTGGGACGCGATGAACGACTTCCTCTCGGCCCTGTCGAACAAGTATCCGGAGATTGTCATCATTGGTTCGGGCGGCAATATCAACAAGCTCTACAAACTGGCCGAGACAAAAGATGAGAGGAATGAGTCGTTTCCCGTTGCTGAACTTTCCCGGCTCTACCACACTCTCGCGCCGCTCAGCATCGAGCAGCGTATGGACCGCTACAGCATGCGCAAGGACCGTGCCGATGTCATCATACCGGCCGCCGAGATTTTCCTCAACATCGCATCGACTGTCTGCGCCACCCGCATAGTGGTGCCGACCATCGGCGTGGCCGACGGCATAATCGACGGTCTCTTCCTTGCCGACCGCAGATAATCGGCGCATGATCCTGATATGACATTCATAAGAGGTTCATATCTTATTTGCACTACCATCTTTCACCTTTTTTAAGGTATTGAAAGACTATTTTGGAACTTTTTGGCCGGAATCGGTCCGATTTTTACCCTTTTTAAGGTATTGTCGGCTGCTTCCGGCTTTTGTAATTTTGCACTGAATTTATATATGAGGCTTGCGATGTGTAACCCGACATTTTTCTTTACTGACATCTGTCGCGGGCTTCGGACATGAAAAAGTGCAATATGAACAACCAGAAACGCTTCAGCAGACTTGCCACCGTGCTTCTTGCTGCCTCGGCTGCTGTCTCGCCCGCATTTGCGGCTGATTCAGCGCAGACCGACACCGTGAAACAGAAAAAGTCATTCCTCTCGCGCCTGCAGTTCGGCGGCTATGGTGAGGTGGCCTATTCCTACAATTTCTATTCCGACAACGTGAACCGTTACAGCCATGCAGCCGACTATAAGGACGCCAAGGGTCATGGCCGTTTCGACCTGCCGCATGTCGTTCTCATGATCGGTTTCGACTTCGGCAAGGGCTGGAGCATGGGTTCGGAGATTGAGTTCGAGCATGGAGGCGTGGAAAGCGCAGTGGAGCTCGAACAGGAGGAAGTGGGAGAGTACGAGAAAGATATCGAGCGCGGCGGTGAGGTCGCCCTTGAGCAGTTCTGGATACAGAAGACATTCCTGCCGCAGCTGAACGTCCGCGCCGGTCATATGGTTGTGCCTGTCGGAGCCACAAACTCTCACCATCTTCCCACGGAATATTTCACCGTCTATCGTCCGGAGGGCGAGTGTCAGATACTTCCCTGCACATGGCATCAGACAGGTCTCTCAATCTGGGGTGTGGCGGGTAAATGGCGCTACGAGGCCATGGTCATAGCAGGTCTCAACTCAACACTCTTCTCCAAGGATGAGTGGATCAAGAACGGTTCGGCGAGTCCTTTTGAATTCACCCCCGCCAACCGTCTCGGTTTCGCCGCCCGTGTGGATAACTACAGTGTGCCGGGTCTGCGTCTGAGTCTCAGCGGTTTCTATGGAAATTCGTTCAACAACACCCTGCAGTCCGACAACGGCAAGTACAAGGATGTGAAGGGTGCAGTGTCGGTTCTCTCGTTCGATTTCGAATACAATAACTACGGCTGGATTGTACGTGGTAACGCCGACTGGGGACATCTCGGCGATGCCGACCGCATCTCGGAGTTCAACCGCACGCAGTCTTCCACATCTCCCTACAAACGTACGCACGTGGGCAAGGATGCCGTTGCAGCCGGTGCCGAGGCGGGTTACAATATCATGCGACTCTGGAACCGCCGCACGAGCCAGAAGCTCTATGTCTTCGGACGCTATGAGTATTATGACGCGTATATCCCCACGAAGAACGCTCCCGATTACAGCTGGACCGACCGTCACCGCATAGCCGCCGGTATCAATTACTACCCGCTGAAGCAGGTGGTAATCAAGGCGGAATTCTCGGAGCGCTTCCTCCACAAGCAGTACAACAACGAGCCGTCGGTTTCTATCGGTGTGGCTTATGCCGGCTGGTTCCTCTGATTTTCGCGGCCGGACTCTACACGGGGTGCTCCCCGCTATACAAAACTGAAAATATCAACCATAAAACTTTTATAGAATGAAACTTAATTTCATGACAGCCGGCGCGCTTTGCCTTACTCTGGCGATGGCGTCGTGCAGCAACAGCGACGAACCCAAAGACAGCATGTCGCTCAGTGAGAAAGATGCAGCTTTCGAGCAGATTGCAAAGCAGTATCTCGACAACACCGTAATCGTGACTTACAAGAACATGGCCGACAATGCCGCCGCTCTTGTAGAGGATCTTGAGGCTCTCCGCGATGCAAAGACCGATGCCAACGTCAGCAAGGCTTGCGACTCATTCCTCGCCGCCCGCAAGTGGTGGGAGAAGAGCGAGGCGTTCCTCTACGGCCCCGCTACCGATTACGGTATCGACCCCCATATCGACTCATGGCCCCTCGACCGCGACGGTCTCGTGAACGAGATGAAGAATGCCGACCACATCGCTTCGATGGATGCTGAGGACGGTGACGTATGGGCAGGTTCTCACCTCGGCCCCGAACTTCTCGGTTTCCACGGTATCGAATACATCATCTTCGCCAACGGTGCTCCGAAAGCAGCTGCCGACATACCTCAGAATGAGCTTATCTACGCTATTTCTGTCGCAGGTGACCTCCGCAACAAGTGCTGGCAGCTCCTCCTCTCATGGGCTGGTGAGGACAATGTTTCGGACGATATTCTCGACAAGGTTGACGGTGAGCTCGAATGGCCTTTCACTACAAACGGCATCTCTTATAAGGAGAACATGCTGCTGGCCGGACAGCCGGGCAGTACATACCGCAGCTGGACCGACGCCATGCAGGCTATCATCGACGGTTGCGCCACAATCGCCGACGAGGTGGGCACACAGAAGATCGGCAAGCCCCACTCGGGTGAGGATCCCAACTACATCGAGTCGCCCTACAGCCACATGTCAATCACCGACTTCTACGACAACATGGTCAGCATCGAGAATTCATACATGGGTGGCATAGAGGGTCAGCGCAACGAGAAGCTCTCGCTCCACAACTACATAGCCGGTGTAAATTCCGACCTCGACGCAAAGTGTGTGGCTGCGATAGAGAACGCCGAGAAGGCTATCTCGCAGATGGCGGCTCCTTTCGTGCTCAACTATTCGGATCCTTCGGCCCAGACTGCTGCCGATGCATGCATCGAGCTTCAGAACGTGCTTCTTGAGGTCAAGGCTGAGCTCGCGAAGTAATCAGGGTCTGAATCAAAAGAATGATGATGATTATGATGAAGAGAAATCTGTTTATGACAGCCATGGCAGCGGCAACGCTTGCCATGGCTCCGTCTTGTTCAGACGACAAGGTGACTGATAAGGGTGGCGGTACCGCTACTGATGGCGAACTTTCGGAGGAATGGTATGCCGGCGGCAAGCTCGGCACGACTTTCAACCGTGGTGCGAATGCGTTCGAGGATCCGACTCCGGCTGTCGAAGCCGCCGGAATGACTGACCGCTTCAAGTATGGCGAGATGTTCTTCGAGCGTACGTTCAACACATCGACAAAGCCTTTCAACGGTCTCGGCCCTCTTTATGTGCGTTCTTCGTGCGTGGCGTGCCATCCCGGTTACGGACATGGCAAGCGCATGGAGCGTTACCGCGCCAATGACTGGGGTAACGGTTATCTGCTGGTGCTGACCGACGGAACCGACACTTATGTAAGCTCTGTCACAGGTATGCCCCAGACCATGGCTGTCGCTCCGTTCAAGGCACCTATCGACGAGAGCAAGATCACTATCCAGTGGCTGCCCTATACCGACGAGTGGAACAATACTTTCCCCGATGGCGAGACTTACTCGCTCATCTATCCGGAGGTTAAGATACCTGAGGATGCATTCTATGTGCCTCTTGAGGTGGGTGGCAAGCCTATGGCTTATTCAGACCTCAAGGTGCGTCTCGAATCGACCATCGGTATCTATGGCACGGGACTGCTCGATGCCATCTCCGATGAGGACCTGAAAGCCCAGTACGCTCTTGAGGAGAAGGCCGGAGCACGTATCAATCCGGCTATTTTCGCCAATGGTGAATGGGTTAAGACCTATGGTGCCACCAACCATCCGCTCCGCTTCACCTACGCTCTGACACGCGGACCGTTGCAGGATGCAGCCGGTGCCAACGCAATCTGGAACATCACCAACGTGACACGTTCCGACCGCCGTTACCACTACATGACCTCTACCTATGCCTCGGTGGCTTCTAAAGACCCGGAGGTACAGTCGCAGTTCTATTCCTATTTCCCCGACTGGAACAAGACCGGCAATGTGGAGAAGGACATCTACGACTATCTGATGAATCAGGAACTCCCCGTGGAGATGACCGACGATGATTATGTGGATTTCATGATCTGGCACCGTGGTCTCGCCGTGCCGGCGGCACGTGATCTGGATGATCCCGACGTGCAGCGTGGCAAGGAGCTGTTCACTCAGATAGGCTGCGCTACATGCCACCGTCCGTCATGGACCACCGGCGATGACATCTTTACCGACCCTAACGGATTCTTCAAGGATGGCGACGAGCGTCTGCCACGTTATCCGCACCAGAAGATCTGGCCTTACTCCGACATGGTTCAGCACCGTCTGGAAATGAAGAATGATATCCGTACCGGATGGTGCCGCACCACTCCTCTTTGGGGTCGCGGTCTGTCGCAGATATGCTCTGGTCACAGCGACCGCCTGCATGACTGCCGCGCGCGCACCACTCTCGAAGCCATCATGTGGCACGGTTCGAGTACGTCTGATGCCCGTTATTCTGTCGAGAATTTCCGCAAGTTGTCGAAATCTGACCGCGATGCCGTGGTTAAGTTTATCGAATCAATCTGATATGATGTGTTGACAATATGAACAATATCTGTCGTCATAACCGAAAGGGACCCGGCGCAAGCCGGATCCCTTTTATTCCGTTGATGGCCGTCACTGCCGCTCTCGTGGTCATCTCTGCCGGAGAGGGCTGCGGGTGGCCGGTGTCGCTCTATTCCTCGCCTGTCATGATAGTGCTGTGGGGGCTGGCTGTCGTGGCTGCCGTGTGGGCGTTGACGGTTCGTAAGACCTGGAAGCGTCCGGCTACGCTGTTCATCCACGTGGCTCTGATTGTAATCCTCGCCGGTGCCGTGATCACTCATTTCACCGCCGATGAGACTACGGTGCACTTGCGTGCCGAGGGTGCGCCTGAAAATCCCGACGTAGTCTCCTCTGAGCAAGTTGTCGCTGAGTCTGCCGATGTGGCTGTTCCCTCGGATCTTTCCGGAATTTCACTTCGGGAGTTCCGGGTGGAAACCTATCCCGGCACCTCTACGCCGATGGATTTTGTGAGTGTGCTCCATACTCCTGATGGAAAGACCATGGAACTTCATATGAACAAGACTCTCCGCGTGGGTGACTACAAGGTCATCCAGTCGCAGTTTGATTCCGACGGCGCGGGTGTCACTCTGAAATGCTCTTCCGATGTGTGGGGAACGGCTGTGACTTTCATCGGTTATGCCATGCTCGGTCTTTCGTTCCTTTTCTATTTTCTGGAGCGTGGTTCTGTATTCCGCAATGCGTTGAGGAGATTGACTGCTGAGGCTGCCGTGCTGTTTGTGGCGTCGGTTTCAGTCAGCGCTTCGGCGGCGGAGATGCCTGAGCCGGTCCGCGATGATTTCATGCGGCTGATGGTCATGCACAACGGGCGCGTGGCAACGATGTCAACGCTTGCCGGTGATTTCACTTCGACCGTGACCGGCGGAAAGTCCGGCTTCGGTGGGATGGATGCCGACGGAGTGATGAGGGCGTTTCTGTTCGATTTCGGCTCGATGAAGGACAAGCCTCTGATCCGTGTCAAGGACGCGGGGTTGCGGTCGATTCTTGCAATCGACGGCAAGTATGCTTCGTATGGTGACTATATGCGTGCCATAACCTCAGGACGTCTCGATGTCGAGGACAATGCGACAGCCCGGAGATATGCGGAGGATATTGCCCGCTTCGAGGCGATAAACATGCTTGTCTCGGGCGAGCTGCTCAAGATGTATCCCGTGCGCAGTGAGAGGGGAGTGGAATGGTACTCGCCTGTAAATGTGCCGTCACGCGGCATCGATACCGACCGCTGGATATTCATCCGCAAGAGCATGGGTTATCTCAACGAGGCTCTTCTGGCGGGCGATGCTGCCACGGCCGGTAAGATTGTGGCCGGCATAGGTGATTACCAGCGCAAGGAATCGGGTCTCTCTGTCCCGGTCTGGAAAGCCCGGCTGGAGCACCTGTATCATCGCTGTGCTTCGGCCATACCGCTTCTCGTCCTGCTTGTATGCGCTGCTCTTGCCATATGGATTGCAGCCCTGACGGGGCACGGTTCCGCTTCATGGTGCATGTGGGGCGGACGTGCGGTCTGCTTTGCCGGATTGCTATGTGTGTCGGCATTGATTGCCGTCCGTTGGATAGTGGGTGGTCATGTGCCCCTCTCTAACGGTTTCGAGACCATGCAGTTCATGGCCTGGTGTCTCCTGCTGGTCGGCCTTGCGGGTGGTTGGCGGTTTCGTATGCTGCTTCCGGCAGCCATGTTCGCGGCTGGTCTGGCGCTCGGTGTAGCTGCCATGAGCGGTGCGGCCCGCTCGGTCGGGAATCTTGTCCCGGTGCTTGCATCGCCGCTGCTGAGTGTGCATGTGGTGCTTGTCATGTTCGCCTATTCGCTCTTCCTGCTGCTGGCGTTGAATGGAGTGGCCGGTCTTTTGGCCGGAGAGGCGCGACGTGGCGAACGGCTAATGTACGTGGGTCGCGTCATGCTCTATCCGGCAGAGTTCCTGTTAGGTGCCGGAATATTTGTAGGTGCTGTATGGGCAGATGTCAGCTGGGGCGATTTCTGGAGCTGGGACCCGAAGGAGACTTGGGCGTTGATCACGATGCTTGTCTACAGTTTCGCGCTGCACCCGGCATCGTTGCGCGGTTTCTCACGTCCCAAGCTTTTCCACATATATATGATTGTGGCTTTCCTTTCTGTGCTGGTCACATATTTCGGGGTCAATTTCTACCTCGGCGGCATGCACAGCTATGCCTGAAAACAACGTTGCCCTGAACATGCGCGGTGCATGTTCAGGGCGAGGCCGTTTATTACAGGCAGTTCTTAAACTACCGGATTCACAAGCGCGAGGCTTATGCGTCCGCGTGAGGGGTCGAGGTCTATGACTTCGACCTCTACTTTTTGTCCTAAATGAAGCACGTCCGACACCGCGTTGAGGCGACGGCGTGAGATTTTGGAGATGTGCAGCAGTCCGTTCTCCTTTATGCCGAGATCCACGAATGCGCCGAATGCAGTGATGTTGTTGACCACGCCGGGCAGAATCTGGCCGATCCAGAGCTGTTCGTATGAGTCGATTGCCGGCACGAATGCGTCGGAAGCGTCATCCTGACGCGGGTCGCGTCCCGGTTTGTGAAGTTCCTCGATTATGTCGCACATGGTCTCGAAGCCTCCCACACCGTTGTCGGCAAGCATGTTGACATCGATGCTGTCAAGAAGCTCATGGTTGGCGGGCATGTCGGCGGCTGTGGCTCCTACCGATTCAGCCATGGCCTCTACGAGAGGGTAGCTCTCGGGGTGTATACCGGTGTTGTCGAGTGGTTCCTCACCGTCGGTCACCCGCAGGAATCCGGCGCACTGCTCGAATGCCTTGCCTCCGAGGCGGGGAACCTTCATCAGTTCGCGACGTGAGCGGAAGGGACCGTTAGCAGTGCGGTAGGCCACGATGTTCGCGGCGAGAGCGGGTCCGATGCCCGATACATATTGAAGCAGACTTTCCGAGGCGGTGTTGACATCGACCCCGACGGCATTCACGCAACTCATCACGGTGTAGTCGAGCGCGTTCTTGAGCTTGGTCTGGTCTACGTCGTGCTGGTACTGGCCCACGCCGATTGATTTCGGGTCGATCTTGACGAGTTCGGCGAGCGGGTCAATCAGACGGCGACCGATTGACACGGCACCGCGCACGGTGACATCCTTGTCTGGAAACTCACGACGTGCAAGTTCCGAGGCTGAATAGACCGAGGCACCATCCTCGCTGACCACGAAGATTGCGTTCGGGTCAATCAATCCGCTCTCTTTGAGGAAGCGCTCCGTCTCGCGCGAGGCTGTGCCGTTGCCGAGGGCTATGGCATCGAGGCGGTGGCGGGTAATCATGTCGTCGAGAGTGGCGCGTGAGCCTTCTATGTCGTTGTGAGGTACGGCCGGATAGATCACGCTGTTGTCAAGGAGTGTTCCCTGTTCGTCAAGTGCTACGACCTTGCAACCGGTTCTGAAGCCAGGGTCGATTGCCAGCACACGGCGACCTTTGAGAGGCGATGCCAAGAGAAGCTGACGCAGGTTGTCGCTGAAAATGTCAATCGCCACCCGGTCGGCCTCCTCCTTGAGCGAGGCTGAGACCTCGGTCTCGACCGAGGGACGGATGAGACGTTTCGATGCGTCGGCCACGGCTCCGGCAATTACAAGAGCGCATTCACCAGCAGCCTGTCTGGGCATGAAAGCATCGGCGAGAGCCTCCTCGATAGATCCGTTTGTGCTGTCGAGCTCATACTTCACCTTCAGAAGACCTTCATGCTCGGCTCGGCGCAGGGCGAGATACTGGTGCGACGACATGCGGCGCACGCTCTGCGAGAAACCTGCATACTGGGCGAAAGGGGAGGCCGCGAGTTCGGCATCCTTCTCCTTGGCCGGAGTGCAGACAATCCGTCCGCCACGGCGGTAGGAGTTTCGGGTCATGTTGCGTAACCGTGAATTTTCCGAAGCCCACTCCGCAATAATGTCGCTCGCACCGGCAAGAGCATCCTCGGTCGAGGCCACGCCATTCTTGCCGACAAAGCGTCCGGCGGCCTCGAAACACTCCGGAGAGCGAGCCGCCATAATGATTTTAGCAAGCGGTTCCAGGCCCTTGTCGCGGGCCATGGTGCCGCGTGTACGTTTCTTTGGCTTGAACGGTGCATAAATATCCTCCACGTCGGTCATCGTGACCGCTTCGGCAAGCCGGGCTTCGATAGCGGGAGTCAGTGCCCCGGCCTCAAAAATGGCATTTCTCACAAAGTCACGACGGGCGTAAAGTTCACGCACCGACTTGACGGTCGATTCAATATCACGTATGGCCACTTCATCGAGCGCGCCGGTCCGTTCCTTGCGGTAACGGCTGATGAACGGCACGGTGGCGCCGTCGTCAAGCAACTGGACGGTCGCCTCCACACCCCTTGGGGGAAGACCGAGTCTGTCGGCCACATCCCTTATAATATCATGCATATAGACTAACAATTCCAAAAGAACCTGTACCTATATAACGTGTCGGCACAGGAAATCTGCTACAAAGATAACAAATCAACTCGAAACAAGAAAATCCGAGGCAAATAATCGTGAAATTCACGCCTGTAACGCGTGCAAAACCGCAATCTGCCACGTGAATCCTTTAGAAAACCGCCATAAGTTTTGCATCGGAGGCAATCAAGTGCATTCGTTCGGAAAACAGTCAATAATACTCCGACATACATCCTTATATGACGCGAAAGTGTTAAAACCGGGGCGGAAATAGACCTGAACCGTAAAGAAACATTAAAACAGGGCAAATATAGTAAAATCATTCAACCCCTACCGCCGGAGAGCGTTTTAGAGGTACAAAGCAATATGGATAGAACGTTCAGAGATTCGTGAGAATGTCTGAATGTGTAAAGTTTAGTTAGATATAGTTTATAGTGGAATCGTGGAAAGGCTGCGCCCGTCGCAGCCTTTCCTGTTGTCTGTCAGTATGTTGATATTTTAAATATCTGAATATAAAATGATTTGATGTCGTTTTGTCGGTGTGTCGGTATCACCATGAATCAACGTACAACACTATGGAACACCATGGAATCCGCACCCGTTTTCGCACCAAAATCGCAGTTTCAACGCTCGTCGAACTTGCTCATCGCGCTCGATTTGATCTCGTCGGCGATGTCGATGTAGGGCTTCATCGCGGAATACTCGCTGTGGCCGGTCCATTTCATCACGACGTTCGGGGCGATTCCCATCGCAAGCGCGTTGCAGATGAAAGTCCGTCGCCCGCAGTGGGAGGTGAGGAACTTGTATTTCGGCTCGGTTTTCACCACGCGGTTTCCGCCGTAGTACCTCGCCATGGTCACCGGCTCGGTGATTTCGGCAAGCTTGCCGACTTTGGCAATCCGATAGTTAAGTTTGCTGACCGACACTTGCGGAAGTGCATGTTCCCCATGCTTCCCCTGATGCTTGGCAAGGATGGCGCGGGAATACTTGTTGAGTTCGATTCTCAGAAGCCGCCCGGTCTTCTGTGTCAGGACCTCTATGCAGTCTTCCTTGACCTGAAAAGTCTTCAATGCTGACGCGTCGGAGAACCTCAGCGACGTGAAGCAACAGAAGCAGAAAAAGTCGCGGGCTTCGTCGAGGAGCCTGTCTTCCGACAGGTCAAGTTCAAGCATCCGCATCAGTTCCGGCCATTTCAGGAATATCACCGGTCTGTCGATTGTCTTCAGCGACGGAGAGAACAATCTTTCCACGTCCGACGAAATATAACCCTTGCCGGCCGCCCAGCGGAGCATCCATCGCACCACGCGGCAGTTTTTGATGATTGTCGTGTTGGAATATCCCTGCTGCAGCTCGTTCTTCCATTTGCGCTCATGGAGTTTGTGTGTCTGTTGGTATATCACAAACTTCTCAAGTTTGCCCGCGGTCAGTGTCGAGAATGTGAGGTCACTGTCGAACTTCTTCAGTAGCTTCAGCACCTGCCTGACCGACTTGACGGTGTTGAATGCCCACTGATGCTGCTTCTCGCCCTCGATGACGAACGCATCAAGCGTTTTCCAAAAGTCTGGCTGCCCCTTGTCTCCCGACATCTGCGCCTTCAGCAGCTCCGGGGTAAGTTCCCGCTCCTCGTACTCGGCTTTGTAGAAAATTTCGTCAAGTTTGTTTTCCATCGCTTCGAGGTCACGGTTGATGACTGCGGCCGGAATCTTGTTGTGGAACGATGAACGCACGCATCTCCCCTCCGAGAACATTTCCGGCTTCACCCGGTGCCGCGTCGGCAACACGACCCGGTTGCAGTTCCAGCGCACCGTCAGGCGCAGCTCGCCGTTGGTCGCCCGTATCGAATATCTGTATGTTCGCTTTATCGGTTTCATCTGAATTGGTTTTAAAAATGCCCTTGTGAGCGATTCTTTTGCCTCTTGTGTCGCTTTAAATATTCTTCATGAGGGATTGGTCATTTTGAAAATTTGAGGCCGATAGAATCGAAATTTTGAGATTTCGGGTGATTCGCGGCTCTTAAAGCGGCTGGTTCATCTTTTCCTGCTTGCGGCACGCGTCCACGAGATGGTAATATATCCCGACCGAAGCGTCTGTCATGAAGCTCTCGGCCCATTCGCTGAATATCTGTTCTATTCCGGTATTTGGGTCAAGATATTCTCTTTCCCAAAGGTCGGCGAGGTCTGAATATACCTCGGCTGGGTCCGGGCCGAGCGCGTCAACCACCTCTGCCGGGTATTGCTCAATGAGTCCCTGTTGCCAGTCGCCGAATTCGCTTCCGGGGTTGAGCAGAAGATACTCGAAGGCTGCCGCCTTAAGTTCATCCATCAGCGGGTCTGAGTCGCCCCAGGGAAAAGTTCCGTCCATAATTCAAAAGTTAAAGTTCGGTTTCGATTTTTCCGCGCTACATTTGCGCCATGAAAAAGATTTTTAAAAGTTTCCGTCGATGGCGTTACCGCCGCCTGTATTCGCGTTTGTTCAGGATTTACATGAATAAATTCGACTATGCTTTCGATGCAAAAGCGCAGACAGACGCGGCGTTCGGTATCTTGACAGGATTGTTTGGGGAAGAGTTTGAGAACTGGTATCATTCCTCATTCCGTGGGTAATGCTTTCGGAGGGTCTCACGATGTTTGGCATAAGAGATTTCTTTGGGTGTATCAACATGGGTTGACGGATATACGACAGGTACTGAGAATGTCAGTCTTGAGACATTTTCGGTCTGTGCGCTGGCACCGCCTCCGACCTTAGCCCCAAAGATGGATATTCCTGCCTTGGCACCGCCCTTGATGTCTGACGCATCGGTTGCGGTTACGGCAACATCGAACGCGAGATGCTCAATGGGTCTTATCTCGTTGTTGATGGTCAGAGTTTTTGTAGCGATTGCATTTGGCAACGTGGGATTGATAATGGCACCGTTGTCGAGTTCTGTCTGCAATTCCACAATTGCCTCCGTAATGTCCGCGATGGCGGTTTTAATAAATTCTTTCAGTTCCATTTCGCAGTTGTATTTGAATCATGCCTCTGTGAGTGATTTTAAGGCCGCTCTGGCGGCTTCCGGGGCCTCAGTGGTATGGTTTAATCATTTGAGGGGTCTAAGGGCTGTCAGCGGGTCTGTGTCGCCCAAAGGGAAAGTTCTGTCCATAATTCAAAAGTTAAAGTTCGGTTATAACATTCGGCGTGTAACTTTGCCGCATGGAAATAAATAGCGTTCAAACCTTGTGGTATCTCCGGGAGGGTGATTTCCTCCCGGAACGTGTCGAGTCATTTTGTCAAACATGGAAGCGGGAAAGAGAGTTTGCAATCAAATTTCTTGCAGGCTCCTGTAATTTGTTCTCGTCGAAAGAAGAGGCGGAGGAGGCATCTCTGGCCATCAGAAGCATTCTTATCGGTCGTCAAGCACTAAAAGAACTTCGCGGAGAAACTCGTACTTCAGCTGTAGGCTATTGATTTCATCAGCAGAAAATCCCCTCGCTGTCAGCTCGTCATGATTGAGGGAACGATTTTCTCTCGCCATTGCGATTGCATATTTGATGAACCTGCGCTCATCAATAGGGTGCGCACTGTGCGGAAATCCCGAAAGCCATTTATTTTTGAGTTCGTCAAGTTCTTCTTGTTTCATATCAGATTATTTAAATTAATTCATGTTGTTGCTCATATCATGCCTCTGTAAGCGATTTTAAGGCCGCTATGACGGCTTTGGGGTCTCGGTGGTGTAGTTCTGTTCGAGGGGTCGAAAGGCTGTCAGAGGTGATTTATTTGCTTTGCAGGAGTTCTAATTCCTTAGTAGCTTTTTCATGGACTGTTAATTGGCTCAGCCATATATTGAATACTGCTCCCTTAATTTCGGGATAACTCTGATAACACCGGAGAAGATAAGGGGATTTGCTAACAGTTTTTTCGATTGAATAAACGACATGTTGTTCTAATATGTCTTTGTTAATCTGGCTGACTGGATAGTGTATTTTAGTATACAGATGGTTTGCAATTTCTATTGCGTCCTTTTTGTCAGATGTAAAGGATAAAAGAGTTCTTAGTAACAACTCGTCATATTCTTGTTTGAAACCAATTGCTTTTCTTTGCCCTATAATTTCGCCGGATTTGATTGTGGTGTAGAAATCTTCGCTAATAATATCTGAATAAGCAGAATTGTTAATAACTTCATTTGGGGTATAGGGATTTATTAACAGAGAAATAAATGCTATAACTGAGGACATGGCTGGCATAGAAATTATATTCCACCATCCAAGGTTTAACCAAAGAGACAGGATGCATATGGCTCCCATCCCAATCCAGAGTGTTATTTGATATGTTAGCTTTCGTCCTCTGGTGTACTTAGAAAGCAGTAAAGCTGAAATTATACAGCCTATTGTATATCCAATCATTTTCTTTCATCCATTAATTCGATGATTCTGCTTTTTGCCTCAAGAAGTTGATCCTTGAGCTTAGAATTCTCTGTTTCCAACTCTTCATACGAGGGCTTCTTGTCCTTATGATTTTCAGTTGGCAGTTCGACATATTCAGTCTCTTCCAATTCGAGAGTCTTGCGAGTGTCCAGATTAAGAGTCTGAATCTTCTTGGCCATCACCGTATGGTCTCCATGCTGCTCGTAATGGTCTCCGCGCGGTGTATTATCCCCTAACAGCAGCCAACGTGCATCAACGTTAAGAGCTTTTATGATTTTAGACACCATGTCTACGTTTGGTTTGCTCCTTCTTTGGGTTCCCAAATAGCTTGACATACCGGCCTCTGACAAACCGACAGCCCTTGCAAATGCCGATTTATTTTTATTGAATTTTGTATCGACGAGATATTGAATACGGTCATTTATAGTTTCACTCATATCATCAATTGTTAAAAAATATTAATTGTGATAAGAAATTACGTCAATTGCTTGAATGTTTAAAACAATTGACTTAACTTTGCACCGAGTTACCGATGTAACCGCAAATTTAACCAAAAGTTATGGAAAAAGCAATAGACAAAATCCGAACAATGAATTCCCGAGGAGTCCTCGCAAGAGAGTTACGCGAACTAATGGTGAATGAGATTCTTATCGTACCATTCAAGTACTGCTCAATCTCCAACATCAAGAAGACCGTGAGCATACTGGGCAAGGAGAATCTCGAATTCACATACGACAATACTGGTACCGAGAATTCCATAATCCGCAGAATCAAATAACCCCATAAATATCATCAATCATGACAGCAACATTCCAAGACGCCCTCGGCTACGGGTTCGTAGTCAACGTCCGCAAGGACGGTACAGCCAAATGGCGCAAGACAGTTTACAAATCCCTCGCCCATGCCCGCAGGGCAATCAACCGGTAGGCAGAGGGCGGTACAGAACGAATAAGTTAACACCCATGCCAAGAACCACCATCAGAGGCAACAAGGCACTCGCCGAAGCCCTCGGGGTACATCCGAACACCGTGAGCCGATGGCGCAACGAAGGCCGTCTTGACAAAGCCGTCATCGCCGACACTGGACGCGTCATAATCTACGACCTCGAAGCCGTCTACGAATGCCTCAGCACAACACCCCGCGATGCCCCGCAGACGAAACTGAAACAGCCACCCCAACAAAACCAAACCCCATGACAACCCTCAGACAGCTCAAAAGACAACGCGCCGAGACAGCCGAACGTCAACGCCGCGCCGGAGTCAGCCTCGCCGACAACATCCGGATGCTCCGGTCCCCGGTAGCCCGAGACCTGTTCGAAGCCTCGCGACTGGTTGACATCCAGGACTCACTTCTTGACCGCATAGAAGACCTCACACAACAGCTGCTCGAACTCGACGAGCGGATAGAGCGGCAGACCAAGGAGGTTGAAAAACGGATGATTACCGACAAAAACATATTCACAAACACAACCGATTACTAACCCCTAAACACCATCAACCATGCAAGCAACCATGACAGAATTTGACAAGAAACTCATCGAGGAAGCGGAGTCAATGTCCCGCTACGACTACCGCGACATCGACGCGCTTATCATGAAAGCCGAATCAGAAGAGGCATGCGAACGTCTCCGCTGGATACAGTATGATCTCCGTGAACTCGTATACGAAACCAACTGAAAACCATCCAAAATGAACAAGTCAGTTTCAATAATCCGCATAGCCATTCTGTTAGCCCTCGGAATGTTCGCTATGGCGCTCCTCTTTTTCGGGGAGGAAGGAGATAGCACATGGACTCTGTTTCAGATGCTCATCGACAAGGCTCTTGCATTAGCAGCCTTTTGGTATATGGCTAAACTGTACAAGCGTTGGAGCAAGATTGACCCCTGGCTCATGGCATACGACAAGATGTGTGATGAGGTAATGGAAGAACCTAATCCACTCTATAAGGGAGAATGATTGGTATGTCACCAAATGCACACATCCAATTCTCAGATAAGCTCGTCAGCTATGAGACATTCATGTCAGACCTCTCTGCGAGGGTTGTGCGGATGATGAAAAGCGATGCAGCCGACCCGGAATATGTGTCACAGCGGACGGCATATTCAATCTTCGGACGCAGGAATGTAGACCGCTGGAGGCGGACCGGCAAAATCACGCCCTACAAGCGTCCGGGCAAAATGGAATACTGCATGGCCGACCTGTGGCTACTGCAACGGACGGAACAAGATTATCTCAACCGATAAACACCTCAGCCTCTTGGTGTAATGGTCAGCACACAGGATTTTGGTTCCTGCGGCGCGGGTTCGACTCCCGCAGAGGCTACAAGCAGCGGCAAGTTGCTGCATGATTGATGACCGGAGACCGCTCCGAAGAGATGAAAGCCCGAGGGCGGTCTCCATTTTTTCAGTCATCACTCACCGCAACCCCGCATAAGTCAAACAATTCAAAATACCATCAATCATGGCAAACAACCTCACACTATCCCTCGACCGGCTCAACGACATGCAGCCCCTCCAGATCGTGAAAGATGAAGCCGTCAAACAACGCTTCATTCTCATCTACTCAAAGATATGGACACGCGGCGACGAGAAAGAAGCCGAGGCCGTCTACGAACACGAGAGCATCGCATTCACCCGCGCCCTTTCCGAGAGCGCGGACCTGCAGAGCTGCACAAACTTCTCTATATTCTCATCGTTCATAGACCTCGCCGTCTGCGGTCTCTCCATCCAGCAAGGCTCATGCCCCCAGTGTTACCTGCTCAAACGGTCGGTCAAAATCGGCGAGACCACCGGTAGCAACGGCAAAAAGTGCGGCAAGTATGAAAGCCGTGTCAACCTCACCGTTTCAGGCTACGGAGAACTTGTCATGCGCGAACGCTGCGGACAGATCCGGCACGCCGACAACCCCGTCATCGTCTACGCCAACGACGAATTCAGCTTTACAGACAAAGGAGGCCGCAAGCAGGTCGATTACACATGCCACCTCCCTCACGACGGGCAGCGTATCGTGGCATGTTTCATGCGCATAACCCGCGCCGACGGCTCCATCGACTACGCCGTAATGCTCCCCGAAGACTGGGGACGGCTCGCCCGGTACTCGGCCCGTCAGAACTCCTATTACAAGGATGGCCAGCGCGTGGAGGGCAACCCCAATTCACTCTACTCATCGAACGGTGGCACCATCGACACCGGCTTCCTCAAGGCCAAGTGCATCAAGCACGCGTTCAAGACCTACCCGAAAGTCAAGATCGGCGGCTTCACAATCATGGAGGCCGACACAACCGAGGAAGATGACTTCTACAGCCTCTCCGAAGGCACAACCGTCGATCCCGATACCGGCGAAGTACACGGACAGCCCGAAGCCGCCCCTCAGCCATTCGGCGATAACGAGCCGCCCCAGGGCGTAACAATAAGCACCGATGAAGAAGAGGGCTTCTGAACAGACCGACAAGCCGTGCAGTGGATGTCCGCTCGTGCGCAACACCATCAACGGACTCTACTGCACCCGGCTTCAAATCCGCACCCAATATGTAAAACAAAGACCGTGTAACCCTTAAACAACATCAATCATGACAGACAACAACCACGGAGCACTGACCATCTTCGAGCCGCAGAATGTTCAGACACTCACCCGGCTCGCTCCCCAATCCTACAAAGAAAACCTGGTATCGCACTCCCGCTGCATCGAGGCCGGAAAATCCCTGCTTGAACGCGTAGGCAGAGAGGGCATGTCCGACGCGCTTGACATGGAGATAGCCGCATATATAGAGAAAGCCAAGGCAACCGTCAGGAAACTCAACGGCAAGCGTACGCCCGTCACCCAGCTCTTCGACCAGATACGCAAGGCATATATCGCTATGGAAAATGACGTTGACCCCTCCAAGACAACCTCGGTACCCGGTCAGCTGCAGGCACACCGCAACGCCTATGCCCAGAAGAAATACGAGGAGGAGGAACGCCGCCGCCGCGAGGAAGCTGCCCGTCTGGCAAAAGAAAACGCCATCAACCGCTACCGCGCCGATGTCGAGGAAGATTATGGGCGGCAGTTCAACACGCTGGTCAACAACAGCATCAACACGCTCACCGAACTTGACCGTCAGACCACCCTCGACAACCACGCTGCGACCTGCGCCAGCCTCCGCAACTACAGCTGCGAACTCCCCGACACATGGTGCCAGACCGTAACCAGCGGCGCGCTCCGCCCTGCCGGTCTCTCTCCCGACGAATGCCGCGCCATTCAGGCGAACGTCATGGCCGGACTCGTCCGGCGGTTCAAGGAGCAGTATGCATTCGAGGTAACGACCACACGCGACGACATCCTCGACCGTATGCCCTCGAAGAAGAAGGAACTTGAGCGTATGGCAAAAGCCTCGGCCGACGAAGCCGCAAAAATCAAGTCTCAACTTGAGGCGAAGGAGCGCGAGGAGGCCGCCCGGAAAGACGCCGAACGCACCGAACGCGAGAAGCAGGAGGCCGCCGCAGCAAAGCTCGCTTCGGAAAAACAGGAGATGGACGGACTGTTCGGTGCTCCCGTGGCCGTTCCGGTCAACTATCAGCCCAAGACGCAGGTCAAGAAAAAAGTTGTGGTCGAGACCCCCGACGACATCATGGCGATTGTCGCCTTCTGGTGGTCGCAGGTCGGAAGCACCTTGTCGATGGAAGAGCTTACCAAAGAATTCAAGAAGCAGATCACATTCGCCAATACCGCCGCCAACTCCAAAAACAACCCCATGTTCATCAGCAACGTCCGCTACGACGATGAGATAAAGGCCAGATAACCATGAGCAATAATCCCGATGCATATTATCTACGCTCCGAGGTCAGCAATTCCGACCTCACGGCCCTCAAGAACCTCCTGCACCCGGTGCCCATGCCGCCGGGTGTCAAGGAGCGGGCGTTCCGGTTCGGCACCCTCGTCGATGCCATCATCACCGAACCCGACCGCGTGAACTACTACCGCATGACAGTCGATGACGAGCAATACAACGACGAGGAATTCCTGCTCGCCAAGGAAATGTACCGCTCACTCCGCACGACAGCGCGCCGCGACCGGTTCCTTGCCAAAGTGCTCGAAGAAGCCGAGACGCAATGCTTCATGGTCAACCGCGATCAGGAATTCGAATACGCCGGCTTCCCCTTCACGCTCGACACCCGCTGTAAATGGGACTGGTGGCTCTCCCGCTACGGATTCGGCGGAGACCTCAAGACCTGCGCCGCCTCCACTCAGAAAGAATTCGAAGATGCCATAGACTTCTTCGACTGGGACCGCTCCCGTGCATGGTACATGGACATCGCCCGCTCCGACTGCGATTTCATCTATGCAATCAGCAAAAAGAACTGCAACGTCTTCACAACCCGCATCCGCCGCAACGATTCCGTCTACCTCCACGGCCGCGACAAATATCTTGAATTAGCATTCCAATACTGGTGCCTCGCCTTATGACAGAAACTCTTACACATAACCTCCGCGTGGAGCCTTACGATTACCAGAAAGAGGGTATCCGCTTCGGCCTTGACCGCCGCCGTATTCTCATCGGCGATGAGCCGGGGCTTGGTAAGACCCTGCAGAGCATCGGCATAGTCGATTGCGCCGCCGCTTATCCCTGCCTGGTAATCTGCCCTTCCTCGCTCAAAATAAACTGGCAACGCGAGTTTGAGAAGTTCACCGGCAAAAAGGCTCTCGTCCTCGATAATGCCACCCGCACCTCGTGGCCTTATCTTCTCGGCATGCGTATGTTCCATGTGGCGGTTGTCAACTATGAGAGCTTGAAAAAGTTCTTTGTCTGGGATATAACAGGTGGCAAGACATTTCAGCTGAAAGATGTTGTCTTCAACCGCGACATCATCATTTTCAAGTCCGTCATCATGGACGAGTCCCATCGGCTCAAAGACCCCACCGCACAGCAGACCATGTTCACACGCGGCATTGTCGAGGGCAAGGAATGGCGCATACTTCTGTCAGGCACACCGGTTGTCAACCACGCCCGCGACCTCGTGGCGCAACTCGCCATCATGGGACGGCTGCTCTCAGACTTCGGTGGCCGTGGAAAATTCCTCGCCGACTACGGAGAGAACGAGAACCTTCCGGAACTATCTCAAAGACTCTACGGCTCCTGCATGATACGCCGTGAAAAGCGTACGGTGCTTACTGAGCTGCCCGACAAACAGCGTACAGACCTCCACGTCGAAATATCCAACCGCGATGAATATGACCTTGCCGCCGCCGACCTCGCCGCCTATCTGCGCGAATATACCGAGTGTACCGACCGCGACATACGCCGCAAGATGCGCATGGAGGCTCTGGTGAAATTCATGACGCTCCGCTCCCTCGCTTCAAAGGGGAAGGTTAAGCAAGCTACGGACTTCATCCGCAACTTCCTCGCCAACGGCAAACCGCTCATCGTGTTCTGCTCCCTCAAGGAAGTCGTCAAGGCACTCCAGAAGCAATTCCCCGATTCCGTGAGAGTCACCGGCGATGACAGCCTCAACGACAAACAGGCCGCCGTCGATGCTTTCCAGTCCGGAGAGGCACAGCTCATCATCTGCTCGATCAAGGCTGCCGGTGTGGGTCTGACGCTCACCGCCGCATCCAACGTAGCCTTTGTCGAATTCCCCTGGACCTATGCCGACTGCTGCCAGTGCGAGGACCGCGCACACCGCATCGGCCAGAAAAACAACGTGAACTGCTACTACCTGATCGGACGGAACACCATCGATTCCGTGCTTTACAATATCATTCACAAGAAGCGCAGCATAGCCAATCAGATCATGGCCGCGAATGATGACATACCGACCGATGAAATGTATTTCGACGAACTTGTAACTCAATTCCTCAATGGCGATGATGGTCTATGAAATCAATCTCAAACTCAGACTTCTCTCTGCTCATGGAGAAGCTCCCGGCCGTGCTGCAATACGCGGCGGCCACAATACAGCACCACGACACGAGAACGGCCAACGCCGTGCGTGTGCTCGCGATGCTTCACCGGAAATTAAACAGACAAAACCCTAAAACCAAACAGAAATGACAAAGAATGACATCGCGGTCGCCCTGTGCCACCGCATTCACGACCTCCCCAAATCAACAGCCCTTCAGGTAGTCGAAAGCATGTCCGAAATCCTGTCCGACGCTTTCGTCAACGGCGAGAACGTCTATCTCCGCGGCTTCGGCACATTCGAGGTGAAGACCACACCGCAGAGAAAGGCACGCAACATCAGCGCAGGCACAACAGTGATAATTCCCGCCCGCCGCACCGTGAAACTCAAAATCAGTCTGCAACTCAAAAACCGCATGAACAATGAAAACTGATATTGTCGAGGTCTACACATGGACACCCAAACCGGGCGACAATGACGATTGACGAATACAAGGCTCTGCACGCTGCATCATCGTCAAAACGGAGCAAGTATGGTGCCGTCAAATCCGGAGGCTACGACTCCCGGAAAGAACATCAACGCGCCAACCAGCTCAAGATGATGCTGCGTGCGGGACTTATATCCGACCTCCGTGAACAAGTAAAATATGTGCTCATCCCGACCCAACGGGACTCCGACGGCAACCTGCTGGAAAAAGAATGTTCCTACAAAGCCGATTTTGTCTACCGACGGAACGGCCAGCTGATTGTCGAGGATACCAAAGGGGTACGCACACCGGAGTATATCATAAAACGGAAACTCATGCTCCATGTCCACGGAATACGCATCAACGAAATATGAATCAACGGATGATTGCCGTGTGGGTTGACGAACCCGGGAGTGTTCGTCAGGACGCAGTGATATCCAGCTTTTAAAACGAGAAAAATGAAAAGAGATTCAGTACTGTTCTACCGCAGCTTCTACGCGGCCATTCAGGGATTGCCCAAAGACATCCAGTTGGAAATCTATACTGCCGTCATGGAGTATGGTTTGAACGGAGTGTTGCCCGACGATCTGAAGCCGGTCGCAAAAGGAATGTTCGCTCTCATGCAACCTGTGATAGACAACAACAACAAACGGTTTGAGAACGGCAAGAAAGGAGGCCGCAAAAGTCCCGTCAAGAGTAAACCCGAAAATCCCGCGCCGGACTACAACCTCACATTCGAGCAGGAAACCGACAGCATGAAAGACGATGCCGTCTGGTCCGCTGCCATCCTCGAAGACTATTCCATCACCTCCGAAGAATATTCCGACCATCTACGCCGCTTCCTGAAGCACTGCTACGACACCCGTCCCGGCAAGCCCCACAACAGTCTTGACGATGCCAAAAGCCATTTCCGCTACTGGATGGACAAGGCTCCGTCATCCACGCCGCAACCCCAAAAAGAACCGAAGAAAGAACCGAAGAAACAGAGCGGTAAGCGACCCGCGCCCACCCGCGAGCAGCTGCAGCAGAAAGAGCGTGACGACCGCCGTCAGATGTACGACAAGATGAAGCGCGAGTCCGAATCCCCCGCCGGTCTCATCCGCCGGATGGGCTACGACCCCGAAAAAGTCACCATAGCCCAGGCGCTGAATCCGGCATGGCGCAAAGACAACCCGCCCGAGCTGCCACCCGCCCCCGACTCACCCGATCAATGACAATAACCCGATACCATTATGAACGACTACGAAAGCATAAAGTCCAAAATGAAGAAGCTACTCTACATAGACCTGTTTTGCGGTGCCGGTGGCACGTCAACCGGAGTGAACAGTGCAAGGCTGAACGGCGAACAGTGCGCCGAGGTAATAGCATGTGTCAATCATGATGAGAAAGCCATTGCCTCGCACGCAGCAAACCATCCGGAGGCACTTCACTTCACGGAAGACATCAGAACACTTGAACTGTCTCCGCTTGTCCGGCACCTGAATAAATGCAGGACACAGAACCCCGGGGCTCTTGTGGCACTCTGGGCATCACTCGAATGCACCAACTTCTCAAAGGCGAAAGGCGGTCAGCCACGGGACGCGGACAGCCGCACACTTGCAGAGCATCTGTTCCGGTATATTGAAGTAATCCGTCCGGACTACATTCAGATTGAGAATGTAGAGGAGTTTATGTCCTGGGGGTCTCTTGATGAAAACGGCAGACCTCTTTCAAAAGATAGAGGCCGTTGTTATGTGCGTTGGGTAAATAAAGTAAAGCGATACGGATATGATTATCAGTACCGAATAATGAATGCCGCAGATTATGGCGCATACACCTCTCGTAAACGCTTCTTCGGTATTTTCGCTAAGAATGGATTGCCGATAGTATTTCCCGAACCTACTCATAGCAGATACGGAGAGTCTGGATTATTCGGAGATATGGAGAAATGGAAACCGGTATCTGACGTTCTTGATTTTGAGGACGAAGGTAAATCAATCTTTGAGCGAAAGAAACCACTATCTGAGAAAACTCTTGAGCGCATCTATGCAGGATTGATAAAATTCGTGGCCGGCGGCAAAGACGCTTTTATGGTAAAATACAACTCTGTTAATAAGAAAACCGGAAAGTATGTTCCTCCTTCTCTTGACGAACCGTGCCCGACGGTAGCAACACAACAGAGGCTTGCTCTTGCCTCAGTATCTTTTTTGTCAAAGCAGTTCAGTGGAGGTGCATACGACAAAAACATTTCAGTTGATGCTCCCGCCGGAACTATCACAACAGTAGACCATCATGCCTTTATCTCTGTCCATTATGGACATGGATTTAATACCTCCTGCGACAATCCTGCATCTACCTTAACGACAAAAGACCGTTTGGCTCTTGTTTCTTGCCGCTTCATGGCTAATGAATACTCCGGTGGCGGGCAGGTGTCAAGCATTGAACGCCCCAACCCGGCTGTGCTAACAAATCCCAAACAGAAAATTGTTACTGTCAAACGATGGCTATTGAATCCTCAATATGCTTCATCGGGAGGGTCTGTTGATGCTCCGAGCTTCACACTCATAGCGCGAATGGATAAGATGCCACCATATCTTGTTACTACTGAGAGCGGAGACGTGGCAATTGAAGTCTACGATACAGATAGCCCAATGACTGTAAAAATCAAGGAATTTATGGCCATGTATCATATAATCGACATAACAATGCGTATGCTCAAAATTGAAGAACTGTTAGCAATTATGGGCTTCCCCGAGGATTATGTGCTTATCGGTACGCAGGCAGACCAAAAGAAGTTTATCGGCAATGCGGTTGAGGTTACAATCTCCCGTGCCTGGTGCGAGGTTCTATGTCGTGAACTCGACAGGATGAGCACATCTATAATCCGGTATTCCCAGAAAGCAGTATAACGAAACACAAAATATCAGACCTATGACCACCCCGATAATTGACCACGCCGCCCTGAGCGAGGAGCAGAGAGAAGAAATCAGAAAGTTATACGCAAATTATTGCATTAGCAGCGATGAGTTGATAAGAGAGCAAGAGAAAACCAATCTTATCAAAAACAAAGTGGTTGCATTCCGCAAAACATTTGCTTATGGTAAGAATAAAGGAGCTATGGCGGCTATGACTAAGCTATTCGGCTCAGAACTATTTGAAGAAAGGAGCGATATATGAAACTGAAACCAATTCAAACAAATATAACGGTTAGCACCCCGACAGAGGCCGAAGCCAAGGAGCTGCTTGCCATCCTGCATGAGAATGGATGGGATGTCAGTGAACCATTCGACGGCATAATAAAAGAGACTGAGGGCATATTAGTACGTCCAGAACATGATTTGGGATGGTGGGGAGATATAAACTTCGCAAAATCAATCGGGCACGCTATCCTCACCCTCGCCGAGTTCAAGGAGCGGTATTGTGAGGAAGAGAAGCCTCAGCTGAAGTTCAACAAGGGAGATAAGGTTGTAATCCAAGAATCTTATTACAAAGAGGAATTATGCGGGCAAATAGGTGTTGTGACAGGCCGACCCACTCCCTTTTCTTACTATGTGGAAATTGACAAAACAATTTACCAAGCATCTGCTAAAGACCTTGAACTCTACACCGAACCCGAAACAAAACCAACCGAAGATATGGAAACAAAAGAGAATCGCAATTTATCGCAAGATGTCGCAAATTGCGATAAACCGGAAAACAAACAGCTGAATCTGTGTGAGCTGCTGAAAGGGCATGAGGGAGAAACATTCTATTCACCTTTCTATGGAGATGTGACACTTGAAGAGATTCATACTCCTACGGTAGAAACACCGAAGTACTATTTATTAGTACGTCCAAAATCGTATTCAGTAGGAAGAGAACTGATATTACCTAATGGAATTAACCACGATGGAGGTCAAGTTGTGCTTTACCCCTCCCACGCCCTCTTCGAACAATACCCGCTCGACCCTTACACCGCGTGGAGTGTATGGAACGACAAGCAATACATCCACCGGCTCGCAGTCTCGCTTTATACCGATGACGAAATCAAAAAGGTGCTTGCCACTGAGGGCAACGAGAAAGTAAGCGGGCGGCTTACTGCCATATGCCGTTTCAAGACCCCAGCCGACCGCGACAAGTGCCTATCAGAAATCCAATCAATAATCGAAAAATACAGCAAGAAATGACAAACAGAGAAATCCTACACAAAGCGTTCCTGGACGCTAATGACGCAAGCTCCATCATCAACGAGCTGCGCGACAAGGTTGAGGACATCTTCGGAGAAGAATCCCCGATATACAAGAGCCTTGACGAAGCATGTGAAGCACTCAACCTGACAAGTGAAATCCACTACGAACTTCAAGGCAACTTCTACGCTCATGAAGTGACAGCCGATGAACTGTTTGAATGGGCTGAAACCGAAATCGAGCCAGAGGACGTACCGGAACAACCGCTCTAACCCATTCGGGAGGCACCTCTCCACCTCCCGATTAAAATAACAAACAACAACAATGAAATTAGGAAGCCACAACTCATTCACCTACCTCGCCCCGCGCAAATGGTGGATGTACCTCTGCATCCCGTTCGCGAGGTGCCAGAGCAAGACAATCATTCAACAGTACATGGCTGGCGCACGCTACTTCGACCTCCGCGTGCGATTCACCGCCCCGGATGTCAACACGCTCACCGTAGCCCACGGACTCATGGAATACCGCATCACCCAGACCGAGCTGACCTCAATCCTCCGTTGGCTCAACTACCACGCCTGGAACAAACAAGAAGATGTATATGTCCGCGTACTGTACGAAATGCCCTCACGCGACCTTACAGAAGATGCCGAAGCCAAAGAGGACGTGTTCCGCATGTTCTGCCGCGACCTCGTCCGGCTCTTCCCTAATATCCGGTTCTGCGGAGGACAGCGCAAATACGACTGGCACCAGATTCACACATTCGCCGACGCGCACCCCGAATCGCTCGACCTCTTCTCCTCACGCACATGGACAGTGCTCGACGACTGGTGCCCCTGGCTATACGCCCGGCTGATGAACCGCCGCAACATCCGGAAATACCTCCCCGGGAAGCCCGATGACAAATTCATCCTCATCGACTTCATCTGACCGCAGTCGCATTTACTTTCTAAACTTAAAATATCAATAATAGCCAACATCCTTACATTTGCAACCATGATTAAACTGTTGGGACAAACCCGCCGCGCCGACATCACCTTCCGCCGTAATGGACAAATATCCATCACGGCACGGGTGTCGCGTATTCTAAAAATTGTTCCAGGCGATTCCATAAATATCGCCTATGACAACGGCGAATACCTTCTTTTTGCGACACATCACGCCAATAGCATCGGAAGATATATGGCCAGATGCTACCCTTCAAAAAAGAGCGGGAACAATTATTGCGCCAACTCCATCAAGCTATGCCGCGCAATGCTGTCAGTTGTAAATACGACTGCTGAAAAGGTTGCATTTATGGTAGGGGAGGAGATTGTTCGCGGTGGCATTGTCTATATCCCGATAATAACAGCTCATCCTTTGTAATTCAAATAAATGGAAAAAGACATCAAATACTCAGGCTTCACAGCCTCACCCTCCGACTACGAATGTCCAGACGGCACGCTTGCCGCCTCGCATAACCTCGTCTCGGAACAAGGCCACATACGACCCCTGCCGCAACCGTCGGTGAAGTTCAAGATAACACCCGGTTCAAGCATATGTAAATTTAATCCGGAAAGTAATCTGACTCATTATATCGAATGTACACCTTTGAGGGGAGATGAGGTTGGTACAGCAATATCAATTCTTGATGACACTGGGGCTGTGATTGAATCCATACGGCCTGTCCCTGACGCAATAAACAGTGTTACAACAATCGGGCGCATGATTATCCTGTCCGGCAACAATGCAACCTACTACTTGCGCTGGGCGGCAGATCTCGACAAGTATATCTATCTGGGTTCAAAACTGCCTGAAGTCAAATTGCGTTTCGGCCTGTTTGGAGATATAGTCTCACGAGACTTCGACACAAAAATAGATTTAGTCAAACCCGATGACCTCGCGTTTGTCGATGAGATTGACCCGACGCAGATTTGCTCAGTGTTTTTTAACAAAGAGCCCATTTCCAAAGACCCATATTCCGAGAGTGATCATTCTGTGGTGTGGTCCCATGATGGATATCCCGGAACCAAGTTGATTTATCCCTCAAACGAGATTAATCTTCAGAAGGGACGAAGGTACCGGCTTGATGTCACTTCCCCGGCTCCAAACATGTACTTGAAAATCGTAATGTATTCGGGTCAATGGCCACAGGTAAATATGATATTTGGATTTCGCCCTTATAAAAAGAAGGTAAACAGAATCTTTGTCCCTAATCAAGACTGGCCTAATGTTTCATTTGCTGCATTGACAATATCATCCTATACAATGTGGGAGTTCGCTGAATTTACAGGGACTGTGACTCTTTCGGTTGTGGAAATAGAAGAGGATGGAGCAGAAGATGGCGGCACGGAAACGAAAAAAACCGGAGATGATGCCAAGATTATAGACTATACATCTGAATCATATATGGCTGTCACCGGGGCACTGAACAAGTTTATTGCCGAAGAGGCAACTTCCAAGGGCAGACATATCTACCCTTTTTTCGTAAAGTACGCACTCCGTCTGTACGACGGAACCAATTCCGCCGTGTCGCCTCCGGTTCTCATGATTCCCAATTCAGAATATGTGCCACTGATTTTTTACCGTGATCTTTCTCCAAGTCTTACTCTGCGTGCGTTCTGTGCCGAATTGAGATATTTTGTGGAATCAGTTGACAATCTTGCCGATTGGGAAAATGTCATAGACGGCATAGATATATTTATATCCCAGCCGGCATGGCCCTACAATCAGGGAAAGGAATTTGAGACGGATAAATATAATTTCTCTTACATTCCGTATTCACAATGCTCGACCTACGGTATATTATCATGTGCCACAAATGGCATTTATGGTGAATCAATACAGAAACTATCTTTGAAAAGTGTTATCGGGGATCTTTTTGAAACCGAATCATATCAGAAGCATGTGGTTCGCGCCGGTGCATATTCTGAAAAGGACTTCATGGCAAATATATCCTCAATCTCCAACTTCTATTGCATAAAAAGCCTTGACTACGATGACCTCAAAGTCTCGGAGCAATTTGTAGGACTTGAACTTCCGGATGGTTCATTAACCTCACTTGTGGCTAAACCGACTATCGATGATGATATTCTGAGATATTCTGGAATGATTTCTCTGATTCCTCATGTATACAATAGCCGCGTGCATCACTTTGGTGGTTCTGTCATTCTTCCCCCGGCACCTTCCGTGATGGACTGCAATGCTGCCACAGACCAAAACCGGGGTAATGGCATGTATGCCATGGTATGCCTCCGGTGTGAAGACGGCGTGCATTGTGTCACCACACAGAAACCATCGTTGTATTGTCTTGATAATTATTGGTATTATTATCCTGATGCCCGGGCATACAAGGCTATTTTGTTCGAATGGCATGAAAACGAGGGTATAAGCAGATATTGCGAACTCCCTCTTACGGCGCATGATTTGCTTGACGGAGCCTATTACATTGCCGAATCTTTGTCTGAACGCATGGAATTCACGCTCGTTGAACCAACAGAAGATGATGGCAAGACGCAGGATGAGATTGACCGCGAGTTGCTCAACAGACTTGTGGGGCGTGTTGTAGACGATTTCAATGCCTGGGCTGTCAATGCCGGATCCACCGTCTATGTTTCCGACTCGGGCAATCCATTTGTTTTCCGCGCATCAAAGATTGTATCTATAGGAGACAGCAGGATTATCGCCCTTTCCTCAGCCGCCCGCGCCCTGTCGCAGGGTCAGTTCGGACAATTCCCTCTCTACGCATTCACCGATCAGGGGGTCTGGGCACTCGAGACCTCGCAGACCGGCACATACACCGCACGTCAGCCAATCACACGTGACGTATGCCTCTCTCCCCAGGCCATTACCCAGATAGATTCCGCAGTCCTCTTTGCTTCAGCCCGGGGAATAATGCTCCTGTCAGGCTCCCAGACATCCTGTATTTCCGATGCTGTCAACTCAGATTCCCCATTCAACATAATGACATTGCCGGCCATGGACAAACTGCACGCCATACTCGGCCATGGTGCCGACTCATGCGTGCCGGTCCGCGCTTTCCAATCCTTCATCAGCGAGGCACGTATGCTGTACGATTATACGCATCAGCGCATAATCCTCTACAACGCCTCAGGCGAATACGACTACGCCTATGTCTTCTCGCTCGAATCCAAGTCCTGGGGCATGATGCGCTCCACACTCCGGGCAAATGTCAATTCCTATCCCGAAGCTCTCGCCATAGATTCCTACGGTAATCTTGTGGACTTCTCTCGAGACGGAGCCTTTGAGCCGCAACTGCTCGTCACCCGTCCCCTCAAACTCGAGATTCCCGACATCCTCAAGACCATCGACACCGTCATCCAGCGCGGCAACTTCCGCAAAGGCCACGTGCAATCCGTCCTCTACGGCTCGCGCGACCTCTACAACTGGCATCTCGTCTGGTCGAGCCGCGACCACTACCTGCGCGGCTTCCGAGGCACACCCTACAAATACTACCGCATCGCGCTTGTCTGCAACCTCCAGGCCGATGAAAGTAACCTTCAGGCCGATGAAAGCATCTTCGGAGCCTCCCTGCAGTTCACCCCGCGCCAGACCAACCAACCCCGCTAACCCGTCCGGCCGCCTTCGACAAGCTGCGTCAAGTTTTCACAAGCCGTCACAACCCCAACGGTGATAAACCGCGATACCCCGCGGTAAATCGAGTTGTCACGAGCTTTCACAGCACAAAAATACTCATGATGGTTTAGTTAGTTATTGTTAAAAGAGAGCCGGGGCGCGTGATGCGTCTCGGCTCTCATCCTTGTCGGGAAAGTTCCGGGTTGCCCCGGCGGTAATATCTCAGAACGGGTGTGACCTTCTGCGCACACGTCGCAGTCTGGAAAGAATCCCCGACCGTATCCCTCTCTCGGCTTCCTGCGCCTTTATGTCCCAAGTCTGCGCCTTATCAGGGTTGGTGATACTCATCCAGTCAGCCAAAGACTTGCACACAAGAAACTCATGTATCAGCCTCTCCAATAAGTTTAGTGTGGTTTGGCTGAAATCCTGCGGCACTTTCAGTACCATGCCATAGACAGGTGTCTCTTTCAGAATATCATCCAGCTCATGACGGTGTATCTCATGCTTTATGAACGGATAGAGCATCTCACGGCATTTAGCCACGTTAAGGTCGAGCACACGGGTCACACGGTCAACATTGCCTTCTTCAGCGACATCCTGCACCATATGATGTCGATGCGTGTTCTCTGTTTCCATGACATGACCCTCTATGTAGGCACAGTTTGCTATGTCGTACAGTAATTGATTGCGCTTGAAGCTCAACACGGCCTCAACAGTTCCGTTCTGTTCATTCAGAAAACAACTCATCTCAATACACTTTAGTCAGTAGGGCAGGCGGGACGACTCCGCTTTGACACGGCATAACGGATATTTTCCATGCTCTTCTGTGCGAAAGCAATATATTTCTCCGCATCGCCGGGATTAGTCACGGCATACCATTCGGCAATCGCGAGATTCTTCATATAGTCATGTATTGTCTCGCCAACGCCGGTGGTGGCAGCTTCATTGAAATTGGACGGCATTGTGAGATTGAAAACAAGATCAGTGCTCCCATCCCAATGGGAATTATCGGTCTCCGTGCCTTTCTCGTCGAGATACTCGGCAAGCTCGCACTGAATCTCCGCAAACGCCTTTTTGATTGAACGTAGAATCTTTTCACGGTTTTCCTCATCTTCCGAGGCGAACATGCTGGCCACTTCCTTATGGTTCTCTCGATTCTGAATGGTACGCCCTCGCAGAAAGGTCTCATTCATGATGTCGAAAAGAAGCCATGACCTTTTGATTGTGATTTTTACAGGTTTCTTTGCTCCTAATACAGCCATAATTATATATGTTTAGTGATTAATCTTTCGGTACCGAAGGCTTCTTGCGACTGTACAGCAGCCGTTCCGCTGTCTCAAGCAACTCGACCGCCTGGGAGAAGTAATCCGCTGCCTCCTCTTTATTGGCGAACTTGAACCATTGACCGATGATTGAAGCTATGAAATAACTGCGCAATGTTGAATGCACACTCGGGGTCAGAGACTTGTCAAAGGATTTGCTTACTTCCATCTCAGCCATGTAGCATGATGGCGTTCCGGTTGTCTTTCCGTAGATGAGCATCTCCTTGAAGTTTTCGTTAACAGCGAGCACCGACTCGTCCCAGAATCTCCCGAGTTCTGCAAGGTCATCGTCTGCGGCGAGTATGCGGTCCCGCGCAGTTTCGTCACCATCTATCAGTTTTGAGCCGGTATAGTCAGTCGCTTTCGCTACTTCCTCATATACCTCGTCTCTTGATATTTGTATATTAATTGTCTCCATCTTTAAATTATTAACCGATGTCCAGGAATGTAAAGTTACTTCCATTTCTGGCTTTTATGCCAATAACTGTTGCGAATCTATTTCCTGACATGGAGAATCCATCCAATACAGACAACAAGTGTTATTACGGCCACTCCTCCGCACCACAGCAGCGCGGTCTCCCACCAGCGACGCTTCCGCTCGACCTCGACGGTCTGAACGTCCGTGCGCGTCCGGTACTCGGTCAGCGTGCGGACTTTCTCGACCGTATCGACGCGGAGGCGGT
Source organism: uncultured Muribaculaceae bacterium (assembly GCA_910578385.1). Classification (GTDB taxonomy): domain Bacteria; phylum Bacteroidota; class Bacteroidia; order Bacteroidales; family Muribaculaceae; genus Lepagella. The sequence continues at coordinate 184,961 of CAJTQV010000002.1, read as the reverse complement.
CGCGGTACTCCGTGTGCCATCGGTCGGTCAGCACCGTGTCGCCGCGTATGACGGTAATCACCGAGTCGCGGACATGCACCGAGTCAACGCGGAGCCGCACACGCTCCACCGTGTCGCGGAGCGTGACCGTGCGCACATCCTCCACCGTGACCGGCACGCACTTCCGCGAGCATCCGCCGGCGAACACCATTACCGCCACAATCGCAGCAACGTTGACAGCCATCCATGCCCACCACCGCCAGCCTTTTAAATCTTTATACATATCCATCACTCCCTGCCATATTTCGCCACGTAGGCTTTCAGACCTTCCACATGGAGATTCACGACAGCCGCGCGTCCTTCTTCCGACAGCAGCCAGTCAACCTCGGCGCGGTTGTCCTGAAACATGTTCTCGGTCAGACACGCCGCGCAACGGCTCCGTTTGAGAATAGTGTAGTTCGCTTCCTTGTCGCGGTCGCCATCAATCATGTCGGTACGTATTGGCGTACCTGCGGGCAGACACCGCGCCGCCGCGTCATAAAGACAGTCGGCCAACTTGTCGCCCTGCGTCTGTCCTTTCGTGGTCCACGCCTCCCAGCCGCGTCCGGTCATCCATCGGTCGCCCATGCCGGCCGCGTTATTGTGGATTGACACAAGGCACACGTTAGCCGTGCCGAGCTTGTCACACCATGCGTTGGCGCGATTCGCCCGCTCGTTGTTGTTGATGTCCGCGTCCTCGGGCACAAGCAGCTCCGCGTCGTACTCCTCCGCCTTGAGCCGTCTCACCACCTCTGCGGCAATCTCACGGCAATACCTGTACTCGCGCAGTCTTCCGTCGGGGCTGCGCTTCCCCGCTGTGCCGATACCATGGCCGTTGTCAATAAGTAATTTCATAAGTCCTTTCAGTAGGGTCGCGGCACGCCGCGGCCATTTGGTTTTATTTACGTTTCAATAACTTCCCCCCCCTCTTCTGTCTCTGGTTCCTCTACCCGTTCACTTCTGTCCGGTTTATCCTCCAGCAGTTCCTCCTTGCCTATCAGCTTGAAAAAGTTGAACCGCTTCTTGGTACCTTTGTACTCAAGGTAGTTGTTCACGCAACTCGACAGCTCTATGCCGTAGATGATGAACAGCACCGCGAGGCTCACGACCGGAACGCCGATTGTCACCCCGAACGTCCGGCTGCAAACCTCTGCAACCGTCACCCAGCATAGGTAATCGACCATCTTGTTTATCGTGCGCCGCATGGCACGCGAGGTGCGGATTGTCTCGCCGCGCGTCTTTGCGGCGAGTATTCCATACCGGAGGTCGGTCAGCACGAGCACCATGCCGAGCAGCAGCCACGGGGCTAAGTGTGCGTAGAATCCCGCGATGGTCGCTCCGATAGATGCCATCATCGACGAGAATACATTGTTAGTGGTCTCTTCCATTACGCCTCACCTCCTTCCTGCGGCTCTTCGTTCACGCTCTCTTGCGGTGCGTCATCGGCAACCGTCGCGTCGGGTATCTCAATTCCCATGTCGTCCATGAGCGACATCACCGAGGCTGCCGAAGTGCCGGGAACGAGCTTGCACCAGTCGCGCCATGTGCCGCTCAGCTTCTGGCGGGAGTAGATGTAGCAAGGATGCGAGAACGAGAAGAACACCTGGAGCTGGTTGGTCGTGCCGAAGCCGCAGCAGAACAGCAAACCATACTTCGACGGCGCATCTGACGGGAGCCCAGTCACGCTGTCGCCGTTGGTCGATACTACCGACACGCCCGATGAGCCTTGCAGCGTCGTCACATCGCCCGAGAATCCGGTTGTGAGCGACGGCGCGAGCGACGGCATCGAGTTCTTCCATGTGTTGAGGTTATTGAGGGTTGTGACCTGGGTGCCTGTCATGATTCCGCTGCTGTCCTCACGGGCTGGAGATAAATAGTATGCTGCCGTTTCTGTGCCGTCATTCTTGCAAATGCTCAGGTTGACTCCCAGTTGTCTCTCGTACCCCTCTATATGGGCTATCTTCATCGAAGCTACCGCATTACCGTCAATCTTCTTGTAGTCGAACGCAGTGAGTATGCCGGCCTGTGTGTCGGAGGCTACAGGGAGCGATGCCGTCAAATCCTGTGCGGCAGCCTTGCCTGCAGTGAGTTTTGCCGCGTTTGTTGTGGCGGAGAACGAGAGCTTACTGACAACCATCCCGGCCATGGTTATTTCAATCCCCGACCTTAGCGCCGGCGTGAACAATCCGGCCGTGGTGCCGGTGGCGGCCGGAAACGTTACTCTGTGGCCGGTGGTTACATAATCGAAACCGTCCTGTGATATATTGAGCTCTGCATCCTGCGCCGAGGGGGTGACCGTGACTCCGGTAATCTTGTTGCGGTTGAATATATCCTTATAGAACCGGAGCAACCCTTCATAGCTCAAATATTTTTTCTTTGCCATTCCATGAAGTTTTGTGTTTAAAAATGAAGCGCGGGAGGAGACCGGAGCCGCCTCCCGCGCTGTGTCTCACACGCCGTGCGCTCAGGCTGTTGCAGCCAAGAGCAGCGCGTCAATCTCCTCGTCGGTGATTTCCACGAGGTCATCGGCATCGAGCTTATTGCCGATGGTGGCCACAAGGTTCTTGTCGGCCGTGGTGTAGTCGTTGGTCGAAAGACCCTTTCCAGCCACGGTGTCAACCTTACCGGAAAGCGCGGTTGTCACCTCAGTCTTGTAGTTGGCGAGCGAGGTCTGCGCGTCGGTACCCGCCTTCTTCGCGTCGGCGATCTGGGTGGCGATGTTACTCATCATCCCCTCAAGCGTCTCGGTGTCGGCGATACCTTTGAGGAATGCCACGATCTCCTTGAACTTGTCGATCGCGCCGTTTGAATCGGACTCGATGTAGCTCACGAGGTCGGCGACCTTCGCCCTGAGTTCGGTGAGGTCATCGTCAGAGGCCACGCCATCAAGTTTTGCGGCCATCGCCTTGGTGAACACGGTCTCGGAGAGCACCTTGCCCTTGATGCCGGTTGCCGCTACTGATTCGATGAAGTGCGCGAAGCCTTCGTAACTGAGAAATTTGTTTACTGTTGTCTCTGCCATTGTCTTTAAATTTTAAATGGTTGAAAAAATATTGATACTGTCGCCATGTGTGGCGTTATCCTTTAATGTCAAGGCCTGAGGAGTTCGTCGATTTCATCAAGCGTGATCGAGGGCGGTGCCGTGTCTGAGGAATCAGGGAACGCCGGAGGCGACTGGAGCAGGTCGTCGATCTCTCCGGGTGTGATGGCCGGAGGCGAGGCGGAACCGGAACATCCCGACACGTCGATGAGCTGCGTGCCGTCCCACCACCATAGACCGCTCCCGTCAGGGCAGAAATAGAAGCGGTCGGCCACAGGCCGCACACCCTGGAACGGGCCAAGTACCTCGCCAAACGATGCGTCGCCCGTCCATTCGCCGAACCACCCGTAGGAATTGCCGATCTTCTCGTAGCTGACGAATGTGCCGCGCTCCCGGTCATATATGACCTCGCCGCGGCCCTGACCCGGAACCGCCGCCCCGAGTGCCGGACTTTCATCCGTCCAGCCGTCGAACACGCATATCAGCGGCCCGCGTGCCCCGGTCTGTGCCGAGTCGGGCAGCAGCGAGGCGTCAATCTTGCCCGACTCATCAAGCCCCGCCACGCCTCCGGGCTGGTTGATCTTGCTGCGGTCGAGCTTGGCCGACTCCAGCCGGCTCAGCTCTTCCGGGGCGGGTACGATGTTGACCAATGTCTCCCCGTTCCACACCCACATGCTGTGGTCCGATTTGCAGACATACAGACGGTCATTGACCGGCACAACCCCCGCGAACGTCCCTTGCGAGATTCCCCACTTTGAATTGCCTAACCATGAACCGCACCATATTTTAGCCGTGCCCAATGTCTTGCATCCCACAAAAACGCCCCCTTCCTTATCGAAGATAGCCTCCATATCAGCCGGGCCGCGCTCCTCCGACAGACTCGGAGTCGTCTCCACAAAACCCCCGAAAACACAGATTTTAGACAATCTCAGGGCATTCTCCGCAAGCTCCGCAAGAAGTTCCCGGTCTGTTATCTCGGTCAGCTCCATGCCGTTCCACCACCAGATGCTCCGTTCGGCCGCATACACATAAAGGCGGTTTACCGGTATCTCTCCGGCTGAGCCGTTGTATGCCGACACCTCCGGCCACGCGTCGTAATAACTGCCGACTACCTGAAGCAGAAACTTGCAGCGGGCGGTATCATAGACAACCTGGGAAATCTGGCCGGGCTTCAATATCACACCGACTGTCTCGGTCTTAACGTTCTTCACAAACCCGTGGAACACCCGCACCGACACCGTGTCAGGATTCAGCTGCGTCCCGACCAGCCAGCCTCTCTCATCGAGAGTGGCAAGCCCGTCAGGTGTTCCCATCGAGCCGGTTATTTCGTCGATGTCGTCCTGAAGGTGCGATACGGAATCAGTCAGTCTTTTGCCGAGTGCCCCGATGTCCTGCGAATTGCTTTTCGATTGCCTGTAAGCCTCCTCCAATATCCGCACTTTGTACGGCGACATCACACCGGCCACACCGTCATTGTCACCGGGACCGTTCCACACAGCCACCGGAATCTTCACAGCGGCGGGCGTAGCCTCGCCCGCTCCGTTCTTGAATGTCAGAGTAACCCCCGAGTCATCGCGGCTCATGATGACCGAGGCCAGCGCCTTGCCCCGGATCTCAGCCCCAAGCTCTTCCCTCAGGACAGTAGGGTCGAACTCCACCGTCACACCACCGCTGGTGCCCCCGGTAGCCCGCCACTCACCATCCTGGGCGATATACAGCTTGGCCGGCAGTTTCGTGCCGACAAGGGCGGCCCAGCCATCATGAGGACGCGGCCAAGCCTCCTCCAGACGCACCACGCTCGCAAACATCCCCTTCACCGGATGCCGCACGTTCCGCGCCTCCAGCCACCCCTCCACCCGGAGATTCTTCTTGACCACCGCATGGCCGCTTATGCGTGCGTCACCACCTGCGGTTACATGTCTTCCGATGGCTGCATCCCCCTCAATTTCTGTTGCCTTTATCTGACTCATACCAAAAGTTGTTTGCTTAATTCTGACATTGCTGATGACAAGTTGCTGCCTATGGTTGCAAGCGCAAGTGCCGCCGCCTCATACACTACGGCTGTATAGCATCTTTCTGGGATGTACATACCGCCGTCTCGGTCAACTTTAGGCAACGGGATATAGAGAGCCTGCTCTACTGTTGCGTTTTCATCATGGCAAGAGAAGAGCTCAAGAACACAACCCGTGGCCCGGCTCACAATCGCCACTACCGGCTTTTGCGGATTTCCACGCAGTCCCTTGTAGCGTGAGAATTGCAATTGGTACTTCGGGTCAGCTGCGGTGATAGGCTCATATACCGGTCGCTCCCAATCGCTCATCTTGAAAATCACAAGCCTCATGAAATCTTCAGGAAGGAGAATCCAGCCCGAGCATTGGTTTCGCCAATATACAGCGTCTCCGAAATGTTTGCCGCCGTCAAGCAGATGCACCGGTGCTTCGGTCAATATCCGTCGCACCGCCTCCACAATTTTTGAGCGGATGATTTCCTCCAACGACAGAGTGTCGATATCCTCGCTGGCTATCAACTGTTCGCTCGTATTGTTCTCGTCTATGGCGATACGCACGTCACGCACTATCCGTTGGATTTTATAAATCATATCGCGGGTGTGGGTTTATGAGAAACTTATGGCGATACCGTTGGCTTCCCCGGCGGCTACAATGTCGGCACGGTTGCGCAGCTTGGCTCTCACGTAGCCGAACTTGCTTTCAAGAAAGTCCTTGGCATCATCATTGTTGTCAAACTCCATTTCGGTTATAGCTTCGCGATGTGGTTCAACCGCAGATTCTCCTCTCTCTCCATCCGCTGCACAGCGGTTTTTTGTCTCTGTGCTGAGCTTTAGCGAAGCTTCGTCCGGTTCCGTTGCAGGAGCAGTTCCCTTGTCGGTACCACCCTTGAGATTGCGCTCAATATGGACATCTTCATCAAGCGGCACAGTTCTTACCACATGGATACGCCCGCGTTTGTATTGCTCGCTGTTCTCTATCGCATGCTGCACCATGAGACTGTCGGTCGTATATGTCGCGGGGTTAGTGCCCATTGCGTTCATGGAGCCGTCCGTGAACAATACTTTCATCGCCGATCTGCCTACCTTGATGATGGCCTGGTATTCCATCATGCCCGACACCCCGTATGTCACTCTTTTCTTCTTCATTGCTGTTGTTGTTAGAGAGGGGCGGACGGTATTGCCTCTGTTGTCCGCCCCTCCGGTTAATCAATTGGAATGCGATGAATGAGTTACACTGCCATTACGTCTCCTGTATACTCGACCCAGGAAGAACCCTCTCCGCCACTCTTGGCTTGCCAGAGCGTACCCTTGACTGCTGTCTCTCCAATGCCTGGGCAATCGTTGAGAAGATAGAACACACAGCCGTCAGCCGGATTTTCAGGTGCCTCTTCACCGTCGTAGAGATGATAGTGTACGGCCTCGGTGTTGATGTTGCCATCTGCCGATGTGGCCTCCCCGTTGATCCAGACGTGGCACGAACCTTTCAGCGCGAGTGCATCCCACACCAGGATGGCTTCGCGGGTGGCCTCCTCGCCCTCCATGCGGTCGCGGCTTGAGTGCTCGGCTGAATACTGGTAATGCACAAGCCTGTCGGGAGCCACGATGAAGGCGGAGTTGCTCCACTTCAGACGGTCAAGAGTCGGGTCGTGTTTGAATTCGAGGTCTCCGAACACGGTGTGGAAGTTCGTCACTACCCAGCCTACCGGATTGGTCTTGGTGGTAATCTGAATTTCCGGATGCTTTGAATAGTCGATACACTGTATGTTCTCAAGGAAGTTCTTGCCTGCAAGACAGATTACGCTTTTCGGAACATCCTCTCCGGTGAACACCATCTTGGCCAGTGCGATGATTTCCTCAACTGTCCACTTGCCCGCATGCTGGAGTTCTTTCTTAACCTGATAGCGCACACCCTCGGTACAATAGACGGACTGTACACCAGCCTTCGGGGTCTGTACCGAGAACTTCGCCTTGCGTCCTGCATAGAGCGTACGGTTGCCGCGTACCTTGAAGTTGGTGATGGCGGCTTCCGCGATTACGGCCTTGCCGAACGGAATGCGCTTCTTCTGCGCCTCATAATAGTCAGATACAATCTGATTCATGCCGCGCTTCTGAAGATACACCGTCTGAGCCTGCGGAACGATGAGGTCAGGGTCAACCTCTTTCTGCGTCTCGTAGAGCGCGTTCGAAAGTATGATGAGGGTTGTTCCGGCAGGTATGGCCGGGGTGGTGCAGAATTCGTCCGATGCCTGCTGCTTCGGACCATTCACTGCGCGGACAATCGGATTGCCCGATGCTGTGTCGTGACCTACAACGAAAAGCATCACGTCCTTGCCCGGTGTCTTTGTCTTGCCATCCTCGGTATACCCGTCAACCCCCTTCACAAGCAGTGTGCCATAGGGGCGGGGAATGCTCGCATCGTTCGCCGGCAGAGGCAGGATAAACTGCTGTTGGGTGCTTTCTGCCACAGCCGATGTGGTCACCACGCTTGAGCGGGGTTCATCAATCATGTAGTGGTCAACCTCAGGGCTGTTCACTTTGACTTTTTTCGCTTTCAGCATGAGCTGCATAAGCGGGGTGTCATCCGATTTGAACTTGAAAAGTTCCTGGTCAATGTCACTCTGAACCAGATTGCCCGGTCCCACGCCGTCTGTCGCGCCTGCGACAGCACTGACGGTTGTGGGTGAGCCGGGAACTTGCGACTGCACTCCGGCTGTGCCGGGTGTCGGGGTGGGATTCTGCCCACCGACAATTACGGTTTCTCCGTCCATGTCTTTACATTTTTAAGTTGATTATTATTTGCTATCGCGTTCAGCGGATTTGCCCGGCCCTATGCCTCCGGTCGCGCCCGCGAGATTACTCACCGAGGCCATCGCGCCCGGGACTTGCGACCTTAACCCTGCGCTTCCCATGCTTGGTGTCATATGGCCGCTTACGACTTTGACTTTAACTCCATCCATACATCTGCAAATATTTTGTCCCGTGTGAGGCCGTAGGCCGAATCCGGATTACATAGCCGCATTGGCGAGGTCAATCTTCAGCTCGACCGAGCACCGCTTACATAGCTTCATTGGCGAGGTCAACCTTCAGCTCGACCGAGCACCGCTTACATAGCTTCATTGGCGAGGTCAACCTTCAGCTCGACCGAGCACCGCTTACATAGCTTCATTGGCGAGGTCAAACATCGACTGATGCATGCGTCCGTTACTGTTTCCCGATCGTCCGTTCTTGCCGTTAAGCGGGGCGGTGCCGTCACCCTTGCTGCTCCTGCGTAGTCGTTCCACAACTCTGCTGTTGCGTCCCGCAGCCTCGCCCTCCTCGCTGGCGTTCGCTACGTCCTCGTCATGATTGATTGCCTTGCAGCCCATCTCAAGCGTCTCCGCGCTGAACTTGCCCATCACTCCGTCTTTCACCACACCGAGCAGAAAATCCATCACTGCGTCAATCTGTTCATCTGTCATTCCTCGCTCGGCCTGGAACTGACGCAACGTGTCAAGGGTCACGTCCATATTCCGCTCATACTCCTCATCCAGTTTCTTCGATTTGGCCACACGCTCCACATACTCCTTGTTCGCTTCGGCAATCTTGTCCTGCATCTCAGGGTCATCGAGCACATCCTTGATCTCCATGCCGAATGTGCGCACAAGCCCCACCACAGGATCTTGGCCATTGCGCCAGTCGTTCAGGAACTGAGCGCTGCGTTCATCGGCCGCGAACATGTCGCTCAGCGTCTTCTCGCGGTCTTTGTAACCTCCCAGCTCCTGCTCGAATTGGTCGTAATCATCGGAAATTGTGCCGTAGATTTCCTCTTCGTCCTCGAATCTCTTGTCGGGATATTTCTTGCGCAGTCTCTCCAGATGCTGCTCCCGTCTGCTCGTTGGCGTAGGGGAAGTGACTGTATTTGTTTCGGCCATTGTCGTGATAATCTTATGGTTATATTAATTTATCCGCAACAGATGTATACCCGGTGTGACAGGTCTGCTGCTGCTCTCTATTCACTCTCGCCGCAAAAATAATCGCCTCGTTGTCATCTGCGCTTTTAAGTTTTGTGACGCTTTTGTATCTTTGCAGCGAACCGATTAAACAACACTGCGTAAGATGGCTAAACATTTCGGCTCCATAATGGAATTCACACGGCAGCGCAACGAAGACATCATGCGTGCCTACCGGTCCCAGCTCGCCAGAACCGGATACATTCTCATGCCCGAGATATTCCGCCTTGTGGCCGAGTCGCCGGCCAAGAGATTCTGGGTCTCTGAGGAACGTGCCGCTGTCGAGGTGGCACGCATGTTGGCGGGCAAGCCCTTCTTGCGCATGCGTCCTAACAAGCGCGAGATGTTCGAGGAGATTTTCCGGAGATACCTCATGCTCCGCGACGAATACCCGGACAAGTCTCTTTTCGAACTTGTCTCGATGGTTGTCAATCAGCCCGCCCCGAAGTTTTATCTCACTCCCCGCACCGTCGGAGAGTTTATTTATCGAATTCGCAATGGATGGTATGACCGCCACATCAACCGACATAGACAGCATCCTGAAGGAAAATGACAGACGCAACGAAAGAATCTACGCCCCTTTCAATCCCATATCGGGGTTCGGGTCGGTAGGGGAGCGCAGGCTCGTTGTCATTTCCGATTTCGTCATCCCGCAACAATGGCTCCCTGTCGACATGCTCTCAATTCCATTCGTGAGCAAACTCATCAGGGCCGGCTCCATCTCCAGCTTCCTTGTCGAAGAGGGGCTGTGTGAGCGCGGAAGCGCGGATTTCGATTCCGACCGCTCAAAGGTTGCCCAAAAGTTCATCCGTCTCCGCTACCGCCACGACTTTCCGTTCTGGACTGCCACCCTCGTCCGGATTCACAACAAGGATGCTGGGGCCGACGTGCTTTTCCGTCTCCGCTATCCACAGCGCATGCTCGTCTCCCGCTTCGAGGAGAAACGTCGCGCCGGTCTCCCCATCCGCCTTATACTGCTCAAAGCTCGCCAGTGGGGCGGTTCCACCACCACTCAGCTCTACATGGCATGGTTGCAGTTCATTCACAAACGTGGATTGAACTCTCTCATTATTGCCCATCAGGGAGCGGCTTCAGATGAAATCAAGGATATGTTCGACACCATGATCAAGGACTACCCCCTTGAGATGCTCCACGAAATGGGGGAGTGCTACGACACCAACGAACCAAAGATGATAGGTGTCGGAAAGTCCGGCTCCACACATCGCGTCCCCCAGCGCAACTGCAAGATCAAGATAGGCACCGCCGAACGTCCCGATGGTTGCCGTGGCGGTGCATACTCGCTCGTGCACCTTTCCGAGGTCGGCATCTGGAAAAAGACCGACGGCAAGTCCCCCGAAGATATTGTGCGCTCCGCATGTTCAGGCATACTCTTCAAACCCTACACCATGATTGTAATGGAGTCCACCGCCAACGGAACCGGCAACTTCTTCCATACCGAATACACCGCCGCCGCCGACCCGAAGATTCCATCTCAATATGAGGCTCTCTTCATCTCTTGGTTCGACATTGAGCAATATTCCCTCCCCTTTGAGAACTCCCGGGCATTGCGCGATTTCGCAACCGCTCTCCATGCAAACCGCGAGAACGGCAATGTGATGTCCGCCCGCGAGGAGAGCGGCCGTTATCTATGGTGGCTGTGGGAGAAAGGTGCTTCGCTTGAAGCCATCAACTGGTATGTACAGGAACGCAGCGGCAAGAACGACCACGGGGTTATGGCTTCCGAGTATCCCTCCGACGATGTCGAGGCCTTTGTCCATTCCGGCTCGATGGTCTTCGACCGCTACCAGGTCGAGGAGTTTGAGAAAGGTTGCCGCCCACCACGTTTTATTGGCGATGTCTACGCCGACCGCGACGAAGGCAAGGATGCCCTGAAAAACCTCCGTTTCCACGAGGACCGCCAGGGGCAGCTCTGGGTCTGGAGCAAGCCGGAGACAGACGATGAATACCACATATCCAACCGCTACCTCACTATTGTCGATGTCGGCGGTCGCTCCGCCAAGGCAGACTGGTCTGTCATCCTTGTAATCGACCGCATCAACATGATCGACGTGGGCGGTCGTCCTTCCGTTGTCGCCCAGTGGTACGGACATTGCGACATTGACCGCCTCGCATGGAAAGCCGCGCAGATAGCCGCCTTCTACGACAACTCTCTTCTTGTCATCGAGTCCAACACATTGGAGACCCGCGACCGCGAGAGACAGGTCGAGGGCGGTGATCAGTCGCTCTACATCCTCAATCAGATTTCAACTATATATCCCAATCTCTACGCCCGCCGTCAGTCCGAAGATGAAATCCGGCAGGGCATCCCTCGCAAATACGGCTTTCACACCAACATCGCCACAAAGCCGATGATAATCTCAACGCTCATCAAATGCATCCGTGAGCGCCTTTACACCGAACGCGACCGCCGCTGCCTCGATGAATACCTTGTCTACGAGCGTAAACAGAACGGCTCCTACGGCGCGATTGTCGGCCGGCACGACGACCTGTTGATGACCCGTGCCATCGGTCTCCACATCTGCTTCTACGAAATGGACGCGCCCCGCCTCATACCTCGCCCCTCATCACCCAGGCCCAAAAGAAAAGGCCCCGTTTCCGAAGCCGTTTTCTGAACCGGTATTGTGCGCTCGGCGAGCCGTGTGAGCGCGGAAGCGCATCGTGGAACCGTTAGAGCACCGATGTGCATAGTAGAGCTGTGTGAGCGCGGAAGCGCGAAGTCTATCACGCGCGAAGCATCCCCTCCGCCTGCCTCACAGCCCGCATGTCCGCTCCCTGCTGCGCCTGCTGTGCCAGTTCCGGCGACAGCCCCTCCGGCATCTCTCCCTGCTCCAGTTGCTCCCTCTGGCTCTTTATGCTCTGCAACAGTTTGTCAGCAAACGGAAAGTCCCCGTGCTCCAGCAATTGCTCCACACTGATTGCCTGTGCCTGCCACAACTGCATAAGCATATCGTTCGCCATCGCGCGGTATGCCGGTGTCGCCGTGCTTTCAACAATCGACAGGTCAAACTCCACATCCCGTATCTTCCTCGGGTCATACTCCACAATCGCGCTGTTCTTCCCCGCGATGTTGAACACTCGTGGTGTGTCATAGAACTGCTGTATGTTCTTCACATCCTTGTATGCCCCGTCCTTCACAAACGACGAGAACGAATCCAGCAGGTCAAGCAGCGAGGTCGTAGCGTTCTGCGCCTGTTGGTTGTAGAGGCTTGCCGACATCCCTGAGTACCCTGGTTTCCCCTGCAAAGCCCCGTTCACACCCGATATGTCCTCAAAAAACTTCAACTGCATGTTCAGAAGCTCCGAGATTCCGATCTGGGTGCAGTTGTTGGCGACCTGCTGTGGCACCGTGCGCCCGTCCCTCGGCGACTTCATCACAATAACCCCGTTGAACCGCGCCCACTCGTCCGCTATGTCATCCAGACTCATGCCGTCCGGCAGACAGTCTTCGGGGAAGAGAAGCACGCCTTTCGCGCTCGCCCTCATTATCCAGTCATACATCGTGATCAACCGGTTCGTGTACCGCTGCTGGTCGATCACGTTACTCACAAACGAATGAATCTCCCCGTCTATGAACGGATACGCCTTGAATACATAAGGATGGCTCTTGTGTTCATACGGAGTCTCACCCTCGTCCAGAATATCCCCGAACGGAGTCAGGTAATAGTAATACCAGTATGAATCCATGAACCACTCATACCGTATCAGAGGCACCTCGCTCTCATCCATGCCCGTCTCTGCGGCCATCTGCAGACGGTGACGGTTCTCGCTCCCCACAAACTCCTCGAAGTCCTCGATGTCTATCTTGAAAACATCCCCGTTGTTCACATCATGACACCGGTACCGTGGCTTGCTCTCCTTGCGCCAAACCTCGATTACACGGCACCGCGTAGTGTCTCTCGGCACAAGAAAGTCATAATAACCCTGCAGCGGATACCCGAAATCATCATACGCCGATGCCAGGACCCTCCGGTCTCGCGCATACCTGTATATCTCCGCAAGCCTGTTTACGTCCGACGCACTCCGGCCGAAGCGTCCGCAAAGCTCCTCGAACGATATGTCATGCACCTCGCCAACGCAGCTCGCGTCCCATCCCCGGAAGTCACGCATGTTGTTGTCGATGAAAAAATTGTTCGGCTGCACATAGTCCGTCCAGCAGTCCAGTTTATTGTCGCGCCAGCCAAACCACTTCCTCTGCACCACAAAACCCGAGATCAGGAACTCCTCCATGCACCTCGCGTTGATCTCCGTCATCCGGTTGAGCTGCATGTTGCACTGCAGCACGGTCGACATCGTCTCGCCATACTTCTGCTCGTCACGGTCCCGGGCCGTGCACGTCGGCTCCTTGGCCTGACTGCGATAGACACCGAGGACGGCCTGCACCATTCGCCGTATGAGGTTATTCTTCAGCGGAATGTTGCCCTGCGACTTGATATAGTCCTCCTCCCTCATCACCTTCCCCTCCACACATATCACATCATCCCACTGCTTGCCGTAGGTGTAATTCTTGTTCCGTTCCCGGTCGGTTCTGAATGTCTCCATAGCCATCCAGTAGCTCTGCGCTTCCCACAGCACGTCAAACGCCCGGCTCTCGCCAAGCATCCGCTTCGCCTCTCTCACGCTGTCAAGCTCGCTCTTCGGGAGCACCCGGCTGACCTTATGTAGTCTCTTTGTTGCCATAGTCTCACTTATTTGTTATTGTGTGAGGTTATTTGTTATTGTGTGAGGACTTTAGTCCGATTGGATTATCCGGGGCGAAGATATATATTTATCCCCGCCCCGCTTCTTTAACTATTGTTGAGCGTTCAACCACGTAGTGCTCGCGGCTCCAAAGATTAAAATTGCCGCAGCTCCTCGACCATACTTTTTTTGAGGCCTACTATTGCCCTTGCAAGTTCATCACGTTGCGCGGGTGTCTCCGCCTGAAGCCATTCTCTTGTTGCCTCCTCTATGTCATGCTTGTAAGATTTGATTATCTCGTACCGCTCATACTCAGGTGTCTGCTCCAAGGCTGCCAGTTGGTCATAGTAGGCATCCTCATCCCTCTCTTTCAGTTTGCGTAAGGCTGTCAGCCTCGCCTCGGTAACCTTATATTCCTCAAGCCATTCTCCGATGTTCGGCGAGGCCTGCTTATTGGTCTGTCGTCCGAGCCGCTCTTTGGCAAGAGTTTTACTCTTTTTGCGATGCTTCTCCATCTGCTTCTCACGTCCCTCATCTGAATACATCCACCCTGTGAGTGGTGCGTTGCGTCTCGTCTTGTATCGGGCGTATCGTTCTGCGATTTCCAGCGGTGTCATCCGGCTTGCCTCATCTCCACTCGCACCCAACTCGTCAAAATATATCTTGTCAAGCTGACTCTGCGGACAGTTGATTACACGGCTTATCAACAATGCACATTCTCTCTGTGAGTTTGCGTCATCGCCACACGCATCTATCACGGCTACAACTGCATCGGTCAGCGATTGCGGATTCACACCTAATGCCGACTGCGCAAGCAGGTTCACAACATCGTTCCAACCGGCTACCTTATCATAACCCATTTTGTCCCAAATCGTCAATAGGTCTTGGGCAACAGGCATCTCTTTTGTCACACCTCGTGCACTGAGTTTTTCACCCTTTGCAAGTTGATTTCCTGCGGCACTATAAGCATCTCCACCAGTGAGGCCTTCTGTCCATCCGAACATGGTATGACTCCAAATGTCATCCCAAAATTCATCCTTTGTCTGGTCGTCGTCTCCAAGCAACAGGTATGGGAGATAGCCGAACATATTCCATGCGAGTTGCATAATGTATCCAAACACTGCGACTGAACCCATTGCGCTAATTATACCCCTGCGGTATTCGCGCTTTACTTCCTTGTCTGCTGTGTCGGGGTCTATGCCGTCTCTGCGCATCTGCTTCGCCATGAATTCCTCCGAAAGCCCTGCATAGTCTTTGTTGAGGACGTTACGCAATGTTCGTATCGCTTGTTGTACTCTACGCTGATAGGACATTGAAGCATTGCGGAAAATAGTGAATAATGCCGTTAGGTATGACCTATCTGCTTGCATAGTGCTTAGAAATGCACTCTCGCTTGACTGCTGTGTCTGATTGAACAGGATTGTAGCGTCCTGCTTGGCTCGTTTCTCTGCATCAGCTTCACTCATGCCCCAACGCAAATATTTCCGTTTCTTGGTCTGATACATCGAATGTGCGCCAATAGAGACCGTCAGTGCGTCAACAAAGGCATTTGGCGACATACCTATGCGTGAAGCAATTTGGACTACACGGCTTCGCCATGCTTTCCAGTCCATCTCGGTTTTCATTAATATCGGGTCTCCCGATATGCGGCTTCTCCAACGTTTCTCAAATAACGGAAGATTCTCCATACTCCATTTCCATGCTTTCCACGGTGTCGCAACATTCTTTGCAAGGTCAAGAGGATTTGAGTCCACAAGATAGGCTGGGAATGATGCAAACTGCTTTAGTGCCGTAAAAATACGAAATGATACTTTTGCCGCAGTTACACCCTTGGCTATATTAATGGCTGTTCTGTCTATCTCGGATACTGTCGGCCGGTATGCCCCTGCGGCCATACTGCACACCTTGCGGAAGTTGCTCCACAGCGTCTTGCCTCCGCCATACACACTGCTCATGTTCATCACCTGGTTTCTGAACCGCTTGTATGACAGCAGGGTGTTGAGGTCGCGGTTGAACTCTGCGAACGCCGCCCACCGTTCCATCTGCTGAAGGTGGTCAAGTATCACGCTGAACGCATTGGCACCGGTCACGTCAAGGGCGAGGTTATTGCGTCTGCGCTTGATGATGCTTCCTGTTGAGGTGGAAGGGAGGGCGGTATCAGTAGTATCGTCTGCTACGTCCACCTCCTCCAATCGGGCATTGGCAAGTATCTTCAATGGGAAGTAGTTCTCTATCGCGGCCATACTCGCACCGAACATCCGCTTGTGTACCTCGTTATATTCGTTACGCTTCTCAACCAGAAACTCCTCCTGCATCCAGTCGGCAAGTTCAAGAAAGTGTGGATCGAGGAAATTCTTGATCTCTTCGATGTCACTCTCGGTGATACCCATACGGCGCAGCTTCATACGTCCGTCCGACATCTTGTCAGCCATATAGATATAGAGTAGGTTGCCTTGCGTCAGCTCGTGGTCTTTAGGCTCGCCTCCGTCCCAAAAGCGTACATTTGCTTTCGGCAACTTGCGGTCTATAGTGAACAGGTCTCCCCATTTCATCTTGCGTCCATAGACTTCACTGACTTTCTCGTCAAGGCGTTTCAAAGCATCGCGGTAGCCGGTATACTCCCTTTCGGCAGCATCCACCCATCCGCGCATGTATCGGTTCCACAGATAACCCTCTCCACGCACATTCTTCTGCCCGAACATTCTCAGCATCTGGTCAAATGTGCCGAGAGGTGCAAGCAGGAACCGCACCGCGCTGTTGTTGGCGAGCTTCTGCGCAACATCGTTCTTGTGATGTTCATCGGTTGGGCGCCCCTGCATGTCCGAGTTGGCATTGTGGTGTATCTCCTCGATACGCATTTTTTGTTCTTCGCGCCAAGCTTTAGCGCGGCTTACACTCTCGGCCAGCACCATCCCCACCTGCTCCACAAGTTCGTGGTAGGCTTCGGCTCGCTCTATCTTATTCTGTCTGATTGCGTCCTCGGTCGCGATGACATACTGCTTGTAGGCCATATCATCCATCTGACCTGCAGCCTTGTCGGCTTTGGCTTGTCTGATGCTTTCCCGCAGAGCTTTTTCTTCCGCTTTGCTCTCTGTGACATTCTCAACGAACTGACGTGCGATTTGCAGTCCGGTGTATTGTAGGGTCGCTTCATCAGCAATGGCTTGGTCGGTGTTACTCATTCTATCCATTGCTTGTTCTATTTCCCAGTCTATGCAGCCGGGTAAAGTATTGCCGTCATCATCTTTATTCGTTTTTGGTAAGGAAGTTGACTTCCTGATGACCTTGGCAACTGCCACGCCCTCCGGGTCAAGTTCTCCTTGCACCTCAATTCCTCGCGCGTCAACTCTGCTTCCCTTTATGGTAAGCAATTTACCGAGGGCATTAGCACCCATGCGCAGTTGGTTGTCAACCATTATGTCCATCACTTTCTGAACATACTGCCTCACATCCTGCTTCCCGACCACGCTGTTGATTGTTCCGAGTATCCGCTTGGTCTCATACTTGCTCAAATCATCAAGCAGTCCTGCGTCAAGCATAGTCTTGGCAAGGTCGCTTATGCTCTTCACCGTGGTAAGGTCATACTCCCTCTGCCGTGCCATTGCCCGGCGCAGGTGATTGAGATTGCCTCCGATGGCTCGCATAGCATCCCGCTTGGCCTGAAGATTGTCGCTGTTGGCTTGAGCCGCCTCTACCTTCATTCTGGTGATGGCTTCTTCAAGTCCCAGGTCACCGTCCCGGAATCTGTAAGTTGGCTCATCCTCAGATTTTGGATATTCAAAGAATTTTGGTAACTTTGCATCCGAAAGGCTTGCCCCATCCGTTACGGACGTAAGGTGTTCGGACTTCATCAAGGACAGAACACGTTGGGATACGGCCTTTTTTGTTTTATAGAATGTTTTGGCAGTCAGATTCCCTTTTCTGTCTCCATAGATTTCAAGCAGATTATAGGTGCCTTCATCAGCCGGTGCCAGAAAATAAAACAGTTTTCTTTTCAAGCCATCGGGTTCGATGCCGAATATTACTCTCGCAGGCTCAGCTATTACCTTTGATATTGCTCTGATGTCATTTTTTGTCAAAGGAATATTATTCCCCTTGTCTTTCTCATTGACTCCGTAGTGATCTCGATACATATGCACCAGATCCGACGGATTAAGCACGAACGACACATCATCCTTCATCTTTATCCCTGACAATCTCTCAAGGTATTCCTTACCCTCCGATGTCAACCTCCCGACCTTAACAGGTTTCCCCGTGAGGTTCCCGGCCACAGCTTCATCAAAGAGTGCCTCAATCCTGTCGGCGACATTTTCCTCCCTGAACATTTGTTTCTCACGAGCCGATACCTCCACAAGAGGAGATTCTCCATACCCTGTCTTTCTCCGCATGACTATATCCTCCGCCTTGGCAAACACATCCGGTGCCGTGTGAGCGCGGGAACGCGAATCTTCCCCGCGCTTGTGCTTCCATGCCTTGTAGAGAATATATGCAAGGTCTTTGTCGGTCAGTCGGATGCTCTTGGCGATTTTCAGTCCGCGAAGGAACTTGTCAAGGAACTGCTGAACCTTGGCCTTGATTTTACCCCAAAGAGTCTGCTCCTCTTGGCTCATACGTTCAAATCCCTTGTCGCCAATCTCTCCGGCCATATCCGCCATATACTCCTTGGTGGCTTCACGCTGATAATGTCCATCACGTTTTTTTGCATTTGCCTCAACGGTAGCCTCGGCTTTTGCAAACACACCGCCACCTTTCTGCCGGGTCATGCGGTCTATGTCATCGGAATACTCCTTGTCGGCTCTCGCGTCAATCTTTTTCTTGATACCCGCTCCAGCATGGTCATAGACCTCCGTCACAAACTCATCCATACGCTCCGGCCCAATCATAGCCTCCAGTCCGTCATGTCCCACAATCTCATGCACAACCGTGTTCTCGATGTCCGCAACATTGACGTTGTTGGGAACTACAACGGCTATCTCCCCATTGTCAGCTGCCCAACCTTTTGCCCTCTTGTGGCGGTTGCTCGGCAATGCCTCTATTTCTTCCGAAGTAGTGATAAGACGTATAGGTGTGTGTAGCTTCTCCGAGAGTTCATTTGCTCTCGCAGTCTTGGCTTCCTCGCTTGATTCGTATGCGTCAATGTATCCTTGCGCTTTCTCCAGTCCTGCATCATACTCTACTGCCGTACGTATCCGTTTGTCAAACGTCTTCGTTTCATCTCCAAGCCGGAATCGCAGGTCGCCGGTCTTGTCTGCTCCGTACTCGCTGCCCGGTTCATAAAGTATGCCATCGTCAGTTGCGCTTCGGGTGTGGTTGCCCTCTACTCTTACCACGTCAAGCAGTCTTGTGTTGCCGACCTGTTGAAGTTGGTCTTTAAGTCTGCGGTAGTCGCGCCCTTGTGCGTCGTTCATGTCGAAGTCTCCGTAGAGTATCGCACTCGCGCCTCCGAATTGCACCACTTTGTCGCTGATGTATCGTGCCTTGTCTCGCACGCTCGTGGAGATATCGCTGAAAGGCGTGTGTATATTTCCCACTATGCGCCCCTGCTGCGATATGATGAGGAACGATACTTTGGCGCGGTCTCCCATGCGCTGTGAGTTGAGAAACGCGGCCACATCAGCGGAACTCCTCACCAACGGCTGCGCCATCGGGTCATAGTCCGCCGAGAATATCTGCTTGTCAAGTGTATGTATGGTCAGCCGGGTTTCGTCGGCAGGTACCCGCTTGCTTCCCCCGCCACTGGTCCCTGTGGCGTCGAACGTCCCGTATTTGCCGGTCTTGAGATTGATTATGACACCATGCACCGGCACATCACACATCTCCTGCATCTTCCGCAACAGTTGCGCGTCCTGCGGTGAGCATTTCAGATTGCCGCTCGGATGGTTATGCACGAAGTAGACCTCATCGGGCTTGATGCGCGAGTAGGCGAGCGACGCTGTCGGTATGTCGGCGACCGAGGCGTTGAACGAACCCATGCCAAGCTCCACGACCGTAGGCTTGCCATCCTTCACATACACCGCGAATGTATGCTCCTTCGCGGCATCCTCAAGCGCGGAGAAGATAAACGCCACATCGTCTGCGCTCTCTATCCGTTCCCCGCTCGTGAAGTTGAACGAGCCGGTCTCCTTGAACACGCGCTCCACCACGGCAAACTCGCCGCTCGCCTTGTCTAATCCACTACCAGGTTCGGTTCTTCCGGGATTATCTTCGAGCCGTACACCATCGGCTCCGGCCCGGCTATCGACTGCTTTGCTTCCTGCATTTTCTCCTCCGAAGTCAAAGTCGAATAGCCCGCCGTAGCCTTCTGCTCCGGCTTCGCTTGTATAGTTGATTTGTCTGCCATCTTCAGTTTCATATGTATGCTGTGGTTCCTCTGCAAAGTTACCATTTTCTTGCGATTTCTCCAACTTAGATTGTTGCATCACCTTGATACCGTGCGTCTCGCTAAGATGTTTAAGCACTCTGTCGAGGTTCTCTCTCGTGATGGGCGCTACGGCATTGGCTCCGCTGCGAGGTATGTCAAAGCCGCCTCCAACTACCATGCTCAGCAGTTTTCCGTCATCAAGGTAGTATTTGCCTCCTCGCTGTTTGCTCCTGGGTACAAGCAGCTCAAACTCGCCCTTTGGACTCCATCTTTGTATCGGGCGCACTGTCACTTCGCCGTTGCTGCTCCTGACCTCCGCACCTCCCTTGATGGCTCGGCTCATCTCAGATATGGGCACTTCGCTTTGAAGGTCAGCAGGGGTGAACTTGATTGGCATAAGTATACCTGTCCGCACTTCACCGTCCTCAGTGGTGTAGGTCATGATGCGTCCCTTGGTCCTTTCTCCTTTCTCGGAGTCTACAAGGGCGCGGAGAATATTGCCGGTAAGCATATACCGTACCTCCCTCGACTCTTTCGATATTTTGCTGTTCCAGTCGCGCTCTATGCTGAATGTGCCTATGGCATCCCTCATCATTGCGGAGGAATGGAATATCTTTGGGAATGCCACACGACCCTCTTTGAGCGATACTGTCACGCTTCTGCGTCCGTCAAGCGGTGCGAATACTGCTGATGACCCGGCAAGAGTGAATTTCTTGTCGAATTTCATTCCTACAAACACTCCAAGTGAGGGGTCGAGGTTCATTGTTCCCTCTTCGGTGAGGTTTTCGGGTATCGCCAACACTTGCAGTTGCTTGAATTGGTTGAGACGCTGTTTCAGTGTGTTGCGCACAAAATTTATCTTGGTGCGCTCCCGGTCTATGCGCTCTGCCAATTGTTGCTCGGCATCGGCTCTTCCCTCTGCGATGCGTTTGTCTACTATCAGCTCTATCTCTGCGTCAGTATAGTTGTGCTTCCCTTTCTCACGCTGGGCTTTGCCGTCTGCTATCAGTTTGGCGCGTCTGCGATCTACTGTGGCTTGATGGTTGGCTCTGATGCGTTCCTCGGTGGCCTGCATCCTTTGGTCGTAGTAGGTGTCAATCTCCTGCGATTTCTTCGATACCCACTCCTCCCATGTGCTTACACCATCGTCTTCTATGAATGTGCGAGCAAAGCCTTTTACCTCGTCAAGTGTCATAGGCTTGGCAAGGATGTTGACTTCCACTTTCTCCACATTCACGTTGTCGGCAAAGGCGTTGCCGCTGTCGGGGTCTGAGCCGGGTATCCACACGGAGCTTTCAAGCGTCTTGGCTTTGAGGTCTTTGTAGGATATTTCAAGATCGTTCTCACCGCGTTCGTCAAGTTCCCGGATTTTCTTGACGTAGCGGTCGGAGATTTCTTCCATAACTCGCTCTTGCTCGGCGATGTTGAGCAGGGCAAGACGGCCAAGGGCTTTACGTGCAAATCCTTCGGGGGCTGTTCCCGATGCCTCGTCTCGCGCTCTTTCTTCGGCATTGTCAGATTTGGCATTATTCCTTTCATCAAGTTTCAACGGATTGCCCATGTCGTAGTTGAGGGCGACGTCATCCATGAGGTAGTCATAGACAATCTGGTCTCCGTATTTGTTGAGCACGTCAACAATGTCCATGTCGTTGAAACTCGATTTTTGCGACGAGGTTGTGTTGGCATCCAAACTCTTAAGTTTAGCCTTGAACATCATCTGCAGTCGCTGTTCCGCCGGTATGGAGGAAAGTAGATATTCGTATGCACCACGCACCATCTGCCCCGTTCGGTCATTACGGCCTCGCATTTGGATTTCGTCATTCACATCGGGCTGTAACTGTGCGGCTATCATCACACGCTGACGTTGGTCGGCAAATTTCTCACTTGCATGGAGCGAGATGCCTGTCGAGCCGGTCTTGTTTACCATCAAGACATCTACCTTGCCTTCATTGAAGTCGGCGGCGGCTTTTTTCTTGTCAGTCTCGGCTCGGTTGCGGATATAGTATTTGCCGTCCTCTTTGGCAAGTTCAATGCTGCGACCGCTCAACTCCCTTACTGAATAGCCTGCCTCCTCTATCTTGATACGGATTGCATCAAGTGGGGCAATCGGAAGGTCATCGCTGATGGCGTTGATTTTGTCCATCACTTCATTGTAGGCAGCTAATGCAGTCTCCCCAAGTTCTTCGGGTGGGATTACTCCATGAGTCTTGCTGTTATCCTCGCCTACACGTGAGTAGTGAAGAACTCCTTCAAGGGCTTTGCGGAGCGACATGGCAAAGGTTGGCATTGCGTCCATGCCGATTGCTCTCTCCGCGTCTTCTCCTTGTGCCTCTTTCAAGAAACCCTCCATGGTGTTTACAAATGAGATGATTGGCTTGCGCCCTGCCTCAAGGTTCTTTATGGCTCTGTCGGCTATGGCATCTACTTTGACGGTGAACAGCAGTTGCTGAAGGAGATTGTAGAGTTTTGATGCAAAGGGCGTGTTGTCTATGCCCATGCTCTTTTTACCTCGTTTCTGTTCTGCATATTCACCCATGGCGGCTATCTCCATAGACATGCTGGAGAGATATGGCTGTACATGCTCTTGCTCAAAGCGCATGATGTCTCCGAAGATTTCAGCCACAGTGTCAAACCGTTTCCTCTGTTCTTCTGCTTGCCCGGCATCAGTTTCTATCCAATCTATGCTCACGCCTGTAAAGTCACGCTCTCGGCGCACCATCTCGCCCGACTTCACGAGTTGGCGCGACATGATTTCCTGCAATGGCACCCCTCCTTTCGCTACTGCCTGTATCAGTTCGTTGGTGGCTACGCCGCTTTCTGATATGGCCGTCTTGATGGCGTAGAGGGGCATATTGTCGGGGCGTTTAGCGTAGGTGGCTGAAAGATAGGTTACACCTCTCACATCGGCTATGATGCTCTGCATAAAACCGCCGGTGCCGCTCTGGCCGCCTGCAGTGTGCGCCTCGTCCAATATCACATAGTTGTCGTTGGCAAGTCGCTCCACAATGTTGCGTCTGCGCTGACCTGCTTTGTCGGCTGCCGTAGGTCCACCTTTCTTGTATGCCTTGGGGTTGGTCTTGGGTTTCCCTGTAAGCTCGTCGATGGAATTGAGGTCGTAGTCTACTGTGCCGGTCTGTATCTGACTGTATGTGATGACCGCATAGTCATATTCGGGCGGCAGTTCACCGTTCTTGTCGATGTAGTCAAATACTCGCTCCACTTCTTTGTCGGTAGGGCGTTTGAATACGGTTATGTCTTTGCCGCTTGCATCACGTGTGGTGATGTTGGCTTCTGACTTGCTGCCGAAAATGAATGGCCGCAGGTCGGGGCTGCCCACATCGCAGAGATCGCGGTACATGTCGGAGAATAGTCCGGGCTTCTGTGTGAAGAATATCGGCTTTTTACCCTGTCGCACTGCATATCGGATGATGCTTGCGGCTTGTCGGCCTTTGCCGATGCCTGTCTGGTCGGCTATGATGAAGCCTCGGCCATCGCCCATCTTGTCAATAGCCATCGCAACCCCCTCAATCTGTTCCGCAGCAAGGGCGCGGTAGAGGTCTGACTTATCAGCGTAGCCAAGCTCGTCTACAAGCCATTCATCTACATTGCCGTGCTTGGCTTGGAGCAGATGCAGAGCGCTTTCAAATTCCATCGCCTGCGCCGCAGGCATTCGCGACATGAGGTGGTTAGACTCGCTGATGTGCGGTGAGGCTACTTTCTCATCTGTTAGTTGTATCTTCGGTTTTACCAGCCCTCGTTCATTCCGCTGTCCCACTCCGACAGCTTTATCCCCCATAGGAAGTCTGCCAGAAGTATTGGGTCTTCCTCCGTCACCTCGACTTTGGTCTCCGCGCTCGGTGTCCGTCCGCGCATCCAACTGAGGGCGGTTTCCACCTCCTGTGTTTGCATCACGGCTTTGGTCAGTCTGCGCTGTGCTGCCGGGCTTTCCTGTTCCTCCGGGCTTGGGCTTGCTACTTTCAGCAGACATTCCCCCCAATCTGCCTCCCGTAGCTGCGCCTCGTTCACCTGCACCCATGGGTCGTTGCCCATCTCCACTTCCTCTGCTATCAGCCGCAGGAGTGTCCTCTCTATCGTATCGGCTGTTAGCCGCTCCTGTGCCTCCGTCAGGACGTACAGGCTCATCCATTCTCGTCTGTAAGCGTGATATGTCATCTTGTACTCTCTTATATAGTTCGTCAAATGTGGTTACGGCCTCTGCTCTCGCATCTTTCATCACGGGAGGATAGGCGCGGTTCTCTTTGGTGGCTTCGCGGATTACCTCGCCGTTGGCATCTCTGCGCCGACCGTCTATGAGTATCATGCGCACATTGTACCCCGTGCCGTTGCGTGCATAGAGTTTCTTGCCATCTATCGGTATGATGTCAACCACGTTAAAGTGGCTGTAAAGATAACCAAAAAGTTGGCGGTCTGCAAGTTTTTCCAAACTGCCGTTGCTGCGGTAGGGAGTCGGCCATTTGCCGATGCTGCCCCCGATGATGATGGCGGCGCGTCCGTTGTCGCTCAACGATTGCAGGGCGTTGATTGCCATCTGTCCCTCCAGGGTGTCGATTGTGAACAGCCCGTATTGCTCCGGTGTCATGCTGCCGAAGGGTGGATTGGTCGCCACCATGTCAAACAGTCCGGCAAAAGGTAATGTGCCGTCTTGGTTGGTTACGTTCGGATAGCCCATTGCGCGGAGGTTGGCAAGGCGGCGTGCGTCTATGTCGTTGACGTGACACATTTCCATAGGTATGCCGATTGTCAATGCCCCGTTGCCGGCACTCGGTTCTAAAAGTCTCTTTCCATTGAAACCGTCTGCCAACAGGAATTGGTTCATAACATAGCCCATCGGCACGGGCGTGGAGTATTGCTGTTTGGCAACTCGCTCGCTGTCGCGGTCTGTAAGCATCGGCTGCTTTTCATACAGGTTCACCACACGGTCAAAACCGTCACGCGGATGGATTTTACCCTTGCTCAATGCCAATTCGGCTATGGCTCGTGAGTCAAGGCTCACGGCACGCTCCACAAGCTCTTGCAGGTCGGTGGGAGTTATATCCTTGAGTCCTCTTTCTTCGGCCATTTTTCGTACCTCTGCCATCGTCAGCGGCTTGGCGTTCGCATTGGTAATCCGGTCTACAATTGCAAGCCGGATGTCATCTACAAGGTCACGCTCTTTCTCGCTCTGCTCTTGATACTCTATTGATGTGCCACTGAGTTCTTCTTTGGGCTTGAGTGCCGGTGTTGTCTGTTTGGCTTTTTTCGGCTGCTCCAACTGTTCACAGATAGCCACTCGCTTTCCGGATCTTACGAGCTTGGGAAGATAGCTGTCGAGTGCATGGTGAGGGAAGCCTGCCAGTTCTATTTTCGTGCCACCCATGTTTGCCTTGTGTGTGAGTGTCAAGCCGAGGATTTTGGATATGTCGGCGGCATCCCCTCCAAATGTTTCGTAGAAGTCTCCCACGCGCATCAGCACAAGCGCATCGGGGTGTTTCTTCTTCATCTCTGCCCATTGTTTCTGAATGGGTGCTTCAGCTTCTTTCTTTGGCTGTGGCTCTGATTTGGATTTATCATCTGCCTTGGGTTTGACCTCGGTCTTGGCAGGAGTGTTGAGGTCGCTCTTGACTGCATCGGTTATCTGCTTGCTCACTTCGGCTTCATCGTCAAAGTCAAACAGACCGCCCATGGTGGCCTGTGAGTCTTTCTCGTTCTGCTTGGCTACGCGCCCGGCCATCTCTACATAGTCTTCTCCATGTCGGGGACTGACCGTAGGTTTGGCTCCAAGTGCATCCAATTCGGCTTTGAATTGCTCCCGGATGCCGTTCAACAGTGTTTTGTATGTTGCTCTGTGGCCATACATCTTGATGTCCGTGCCTCCTCCGAGGATGGATTTGTCGCTGTTGGTGACGGTGCGTCTTACGCTGAATGTCTCAAGCTCAACTCGTCCTTTACCAAGTTTGGCAAAGGATATTTCTATCTTGATAGGTTCATGTCCTTTGAGGGGTAGAGTGATTGACACATAACCGTGTTTCGGTCCGAAGTTAGCTCTGATGAGCTGTCCTTCTTTGGCGGCTTCGCCGAGGTCTATGCCGAGGTCGTTGGCCAATCTCGCCATAAGCCCGGCGGCATCGCTCTCTGCGTGTCGCTCGTTGTAGGCTTCGTTACCTTTGGCATATTCACCCAACAACGCCAACTGCTTGTTGACCTCCTCAATCTGCCTGTCTATTTCGGTATTCAGTCTTTCGGCATCTTCCTCAGACTTTGCATCTTCGAGTTCACTTTCGACTTTGCTTGCAATAGCCTCTGCTTGGTTTGCAACAGCTTCTGTATCTGCTGATGTTTTGTCAGCCTCTTGTTTTCTTTGCTCATTTCGCTTTTCTTTGAGTTCGTCAATTATCTTCTCAGTGTCGGCCTGTGATTTCCGCTCGTCAACAATGTGCTGCGCGGTCCCGATTATATCCTTTGCACCGGGCTTGTCAAAGTTATAGACATCGAAAGCCTTGACGGTCTTGCGGTCGTCCATCTCCTCGTCCCATCCCAGATTCATCACTTCCTCCATATTCTGCGCGGCAGCATACAGAGATTTCAGGTGCGGACGGATTGCATCGCCGACCTCCTCAACCATTGCCTCAGCATAGTCGGAGAATTTGCGCAATCCTCCTTTCATCATCATGTAGGTCATGCGAGTACCCATGCGAAGCACCTCCGCATCCATCTGCTTAGGCTGAGTCTTGCCATAACTCGGTGCATCCTCCCGCACTATATCCATACCGACCTCCGGAGAATGATTGACAATCGCCTTTCCTGTCAGATCCACATACTCTCCCGTCTCGATCATACGGCGCAGCGACTCCGCAACCTGCGGCAGCATATTACCATCTTTCCTGATGGCCTCAGTCGTATAAACATACTCGGTCAATTCCACCTCCGGATGAGATTGGAAAGTATTTGGAGTGCGTCGGCTCTTGATCACTATGCTGACATTATCAGCATTATTCCCTCGCTCAGCATAGGTGGCAGCATTTGCATTATGGTTGCTCAGGCGTATATGGGCCTCCTTTCCATGTGGCAATTCTATTTTTGCATATTTGCTGACTCCAACACCTTTTGCATCTATGGCTTGTGCAAAATCAGTGAGTACTCCATGAGAAGATGTTTGACCGGAATATTTTTCAGCCAATCCGCGTAGATTATCAGATACTTTTTGTAACTTTGCACTGCCTGTTGAAGTTGGGGCTAATAGCTCTCCGGAGCGAGTGGTTAAGTCCTGCCGATTCTTCGACGGGCTTTTTTTATGCCCGTATGCGGGGGTATCCTCCCGCACAATATCAGGACTATCCCCGACAAGATGCGAGCGCAGGCCATTACGCAACTCATCAAACTCCGCTGCATCCTCATCGCTGATCCATCTGCTCCGTTTCTTCGGATTCTCGGTTTTCTCCGTAGTTTCAGGCGTTTCCTTTGGTGCTGTGTGAGGGCGGAAGCCCGAATTGCTGTCATCTCCCAAGTCAGTCATCGACAGCGGTGCCTGATCGGCAACATCCTCTTCGCTTTTGCCCATGATCTCATCGGCAAATGCCTTCGCATCAGCCTCAGTTTTGAACAGGAATCCTTTCTTTCCGAAGTTAGACCAATAACCACCGTGCTTCCTCGCTATGGCTTTCTGACCTTTGAATTCTTCTTTACTTACTCGCTCGTCAAACTTGACAGCATAGAGGTCGGAGTTGTCGCGCGTATCTTTACGTGCTTCTATGCTGTAACCCTCAGTTTTCATAGACAGCACCTCTGATTCAATAGGAATGATGCTCTTATTCTCAAACACAATCACCTCGTTAGGAACTGCTCCGGCCTCCCTCATTGCAACACTCGGATAGTTGATGATGCCATCATGCCCTTCGGCTTTAAGTTTAGCGGTAAACTCAGCGGCCTCTTCTGGGGTGAAATGAGCAACACCAATAGTGTAATAAGGATTGTTTAGGTGAACATTGGCCTCGAATACCTTTCCCTTTCCGGTGTCGTCATGGGCGTAGTCCTCGGCAACATCTCGGTCGGGTGTAAACGATATTCCCTCCCCGTTGTATCGTGCGCCCTCCTCTTTGCCACGCTTATGCCCTGTCTCAAGGTCGGCTACACTTTCAATGTCATTCGGCGTACCATGGTAGAGTGTCATGGGCTGGCCATCTCCATCTACTATCACACCCTCATCATTGATATGTGTGCGTGTCTGTCCTACTTCTTCGGTCAGTGCCTTTATGTTTCTATACTCGGCAAACGGCTTGGTCTTACGCTTGCTTGACTGAATCCACTTCTTGAACTCATCCTTGCTTACGCCTGTCACATCCAGTCGCCTTGTCTGCTCCCATCCCTGCTCATAGTTGGCGAGGTATGCGTCAAGGGCAGCCTTGCCGTCAGCAAAGCCGTACATAACTTTATGCTCATCAAACGACCCATCGGGATTGTACTGGTCAACTACAAACACATCGCCCTGCTCCGGCGCGTCACTCAGATACACATCAATGTGATCTTTGTCCTTGCCGATAGTCCCACGGAAATATCCGTAGTCGTTCTGCATTTCGGTTTCCCATGCAGGTTTCCCGGTTGCCTTGTCAACTGGACCTCGGCGCACCGACCCCTTCGGATTCTCAATCGAAATCTTATAGCCGTCAAGACTTAGATGCCCTTTCGGATAGTTCCCGGCTATCTTCTGCGCCTCGGTTGGCTCCTTCTGCGCATCTATCCCCATAGGGCTCGCCCCATCTGTCAGTTTTTGTCCCGTGTGGTCCGGAACGGTGACTCCGCTCTCTATTCCGGATGCGCCAGCAGATACAGTACCCGCCTGGCCACCGCTTTCGGTGCCATCGATACTCTGTACGCCGGATCTTCCATCTTTTGCAGCTCCTCGGGTCGGATCAGTCTTTTCTCCAGACAAAACCTCATCGCCTCGCCCATGTATCGACTCCGCTCCTGTGGATTCATGCCCTTCAATCTCTCCATCTCCTCGGCCATTGCCCGGTCCGTTATCCGTTTCTGTTCTTCTGTCATATTCTTCTATAAGTTGAATGTATCTGTCCGCAAAAATAGAATTAAATTCATTCTCGTCAAAATTCCGCAGGAATTCTTCTGCCTCATCCTGCATCATTTCCTCATACGCAAGCGCATCGGCATAACTCAGACCATAAGCATTCTGAGCCCATTCTTCGTTGCTTGCCTCAACCATGCGGTCAAAGTCCTCCACCATCTTGGAAGCCTGCTCATATCGCTTCTCGGCGATATAATTACGTATACCACCGAAGCTGCCGCAACTCTGCATCACATCTATCAGAGCATTCAGCGCATCCTGATTGTCATAATGGACACCATAAATATCGCACAATTCCTGAAACTCATCTTCCGCAAGCTTCTGAAGCGACTTTCCCCCTTTTTCCGCTGTCCGCCACAATCCGATGAATTTCTTGAATTCGCCCTGCTTCCAGCCTGTCTCTTTTGTAGTCCCGCGCGATGCCCCGCTGTCTTTCCACAAAACACCACCCCCCGAAAGCAATTCTGCTGCGACTTCGTCTATTGTCTTAGGTGTCAGGTCTTCCAGAATTTCCAAGACACCGGGCACATCGCGAGCGCGGTCCGCAAGCTCACGTACCCGTTTGTCCATCTTCGCTTTCCGGTTCTTCCAGTCAGCTTCGGCTTGAGCCCGTGCTTCCTCCTCAGACCTTGCCACAGCTTCAGCATGCGCTTGTGCTTGCCCGGCTTCTCTTTGCGCTTCCTCTGCGGCTCTGCGGTCCGCATCACGCGAGGCATAGACACCCATGATGCCGCTCCACGCTTTCTGTCGGGCCTCAGCCTCTGCAATCTGTTGCCTATATTCGGCCATGGAATTGTTATAGTCATCATCGGCTTTCCTCATCGCTGCCGCCATAGCCATTGGCGAACCTTTAAGTTTCGGCTCTTTCTTCACAGGAGGCTTCTTCTTTAAAGCCTCAAGGTCGGCGCCGGCTTGCTCTACCTGCTTCTGCGCAATCTGACTCGCGCCCTGTTCATTCCCGCCTACTACTTCAACAAGTCCATCCCAGGCCGTCTCTTTGTCCACGGCCTCAAACATAGGCTCCCCTGTTTCGGGATGGAGCGGTATGCGCTGGAGCGCTGTCTGCTGTCCGTTTTCTACAGAAACCTCAGTCTCAGGCGCGATTTCCGCATCCGAAACGGCATTTCCCGTCGGAATAGCCTCGGTTCCTTCGGTCAGGGCAACAGTATTGGATTTTCTGTTCTGTTGCTCATACTCATAAGCCTCCAGTCTGCCGCGCCACTCGTCTGATAAAGTCCCCTCATTGTATCTATCGCGGAGTCGGTTGATTGCCTTGTCAAGCAAAGTATCATCTATATCCTTTGCGACCTCAAGTCCCTCCTCATATCCTCTGTCGTATTCCTCAATATTGACCTCTGGAATATTTTCACCCTCATAGTTGCCGTCTGTTGGAATATTTTCATATGTGGTGTCCGGCTCAGCATCAGGAAACATATTCCTCTGCGCCTCAACCTCGGCAAGAGCGTTGGCAAGTTCCGTCTGTGGATCGACAGCTTCACCAACCTTGAATATTTGGTCGGGTGAGGTAAATTCAATCTCGCCTTTCTGCGGGTCAAGCACAATAACACTATGGTCGGAGTTGCGCACGTCAACACCGGTCCCGTCCTCAAACATCATCACATTACCCTTGACGATATATACTTGTCGGTCGTCAACTTTCATCGTGGCAGGTATAATGACCCCAACGTCCTTATGGGTGCGGTCGTCAACTGCCTTGGTCACTGCCTCGCGCTTGCGGTCTGCTGATTCATCGGCCGCGTCCTGCACTCCGTCAAGAGCTGCCTGTGAATTGATATAGTTGATAACCGCGTCCTGCTGGTCAGCTGTAAGTGCGGGATCCGAAAGTAAACGCCACGGATCTTCCTGCAACTCCGCCATCCGCATCTCCGATTCCGCACCGAAAGCATCCTCGATGCCATCCAGTGTCTCCCGGTAGCGCAGCGCAATCGCATCCACAGCTTCATGATTGCCGCTTTCCATGGCCATACCGGCATCATAACCCTCTTCATATCCACTGCCAAGGGCCTCGTCGGCCTTTGATTCAACCATCTCTCTCTTTGCCTCTGCCCCGGTATCTATCCTCTCTTCTCCAGATTTGTCCTCTATCCTGCGGCTGCGGTCTCCCAGAAGTTTCTGACCTCCGGTGTCCTCTTCCAGATCCGTGTCAACCCACGTATCCTCCGGAATATCCTTGCGTTCTGTCTTCCAACGTTCATATTCATGAAGTGACCCGAGCCACGCGTTCCTCGCCCTCATATAATCAAGAACGACGGCTCGCGACTCATCGCTCCATGGCATCTTGCCCATGATTTCAAGCACATCAGAAACCTGACGTTCATCCAGAGCATCGGCCTCCATTATTCTTTTCATTGCGGCAGCTTTCTGCTCATCAGTCAGGACTCCGTTGTTACCGTGACGCGACACCTTTCCTTCCTCCGGACCAATACCAGTCTCGGGTCTGTTATCGGCATAGAGAACTTCCATCATCTTCCGACCTGCCATCCGCGCACGCGCCTCATTGCTTACCACCGCCATCTTACGATTGTACCGCTCCTTGCCCGCACCATATTGGCTTTTGGCATATTTCATGGCACCTGTCGCAAACTCCGAAGCAAGCAGACCGATGATAAGCTCTTTGTTGGACTCTGCATCAAATACATCTGCAAGTGTCGGGTCGTCATCCGCACGCCCTACAACATCCGCCGCAACCACACCGACAAGCTCTCCACTCTTCATCTTCACAATCGCGTCCACAGGGTTGCCGAAAGGCACACCGACTCCGCGCTGGTCAAGATAGCGTGTGTATCTCTGCAAACCTTTCAACGCGCTCTCACCCAGTGTGGCGGGGAACATGAAAGCCATGTTTGTACCGGCTGATGTCAGGAATGTCTTCTCAAACGCACCGCTGTCACCTTCGAAGCCCGACAACCTGCCCGACGCGTCATACACCGGTGCCGACAACGACCTCCCCACACTCTCGTTTATATTCTTTGCAAGCTGGGTTGTCATGCTTGCCGCCGAACCCTCGAATCCGACGGCTCCCATCATGCGTGCCATGTTTCCTGCGAATTTGGCAGCAGAAACCTTTGTCGAGCTTGCACCAAGACGGAACAGCAAACCGGGGGTGTTCCTCAGGACAGCACGAATCTCCTTAAGTCCGAATTCTTTCGCAATCTGCGTCATTGTCCTCCTTACCGTCCCGGATGCCGGATTCAGTCCGAACTCAGCTGCAATCTCCACAAGGGCTGCTGTAAACTCTCCGGCTTTGCCGGCGGCTGATTTCTTAGCCTCGCTCACGCCACGCTCCTCATCCCGCAGGAAATGGCTCTCCATAGCACGCTGTTCGGTTTCTGACAACTGCTCTCCATTGCCCAGCTTCCGCTTCGCACGCATCAACTGGGCTGTATCCCGCGCTCCCTCCACAAGTCCAAGCGGATTGCGGACAACTTCGGACAAACCTCTTCCCACTCCTCGCGCAAAGTTCCCCAGCACACTTCCCTCGCTGTCACTCTTGGCCGCCTCATATTTTTCCTTGAAGTCCGAGAGGTTGTATTCTTCCTGAAGCAATGCGCGGTATTCATCGTCATACTTCGCCGCCAGTTCCACACGGTGCCGCACATCCATTTCCGAATCCCTTTCACGCAAGTGCTCCGACGACATTCCGGCACGTACCTCTTTCTCGATCTCAAGCAGTCGCGCCTCGCGTGCTCGGCGGTTCGCCTCTAATTTTGAGTCCAGGGTCAATGCCGCACGTTCCAGCCTTACCTCAGCCTCGGCCTCAGCACGTTTAGTTTCACGTTCCTCATCTGACATTCCTTTCCATGTGATAGGGTAGGACTCTGCAAAGTCATCTACCCTGCGGTTCACCTCGTCGCGGTCATCCGCAAATTCGGCACTCGCAATCTTGCGCATCTCTGTTTCTGAGACATCGCCATACTTTTCCGGGTATATGCGCCTCAGCTCGGCTGCCCGCTCGGCAATGCTTGATTTCGAAGCCCCTTCCACCACAAGCTCAGGGAGTGTTATAGGGTCCGCGCTGGCACCGGTGCGGTCTACAGCTCCCACAACACGATAAATATCCTCAGGGTCCCTCATTGCACGACCCTCTGCGGCAAACGGCTCACGCTCCTCCCCGGCTCTGTCCTTATGATAGTAAAGACCCATGCCGGTAGAATCCGATGATTCGTGCGCCTCCTGCGGTGTCATAGCCTGCACTTTGCCTCCGGAAGAATTTCGGTTCTCATAGACCAGACCGCTGTAATCGTTGCTTTCGCCCCAGTCCTCGCCTTGCTCCCGCTGTAAGTCTGCCGCCGCACGACCGATGCGGTTTCGGTTCTGCTGCTCCGCATATTCCATGGCCAGAGCTTCCACCCGCTCTTTCTCCTCCTCGCGCTGCCGTCTGCTGTCGGCGAGCATATCATATTTCAGTTTGGCCGCCTCGTATCCGCGCTGAGCGTTTCTCAGACGCTGCTGCGTACTTAACTCAGATGATTTTACTGTCGTTGCGGCTTGACCATCAATCGTATGCGCAGATTCTGTAAACGAAACCATACCTTGCGCCGGGGTATGCTGAACCTGTGCCGACTTAGTTTTGCCTTCTTGCTCAGCTGTAACCTGTGTTGTCGCTGCCGCTTGTTGCGCGGACTCAACTTGTGGTGCGGACGCAGGGGCGGTTGACGGAGCATAAAGACTCTCAAAATCATCTTTACTGCCCATATTAAGTCCCATGTCTGTCGCCTTCTGGTAATACCAGTCCCTGTCTTCCTGATTTGACAGCGTTGCGGCAAACTCCTGTTCGGTACCTATGTCATAGCCCTTGGATTTAAGTTTGCCATAGAGCCATTTAATATCTTCGTTTGATTGTGCCATGATCAATTATCGTCTGCTTGGTGGGGTATTGTCGTTTTTGTTTCTCCTGCTCGGCGGCGTATTGTCCGCTGAAGAAGGTTTCCCTGCATAACCACCTTTTTTTGTAGTGGTTCTTGTACTGCTTTTCGGAGTTTTGTCATTGGGGTTACGCTTTGTTGTGGTAGTGGAGGTGGAAGTCTCGTCCCTCTCTTCCCATGTGCCATGTTGCCGGGCAAAAATCTCAGCAGCATCTTTGCTCTTGAACCGATGCGGGCGGCCGTTTTCATCCCATGCCACAAATTCTTTATTATTATGCGAGGTTGCGGATGCGTATGAGTTTGCCGCCGAGGCCCTTGATGCACCTGCTGATGCTTCATAAGAACCTTTTCGCGCTTTCTCAGTCTCAAGTTCTGCCTGTTGCATGGCCGGAGCATTTTGGGCTTTGACTTCTGCTATCCTCGCTTCCTGCTCAGCTTTGTCGGCTTTTCCTGCCTGTTCCCTTTGAATATCGGGTTGCAGTACGGCTTTCCATCCGTGCTCCTCTGCTTCATGTTCTGCTTTCTCCCTTGCCAGTTTTCTGCGTTCCTGTTCTGCTTCAATCTCCCGTGCTGTCTTTGCACGCTCATTCTCAGCATCGCCGAGGGCGAGAGCAAAGCGAAGATGGGCATCACGGTTGGACTCACGGTCTTTCCTCGCTTTTTCGATAGCCGCATTCTGGGCGTTAAGTTGACTGCTCTTTTCATGGTTATACATGTTCGGGGCATACTGCGATGTGAAATAGAGGTTGCTCAAAGCCGATATACCGTCACTGACAGCAGAAATAATCTTAGCCGACTTTTCTCTCCGCTCACGCTTCTTGCGCTGCTCAGGAGTCTCCAGTGGCTCCAACGTGTCAATCATGTCTTGTAAGGTCCTGATCTTGCGCTCTGACCCTGCTGTGTCGGGATTACTGTTTGATGTCGCAGTCCTGCCATGCTGTGGATTGGCAACATTCACAACACCTCGCTCAACGACCTCCTGCGCATTCCGCGGATTGTCGGGAGTGCCCTGCGTTGTAACCTTGTCATAGCTCACATTCTCACCCCCGCCAGATTCTTCCATCATCGCCGGAGTTGCCGGAACCACATCCTGCCCGAATTGATAAGGTTGCGGCCCGAATGTCCTGTTTTCTGTTTCCTCTGCCATAGTGATGTCCGGATTAGAAAGCTCCACCTATGCCGCCGGCCGCCTGTGCCACACCCTGCACCGCTTGACTGATAGCCTGCGCTTTCTGCTGTTCAAGATTATTCAGAGCATCCTGTATCTGCGAATCCTTCTGCTGATACTGCTGTTCAATCTGGTCTTTGCGGGCATCGGCATTGACGGCAATGTTTGTTGCAGCTTGTGCGAGTGCCTCGTTATTGGCAGCCTTGGATGCTGCGACAGATTCGTGGGTTCCTCCCATCACAGCCTGTGCACCGGCGGCCTCTCTGTTACGGTTCTTTATACTCTCCTCGGTTCGTGTTAGGATAGCTTGTGCATCTGCCCGCTGCGTCGCGTCCTCATTATACCTGCGGTTATACCAGTCTTCGTTAGCTTGCTGTTGCGCTTGCAGATTCTTCTTCATTTTCTTCATAGCCTTGCTCGCCGAGATGCCTCCGAAGATGCTCCCGATTGCGCTGATTCCTGCTCCTACTGCTGCTCCAATCATTATTCGACACGAGTTTCAAAAGTTAATAATCGTGCGCTAAATTACAGATGTATTTTTGCACCGGAGTTTTAAGTTTTGAATCACATGGCAAAAGGCAAGAAAACGGGAGGGCGTGTCAAAGGCACGCCTAACAAGGAAAATCCGCTCAAAGGTTATCTTCGCGCTCACAGCCTCGCATACTTCGAACCCAAACCGCAGGTTCAGGACGATGGCAAGCCGCGTGAAATTCAGTTTCGAGATAAAGATGGGGTGGTTTTTGATTCCATCATCCTTAAAAAATCAGACGGCACCCCGCTTGTGATGTCCGACTTTGATGTGGACATGATGATACTGGAGGCCAATGAACGCGTAAACGCGGAGCTGCGTCTTCTGGAGTTTCATACGCCAAAAATGAAATCCGTAGATGTCGATATGGACATCCGTGGAACCGTTCATACCATTGAAGACCGCCTGAAAGAATTATGCGGAGAAACAGACGAGGACGAGGAGTAACCCCGTCCTCTGCAGTCTATCTTATCTACTTTTAGACCCGACATCCGCAATCGACACAATATATCCATTTAAAACATGCAACAGCCCATCGTGCCGTCTTGATGCACACTTTAC
The DNA here is from genome assembly GCA_910578385.1 of uncultured Muribaculaceae bacterium. Classification (GTDB taxonomy): domain Bacteria; phylum Bacteroidota; class Bacteroidia; order Bacteroidales; family Muribaculaceae; genus Lepagella. Next base: position 148,627 of record CAJTQV010000002.1, on the reverse strand, counting down.
AGTTCCCGGTACTGTTCACAAAATTCATTTGATAATCAATCATCTGAGCGGTTTGTCTACAAAGATAGGCCGCTCAATTTTTTCACCCGGATGTGCATTCTGAAAACCAAACCTAAACCAAAACCGAACCAAACACAAACCAAACTGTAACCTATGGTTAGGTTCGGTTAATTTTTGCATCTGTTTTGCAATTGGAATGCACATGATTTCGCAGGAAAAATCCCGCTATTTTCTCCGTCGCGCTCTGTCAAATCTTTTACAAGCAGTGATAGATTCCCCTTCTTCGAGATTTTAATTTCTCTTCATCAAAAATAATGGGGTCAAAACAGATTTGAAATTGTAGTCTTTGTAAAATATTGATATTAAACTTATTGTAAATTTAAAATGTAAACCGAACTGAAACCAAACCCGAACCAAAACATAACCAAAGCCTAACCAAAATCAAACCAAAACAAACCAAACCGTAACCTTCGCGCGCGCGTAATAGAAATAAGAAGTAATATATAAGTCGTATATATTACTATGGAGGAGAAAGAAAAATATAATCAATATTTTTCTATGGAGGCGGAGTAACGCGCGTGACGTGCGCGAGGACGGCGACGCCTCTTAAAAAATTTTTAATTTCTTTTTTGGCTGACGCATTCGACCAGACTGCGGAACCTGCCGCAGGACAGCTGGAAGTCATGCACAGAAAATAAGTTCCCGGCTTCGAATCAAAGCCGGGAACTTGAATACATTGGAACCGTTATCAGACCATACCAACACCCGAACCGCACCCGATTGCAATTCTCAGCTTGCGATAAGCAAGTTGCAATTTTATAGTGGAATCGTGGAAAGGCTGCGCCCGTCGCAGCCTTTCCTGTTGTCTGCCAGTATCTTACGTTTATTCGTTTAGGATTTGTGCTACGGCTGAGTGGTATTTGGCGATGTTGGTCGATTTTTTGATTGCTTTCCAGGGTTTGCGGCCGATTTCTTCTTCGGCGTATTCCCAGAAGGGCTTTATCTTCGACAGCAGCTGGGTTTCGCCGCAGAGTGTCGCTGTGTAGTGGTCAAGAAGCGTGCGGTGGAATCGGAGCATCTTCTCCAGTCGCTCCTCGCGGCTCCATTCGCGGCCTTCGGAATATTCCGCAGCCAGCGACGGACGTCCCAATACTCCGCGGGCGGTCATCACTCCCGCAATCTCAGGGAAGCGGTTGAACGTCTCTGTCATGTCTTCGGGGGTGCGTATGTCACCGTTGAAAACGACAGGATTGCGGCTTTCGCCGAGTAGTGCGCGGAATTGGTCGAGGTGAAGTTCACCGCCATATTGCTGGCGTGCCACACGCGGGTGAACGTCGATATGCCGGAGGTCCAGACTGTTGAGAACATCTATAACCCCGCGCCATTCCTCCGGGTCTTCGTAGCCGAGTCGCATCTTTACCGAGAATGAGATTTCCGGGTACTTGCGGAGGGTATCTTTCAGCCTGGCGATTTCTTCACGGTTTCCCAAGAAGCCGGCACCGCGTCCTTTGCCGGTCTGTAAGGGGAATGGGCACCCCATGTTGAGGTTTATGCGTTCGGCACCTTCGGCCTGCAGCTTCGAGAGCAGAGTGTCAAGCTCGGTCATGTCGCGGAAAATCACCTGCGGTTCGAGGTCGGTGCCGGCGTTAAGTTCAGAGGTGAAGTCGCGCAGATCCTGCTTGCGCAGCTCGCCATGCTCGCAGCGGATGAACGGAGTGAAATAGCGGTTGTCGCCGCCGTAAGTCTCGTGATGGAAATGCCGCCACGCAGCATCAGTATGCCCCTGTACGGGCGCGATATATATAGGTGTCATAGGTCTCAGTTGGAGGTGGGGAGGAAGGTGAAGCCGACGGCTGCCATCAGGCAGATGAAGGCCACTATGTGGTTCCAGTGCAGTTTCTCGCCCTGGAACATCAGTACGGCTATCACGGTGAAGACGGTCAGCGAAATCACTTCCTGTATGATTTTTAATTGGAAGAGGTTGAACGGACCGCCGTTCTCGCGGAAGCCCATGCGGTTGGCCGGAACCATCACGCAGTATTCCAGGAAGGCCAGACCCCACGACAGCAGGATGACCGCTATCAGAGGCCAGTTCTTGGATATGCCGCTGCTCTGGAGTTTCAGATGCCCGTACCAGGCGAACGTCATGAACACGTTCGAGATCACGAGCAGCAGGATTGTTATTAATGCAGTTTTCATAACACTTCTCGGTGAACCATGCCGGGCGCGTCGTCGCCCGCTTTAAGTCCTGTTTTATCGGCGACGGAAGCCTCTCCGGCAGTTCCGGATGCAAAATTACAAAATTTGAAGCAATTTTTACCCCTTGCAGGGTGTCTCTTTCATGCAAATATGTTAATTTTGCAGAATGAAGTTGGTAAACAACTTCAATAGAATAATCAACGGATTACAATTTCGCTATGAATTTCAAACAAATCACAGACGGAGTATATTACGCCGGGGTCAACGACCGTGTCACAACCCTTTTCGAAGGACTTTGGCCGCTTCCCTATGGCGTGAGTTACAATTCCTATATAGTGGATGGAGGCGAGAAGCTCGCTCTTATCGATACCGTACGCATCGACGAGGTGCGCGAGTTCCTGAGCAACATCTGCGCGGTAGCCCCCGGACGCACGATTGACTATCTGGTCATAAATCATATGGAGCCTGACCACAGCGGCTCGATTCCCGAGGTGGTGCGTGCATATCCAGACATACGCATTGTCGGCAACGCCCAGACCATCGGAATGATCAAGGGCTTCTACCACATTGAAGATGACAGCCGGTTCGTGGAGGTCAAAGATGGTGATACCCTCAGCCTCGGCGACCGCGAGCTGAAATTCTTCCTCACCCCCATGGTGCACTGGCCCGAGACCATGATGACGTATCTGGCCGACAGCAAGCTCCTCTTCTCGGGCGACGCATTCGGCACGTTCGGCGCACTCGACGGCGGTATCATTGACACCGAGATGGACACCGACCGTTATTTCCCCGAGATGTACCGCTACTATTCCAACATCGTCGGCAAGTATGGCAAATTCGTGCAGCGTGCCCTCGCCAAGCTCTCATCGCTCGAACTGGAATATATCTGCTCCACCCACGGTCCCGTATGGCACGACCGCATAGCGGAGGTAGTTGCGCTGACAGACCGGCTTTCGGCCTACCGCAGCGAACCGGGTGTGACTATCATCTACGGCTCGATGTACGGCAACACAGCCGAGGTGGCCGAGGTCATCGCACGCGAGCTTTCGGCGCGCGGAGTCCGCACGATACGCGTACACAACGCTTCGCACTCATCAATGAGCGACATGATTTCCGATGCCTTCCGTTACGAGGGACTGATAGTCGGCAGCGCGACATACTCCATGCGTCTCTTCCCGCCCGTCGAGACATTCATGAACGCCATGGAGACCCGCGAGATACAGGGCAAGGTATTCGCTGCCTTCGGAGGCTACACATGGGCCAAGGGAGCGGTAGTAGCCAAGCTGCAGGAATACAGCGATCGCATGAAGATGCCGATAGCTGCCTCGATGATCCTGCGCCAGACCCTCGACGACGAGTCGCTGGCCGCTGCCCGCGAGCTCGCCGCCACTGTCGCCTCGCAGCTCAAATGCACCTGCTGAACTCTCTGGTGCACCAGCTGATTCCTCCGGGCTTATCCCAATCAATGCCAATCAATGAGGGCGCTGTGTCAGTCTGACACAGCGCCCTCATTGATTGGCGAAACCTGGGCTTACCACGAGATTTCACGAGTTATCTCGGGCTGTCACGAGATGTCACGATATAACTCGAGTCATCACGAGATATCACGAGGAAACACGTGTTATCTCGTGATTTCCTCGGGTCGTCCGGTTTATCCCGGTTTGTTTGAAGTAATTGGCAGGAGGCCGTCGCATTCCGGCCAGGTGGAGCAGCCCCAGAATTCTCTTCCCTGGTTATGCCCTTTTTTCTGCATTCTCCTGAACATCGGTTTGCCGCATTTGGGGCAAACCGGACTCTGAGCCTTAATTGCTTGCTGGCGTTTGGCTGCGATTCGCTCTGCTGTCATGTTCTCGGTGAAGCCGCCCTGCTCTCTGAAAAGCGAGAGACGCGTTGTCAGCTGTCGCTGCAACATCCTGTTGACCCTTACACAGAGTATCAGCAGGGCATTGGCCGCTATTTGCGGCGATTCGTTCTCAATCCAGGTATCGAACCGTTCCTTCTGTTTCAATATATGTTCGGCGGCATCGTGAAGCAGACTGTTGGAGTAGTCCGCTTTGTCTATCGCCAACTTCCAGAGCCTCTCCCGGTCCGGATTGCCTATTGCCCATACATCTGATTGATGCTGAAGAAGGAAGTTGAAATAGTCTCCCTGAAGTTCGTCGATACTTGCGCGGGCCACGTCGAGCAGACGCATCTCTGTCTCGATTGAAGTTGAATGTCTTGAAGTCCCTTCGGCGATATTGGCAACTCCGCATCTGGCAGCCATAACCATCTGATCGAAAAGACGGTGTCCCGGATCAATCTTGAAGTCGAGGAATCGCCTGCAGAAACTTTGCGTGCCGAGTTGGAGGATATTTGCCAATATCCATGAATCAAGCCAGAAGTATGACTGTGAGAATTTGATTTCGACTCCCATGGGCTGGTGGGTATCAGGATTTCTTTTTGCGGAAGGCGTTCCAGAGGATGTAGGCCACACAGATGGCGAACAGCGCGTAGCCGGCCCAGCTCAGGTAACGGTTGTATTCCTCGATCTTGTCGAAGAGCATGGCCGGGTCCACGTGGATGGAGAGCCAGTAGCCAAGACCGCCGAGTATGGAGTTCCATACCAAGGCTCCGAGTGTGGTGAAGAGGGCGAACTGCGCGACGTTCATCTTCGAGATTCCGGCCGGTATCGATATGAGCTGGCGGATGGCCGGTATCAACCGTCCTACAAATGTAGATACCGCTCCATGTTTGTCGAAGTAATTCTCCGCTTTCTCGACCTTGGCGCGGTCAATCAGACAGGCGTGCCCGAAGCGGCTGTCGGCAAACTTGTAGACCACCGGACGGCCTACCCACAGGGCGAGGTAGTAGTTGATGAATGCTCCGACCAACGCGCCGAGCGTGGCGAACACTACCACCATGTAAACGTTCATGTCAGCTCCCACGCCGTAGTTGCGGCACGCAAGATAGGCGGCCGGCGGCACTATCACCTCCGAGGGGAAGGGGATGAAGCTGCTCTCGATGACCATGAAGATGAATACGAACCAGTAGTTGGCATGGTCTACAAACCATTGGAAGAACTCGCTGGCATCGAATATGGCCAGCGGAATCATGTCAAGCATATTTTAGTTTAAAGGGTTATTAAAAATGTGCCGCAGACCGGATATATAAAAGGTCTGCGGCTCTTGTGTCTTACAGTTTTCTGAGCTCGCTGATTGTGGCTGCGGGATTCTCCGCGCCAAACACGAAGCTGCCGGCCACGAGGATGTCGGCACCGGCCTCGGCGAGCTGCGCCCCGGTCTTGAGGTTCACACCGCCATCTATCTCAATCTCCGCTTTCGAACCGCTTTCGTCGATAAGACGGCGCAGCTCGACGGTTTTCTTCAGCGTGTGCTCGATGAAGGGCTGGCCTCCGAAACCGGGGTTGACCGACATGAGGAGCACAAGGTCAAGGTCGCCGATTATGTCAACCAATGTCGAGACCGGAGTGGCGGGACAGAGTGTGACTCCGGCCTTCATTCCGGCGGCATGTATCTGCTGGACGCAGCTGTGCAGGTGCAGGCATGCCTCCTGATGTACATTCATAATCTCCGCGCCGCAGTCGCGCACCTGTGAGATCCATTTCTGTGGCTCCACAATCATGAGGTGGACATCGAGCGGCTTGGTGCAGATTTTCGACACAGACTTCATGACCGGAAAACCGAACGAGATATTCGGCACGAACACACCGTCCATGATGTCCATGTGCAGGTAGTCTGATTCCGACGCGTTAATCATCTCAAGGTCCGGACGCATGTCGGCGAAGTTGGCCGACAGCAGAGAGGGTGAAACTTTCATCACTAATGTTGTTTTTTCTGTTTTAAATGGTTATGTTGATTTATGGCCTTCAAACTGATGTTTCCCCGTCGGACACTTCCGCCGGTGCTTCAAGCATGGCGAGAAACTCCTCCTCGCTTACGAGAGGAATGCCGAGCTGGGTGCATTTGTCGCGCTTGGCGGGTCCCATGTTCTCTCCGGCAAGCACAAAAGATGTCTTCTTCGATATGCTGCCCGAGTTCTTGCCTCCCTGGACCATGATGATGTCCTTGTACTCGTCGCGGCTGTGACGCGAGAATGTTCCGGAAATCACCACCGTCTTGCCGTCGAGCGCGTTGCCGGCCGGTTTCAGCTTGTCGGCCGCAACTTCCAGTTGTACGCCTGCCCGGCGCAGTGCCTCGATATTCTCGATGTTCACCGGCTCGCGGAGATAATCGAATATACATTGGGCTATGATCGGACCGACATCCGGTATGGCCGTGAGCTGTTCGAGGCTCATCGTCATCATGTTGTCGATACTCTTCACCGTGCGGGCTATGCGTTTGGCTGTCGTCTCGCCTACGTTCGGAATCGACAGCGCATAGAGCACCCTCTCGAACGGCACGGACTTCGATTCCTCTATACCCTTCATGATGCGGCGTGCGGCTTTCTCTCCGAAACGGTCGAGCTTGGTCAGCATCTCCTCGGTCAGGCTGTATATGTCTCTGATGTTTCTCACCATACCGGCGGCAAACAGCGTCTCTGCCGTCTCCTCGCCGATGCCGTCGATGTTCATCATGCGGCGTGCGCAGAAGTGCTCTATCCTGCCCGTTATCTGCGGGCGGCAACCATACTTGTTGGGGCAGCACCATGCCGCCTCGCCGAATATCCGGCGCAGCGGAGTGCCGCACACCGGACAATCCTTGACAAAAACTATCTTTGCCGCGCCCTCCGGGCGTTTCGATACCTCCACTCCGGTTATCTGGGGAATGATTTCACCTGCTTTCTCAACATACAGATGGTCTCCTTCGTGTATGTCGAGTTCCTGCATTATGTCATCGTTATGGAGCGACGCACGCTTCACGATTGTTCCCGACAGCTGAACAGGTTCAAGGTTGGCCACCGGAGTGACGATACCCATGCGTCCTGTCTCGAACGAAACGAAACGGAGCGGCGTGCATGCGCGTTCAGGGTTGAACTTGAACGCCACCGCCCAGCGCGGAGACTTTGCGGTATAGCCCAGGTTAAGCTGCTGTCGCAGCGAGTTGACCTTGAACACCAGTCCGTCGGTGGCTACCGGGAGTTCCTTGCGGTGCTCGTCCCAATAGGCTATGTATTCATCAATCTCCTTGAGCGAGTGCAGAAGGGTCATGGCTTTCGACACCTTGAACCCCCAGTGTTCGGCGGCAAGCATGTTCTCGTAATGTGTGTCGAACGGGAGATTGTCGCTCAGCAGATAGTAGAACCGCGCGTCGAGATGACGGCGTGCCACCTCGCGCGAATCCTGCATCTTGAGCGTGCCCGAAGCGGCGTTGCGCGGGTTGGCGAAGAGGGGTTCCTCGTTGTATGCCCGCTCGGCGTTCAGCTTCTCGAACACCTCCCATGGCATCAGAATCTCGCCGCGTATCTCGAACTCCTCGGGCCAGTCGCCCGGCAGGAGCTGGAGCGGAATGCTGCGGATGGTCTTGACATTGGCTGTCACGTCGTCGCCCTGTGTGCCGTCGCCGCGCGTCACGGCGCGTACCAGCCGGCCGTTGCGGTAGGTGAGCGAGATCGAGGTGCCGTCGAATTTCATTTCGCCGACTATGCCGTACTCCTCTCCGTCGAGAGCCTTGTCGATACGCGCCCCCCACTCGTCAACCTCCCCGACCGAGTATGTGTTCGACAGCGACATCATGGGACGCTCATGCACCACATGCTCGAATCCTTTTGTAAGGTCCGAGCCGACTCGCTGCGTAGGGGAGAGCTCGTCGGCAAATTCCGGATGCTCCTTTTCAAGAGCCTCCAGCTCCTTCATCATCATGTCGAAATCGCGGTCGGAAATCTCCGGCGAGTTCAGCACGTAGTAATTATGGTTGTGCCGGTTCAGCTCCTCGCGCAACCGGTCTATTCTTTCTTTGGCATCCATTACTTAATAACTGTTTGTTCCCGCTCCGTCAGTAGGGAGCGGGAACGGTTCCGGTAGCTCAGACGTATAGATACCTCACATCCCACAGGAAAAGAGCCTGCGGTGGCATGGAGGTTCCGGCCGAGCATCTGTCTTTTTTCTCTATTATGTTTCTGAAACCCTCGCGGTCTATCTTGCCGCGACCTACATCCACGAGCGTGCCGACCACAGCACGCACCATGTTGCGCAGGAAGCGGTCGGCCGTGATGGTGAACACCAGACCCGGCACTCCGAACGAGTTTTCCCACCGTTCCCAGCGAGCTTCGCTCACCCGGCATATGTTGGTCCTGGCATCGCTGTGCAGCTTGGCGAACGAGGTGAAGTCCTCGGTCTCCAACAGAAGTCGGGCGGCATCGTTCATGGCCTCGATGTCCAGTTCGCCGGGACTCAGCCATGAGCAACCGGTAAGAAACGGAGACTTGGCGAGGGCTACAAAATATTTGTACGTTCGCGAGGTAGCGTCAAAGCGTGCATGTGCATCATCATGCACATCTATTACGTCGCTGACAGCAATAGCCGGGCCGCACAAGCGGTTCAGTCCGTTCAGAAAACGCCGCTTGTCTGCAATCCCGCTGTCGGTGTCGAAATGTGCATACATCACGCGGGCATGTACCCCCGTGTCGGTGCGTCCCGCTCCGGTTACCGGCGTCGGCACCCGGAGCAGCGTCGCGAGCGCTTCTTCGAGAGTCTGCTGCACGCTCTCCGCGTTCGGCTGTGACTGCCAGCCGTGGAACGGTGTGCCCGAATAAGAGAGTTTCAGAAATTTTCTCATCGTACTTCTTAGAGTGTAAATTCCAACACACTAAGAGTGTGCGTCAGTCACGTTCCAGATATGTGCTGCCGTAGAGTCCGGAGCGGTAGTTGTTGAGGAACTGGCGTCCCTCCTCGGGGGTTATGACACCCCGCTTCATCGAGGCAGTAACCCAGCTCTCAAGGTTGCGGACAAGCTTCTTGGGGTTGTACTCCACGTAGTCGAGCACGTCGGCCACGGCCTCGCCGTCGATTACCTGCGCAATCTCGTAGCCATCCTTGGTGAGGGCGATATGCACGGCGTTGGTGTCGCCGAAGAGATTGTGAAGGTCTCCGAGTATCTCCTGATATGCACCCACGAGAAACACGCCGAGGTAGTACGGCTCGTTCGGCTTGAGGTCATGCACGCTCAGGCAGTAGGAGCTTCCGGCAGGTGCCACGAAGCGGTTTATCTTGCCGTCCGAGTCGCAGGTCACATCCTGTATGGTACACTCGTGGGTCGGTTTCTCGTCAAGCCTTGTGATCGGCATGATGGGGAACATCTGGTCGATTGCCCATGAGTCGGGCAGCGACTGGAACAGCGAGAAATTGCAGAAATACTTCTCGGGCAACATGCGTGCCGCCTTGCGCAGCTCTTCGGGCGGGTGCTTCATGGAGCGGGTCATGTCGCGCACGTCGCGTGCCACGCTCCAGAAAAGTTTCTCAATCTGGGCGCGTGTCTTCAGGTCGAGCAGGCCGAGGCTGAAACGCTCCAGAGCCTCCTCGCGTATCTGGAGGGCGTCGTGCCAGTCCTCGAACACGCGCGACGCGTCAATCTTGTCCCATATGTTGTAAAGCTCCGCCGCAAGCTCGTGAGGGTTCTCGCCGAGTTCGTCATCATCTTTCCAGATGGGGAGCTGGGCTGTCTCGAGCACCTGTATGATAAGCACAGAGTGATGGGCCGTGAGCGAGCGTCCGCTCTCGGTGATGATGTTGGGGTGGGGCAGATTGTTCTTCTGGCAGGCATCCACAAGAGCCGACACGGAGTCGTTGACATACTCCTGTATGGAGTAGTTCATCGAGTTCTCGCCGCTCGACGAACGGGTTCCGTCGTAATCCACGCCGAGACCGCCGCCTATGTCCACGAAGTCGATGCTGAAGCCCATCTTCGACAGCTGCACGTAGAACTGCATGGCCTCGCGCAGCGCGTTCTTTATGCGGCGGATCTTGGTGATCTGGCTGCCGATGTGGAAATGAATCAGCTTGAGGCTCTCCGTCATCTTGTTCTTCTCGAGATATGACAGAGCGTCGAGCAGCTCGCTCGAATTGAGGCCGAACTTGCTGACATCGCCACCCGATTCCTCCCACTTGCCCGAGCCTGACGAGGTTAGCTTGATGCGTATGCCGATGTTGGGGGTTATGCCGAGGCGTTTCGCAACCTTGGCTATGAGTTTGAGCTCGTTGATTTTCTCGACCACAAGGAAGATGTGGCGTCCCATCTTCTGGGCGAGCAGCGCAAGCTCCACATAATCCTCATCCTTGTATCCGTTGCAGACTATAATGGAGTTCTCATGGGTGTTGACGGCGAGCACGGCGTGAAGCTCCGGTTTGGAACCGGCCTCCAGACCGATGTTGTACTTGTTGCCATGACTCACGATCTCCTCCACCACGGGGCGCATCTGGTTGACCTTGATGGGATAGACTATGAAGTTCTTGGCCTCATACTCATATTCCTCGGCCGCCTTCTTGAAACAATTGGAAATCTTGCGGATACGGTCGTCAAGGATGTCGGGGAAGCGCAACAGCAGCGGCGCGTCCACGTCGCGGATCTGGAGCGTGTCCATTACCTCCTTTATATCGACCGGATGGCACCCCTCTTTGGGAGTGACCTGCACGTGTCCCTTGTCGTTGATTGAAAAGTATTTCAGACCCCAACCCGGAATGTTGTACAGTTCCGCCGAATCTTCAATTCTCCATTTTCTCATTTCTGAACAGGTATCTTTATTTAATTTTTATTGTCTTGTCATTGGGCTTGCCCCTCGGTCTTGCGGCCGAGAAGCTCGACGCGGTCCACGATTACCTCCGTGACCCTGCGCCGGATCTTGAATTTGTCCTCATATTCGCGGCTTTTGAGTTTCCCCTCGACATAGAGGCGCGTGCCCTTTCGGATATATTTCTCCGCAAGCTGGGCATTCTGTCCACCCATCACGAGACGGTGCCACTCGGTTATCTCGGTGCCGGTTCCGGCATAGTAGTCGTTGGTGGCGAGCGACATGAACGCCACTGCCCGGTCTTTCTCCGGGTATCTCACGTCGGGGTCACTCCCTACGTATCCGAGCAGAATAACTTTATTTACTGACATCTCAGAGGGTGGTTTGGTTTTATTGTCTAAACAATTTTCTCGAAGTCGATGGCTTTGAGATTCAGTCCGGTTTTCTCATGCAGTCCGCACATCAGGTTCATGATATGGACGGCCTCTCCCGCGCCTCCGCGCAGACGGCAGTCGGCCGCCACGCCGAGTGCGGAATGTTCCGGGTCGCTCTTGGCCACGGTGATCACACACTTGTTGGTGCCCGCCACTTCAGATACCCCCACCGGCGAGGTGGTGACAAAAGAGAAGCGATGGTCATCATAAACCACGTACAGGTCGAGCATCTGCTGAAGGTTCAACGCGCATCCGAAGCTGATGTTCATCAGGGTGCTGCGGCGTGCCTCCGACGGGGTGGTGGTTATCTCGACATTTCCGGCGAAACTTTTCTGCACGCCTGTCAGCTGCTCCACCACCTGCGAGCGCACGCGGCCGAGGTCGGTCGAGTCGATGATAGCCTCCGGGGCTGAGATCTCTATCCTTATGTCGCTGTTGAGAAGAAGGTGCGACGCGAAAGGATAGAGCGCGACCAATGCCATCGAGGCGAACGGTTCAGGCACCGAGGCGACTCTCGCTCCGCGCACCAGGGGCTTGCGGTTTATCTCCGGCAGTCCGTAGACCACACCCTCATGCTGCGGGTCAACCTCCTCCTGCGCGTCATCAAACTCAAAAGGTGCGCACTCCATGTCGGCCGGCACTTCAAGCATGATGATACGCATGTCGGGTTTCGTGGCTCTGACGCGGGCCAGTTCTGAATTGCTGACCGGAGTGCATATGAAAAGGACATCGCACTGCGACACATCGCCCGAGGCCGTGAAGCACAATGTGGTCTCTCCGATCAGACCATGGTGCACGCTCGTGAGCGGCTTCCCCTCGAATCCCGGTGCCACTGCCCACACAATCTCTACGTCAGGGTGCATGGCGAGGATTCTTATGAGTTCCCCGCTGTCAGAAGTATGCGCCCCTGTTATTCCTACCTTTATCATCTGTAATGGTGATTTCTGTCAATCGGCAACATTTTGCGGAACACCTCCATGGCCCGCTCGTGCGATACGTTTTCGTCGAGCACTGCCAGGATGGTGTCGCTGCCCGGGATTGTGCCGAGAATCTCCGGTGCGTTGCTCATATCTATGTCGTATGCCAGACCTGCGGCATATCCGTTGCGGGTCTTGATCACGGCGATGTTTCCTGAAAGTCTCAGCGATATGAAGCCGCTCTGGAAGTTCGGGCTCATGTCGGCCGCACCCTTTGAGAGCAACTTGTCCTTGAGTGTGTTGCTGTCGGGCAGTATATACATGTATGTTCCGCGGTCGGTCGGCACCTTGGTGGTCTTGAGCATCTTCAGGTCGCGCGACAGCGTGGCCTGGGTCACCTTGTATCCATGTTCGGCGAGACGCGCGGCCAGATCTTCCTGACTGCCGATACACTGGTTTCTGATGAGATCGACCATCAGGTCGATACGGTCTTTTCTATTTTTCATATTAGGTATGTTCTGGATACCGGCCGGTCAATCTGCCGCTTCCGTTTCTCCGGTTTCTTTTTTCTCGTTGTTCATGCGGCGGTCTATCTCGGCCTTGATGCGTGCGGCCTCCTCATAGTTCTCCGCCTCGGCAGCCTTCTGCATGTCTGCCTTGAGCTGGTCAATGTTCTTGAGGCTCATGTCGGGATTGAAACTCGACACGGGCTGCTCATCCTTCTGGCTTTTGCGGGGAGCCTCGGGGCCTGTGGTCCGCTTCTTGCCGTTCTCTCCCGGTTCGAAGCCTGCCTCGTCGAGCACCTCGACGGTGGTGTAAATCGGTGCGCCGACGCGGATGGCAAGGGCTATGGCGTCGCTGCTGCGCGAGTCTACCACATGGGTGCGGTCGCCGTCGCTCAGTACAAGCTCGGCGGCGAAAACGCCGTTGGGCAGTTTGTATATGTTGACCTCATGGAGCGACACTCCGAACGACGACATCACATTCACCATCAGGTCATGTGTGAGCGGTCTCGGTGTCACAACCTCCTGGAGCTTGCACTCGATGGCCTGGGCCTCCGGAAAACCGATTATAATCGGTATCCGACGCGTGCCTCCCTCCTGCTGTAGAATGACGGCATACACGCCCGATTCAATCTGATTGTAGGTTATGCCTACAAGTTTAAGCTTGACTTTCTCCATAGTGTTTTTTCTTTTTCCGGCTTTCCGGAAGACTGATCATGCCCGAGCCGAGGCAGAGCTTCTTGTCGGGTGTGTATATTATGGCGTATTGTCCGGGGGCAATACCTTGCACATCTGTATCTGATTCCACCACATATCCCCCCTGGCCGAGATGTACTATGCGGCCTGTCATGAACTCGGGGGAGTGGCGTGTCTTGAACGCCACTGGCAGCTCGGCAGGAGCCGGCCCTTCTCCGGCTGCGTTCTCAGCACCGGCAAAGGGGTTCTCTGTTATCCAGTGCATCTCTTCGACCGGTATTCGCCGACCGTACTGGCGGCGTGTGTCGTAGCCGTTCGATACGTAGACCACATTGTCGCGAACGTTCTTGCGGACCACGTACCATGGACCGCCGCTCAGACCGAGACCCTTGCGCTGGCCTATGGTGTGGAACCAGTAGCCACGGTGGGTGCCTATCTTCTTTCCGGTCTCGATCTCGACAATCGGCCCGGGGCGTGTGCCGAGATGCCGTTCTATGAAATCATTGTAGTTTATCTTGCCGAGGAAGCAGATTCCCTGCGAGTCCTTGCGGACGGCTGTAGGCAGTCCGGCCTCCTGTGCCAGACGGCGCACCTCGCTCTTGGGTATGTCGCCCAGCGGGAAGATGAGATGACTCAGCTGGCTGTAGCTTATCTGCGCCAGGAAGTCGGTCTGGTCTTTCACCGGGTCGGCCGCCGTGGCGAGCCAGTACTTGCCATCTTTCTCAACGACCGATGCGTAGTGACCCGTAGCCACCTTGTCGAACTCATGCCCCCAGCGCTCCTCGAAAAATCCGAACTTTACGAGCTTGTTGCACATCATGTCGGGGTGAGGGGTCAGACCCTCGCGGACGGTGCGCAGGGTGTAGGCCATCACGCTGTCCCAGTATTCCTCGTGGAGCGAGACGGTCTTCAGCGGCAACCCGTACTTGCGGGCTATCAGGGTACACATCTCTATATCCTCCTCGGCCGAGCAGTCGCCCTCGCCGTTGTCGGTGCCGATGCGTATGTAGAACAGATGCAGTTCATGCCCCTGCCTGTGGAGCAGGTCAACCACAACGGAACTGTCAACGCCTCCCGACACAAGTACTGCGATTTTCATACCTCCTCAAGTTCTGATTCGCTCTGGTTGTCGGAATGTATGAAATGCAGCGACAGGAAGTAGTCAACCGAAATCTTGCCCGGTCCGACCAGAAGGATGAAGAAATAGATTCCCATGAACATGATGGGCAGATAGCCCGGCTGCGACCAGGAGATAAGGTAGCTTGCCTCGGCTGTCTTGCCGAGCAGGTAATGCTCCGCAAGAATCATCGCGATGAACGGCGGTATCACCATAAGACGAGTGCAGAAGCCGATCATGATGAAGAATGAGCATAGTATCTCTATTATTATCATGACCGTCATGCTTGTGGCCGGATCCATGCCGAGCGACGATGGGAATATCAGGCTCGCATCGTCGAAGTGGAGCCATTGTCTCAGACCGAACTGCATGAGCATCACTCCCACGAAGAGCCGCAGGAACAGACGCCCCATATTGGTATATGAGTATCCTGATGTGCGGATATATATCTGTTTGAAAATATTTGTCATAACTTATATCGGTTGTGTATGCTTTGACACGTGTCATTTACTGCTCGGCCGCAGCCGATGCTATCTGCATGGCGGTGCGGACGTCAACGAGTTTGGCGGCGATCTTTCCCTCGCGGTCAATCACGTAGATTGACGGTGTCTCGCGCAGGTCGTATATGTCGGTCACCGTCTCGCTTGCGCCGACGTGCCATTTCGAGGGATAGTCTTTCAGCTTATCCTCCCAGCCATCTTCGGGATCGGCATATATGAAGAGCACGTTGACCTTGCCCTTGTCCACATTCGAGCTGAAACGGACATCGGTCTCCATCTTCAGCTTCGACATGCGGCAGTCATCGCAGTCGGGGTCGCCGAACTCAATCACCGTTATAACACCGTTCGGATGATAATGTGCGGTCTTGCCGTCGGGGGTTGTGTAGTCGAACTCGGGCGGCACGGACCCCTGCAGCGTGTTGTTGAGCTGTGTGCGCAGCCGTTCGTAGCGGAGTTTACGCTCTTTCTTCACCCCCTTGTTGTGCATCACGTTGTCGATGAACCGGAGGAATATACCGTCGTGCCAGTAGTTGGCACGCGGTCCGTAGAGTGCCTCCTCGGCAGCTTTGGCAAACTGGAGCGAGAGCACGGGGTTCTTTGAGATCTGCGACAGCAGCTTGGCGATAGATGCGTCTACCTTCGTGGCATCGGCGAAACGCATGGGTGCCACATAAGTCTTGAATGCGTCGTTGAGAGCGTTCTGGTCTACCGATGTCTTGTCCTTGAAGTTCATCGGGTCCCAGAAGTGTTCCATCAGATAGTCCGAGCGTTCCTGAAGTCCGTCCATGTCATCGGGTGCGGACACATATTCAAACAGCGGCTCGATCACAATCTGTTCCTGGGCGCTCATGCCGGTTACGGCAAGCGAGAGGAGGGCTGTCGATATTATGGTTCTAATTTTCATTTCTTCTGTTTATAAATTTTACAGGCACATCGGTTTGTTTTGCAGATGCTCCGGTGCCGGGTAGCGGGTACGCCGTTATTCTTTTACAAGATTTTCTATGCTGTGGGTCCATACGCGGTAACCACGTCCGTTGAGATGCAGTCCGTCGTTGGTAAAATCGCGGTTCAGATTGCCGTCGGCATCTGCCAGGCCGGGCCAGAGATCCACATAGACAGCGCCATGTCTTCCGGCAATATCCTTTATCCGTTCGTTCAGTCCGACGATTCTCTTTTCTTTCCCTTTAAGCGCCTTGTAACGGCCGAAACTGTTGTTGACCGGCATGACCGATTGCAGGTAAAGGCGTGTGGTCGGGGATTCCTCCCTGATTTTCTTTACAAGACGTTCGTAACGGCGTGCAAGCTCATCGACCGAATGTCCGTGAGACACGTCGTTGATGCCGATCAGCAGGAAAATCTTGGCCGGTTTCCCGGCAGTGACCTGACCGAGACGTTTCTCCACTCCTGTTATCAGGTCGGAGCGTATGCCTCGGTTCAGTATGTTGTCCATTCCGAACAGTTCGTTGAACTCTCCGCCGTCGGTAATCGAGTTGCCGAGGAAAACGATGTCGTCCTCATGGACCGGAAGAAGTTCGAACAGGCTCACGCGCTGGTCCCAGTATTCGTCGGCGAGCACCGGCACTGCGCACGAAGCACCTATCAGCAGGGCTGTGGCTATATTGATAAGTCTGCGGTTATCCATGATTGGTCGTTTTTTCAGAATGATACCTTACAATCCCGTCGAGCGGATGACGCACAATCATGTCGATACGCACGCCATTCTTTTCCGCGACCTCTCTTAGGATACCCTCGAACCGGGCCGCTATACTTCCGGCAAAACGTACCGGAAGATCGCTGTGGCCGGGATATTGCTTGACTGTGTTGAGGATGAAGTTTTCCATCTCATCCCCGACGAGCGATTTGCCGTAATCCGTATCGGTCAATTCCGCCACAACCGGAAGAAACGAGGCGAGATAACGGTTCGGGGCAGGGGAGCGGTACACATTGTCGAGCACATCCTTAAGCTCAAGGTGAAAGTCCAGCTTGTCGAGATGCTCTTTGGCATCTGTCGGTATGCCTCCTCTCAACCAGTCCTTGACGAACTGCCGCCCGATTGCCGCACCACCACCTTCGTCGCCGAGAATAAAGCCGAGCGAAGGGATGTTGTGCCGGATTCTCTCCCCGTCGTACAGGCAGGAGTTGCTGCCCGTTCCGAGTATGCAGGCTATTCCAGGCCGGCTGCCGAAAAGGCCGCGTGCCGCACCGAGCAGGTCGGAGTCTACCTCTATTCCGGTCGCTCCGGTCGCGTCGCGGAGAGCGCTCCTGACCTTAAGGCAGGATTCGGGTGTGGCGCACCCGGCACCATAATAATAGACCATGTCCGGTGCCGGACAATTCTCCAGCAATCCGAGCAGTTCTGCCTGAAAAGTCCGTGTCTGCTCCTCCGAGGCTATGGTCGCGTTGAAGCCGCCGGTGGCGAAACGCTTCACCACCGCACCCTCTCTGTCGGCAAGAACCCAGTCTATCTTGGTCGAACCGGCATCGGCAATCAGATTATACTTCATCTCATGTTTTTATTAAGTGGAGCAACAGGTGCATGGCACCGCACGTCACCTATTTCTGCTACTTAATCACAAAGTTAATTAATATTAAACATTTATGCAAAAAAATGCCGCTGAATTTTCAGCGGCATCCTTTATTTTTCAGACAGCCCTCCGGAGGAGCTGCAAATTTGCTATTTAGAAGTTAGACCATTCTGCGTCGCCAATCACGTTGCGGAGCATCGGGCACATCTCTGTGCGGAGGTCGTTGAGCATGTCGTTGTTGGTGACATTGATGGTGGTCAGCATCGGGTCGTTGGTGACATCGAGCGTGATGAGCTGGTTGTTGGCCACGTTCAGACGCTGCAGGAAGTTAAGACCCGAGAGGGTGAGGGTGGTAAGGTCATTCCAGTTGAGGTTGACAAAAGCAAGCTGCTGTGCGTTGCCCACTGTGAATGAAGTCAGGTCATTGTAGGGAGCCCAGACCTCGTTGATGGCCTTGCACTCGTTGAGAGCGAGCTCAATCATATGGTTGTCGCTACAGAAGAGCGTGGTCAGCGAGGGAAGGTTCTGGAGGTAGAGCTTCATGATCTTGTTGCTGTTGAGGTTGAGGTTCTCAAGTTTCACAAGACCTGCAAGCTCGATCGAGGTGATGTCGTTATAACCCGCGTAGAGGTTCTTCAGACTCTGGCATCCTGTAACGTCAAGACTTTCGAGACGGTTGCTCATACAGTTGAGGTTCTGGAGGTTCACCGCGTTGGTGACATCGAGTGCCTCGAACTGGTTGCCGGCGATGTTGAGTGTCTTGAGCAAAGGCACCTGACCGAGATCCATATCTGCGAGACGGTTGCGGTTCACGCGGATTTCCTGAACCTGCGGACAGTTTGTGATGTCGAGTTGGGCAATGCGGTTCTTGCCGGCGTTGATCTCAACAAGCTGCGGGTTGTTCGACAGGGTGAGCGACGTGAGCTTGTTGTTCGACACGTTGACCTTGGTCAGCGCGGGGAAGTTTGAGAGATTCAGGGTGCCGGCGAGATCTTTGCCGCTCCAGTTGATTTCGGTAACGTGACCACCTGAGACTTTCACGCCCTCAAGCGATGCGATGTTGTTGCCTTGCAGACCAAGCACTGCACCATTGGTGTTGCCCTTCTGCGATGTCTGGGTCAGGAAAGACTGGAGTGCCTTGACTTCATTCTTATTGAGTCCCTGGGCGAAGCCGCAAGAGGCGACTGCCAGGACAGCTGACATGAGTAATACGGTTCTTTTCATAACTTTTTGTTTTTGGTTCTTTGTGTGTTTGTATTGGTTCAAATTCGACATATTAACATTTGAGATTAAAAAAAGGTTTAAAAAATATTATAGTTTTTCAAACTCCCCAAGGTCTATAAGGTGGTTAAGGTTCTTAAGGTTCTTAAAGTTCTTAAAGTTCTTAAAGTTCTTAACCACCTTAACCACCTTAATCACCTTAATCACCTTATAAGCCCGCACTGCGGCTGCCTCGACCGAACAAACTGCCGTCCCCCGGCGTTGTAAAGGTGAACATGAATATGGAAGCTTAGCCGTGAGGTGGCCGCTTTCTTTATGAAAACCCCACAAGATCATGACAATAACTATACTCAAAGCTGTTTCGGTAATCGTAATACTCGCGGTTATGATTCTCGTGCTTCTCTCCATAAATCATCTTTTCTCCGGAAATTTTGATGCCGCCGACGAGGATGCCGAGCACCTGCGCGAGGATATACGCGAGGATGACAAGGTGATTACCGGACATAGCGTGTTTCACGAGCTTGTTAAAGTAAGGGAAAACAAGACATCAAGAAAGAATGCCTGAGAATACGACTCGACTCTGGTTTTTATTCAAGACAGTGACTCGACTCTGTTTTTTTCTTCAAGTCAATTTTTTTTTCTTCAAGTCAATAAAGAAGAGCCTTTTCCCAAGTGATGAATTTTTTGACGATGCTGCAAACCAATTGGCGGCATCGTTTGTTTTTTATGCAGATACCACTCAAAAGGAATCTCCGGCGGTGGCGCGTCGGTCATGACTGTATCTTACGGATTGCCAAAACCTCTTAATAAGTAATACTATGCATTTAACGCCCAAAGAGAAAGACAAACTTATCCTCTTGAGTATCGGCATGATCGCAGAGCGCCGTCTCAACAAAGGACTGAAGTTGAACTATCCTGAGGCTGTTGCTTACATCACGAGCGCCGCTCTCGAGATGGCCCGCGAGGGTAAGACAGTTGAGGAGACAATGCACCAGGCAGCCCAGGTGCTCACAAAGGACCAGGTGATGGATGGTGTCGCCGACATGATCAACCTCCTCCAGGTCGAGGCGGTATTCACCGACGGCTCGCGTCTGGTAAGTATCCATCATCCTATTAAGTAACGCACTAAAAGAAACATACTATGGCTGACACAACAAACACCACCGCCGCCACTTACGCACAGCCAGACGGCGTTTTTCCCGGCAATCCGCCGATCGCCTACCCGAACACATCCGGCTTCAAGCCCGCTGAATATGTACCCGTAGGAGGAGTGATTCTTGCCTCGGAACCTATCGAATACAATGCCGACAGAAGAACTGTCAAACTAAAGGTCCGCAATACCGGTGACCGTCCTATCCAGATTGGCTCTCACTTCCATTTCTTCGAGGTGAACCGCTATCTGGAGTTCGACCGCGAGAAAGCTTTCGGATACCACCTCAATATTCCCGCCACCACGGCAATCCGTTTCGAGCCGGGCGACGAGAAGGAGGTTGAGCTTGTGGCTTACTCAGGCAAGCGTCGTGTGATCGGCTTCGACGACCTGACCAACGGCTTTACCGGTCTTGAGGACTTCCCGACATATTATCCCAAGAAGATTGAGGCTATCCGCCGCATGAAGGAGTATGGCTACAAGTCCGAGCCCGAAGAAGAGGCCGAAGCCGAATACTCGCAGAACGAGGTTAAGAAATAAGTAAGTTTTAGACTGTCGTGAACTTACTGTAATGTCAAATTATTAAAACTTGCTTATTATGGCTACTATATCAAGACAAGACAACAACATGCTGTTCGGTCCGACCGTGGGCGATAAGATCCGCCTTGCGAACACCGACCTCTATGTTGAGATAGAAAAAGACCTCCGTGTGTACGGCGATGAAGCCGTCTACGGTGGCGGCAAGACCCTTCGCGACGGCATGGGTCTGGCAAACGAATGCACTTCCGAGGGTGGCAGCGTGGACCTGGTCATCACCAACGTCACAATTCTCGACCCGCTCTTGGGTGTCATCAAGGCCGATGTCGGCATCAAGGATGGCAAGATCTCAGGTATCGGCAAGGCCGGTAACCCGAATATCATGAAGGGTGTCACCCCGACAATCGTAACCGGTCCCTCGACCGACGCCATCTCGGGTGAACATCTTATCCTGACCGCTGCCGGTATCGACGGCCACGTGCATATGGTTTCGCCGCAGCAGGCATACAACTGCCTCTCTAACGGTATCACGACTCTCGTCGGTGGCGGTATCGGCCCCACCGATGGTTCGAATGGCACCACAATCACATCGGGCCCGTGGAACCTCGCCCGTATGCTCCAGAGCATCGACGCTCTTCCTATCAATATCGGTCTGCTCGGAAAGGGTAACTGCTCCGTGCATGGTCCGCTGGAGGAACAGCTCGTGGCCGGTGCCTGCGGTTTCAAGATTCACGAGGACTGGGGTACCACAACCGCCGCAATCCGGGCTTGTATGGAAATCGCCGACAAGTATGATGTGCAGGTTGCCATCCATACCGATACACTCAACGAGTGCGGTTATGTGGAGGACTCAATCGCCGCCATCGACGGACGTACAATCCATACGTACCATACCGAGGGTGCCGGTGGTGGTCACGCGCCTGACCTTCTGAAGGTTGCCTCGCTCAACAACGTGCTTCCTTCGTCGACCAACCCGACGCTGCCTTTCGGTGTCAATTCTCAGGCTGAGCTGTTCGACATGATTATGGTCTGCCACAATCTGAACCCGAACATACCTTCTGACGTTGCATTTGCAGAGAGCCGTGTTCGTCCGGAGACACAGGCTGCCGAGAATGTCTTCCACGATCTCGGTATCATCTCGATGGTCTCTTCAGACTCTCAGGCCATGGGTCGTGTGGGCGAGTCGTTCATGCGTACTTTCCAGATGGCCTCTTACATGAAGTCCGTGCGCGGAAAACTCCCCGAGGATTCCGATTCGAACGACAACTTCCGTGTTCTCCGTTATCTGGCGCAGATCACCCTCAACCCGGCTATCACGTACGGTATCTCCGATGTGCTCGGCTCAATCGCCGTCGGCAAGATGGCCGACCTCGTGCTCTGGGAGCCGGAGTTCTTCGGAACAAAGCCGAAGATGGTTCTCAAGGGTGGATTCATCAACTGGGCGAACATGGGCGACCCGAATGCCTCGCTGCCTACACCGCAGCCTAAGATCATGCGCCCGATGTACGGCGCGTTCGGAGCCACTATGCCCAACACGCGTATGTCGTTCGTATCGCAGGCCGCATACGACGATGGCATCAAGGAGAAGCTCGATCTGAAGAGCATCGTCTATCCTGTGCGCCGTTGCCGCCAGATCACCAAGAAAGACATGGTGCTCAACACGGCCACTCCATTTATCGAAGTCAATCCCGAGACGTTCGAGGTGACTGTTGACGGTTACAAGGCATCCGTGCCGCCTGCCGACAACCTCCCGCTCGGTCAACTGTACTGGTTCTCATAACTATTGGGCCGGGGAGTCCCGTCGCCGACGTGGCTCCCCGGTTTTTTACCCCATCACCGCCGTCCGCGCGGCTCGCGGACACAAATCAAGATTACGAATTTAGAAACCTGTCAAGATTACGAAAAACACTATGACTGTATACACTGAAATTTTAGGCAATATCAACCGCGACCATGAGTGGGCGCACAAAATCGAGGATTGTGATGTGGATTATGTTATCCTCGACCAATGGACTGCACAGAAAAGCCGTTTCCTCGGCAAGGGTCTCAAGGATGATGAGTATCCCGTGGCTCTCAAACGCCACACTCAGGTCGTTGACGGCGATGTCATAGCCTACGATCCCGAGGCAAAGAAGGCTGTCGTGCTCCGCGTGGAGCTTAGCCCTGTGCTGGTCATCGACCTCAGTGCTCTTCTTCAGCAGGATGCCGAGACAATGCTCCGTCGTTCGGTGGAACTTGGTCACGCCATCGGCAACCAGCACTGGCCCGCCGTAGTGAAGGGCACCAAGGTATATGTGCCTCTCACTGTCGACAAGAAGGTTATGCTCTCCGTGATGGAGACTCATCATCTCGAAGGCATAAGCTACGAGTTCCAGAAGGGTCTGGAGATTATCCCCTATCTCGCGCCTCATGAGATACGCCGTCTCTTCGGCGGCGCAGGCCACGAGAGCCACGCACATGTTCACCCCGAACCGGGTCATCACCATGGCGTGCCACACATTCACTTCGACGAAAACGGAATAGCCCATGAGCACACGCACTGAAAAGAATAAGGAGACTCCCGCCGATACGGGCGCGCGTTTCCGTTCGATAATGCACCTGTTGCAGTTTACGGACTCGACTTTCCCGGTCGGCACGTTCTCTTTCTCCAACGGTCTGGAGACAGCCTCGTTCGAGAAGGTGGTGCACGATGCCGACACGCTCCGGGAGTTCGTGGCCTCGCAGGCGGTTCAGGCCGCCTTCAGCGACGGCGTGGCTGCCATACAGTCCCATCGCGCCTACCTGCGCGGCGACTATGATGCCATTGCAGCAGCCGATGCCGCGCTCTACCGCTTCAAGATGAACGCCGAGGCGCGTCTCATGCTCCAGCGAATGGGTAAGAAACTCGCCGAACTTTCGTCTCACCTGTTCGAGTCGCCGCTCATCACGCGCTGGCTCAAGGAAATCAAGGATGAGAAAGTGCCGGGCACATATCCTGTCGGCCAGGGCATGGCTTACGCCGCTGCCGGTGTTGACGAGAAAGAGATGTTCTGCGCCCATCAGTATGGAGTGATCAACATGGTGCTCTCGGCCGCGTTGCGTTGCGTGCGCGTCTCGCATTACGACACACAGAAAATACTCTTCGACCTTGCCGCCCGGGCGGAGAGCCTTTATGAAGAGGCGGCACGCATGAACGTCGACGACATGAACGCCTTCTTCCCGCAGCTTGACATACTCGCCTCGCTCCACGAGAAGGGAAACATGCGCATGTTCATGAACTGATAGCGCTCCGGCGCACGCCCTTGTCATGCAACTATGCTTTTGTTGTATAGAAGGGTAATAAAATACACTTTTCAATACTTAAACTATGTCACAGACTTGTAGAATAGGAATCGGAGGCCCTGTCGGCTCCGGTAAGACTGCCCTCATCGAGGCAATAACCCCGAGACTTCTTGAGCTCGGCCAGAAAGTACTCATCATCACCAACGATATTGTAACCACAGAAGATGCCAAGCATGTCCGCAAGACCCTGAAGGGCGTTCTTGCCGAGGATATGATTATCGGTGTCGAGACCGGTGCATGCCCCCACACCGCAGTGCGCGAGGACCCATCCATGAACATCGCCGCTGTCGAGGAGATGGAGGCGAAGTTCCCCGATACCGACATCGTGCTCATCGAGTCGGGTGGTGATAACCTGACTCTGACTTTCTCGCCTGCGCTCGTTGACTTCTTCATCTACGTGATTGACGTAGCCGCCGGCGACAAGATTCCCCGCAAGGATGGGCCCGGCATCTCGCAGAGCGACATTCTTGTCATCAACAAGACGGACCTTGCTCCCTACGTCCACGCAAGCCTTGAGGTGATGGATCACGATTCACGCCTCATGCGCCCCGGCAAACCCTTCGTCTTCACCAACTGTATGACCGGCGAAGGTATAGACGAACTCGTGGACCTCATCTTCAAGATGGCCCTCTTCGACAAAACCGGGAAATAACCGCCATCCGACTTGTCCGACAGGTCTGACATGTCCGACCAGCCTGACCTCCACCCACCTGAAATCAAAACTATTATGGAAACCACAAAACTGAAAACCGCCTCGGTGCCTGAAGTAGACTTCTCGAAGGCACATGAGATGCAGCCATATCTGCGCGAGCCCGACCAGATGTATGTCGGTGCGCCGGGCAAGCATGGTTATCTCAAGCTCCGGTTCGCCCTCGACAAGGATGGCAAGAGCATTCTGCGCGAGATTGACCGCCGCGTGCCGCTAATCGCGCAGCAGGAACTCTACTTCGACAAGGAGATGCCCGAGATGCCATGTCTTTACATACTATCGTCGGGTGGACCCAACGTTGACGGCGACCGCTACCAGCAGGATATAATTGTCGAGAAAGATGCCTTCGGATGGGTTTCCACCGGAGCTGCCACAAAGCTCGCCGAGATGAAGTACAATTACTCAGGCATGATCCAGAATATAGTGCTTGAGGAGGGTGCCTACCTTGAATTCATGCCTGAGCCGGTGTTCCCATGCCGCCACACACGTTTCATCTGCGACACACGGCTCTCGGTCCATCCGACGGCCACGGTGTTCTACTCCGAGATCTACATGGGAGGCCGCAAGTACTATGGCGACGGCGAGATGTTCGACTACGACATTCTGTCGGTGTGCAGCCACGGTGAGCGTCCCGACGGAGAGCAGCTCTTCCGCGAGAAGTTCGTGATCGACCCTGCAAAGCTCGACCCGCGTCAGCTCGGCGTGATGGGCAAATTTGAGATTTTCGCCAATGTGATAGTCGTCACTCCCAAGGAGAATGCCGACAAGATCTATGCCGAGACTCCGGCCACTCTCGACCGCGAGCGCATGCTTGCCACCGGAATCACGACCTTGCCAAACGATGCCGGACTCCTCTTCAAGGTGCTCGGCAACGACACCGGCCTTGTCAAGAAGACCATCCGCGAATTCTGCTCCCGTGTGCGCATGGCCGTCAAAGGGAAGCCTCTCCCCGAGGAATTCCCCTGGCGCTGACCCTGCCAGCTGAATCCCGATTAATCAAGATTAACCAAGGTTAATCAGGATAAATCCCGATTAATCGGGATTACACTCCAATACCACAATAGAGGCTCCACCCCCGGAGCCTCTATTGTTTTTAACATATAGATTCAAACCGTTTGCCCCACGGTGTTGTTAATAGAATATACGCAAGGTTAAAACCTATTAACACTCTGCGTTTTCTTACACACACTACATTTTTACTGTTATGAAAAAGTTTCTACTGACAATTGCAGCGGCAGCAGCCCTTGTGCTTCCCGCTTCCGCACAGAAAGTAAACCTGTATGCCTCATATGGCGGCTATACAGAGATGGATGCCTGTGACCTTCACGACGGTTGGCCCGATGTCAACACCGCATGGGGTGCTGTCAACGTCGGCGTTGACTTCGGAATCGGCTCACGCTTCCGCATCGGCCCCTCCTACACATTCTCGTCGACCACGACAAAGGGAAAGCATCACTCAAACATCGCATATCATGCGGTCATGCTCAATGCGAAGTACGACTACTACCGTACAGGAATCCTCGCGCTCTACGCTCACCTCGGAGCCGGCGTTGAGATTAGCCACATGATGCCCAAGTGGGGTGACTCCTACAACAAATGTTACTTCGCCGGTCAGATCTCGCCGATCGGAGCACGCGTGCAGCTCGGCAGCGGCTTCAACTTCTTCGGCGAGCTCGGCTTCGGTGCCCAGGGTCTCGCCCAGTTCGGCTTCAGTTACGACTTCTGATATTCGGGGTCAAATACGTTATTGGTCGCGGCATGTCGGTCTACTGTTGGCCGTGGCATGCCGCGACCCTACGGTTTTCCCAATTCGATTATCTCGCAGTCGCGCATGTCCGCGCCGTCGATTTTGAGGCGGATCAGGGTGCGCTGTTTGTGCCAGCCTTGCTGACCGGCCGCTCCGGGATTTATGTGAAGAAGGTCGAGTTCGTGGTCGTAGATGACTTTCAGAATATGTGAGTGCCCGTCTACCATCAGCCGTGTGCCGCTTTCTTTGAGCAGGTTCTTCATACCCTTTGACCATTTGCCCGGATAACCGCCGATGTGCGTGAGAAGTACCGGAATCTCCTCGCATTGGAACTGCAAAAGTTCCGGACAACGCCGTTTCACGGCTCCATGGTCAATGTTGCCCGACACAGCCCGCACCGGGCAAATCTCCTCCAGCCGTTCGATGATGGCTATGTCGCCGATGTCGCCCGCGTGCCATATCTCGTCACAGTCGGCGAAGTGACGGGCATAACGCTCATCCCAATATCCATGCGTGTCGCTTAGTATTCCAATCTGTTTCATAATCCTTCAACGGTCTATATTACCGAAATGTATAAGAGGGTGTGACAAATAAATTACCCTGTTGACTTATTTGTCACACCCGTTTAATCGAAAGCCCGGACGGTCGTCTGAACGAACCGCCCGGGCTTTACTTATCCCAAATCACTGTTTCTTGCTGTTGTTCTGCTGTTTCTTGCAGAAATTCAGCTATTCTTATATTTTTTTTGCTGCTGGTATCAGCGTCACTCCGCGCTTTCGAGGTTGACGGCGTAGTAGTACTTCTTGCCTGTCGGGTAAACACCCTTTAGGAACATCACGCGTTCGTCATCGCCGCTCTTCATTATCTGGTTGTAGATGTATTCAACATCATCGGTCGAATTGACTGGAGTATCATTGATTTCTGTGATGATGAAACCATCTTTCACACCGGCATCCTTGAACGCGCCGCTCTTCAGACCCTGTACCTGAACACCGTTAGAGATTCCGAGGTGCTGCTTGGTCTCGGCAGAAATCTTCATGAACGCGCAGCCTACCTCGGAGAAGTCACCCTTCTTGGTGATTGAAGTATTGCCCTGCGAGTTGCGGAGCACTCCGGTCTTCTGATATGCCTTGTTGTCGCGGTAGTATGTCACCGTAATCTTGTCGCCGGGGCGGAACTTGCTTATCTGCTCAACGAGTTGTGCAAAATTATGCACTTCCGCGCCATTGATTGCGGTGATGAGGTCATCCTCCTGAAGGCCGAGCTCCTTGGCGGTGCTCATGTCGCTTACCGAAGCCACGAGACATCCGGCCTTGGCTGCGGTTATGCCTTTCTCCTTGGCGAGTTTCGCGTCAAGTTCCACCACGGTACAACCCAACATTGCACGCTGCACGGTGCCGTACTGGCGAATGTCGGCCATCACTTTCTTCACGATGGTTGTCGGAATCGCGAACGAGAAGCCCGAGTAGCTGCCAGTGTTACTGTATATGGCCGAGTTTATGCCGATAAGTTCACCGTTAAGGTTGACGAGAGCACCGCCGGAGTTGCCGGGATTGAGTGCCGCGTCAGTCTGGATGAACGACTCGATCGACATGTTGCCACCCTTGTTGTTTGTGCCGAGGCTGCGTGCCTTCGCGCTCACGATACCGGCGGTCACAGTCGAGTTGAAACCGAAGGGATTGCCGACCGCAAGTACCCACTCTCCGATCTTGACAGCCTCGGAATCACCGAAGATGATGGGGGAGAGGCCCTTTGCATCAATCTTGATGAGCGCGAGGTCTGAAGCCTCGTCGGTGCCTATGATGCGGGCATCGTAGGTGGAGTTGTCGTTGAGGAGCACCTCAAGTTTGTCGGCGTTGTCAATCACGTGGTTGTTGGTCACGATGTAACCATCCTCAGATATGATGACACCCGAGCCGAGACCCGACTGCACAGGCTCCGACTTCTTCTGCTTCTGCTGCTGGCGTGGCTGCTGACGCTGACCACCGCCGGGAGTGCCGAAGAAGAAGTCGAACATGGCGAACGGATCATAGCCACCCTGCGAACCGTAAGGGTTCTGCTGGCGTGTGGTGAAACTCTTGATGCAGACCACTGCGTTCACAGTCTTTTCAGCCGCGTTGGTGAAATCAGTCTCAAACGCAGGCGTTGCAGCCGTGCGGATAAACTCGGGTTCAGCGGCATAGGCACCGAAGCCTCCGGCCATCATGGCCAGAGCAAGTGCCATTGAAATACTTGTTTTTCTCATGTGTCTTATTTTAGTCTTTTCTATAATCATTGCAACATGGACAGAGCGGAGGGGCGGCCAATAGGGGACTTGATATGCCTGTACCCCCTTGTCGTTGTCACATACTAAATGCAAAAAACATTCCGCATATTACGCCGCTTAACACTATATTGTTAAATTTAACACCTTTTTAACGTCAATTCTCATGAAAAAGCGACTCCTGATGTCACGTTTTAAGAAAATCGGTCTGTCAAAGTTTTGCTAAAGAGACTGTGGGGGTGTGCCGAAGTCTGAACGGAACATTTTGATTGCGCGTGACGTTATAGCATTGACGGGATAAGGGGGACTCGCTTAAATTACACTTTAACAGATTTATACTATGGACACCAATGATTTGAAAAACAAGGCTCAGGAACTTCAGGACAAGATTCAGGGCAAGGTAGATGAGTTCATGAACAACCCGAAGGTGCAGGAAGTCAACGACAAGGGGGCCGACCTGATTGACAAGGGTAAGGACTGGCTCGAAAACGGCAAAGGCAAGGAATATGTAGAGAAGGGCAAGGACATGCTCGACTCAGCCAAAGACAAGCTGGAAGACTTTGTTGAAGACAAAACCGACGGCAAGGGAATCTTCGGCTTCGGCAAAAAAGACGACTGAACCAACCGGGCTTGGCCAAGTTTTTTTAGAGCTTAATCTGGCTTGACCATGCTTTTTCGGGCTTAATCGAGCTTAATCTGGCTTGACCATGCTTTTGGGGGCTTAATCGAGCTTAATCTCGATTCCACGAGTTGCCTCGACAATTACCGCAAGCTCAAAGCACTCTTCCCAATCCAATTCAAAAAAAGTGAGCGAATTTACTCCCCACTCTTGTAAGTTCAAGACAAAACGAGTAATTTTGCTCACTCGTCATATGTACTGCTATGGATATTGATAAACTCGACATAGACTCTTTTCTCCACAAGACTCCGACTGACCTCGACCCCAAGGCCGGCAATCTTCTCATTGCTGCGCCGATGATGCTCGACCGTAATTTCTTCCGCAGTGTCATCCTGATTCTTGACCGCGAGGACAACGGCGGCCATCTCGGTCTCATCCTCAACCACAAGCTAAACGCCACTGTCGATGCCCTTGTGGCCGACTGGAAAGGCACTGAGAGAATGCCGCTGTACAATGGAGGCCCCGTGGAACTCGACCGTCTTTTCATGTTGCACCGCCTCGGCACGATAATCGACGGCAGCATAGAGCTACTTCCGGGCATATACACCGGAGGAGATGCCGACCAGCTCCGCGACTACATAGCGTCGGGAGCCGAGACCGAGGGAATGATCCGCTTCTTCTTCGGATACAGCGGCTGGGGCCCGGAACAACTCACAAAAGAGATCATAGAGCAGACATGGGCAGTCAACACCGCGCCCGACCCCGTGGACCTGCTGCGCGGCTCAGGCGAGGAATACTGGCGGCGCGAGGTCGAGCGCATGGGCCCCGACTACCGCTCCTGGCTCAGCATCCCGGCTCACCCCTCACTCAACTGACCGGCTCACAGTCTATAAGCCCTGTAAGCCCTGTAAGCCCTGTAAGCCCTGTAAGCCCTATAAGCCCTGTAAGCCCTGTAAGCCCTATAAGCCCCATAAGCCTTATAAGCCCTATAAGCCTTATAAGACTTATAAGTCCTATAGACCCTATTACTCTTAGTCCAATTTTTTAGTGTAAATCAGCAGCGAGCTTGTCTCGCTGCCGCTCAGCAGCCAGTCCTGCAGCCGGCCTGAGAGCGTGTAGCCGTTCTTCTCGAATAGAGAACGGCTGTCGGTGTTGGCTGCCGATACTTTGGCTGCTACGATACGCAGGTTGAGCAGCATCCTTGCGTATTCCTCCATCAGATTCAAGGCACGTGCGGCGTAGCCGTTGCCACGGTGCTGATCCATTACGTATATTCCGATAAATGCCGTGCGCCCGGTGGGGGAGATGTCATAGAGGTCCACTAATCCGATTGTTCGGCCGGTGGTGTCATTATTCCTATTGATATTACGGCCGGTGGTGTCGTATTTCAGTTCGGCGACGAGGCGTAGCTGGCCGGCGCGGATGGGATCGGCGTCGTAGTTCTCTGCGTATTCACGTAGGTTGCGGCGCGAATAGGGCGCGGACATGCCGTTGTCGCGCCATTGTGAGGAGTCGGTCTCGATTTCCCACATCGTGTCGGCATCTGATGGTTCTACGGCGCGTAACCTTAATATGTCGTCTTCGAGGAATTTCATGATTTTTATTTCGATGTCGGTGGGGTGGGGATAATATTGGGGTTTCGCCTGGTGGGCCGCGGCGTGCCGCGACCCTACTGGGGGTTGGTCGAGAAGAGGGTGCGGTTCAGGATGGAGCGGCCTAAGGTCAGCTCGTCGGTGTATTCCAGTTCGTTGCCTATGCTCAGGCCGCGTGCAAGCATCGTAACCTTGACGGGCAGGTCGGCGAGCTTGCGGTAGATGTAGAAATTCGTTGTGTCGCCTTCCATCGTAGGACTGAGCGCCAAGATTACCTCGCGCACATCCTCGTCGGTCACACGAGCCACGAGACTGTCTATCTCAAGGTCCGACGGCGATACTCCGTCGAGAGGGGAGATGAGTCCCCCGAGCACATGATACAGGCCATGGTGCTCGTTGGTGCGTTCGATCGTTATGACATCCTTCACGTTCTCGACCACGCAGACAGTGTGGCGGTCGCGGCGCGGGTTGCTGCATATCGAGCACACACCGCCTTCGCTTATATTGTGACATACAGGGCAATATGTTATTCCCTTGCGCATGTCGATAATCGCGTTGCCGAGAGCATATGATGTCTCGGGTTCCTTCCGGAGCAGATGCAGGGCGAGCCTCAGGGCTGTCTTGTGACCGATGCCCGGCAATTTCGATAGCTCGGCCACAGCCGTATCCAGTAAAACGGAATTATATGACTGGTTCATGGCGCAAAGTTACAAAATAATTCACTGACGGGCAAACCTCGGCTGCAGGTGTCTAAGTTTATTGCCGTGGCAGATAATTTATATCTTTCAGTGCCGTTTATAGTGTATGATTGACTATATTCAGGGCCTTCCGGCCGAAGTTACTCCTACCTACGCCGTTGTGGACTGCAACGGACTCGGTTACGAGATTAACGTCACGCTTATAGACTATCCCCGCATTTCGACCACGGAAAAGGTTAAATTCTACATCCACGAGGCCATTCGCGAGGATGCACACATACTCTACGGATTTCTTGACCGCGCGAGCCGCGAGCTCTTCCGCCTGCTGATAGGCGTGAGTGGCGTCGGCCCCAACACGGCGCGTCTCATTCTCTCCGCTCTTACCGTTCCGCAGCTCGAATCGGCCATCGCCAACGGCGAGGACAAGCTCCTGAAAGGGGTTAAGGGAATCGGCGGAAAGACCGCCCAGCGCATCATCGTGGACCTACGCGACAAGATCAAGGCCAACGGCCTCATGCCCGATGTCACGGTGTCGGTCAACGAATCGTTCGACGACGCGCTTGCCGCCCTCGTCATGCTCGGCTTCGCGGCCCCGCAGTGCAAGAAGGTGTTGCAGAAACTTTTCGCGGCAGACCCCTCGCTTTCAACAGAAAAAGCCATCAAGCAGGCACTGACCATGCTTTAGGCCATATTTCAACAGGCTTATTACCACCTCACATATGCATTTCAATCGCAGTCGGATCTTTGTGTTGGTGGCAGTATTCGTATCGGTACTGCTTATCACCATCCTGGCCAGCCCGCAGTATTACAAGAGCGAGCTGAAGCCACCGCCGCCATCCGAACCGGAATCTCCGACATATATACCTGCTGACACGCTCGAAATACCGGCGCGTGTGCAGCCCACCGTACCCGTCACCGCCGAGGACTATCTCGGCGAGAAGGAGTATGCGGCCGACCTCCGCACTCCCTCCAACATCAAGACCGAGGCAGTCTACGACCCCGCCTCGGGTATGTACGTCATCCGCACCCTTGTAGGCGACCGTGAGATTGTCACCCCCTACATGATGACAGCCGAGGAGTACAACAATATGATGATGCGCCGCGACCTGTTCGGTTACTTTACCGAGAAAAACCGCGAGACGTTCGAGAAGAAAGACAAGGAACCCTTCAACATCTTCGACATGAACTTCTCGCTCGGTCCGCTTGAGAAAATCTTCGGCCCGGGCGGTGTGCGTCTCCAGACTCAAGGCTCCATCCAGCTCTCGATGGGCATAAAGAGCAACAAGACCGACAACCCGGCCCTGTCGCTCCGCAACCGCCGCAAGACATATTTCGACTTCGACTCGAAGATTCAGGCCACAATCAACGCCTCGGTCGGCGACAAGATGAAGTTCAACATGAACTACAACACCGACGCGACATTCGCCTTCGACTCGCAGAACCTGAAACTCCAGTACGAGGGTAAGGAGGATGAGATTATCAAGAACATCGAGGCCGGTAACGTGAGCATGACAACCGGGTCGAGCCTGATCCGTGGCGGTACGGCACTGTTCGGTATGAAGGCCAAGCTGCAGTTCGGCAAGCTGACCCTCACCGGTCTTGTGTCGCAGCAGAATTCGGAGTCGAAGACGGTCAGTACGCAGGGTGGTGTGCAGAGCACCCCGTTCAGCATCACGGCCGACAACTATGATGCCAACCGCCACTTCTTCCTCTCGCAGTATTTCTACGAGAACTACGACCAGTTCGCATCGAAGCTCCCATATGTGTCTTCGGGCGTGAAAATCACACGCATCGAGGTATGGATCACCAACAAGAACGGCAACTATAACGAGACCCGTAACTTCGTGGGTTTCATGGACCTTGGCGAGAACCACAACCTCGCTTCTGATTACTGGACTCCGAACCTGTCGTTCAATAACCCGAGCAACCAGTCGAACAACTTGCTCGATGTCATCAAGAGCGAGTATCCGGGTGCGCGTAACATTAACACGGTTACACAGACGCTCGAACCGCTCAAGGCCTTCGGAATCGAGGGTGGTCGCGACTACGAGAAAGTAGAGTCTGCCCGTCTGCTCAAGGAGAGCGAGTATTCGCTCAATTCCGACCTCGGTTACATATCGCTCAAGTCCGCGCTCAACACCGATGAGGTGCTTGCCGTGGCTTTCGAATACACCTACGGCGGCAAGGTCTATCAGGTGGGTGAGTTCTCGTCTGATGTTACTACAACTACCGAGTCGCTTTTCCTGAAGATGCTCCGTTCCACCACCGTGTCGCCCAAACTCCCCATGTGGCGGCTCATGATGAAGAACGTCTATGCACTCGGAGCCTACCAGATGCAGAGCAAGAACTTCAAGATGAACATCAAGTTCCTGAGCGACACAACCGGTATCGAGATAAACTATCTTCCTGTCGGCACAATCGCCAACCAGCCCCTTCTCCAGGTCATGAATCTCGACCGTATCGACTCCAACCAGGAGTCGAATGCCGACGGTTTCTTCGACTACGTGGAGGGTTACACCGTGCAGTCGTCGTCGGGTAAGATCATTTTCCCTGTGGCCGAGCCTTTCGGCGAGCACCTTGCCCGCAAGATAGGCGACCCCGCCATTGCCGAGAAATACGTCTACCGCGAGCTTTACGACTCGACGCTTGTGGTTGCGCGCCAGTTTGCCGACAAGAACAAGTTCTCTCTCGTCGGCGAATACCAGGCGTCGGGCGGCGCGACAATCCGTCTTAACGCCATGAACGTGCCGCGAGGTTCGGTAGTGGTGATGGCCGGTGGTGTGGTACTGACCGAGAACTCCGACTATACCGTCGATTACTCCATGGGTATCGTGACCATCACCAACCAGAGCATCATCGACTCCGGTACCAACGTGAGCGTCACGCTTGAGAACCAGTCCATGTTCTCCATGCAGCGCAAAACCCTGCTCGGACTCGATGCACAGTATCAGTTCAACAAGGACTTTACGCTCGGCGGTACCATAATGCACTTCTCCGAGAAGGCCCTAACGAAGAAGGTCAACATCGGCGACGAGGTGATCAACAACACCATGTGGGGTCTCAACCTGAGCTACCGCAAGGACTTCATGTGGCTCACCAACCTGCTCAACAAGGTGCCGACAATCAATGCCACCGCACCCTCCACATTCCAGGTCAACGCCGAGTTCGCCCAGCTCATACCCCACAAGCAGAAGAGCGGGTCGGCCTCCGGTTCGAGCTATATCGACGACTTCGAGGCCACCCAGACCGGCATAGACCTGCGCTCTCCCTATTCATGGTTCCTTGCCCCGACACCCTACGATGCGGGACCCGATGCCCTCTTCCCCGAGGCCGCTCTCTCAAACGACGTGGCTTACGGCAAGAACCGTGCGCTCCTCGCATGGTACTACATTGACCGCGCATGGACACAGCGCAACTCCAACATGCTCCCCGGATACCTGAAGAATGACCCTCACCAGATGTCGAACCCCTACATCCGCGAGGTCTATGTCAACGAGCTCTTCCCGTACCGCGACCTCGCATATGGTGAGGCCAACTGGATCCAGACCCTCAACCTCTCTTTCTATCCGCGTGAGCGCGGTCCCTACAACCTCGATGCCGATAACATCGACTCCGACGGCTCTCTCCTTAACCCGGAGAAGCGTTGGGGTGGTATCATGCGCAAGATGGATAACTCCAACTTCGAGTCGTCTAACGTGGAGTACATCCAGTTCTGGCTGCTCGACCCCTTCCTCGACGACGAGAATCCCAACCGCGAGGGTGGTGACCTCTACTTCAACTTCGGCGAAATCAGCGAGGATATCCTCAAGGATGGTATGAAGAGCTACGAGAACGGTATACCCGTCGACGGTAACTACGACTTCATTGCCGAGACAAACTGGGGACGCGTGTCGCGCCAGAACTCGCTCACCTACGCGTTCGACAACAGTTCCGACGCGCGTCTGCTCCAGGACGTAGGTCTCGACGGTCTTCCCAACGAGGATGAGTTCACTTTCTCCTCCTACAAGGACTATCTCGACAAGCTGCGTGCAAAGCTCCCGGCATCGACCATCGCCGAGATGCAGGACAATCCCTTCTCGCCGATGAACGACCCCGCCGGCGACAACTATCATTTCTACCGCTCGAACTACTACGACGAGGTCAAGGCCGGAATCCTTGAACGCTACAAGCGTTACAACGGCGTGGAGGGCAACTCGCTCTCGCCCGACCAGTCTGACAATCCTCAGTATCAGTCGGCGCGTGCCGTGCCCGATGTCGAGGACATCAACCAGGACAACACGCTCAATGAGTACGAGCGATATTTCCAGTACAAGATCTCAATCCGCCCCGAAGACCTTGAGGTGGGCCGCAACTACATCACCGACAAGCAGGTCTCTGAGGTATCGACTGCCGAAGGCAAGCAGACCGCCGTCTGGTATCTCTTCAAGGTGCCCCTCAGCTCGCCCGACAAGGTGGTGGGCGGCATCAACGACTTCTCGACCGTGCGTTTCGCCCGCATGTTCATGACAGGCTTCAAGGAGGTGACCCATCTCCGCTTCGCCACTCTCGAACTCGTGCGCGGCGAATGGCGCGACTACAAGTTCAACCTCAACTCGCGCAATGACTCTCCGGCCGAGGGTGAGATTGACATGAGCGTGGTGAACATAGAGGAGAACTCCGGCCGTCAGCCTGTGAACTATGTGCTCCCTCCGGGCGTGGACCGCGACCAGGATCCCGGCGCGGCCCAGGCCACGCAGCTCAACGAGCAGTCGCTTGAGATGACTCTGACCGGCATCCAGCCCGGCGACGCACGCGGTATCTACAAGAACACGCAGATGGACCTCCGCATCTACAAGCGTCTCCAGATGTGGGTACATGCCGAGGCTCTTATCGACAACACTACCAACCTCCGCAACGGCGACTTCGCTCTCTTTATCCGTCTCGGTTCGGACGTGAAGAATAACTACTACGAGTATGAGATTCCTCTCGACCTGACACCGCCGGGTAATTACAACAACTTCAACAGCCAGGACCGTTCGCGTGTGTGGCCGACCAACAACCGCCTTGACATTCCTCTCGACCTGCTGACCTCGGTCAAGACCGACCGCAACCGCGACCGCAGTGCGAATGTCGACGGCGTAAGCTACACCACTCTCTATTCGATACTCGACCCCGACAACAACCATAACACGGCGAGTGTGATGGGTAACCCGTCGCTGTCGGACGTCCGCGTCATGCTCATCGGTGTGCGTAACCGCTCCAACTCGGTCAAGGATGGTACAATCTGGGTGAACGAGATGAAGGTGACCGACTTTAACGAGTCGGGCGGCTGGGCATTCAACGGCAACGCGAGTCTCTCGCTCTCCGACATTGCAATGGTCAATTTCAGCTACCACCGCGAGACCGACGGTTTCGGTGCGGTTGACCAGGGTCTCTCGTCGCGTCGTCTCGATACGTATGACCAGTATAACCTCGTGGTGCAGGGTGATGTCGGCAAGATTCTTCCGGAGAAGGCCAAGCTCAGCGCCCCGGTCTACTATGCCCGTTCGCAGGAGACCACCACACCGAAGTATAATCCGCTCGACCAGGACATTCTTCTGAAGGACGCTCTCAAGGCGGCGACAACCAAGGCTGAGAAAGATTCGATCAATTCCTACGCCGTGACCCGCAAGACCACCGAGAGCTTCTCGGTGTCGAACTTCCGCTTCAATGTGCAGAGCAAGAATCCCATGCCCTGGGATCCGGCCAACTTCACGCTGACGTTCTCTTTCAACAAGCAGAAGAACCTCGACCCGGTCACGGAGTATGAGAACACCTACGATTACCGTGGCTCGTTCCAGTACTCCTACACTCCATATTTCAAACCGCTCAAACCCTTCTCGTTTATCAAGGGTAAGGGGAAGACGGCGAAATTCTTCAAGGACTGGGAGCTGAACTGGCTCTTCAACAACCTGACGTTCTACACCTCGATGAACCGTCACTATTACGAGGAGCAGACCCGTTCGGAGGTCGATGTTGACTTCCAGCTCCCCGTTCAGGTGAGCAAGAATTTCCTTTGGGACCGTCAGCTCTCGCTGACATGGAACCTTACCAAGTCGCTCTCGTTCTCGTTCGCGAGCAACACCACTGCCCGCATCGAGGAGACTGTCGGCGCGGTCAACCGCCGCCTGTTCCCCGACGAGTACCGCGAGTGGAAAGACACTGTGATGTCCTCGCTCCGCAGTCTCGGTACGCCATGGAACTACAACCAGACATTCACCGGTACATACAAGGCTCCGTTCAACAAGATTCCGGTGCTCGACTATCTGACCGGTTCGGTGAGCTACAACTCCGTTTACCGCTGGGACAAGGGTGCTACGGTAGAGGACGTGTATCTCGGTAACACCATCCAGAACCAGACCACATGGAACGCCGATGCCCGTCTCAATTTCGAGACACTCTTCAACAAGTCGAAGTATCTCCAGAATATCAACAAACGTTTCGGAGGCTCCGGCTCGAAGAATAACCAGCGGGACAAGAACAACCGCAACAACAAGAAGGATGCAAACGCCAAGGAGAAGGCTCCGAAGACCAAGAAGTTCGAGCGTGCGGTGACTCTCTCGCCCGACTCGGCAATCACCATCAAGCATAATCTCAACAACAAGAAAATCCGCTTGTCGGCACGCGCCGACGGCAGGGTTGTCAGAGTGAACTACAAGGTGGTCGATGCCAACACCATCCAGATTACCGACACTGGCCGCACGAACCTCGCCATATCGATCACAGTGCCGAACAAGGATGCTTCTGACAAGAAGAGTATCGGCACCGAGATTGCCGAGCACTCGCTCCGCTTCCTCATGATGCCCCGTTCGCTGTCGTTCAAGTGGCGCAGCAGCCATTCGCTCAATATTCCGCTCTACTCTCCCAATGTCGGCAACGTGTTCGGCCAGTCTCAGAGCCATGGACCGATGGCTCCGGGTCTCGACTTTGCGTTCGGTTTCTACGACAAGGATTATGTGGACCGCGCTCTCGCACGCGACTGGCTCATCACTACCTCAGAGCAGGTTTCTCCCGCGCTGTGGAGCCAGAGCCAGGAGTTCAATTTCGAACTCAACCTCGAACCGATACGCGGCCTGAAGATTGTGCTGACATCCAACCTGACCGATGCCCGCACCGAGCAGATGCAGTTCATGTACTCAGGTATGCCGACTTCATACTCGGGTAACTACGTGCGCACCGCCTGGGCGTTCCCGACTGCCATGCGCTCGTTCAAGGCCGAGAACGGCTACAAGTCCGACGCGTTCGACAATTTCCTCGCGTACATCCCGCAGGTTGCCGCACGTGTCAACGCCGAGTACAGTGGCACGGTCTATCCGTCGACCGGATTCATGGAGGGTAACGCCACAGCCGGTACAGCATATAACCCTGAGATCGGTTCGGTGTCGCCCACAAGTTCCGACGTGCTTATCCCGGCGTTCCTCGCCGCATACACGGGCACAAGCCCCTCGAAGGTGTCGCTCAAGCACTTCCCGGGTCTTGAGTCGATGCGTCCCAACTGGCGTATAACCTACGACGGCCTGATAAACCTCGGTAACATGAAGAAGTGGTTCAAGTCGTTCACGCTAAGCCACGCCTACCAGTGTACGTACTCCATCGGATCCTACTCCAGCTTCATGAACTGGGTGGCGGCTCCCAACGGAAGCGGCGACATGGGCTTCATCCAGAACGAGCAGACACAGCAGCCGATCCCTTCGAGTCCGTTCAACATCTCGTCGGTAGCGATTACAGAGAAGTTCGCGCCGCTGATCGGTGTGAAGTTCACGCTGTTCAACGACGTGACGTTCAATGCCGAGTACCGCGACTCGCGCACGCTCAACCTCAACTCTTCGGCCGGACAGCTCGTTGAGACCATCTCGAAACAGATGACCTTCGGTGCAGGCTACAAGATAGCCAACTTCAACAAGATTCTTAAGATCGGAGGCAAGCAGGGAAGCGTGTCGAACGACCTCACGCTCAACCTCGACCTGTCGTGGAGCAACAACCAGTCGCTCATACGCCGCATCGAGACCGCCTATACCCAGGCGACGCAGGGATCAAGCACATTCTCCGTCAACTTCATGGCGAGCTACATACTCAGCAAGCGCATCACTCTGTCGGCCTTCTTCGACCACCAGACCAACACGCCGCTCGTATCCAACTCCGCCTACCCGACCAGCAACTCCAACTACGGTATCGCCGTCAACGTCTCCCTCGCCCGATAACCCTCAGTTGCAGAAAATGAACCACAGATAATTTCTTACGAATGTCGACAAGCACTCAACAGAAGCAGGAACTATTCAAAGCCGAAACCGTATGAACGACCTCGCAACACTACCTGAAAACATAGGCCTCCGCCTTATAATGCTCCGCAATCAGCCGGTATTGCTTGACTCAGATGTCGCTGCTATTTTTGGAGTGGAAACAAAAAGAGTGAACGAAGCAGTCAGAAGGAACAGCGAAAAATTTCCTAAAGATTACATGTTTTCTCTTGATAAACAGGAAATTGCAAACTTGAGGTCGCAATTTGCGACCTCAAGCACCGGCTGGGGAGGAGCCAGGCATGAACCGAAAGCCTTTACCGAAAAGGGTCTTTATATGCTTGCAACCATTCTTAAAAGTAAGCAAGCCGTCGAGGCCACATTCGGAATTATCGAGACATATGCCCAGGTGCGCGAACTGCAAACCACTCTTACGGCACTGCATAATCACGACAACAAAAACAAAGGTTTAATCAGTCGGTTTTCCGAATTGCTGTCCGATATTGTATTGCCCGACTTGAGGCCCGACGAAGCAGAAACCTCAATAGAGCTGAATTTTTTCATCGGCAAGCTCAAACACACCGTGAAACGCAAACGCCGCGACAACGGCCCCGACATAGTTGAAGAATCCGAAGAAAAATACGGCACCGACAACTAACCCGAAACAACTATGAGCAAACTACAAGAAATAATGAAAGCAGATTCGTAGGGAGATATAACCCGTAAGGGATAGACCTATGCGCTGCATTGTAAATTTGAAAGGTTATGAAAGATGATATTCGTTATATAGCGGAGTGGGAGCTGGATGGCCCGGTGCTGTTGGCTCTTCCGCATGCCGATACTGATTGGGCGGACATTCTTCCCGAAGCCCTTGATCAGTATGCCCGGCTTATTGATGCCCTCGTGTCGCATGGCGAGAAGGTCGTGCTTCTTGTCCCGGACGAGTCTGAGGCGCGTGCCGCCCTCTGCGGTTGCCCGCTCGACGGCGTGACTTTCGTGGAGATGCCGACCAACGACACCTGGACACGTGATTACGGCCCGATCGCTCTGGAGCGTCATGGTCGTGTCCGCGCCCTGGATTTCGGTTTCAACGGCTGGGGACTGAAGTTTGCCGCCGACCGCGACAATCTTGTCAACCTCAACATGAGCCGCAGCGGACTGATGCCGGTAGGCATGTACCGCAACCGCCGCGACTTTATTCTTGAGGGAGGCTCAATCGAGACCGACGGCCACGGTACCCTGTTGACAACCTCGCGGTGCCTGCTATCGCCCAACCGCAACGGCGGCGGAACACGTGCCGAAGTGGGAGAGGAACTGACCCGTGAGCTTGGCGTGGACCACATACTCTGGCTCGATTACGGTGCCTTGATCGGTGACGATACCGACTCGCATATCGACACTCTCTGCCGCATGGCGCCGGGTAACACCATACTCTTCACCGGATGCCGCGACATGGACGACCCGCAGTTTGAGGAGCTGCTGCACATGCGTGCCCAGCTCTCGATGTTCCGCAACGCCGAGGGGGAGCCGTTCAATCTGCTTGAACTTCCGTTGCCCGCTGCCGTTTATGATGAGGAGGGCAACCGTCTGCCGGCCACCTACGCAAACTATCTGGTGACGCCCCGCGCAATCTATATGCCCGTCTACGGGCAGCCGGAGAACGACCGTCTGGCCTGCGAGATGGTGCGAGTGGCCTTTCCCGATCACGAGGTTGTGCCGGTCGATTGCGTGACCCTGACCAAACAGCACGGCTCTCTCCACTGCTCCACAATGACCCTCCCCTTCAGCCCAGAAAAGCTATAAGACCTATAAGACCTATAAGACCTATAAGACCTATAAGACCTATTAGACCCATAAGCCTTATCAGCCCTAAGAACCCTAACCCCAATAAATATGAAGATAGGAATAGTTCAGCATACATTTTCAGAAGACGTTGACACCAACCGCGCCCGCAATCTGACGGCTATCGAAAGCCTTGCTTCGGAAGGCGCACAGCTCGTGGTGCTTTCCGAGCTCCACGACTCGCTCTATTTCTGCCAGACCGAGGATGTCGAGAATTTCCGTTACGCGGAGGAGATTCCGAGCGAGTTCACCGAGTTCTACAGCGAGGCCGCCGCTGCCAACAATGTGGTTATCGTGACGAGCATGTTCGAGCGTCGCGCCCCGGGACTCTATCACAATACCGCCGTGGTGTTCGACACTGACGGCCACATGTGCGGCAAGTACCGCAAGATGCACATTCCCGACGACCCCGGCTTCTATGAGAAGTTCTATTTCACTCCGGGCGACATCGGCTTCGAGCCGATTGAGACCTCGCTCGGCCGAATCGGTGTGCTTGTCTGCTGGGACCAGTGGTATCCCGAGGCCGCGCGGCTCATGGCCATGCGTGGTGCGGAGATGCTGGTGTATCCCACAGCAATCGGCTGGAATCCCGATGATACCGAAGATGAGAAGGCACGTCAGCGCGAGGCATGGATTACCATACAACGCTCGCACGCCGTGGCCAATGGAATACCCGTGGTGTCGGTCAACCGCTGCGGCTTCGAGGAGGATCCGTCGGGACAGACATCGGGCATAGACTTCTGGGGATCGAGCTTCGTGGCCGGACCGCAAGGAGAGTTCCTGTTCATGGCACCCGACAACGCCCCCTGCGAGCAGATTGTCGACGTTGACATGACGCGTTCGGAGAACGTGCGCCAATGGTGGCCCTTCCTCCGCGACCGCCGCATCGATGCCTACGCTCCGCTCACATCGCGCTATCTCGATTAAATCTGAGCATAGAAATAATTGAACCTGCCGCACGGTTTGACCGGGTGGCAGGTTCTGTTTATATCCAGCGGATTTTGCGGAGCCATAGGAAAATCAGCAGGGCGAGCAGCACACAGAAGATTATGATTTTCCAGAAGGCACCGGGCGTTGTGCCGTAGGCCACGGCGACGTTCATGCCGTAGAAGCTCGCTATCAGTGTGGGCAGCATCAATATGATTGACACGCTCGTCATCTTCTTCATGATCTCGTTGACATTGTTGGAGATGACAGAGGTCAGTGTGTCCATGGTGCTGTCGAGAATCTCTATGTAGACATTGACGGTGTTCTGCGCCTGTTGCAGCTCAATGTTGACATCATCGAGCAGGTCGGGGTCGCAGTCTTCGGAAAACATCTTGTTGATGCGGGTCACAAGGGTAGTGTTGCCGCGCAGGGCAGTGTTGAAGTACACGAGCGACTTCTGGAGCTGCATCAGGTTGTACAGGTCCTCGTTGCGCACGCTGTCGCGCAGTTCCGTGACCGAACGGTCTACGGTGTGATTGATCTCTTTCAGATAATTCAGGTACCAGTACGTGGCCGAGAATATCATGCGCAGTATGAAGTCCGGCTTGTTGACTTCCATTATATGCCGCTTGCGGGAGTGTTCGATGAAGTCGGTTATCATCTCCGTGCGGTTGTGGCTGATTGTCACAAGCAGCTCACCTTTGGTGATGATGGCGAAGGTCACGGTGTCGTAGCAGTCAGGCTCGCTGTTGCTGCGGCGGGGTATGCGCAGGATTGTCAGCAGCCAGTCATCCTCGCGGTCGAAGCGGGGACGCTCATCCATGTCGGCCGCGCTCTCAAGAAATGATTCAGGAATGCCAAGCTCAGAACGCAGGAATGTGAAATCCTCCTCGTCGGGACATTCCACATTTATCCAGCATTCCGGCTCCCACTCCGGTTTCTCCACATATCCGTTCTCGCTTGTGTAAAATTTTCTCATACCCTTTCCATAACCGGATGTTTGTCCATGATGCACGTAGGGACGCACGGTCCGTGCATCCTCCTACATAATTATTAACGCATGGCTCCCTGTATGGTTCCCGGATGGTTACGATAGTACTATTTCTTCAGTATCACGTACAGCACAACCGGCACTCCGGCAAGAGGAGTGAGAGCGTTGATGGGAATGACGTTTCCGTCGGGCAACACGCTGGCGAGGTTGCAGGCGAGTGCCAGCACCGCGCCGCAGAGCATCGTTGCGGGCATCAGCACGAGATGGTCGTCGGTGCGGAACAGCAACCGGGCGATGTGCGGCATGGCGAGTCCGATGAATCCTATCGGGCCGCAGCAGGCTGTCACTACAGCCGAGAGAAGTCCGGTGGCTATAAGCAGCATGTGGCGCACGCGGTTTACGTTCACGCCTAAGTTCGCGGCGTAGTTGTCGCCGAGAAGCAACAGGTTGAGCGGTTTGGCGAGAAGCATGGAGAGGAGCAGCCCTGTAAGTGTGAGTATCGCAAACCATGGAAGCCGCTCCATCGACACACCGGCGAATGTCCCCATGCCCCACATGATATAGCTCTGTATTCCCCGTGCAGTCGATATTGAGGATAGGAGAGTGACGAGCGAAGAGGCGAGGTATCCGGTCATCATCCCGGCAATGAGCAGAGTCAGGTTGCTGCGGATACGTGCCGAAAGACCTATCAGCATACCCATTACAAGGAAGCTGCCGGCAAGTGCTCCGACCGTAACGGCAAGATTGCCTCC
The DNA here is from genome assembly GCA_910578385.1 of uncultured Muribaculaceae bacterium. Lineage (GTDB taxonomy): Bacteria > Bacteroidota > Bacteroidia > Bacteroidales > Muribaculaceae > Lepagella. The sequence goes on along the minus strand of CAJTQV010000002.1, from coordinate 104,448 downwards.
GATGCTCTCGCTTCCGATTGTTATCATGCCACCGAAGAGCAGAAGCACCAAGGCTACGCCGAGACTCGCGCCCGACGTTATGCCGAGTATCGAGGGACCTGCCAGCGGATTGCGGAAAACTGTCTGCAACATGAGTCCCGACGAGGCGAGAGCGGCACCGGCCAGAAGCGCTGTCACGGCCTGTGGCAGACGGCTGCCGATCACTATGTAGTTCAGGGCCTCGTCTGCGCTGCCGGAACCGGTCAGTATTCCCCACACTTCGGAGAAGGGTATATCAATCGCGCCGAAGAAAATATTGGCCAGGAATAGAAGAAATGTAAGTAGTGCAAGCAAAATCAGTCTCATTGTCGGGGGAATATGAGGTTGGAGTTTCAGGAAAACTGTGAAATCAAGTTATGCGGGACGATTATAGTTTACGGTAATAACGCAGAGTGTCGCCCGGGGCGGTCAGTTCAGGATGCAGCAGTCTTACCATCTCCTCCAGCACGAGCTGCGGGTGAAAGGCTCCGTCCTCGAACAGCGGACGTTTCAATGTGTTGGCTCCGTAGACATTACCGTTCTTGTATGCCTTGAATTTAGCATAGATTGGATTGTCGGCTTTGAGCGCTGACAAAGACAGCCCCGACGGCTCGAAATGTCGGATAAGCCAGATGTCGGCATCCTTGGCTTTGTAGAGCACCTCCTCGGCTGTGAGATGCGCCGAACCGCTCTCGCGGCGCATGGCGAACGGATTGAGTCCTCCCGCGTCGTTTATGAGCCGTCCTGTCACTGACCCGGAGGTAGGTACATCCCATACTCCGCTGTAAAGGCGGTCGAACAGTACGTAAGGCTGTGTCTTCGCTTTCGCGGCGCGGTCGCGGACCTCTGCATATCTCTTTTCGATGGCTCCGAAGAGAGAGTCGGCCTTGGCGCCTTTGCCGTAGAGGCGACCGTAGAAACGCATCCACTCTGCGCGTCCGAGGGGAGTCGGTTCCATATAGTCGGCTGTCTCGACAACGCTTATACCTGTACGGGCAAAGCGTGACGCCTCGTCCGATTTCTCGTAGGGGGAGAGAAGAATGGCTTGGGGATGCAGGCTGACTATCCGCTCCATGTTGGGCGACTGGTTGCTTCCGCAGTCGGCAATCCGGCCCGAGGCGAGTGCAGCCTTGGCACGCTCGTCGTTGATGTAGGCGGCATCGCACACTCCGTTCACGGCATCCATCGCACCCAGTTCGTCGATGAGTGAAACATGTACTCCCGAATACACCACGGAGCGTTCCAGCGGCACGGTGAGCGTTACCGTTCCTTCGGGCAGTGTGGCGGGAGCCTCATGTCCACGCGGCACGAGCGCGTAGCGTGCCATGGTGCGTGTCGTGTCCCACGGATTGCGCAGTGTAACGAGCGTCACATCGTCGCCGAGTTCGGTCATCGACAGATTGCGGGCATGGTGCATGTCAATCTGATTGCCCTCGCCCGAATGCGAGACATTGCCGCCTCCGCACGAAGGCAGAAGCGACAATGCCATAATGGTAAGTGTAAGTCCTAAAGTCTTTTTCATTTCTGATGAGTGAAGATGCAGGCCGGTCCGGCAGCACCGAGATCAGCCTTGAAGAGAAGGCTTTCGTTTGAGCCATCATAAACATTCACGTATCCCGGCATGTCGTAGCTGGGATACATGCCATTCATTATGTATGAAGAGATAAGCAGACGGTCTTTTGTCGCGTCATAGAAAATGTTGTTTGCATAATCAGGACGCTCGATACCCCACTCCTTGACTTCTCCATTCTGCGGGTTATAGAGAGAATAGTTGATAATGGGATCCCCCTCAACGAAAGGTTGGTCGATAACAGCAACTTTGTCACCATAGGATGCGACTATAGTTGCCGGGCAGACTTCACGTATGGAAAAGTCGGAATAAACTTCATAGAGTTTGGAAGCGATGTCTCCATAGTTACCCTTGCAGAGACAGAACAAGTGTCCGTCAGCCTCAAGGAACTGGGTCGGGTTCAGACCTACGGTGAATGTCTTTTCGATTGTCATGGTCTCGGGGTCAACCACACATGCGGTTGTGCCGTAGTTGGGCCAGTTCATACCCTCGCTGATGGGCACATAAATCTTGTTTTTGTACAGCGCGATCTGGTCGGGGTTTGCTCCGACGGCGATGCTCTTGTCGATGGTCATTGTCAGTGTGTCGAGACGTGCGAGATAACCGTCATACATTGAGATGAAGACCTTGCCGTTGTGTGCGACCATCGAATAGGGTGATGTGCCGTTCTCCGGATTCTCTGAGAGTCGGATCTGCTTGTACGACAGATATGACTCCCTGTCCATAATCTCGATGGTATTCGATACAGATGTGCCGACATAGACTTTTGAACCATATGCAACACCACATTGAGGTGTGTCACCGAGGCTGCGGTTGTTGGCATCTTTGAATACATTGGGTGCAACCGACTTGGTATCATAGCTGATAACACTCAAGCCGCCTTCTATTCCATTATAGAAGTTGCCTTGATTGAGCACGTAAACGTGATTTGTTGTTTTTTCTAACTCCGGTACGTCGGGTTCGTTCTTGTCCTCGGAACATGATGCGAGTCCGGCGGCTGCAAACGCCATTGCCGCGAAGTAGTAATACATTTTCATTTCTGTTTTTTTCTTTTATTTTTTGATTTGGGTTAGGAAAAATCTTTTCTATAGTCTGAATGTCACCGTGGCCGACCATGACCGTCCGGGCATCGGATATCTGGCTATTATCTCATACCGGCGGTCGAGTGCGTTCACAAGGTCGGCCCGGAGTTCGAGCGAGCAGCCTCGAAGCTGTATCTCGCGGTAGAGAGTGAAGCCTATTTCCATGTATCCGGCTATGCGCGTGGAGGGTATGTTGTTGCTCGTGGAGTAGCGTGCGGAGCAGCCCGATCCATGAGCCACGGCGTTTACCCATGGGTTCTTCCATGTCAGCGACCATGCGCCGGAGTTGAGCGGTGTGTAGGCCACCTGCTTCATCCAGTCGAGCATAGAGCGGTCAGTCCTTGGAGCGGCGCGCTGGTAGCTGTAGTTGCCGCTCAGAAGCAGGTCATGCCCTTCGGCAGGACGGAAGTCGGCGTTGAGGGTGGCGTCGAGTCCGAGTATGCGCACGCGGCCGAGGTTCGTCATGGTCCACACGAACATGTTGTAGGGCATGGCCACAATCTTGTTGCTCACGAAGTTGAGATAGCCGTCTACCGTCACGTCAACACGCGGCAGCCATGATGTTACCTCGCGGCTCCATGTTGTGCCGACGTTCAGCTGATCGGCAATCTCTGGCTTGAGGTTGACAGTGCCGTAGTGGTCGAAATACAGCTCGTTGAATGTCGGCATACGGAATATGTTCTTGTACGAAGCGCGTACATACCATTCCTCACCGGCCACCGGTTGCAATGAGACACCGGCAGAGGGGGAGAGGCGTGTCTCGGTCTTGCCGTCGGGCGCGGAGTCAGACTTGTCGTGTACTATCGACAGCAGTCCGCGTGCGGTTGCCGTGAGCCTCCATACCTTCCATTTCAGCGACAGCGACTGAAGCAGCGAGTTGCGCAGCGGATGGTTGTCCTTGTTGAGATTGCTCCGCAGCGAATTGTGCCAGAAATCGGCGGCATAGGCCAGGTCGAGTCCGGCGACGGGGCGGTAGAGCAACGCCGCCGAGGCATATTCCTCCTGCTGGTAATAACGCTGGTCGAGCTGTCCTCCGGGGTAACGGCCATCCTCATCCTGATAGCGCGATGCGGCCCAGTTGTATTTGACCATAGCGCGGAGTGAGAACCGGTCGCCGAGACGCGTACGGTATCCCAATTGGCCGAACACGTTCCGTTCGCGCAGCCGCTCGTGGCTCACACTGTTGTAATATGTCACCGGGCCGGGGAGCTGCCGGGAGTTGTCAAACCAGTAAGCCTTGGCCTGAAGACTGCTTGCGGCGGTAGGTTTCCAGATGCCGTTCCACTCCACATGCCCGAGGTTGAGCTGTGAGTTCTGACGGCGTTCATGTGTCGTGGCCGAGCCGTTGCGGATGGTTATCGGGTAGTCGTTCTTGGCGTGGGTGTATTCTCCCGAAAGGGTCATGCCGAGGTTGCTGCCGTTGCTCAGTCCGAGACGCAGGTATGGATTGAGTGTCGTGAACGAGGCCACACGCAGTTTCAAGGTCAGCTCAGGGCGTCGCGACATGAGGTCGGGACTGCGCATGGTGTTGACCGACAGTGTTGTTGCTGTGGCTATTGCTCGTGCGGGCACGAAGATGTCGTCGGCATCGCCTATGTTGAGTGTCAGCGAACTTACGTTGTCGAGCGAGTAGCGCGACAGGTCTATCTGACCCCCTTGCACATCGCCGAGCGCGACTCCGTCGTAGAGAACTCCGGTGTGCTGGGTGCCGAGGCCGCGGACCGATACCGTCTTCATTCCACCCGAGCCTCCGTAGTCGCGCAGGTTCACGCCCGGAAGCCGCCGCAGCGCGTCGCTGATGTCGGTCACACCCGTGGTCAGCATCCGCGACGCGTCGAGGGTGTGAACGGGCGCGGTTGACTTCAGTTCCCGGCTTTCGCGCGAGGCGGTGACATGCAGCTCCTGAAGCTCGGTCCCTGCCGAGTCAGGTTGCACAACAACTGTGGCCGCTTCGGCCTGAACAGCCGGGGCAGCCACGAGAACCATCGGTATAAGCAATTGTCGGCGCTTTCTCATCCTCGTGGAAAACAGTTATAAGTAGTTGTTCGTAATTGAATAGCTACCAGATACCGTGTGAAGGTCGGGCTTTAACCGTAGCGGGACTGCCGGGGAATTCCACCCCGATTCTTCATCTGCTGCTGTGCATGACAGGTGCAGGTGACGGTATTTTGCGCAAATTTAGCATTTTTTCTGCAATTCCACAACTTTACGGCGTTATATAAGCGTTCCCTCATAATTGCGAGGGGATCTTCTCATGGAAAGTCAACCTGTAATCGAACTTAACAATCTCACCACCGGGTATCTCACCCCGCGCGGTGCGGTGCGTATCCAGTCCGGAATCTCGGCCACGCTCCGTGCCGGTGAGTTCACATGTCTTCTCGGACCGAACGGTGCGGGAAAAACAACCCTGCTCCGCACGTTGGCGGGCTTCATCCCTCCTCTCGAAGGAAATATTATGATTGATAGGCAACATCTTGCCTCTCTGCGTCAGGAGGTGCTTTCGCGTAAGATTGGAGTAGTGCTTACGGAGCGTCCTTCGGTATCGTCGATGACAGTAGGGCAGCTCGTAGCTCTGGGCCGGAGTCCTTATACCGGTTTCTGGGGACGGCTCACTGACCGCGACCGCCACATAACAGAGGAGGCGATGCAGGCGACTGCCACCACACATCTGCGCGACCGGCTTGTTGACACGCTCAGCGACGGCGAACGTCAGCGTGTCATGGTAGCCAAGGCTCTGGCGCAGGAGACGCCTGTTATTTTTCTTGATGAGCCGACTGCATTCCTCGACTTCCCGAGCAAGGCGGAGATGATGCGTCTGTTGCACGGGCTTGCCCACGAAAAGGGTATGATAATTTTCCAGTCAACTCATGATCTTAACATGGCTCTCACCCTTGCGGACCGTCTGTGGCTTGTTGACCGGGAATTCGGCGTGACAATAGGAACTCCCCGCGAGCTTGCCGACAACGGTGCCCTGGAGCGTTACTTTGTACGCGACGGCATATCTTTCGACCCCGCCGTTCCCTCTTTCTCGGTCACCCCGCTTGAAACGGGGCCTTAATTTGACTTAATAATTTTTGTTAGTTGGCTCTCAATCCATGTCTGTAGTTTTTTAGATATGGGTAAAGCAGGATTTATAGCACTGTATTTAGCATATAAATTTATAACTTCACCGATTTGAAAAATCACATCTTGGGATTCTGAATTTACTTTGGAGGCCTCTATGGATTCATACTTTTTGTAATCTTCAATAGACTCAAACTGTTGTAGTTTATTGAAGAATTTAGCAATTGACTCAACCACAGAGGAACGACCGAACGAATTTGTAAATTCTACGCCCTCGAATGTTAATTCATGGGAGATGTTATCTTCATCTATGAGTTTGCAGTTTAATTCCCAGCATTTTCCCAAACCATGTTCATGCCAAATGGAACCTGTAAATTTGGTGTGTACTTTATACTTTCCAACACGTAAGTAGGAGTGGTGGCTTAATTGCGGCATGATCTTACATCCCAGCAGAACCGGGGATGAACTGTTGGATATGGATTCGTAATCGACTATCGCACGTGCGATTGCGTTTAATGGATGATCATAGTCTGAGCCATTTGCTGTGACAGTTTTGGAGGAAAAAACATTTGCTGTCTCTGTAATGAAATAATAGAAATTCATTTATGGTTTTGTTCTTAAGTAAATGACAGGAATGAATAAAATGCATTCCTGTCATTTACTTAACGTTCAATATTAAACCAAATTGTTGGTATCTTCTTTTTCAGGTGTTAGAGGGGACGGTGTGGCGGAAGAGGTAGGTGACGGCTGCTCCGAGCGCCATCACTCCGGCGGAGACTCCGAGCACAAGCATCGCACCGCCCGCTTCGAGAAGTACCGGAATCAGGAAAACTCCCAATACAGCACCAATCTTGCCTATGGCCGCGGCTATGCCTACGCCTAATCCGCGTTCTGCAACCGGGTAGACTTTCGGTGGCAATACGTAGGTTATGAGGTGCGGTCCCATGTTGAGGAAGAACTCAAAGGCCATGAAGGCTCCGATCGCTATCCATTTGTTCCAGTGATATTCATAGGCCGGCATCAGCACGCCTAATGCCACGGCGCACATTATGAAGCCCCAGGTCTGTATGGCAGTTATGCGGCGACCTTGGTGAATGAGCACCAGGCCGGCAATGAATCCCGGCAACATGATGCAGCTTATGTAAAGGGTAATCTTTACCGAATCGGCCACATGAAGTATCTTGGCCTCTCCCGGTACGAAGTGCTCAAGTCCGAGTGCCATGACAAGTATCGGCAGAAAGACTCCTATTCCATATACGCCGAGTCCCTCGCATGCCCACGGAATGCCGCTCAGCACAACTTTCTTCCAATTTTTCGCGGTGAATGACAATAGTCCTGTTTTCGTTCCGGAAGTGTTGGATGTGCTTTTTGTTGCACCTTTTGCGGTGCCGGTGGGTGTGGAGCTGTTTGATGCGGTCTCGGGTATATCGATCACAACGTCGTTGCCCAAGAATTTCTTGACGGCGGCTTCGGCCTCGGCGGTGCGCCCTTTCGACAGCAGCCAACCGGGACTCTGGTAGAACCATATGCGGAGCACAAACATCAGCGCGGCGGTCAGGCTTATTATCCACAGCAGGCGCGGCCACATGTCAGCGGCCCGCCAGAACATCAGCAGCCCGAAACCAATGGCGGCCGCTATGATGTTGCCGAGCGCGCTGGCAGTCTTGGCTACTCCGACCATAAGTGATTTGTAGCGGTCGGGCATAAGCTCCGATACATAGTCGGAATCGAGGCTGTACTCGCCGCCTATGCCGAGACCTACTATGAAGAGACAGATTGTGAGCCATGTCACGTCGCCGATAAAGATTGCGGCGGTCGAGGCCACGAAAATCAGGGCAGGGCAGAAGCGGAAAAAGAACAGGTAGCCGTATCGGTCGCTCAGCCGTCCGAAAATTACGGAGCCTATGCAGATGCCAATCAAGTCGACGGCACCGATCACGCCTTGCATGAAACTCGACAGCTCCGGGTGCAGCACAATGTTGAGCATCGGTATGATTATACCGGCGATTGTCGCCACTACCGTACCGATGAGCTGGCCGAGCGAAGCCACGCCCACTATCCAGTAATGCCGTGGGCGTAAAGGCATGGTGGCGAGATTTACCCTCCCGCCACCATTCACAACATTATTTCTATTTTCAAACATCTTGCGATTCTTTATCTTGTACCTTATTTATCTTAAGATTTTTGCGTAGGAATTCACCGGGTGAATGTAGGGACGCACAGCCCGTGCGTCAGTGTGCGCGTCACTTCTTCGTCGGTTGGGGAGCGAAGAAACTATACTTCGGGAAGAGGAACAACCATGTAGCCACGCAGAATGGACCGGTCAGCGTAGGCAATCCCATCGGGGCGAAGAACGCGTTCATGGCAGCCTGTATGAAGACTGTAACGACAATTCCGATCAGGGTCCACACAACGGTTTTCCAGGAATTGTTACAGAAAGTGGCACCGAGGGCGATACCTGTCAGCACGGCGCTGAATCCATAGAGTCCATTGGAGATGTCATGTGCAGGGCCTTTCCAGATTATGACTGTGGCGAGTGCTACTGCTGAGGCGACAGCCGCCCAGATACATGCCCGTATATTGCTCACGGCAAGAGCGGCGAGGAAGAATATGCCTGTTACCCATGAGTTGATGAGGAATACCTGCGAGATGCCTTTGAGCCAGTAGATGACAAGGTTGCCGAACTCTACGTTGAGCACACCGGCATCACCTGTCGGAAGTTCGGGCGAACCCATGAATTCGGGGGGCATACCGGCGAAGAGACGCGAGGCGAGCAGGAAGAAGTAGGTCGAGAGTACGAACGGGAATGTCAGTGAGCTGACGTTCCACTTGTCCATCACATTGTCAAGACCGGTGCGTACCCATGTCGAGAGAGCCGAGCATAGAATGAGTGCGAACCACATCCAGATGGTGTTGCCCATGAATGTGGGGAACGCGCAACCGACCAGACAGCCGTTGAAGCCCCACAGTCCCTGCGCCCCGTTCTGGTCGGGAAGCTGGAGAATGTATCCGGTAATGGTTGAGACGAGCGTGCCGACAATCATGCCCCATGCCACTACGCCGAGTCCCTCGGCATAGGCGCCCCATACGATACCGGCCAGAAAGAGCAGTCCGCTCCACATGTTGTCCTGGAACATCACCTGACCGATGCCGCGCAGATAGGTGCGCGGGAAAGTTCGCAGGGTTTCCTTTAAAGAATAAAGTTGTGCCATCGTGTATATAAGTTTAGTGTGTTTTCCGATTAGTGGAACCGCATGAGGGGGCACGGCGGTGGCCGGCACGTCAACTTGTGGAATCCTTGAACTTAGTTATATTATAAACGTTCTAAGCATAAAGATGTTTAACTAAGTTCATATCCATGGCAACTCTCAAACAATTGAATGAATTTTTCCGCAAGAAGGGGGTCTTCATGAATCTCCACATCATCATCCTTCTGCTGTCGGTTCTGCTCGTGGTGCTGATCTCTGTCGACACTTTCCACGGCGTGGAGTTCTATGAGCAGCCCAAATTCCAAAAAGCGCAGTTCTGGATCTGCGTCGTGTTTATGGCCGACTTCTTCATAGAGCTTTTTCTCTCTGATGACAAGAAACACTATCTGGCCACACGTTTCGTGTTTTTCTTGGTCGCGATTCCCTACCAGTCGCTGATGTATCATTACAACTGGCACCTGTCGCGCGAGTTGGCCTACCTTATCCGTTACATTCCGCTGGTACGTGGCGGCTATGCCATGGCTATTGTGGTAGGTTGGTTCACCTCCAATAAGACCACGGGACTCTTCTTCTCCTATATCATCACGTTGCTCTCTACGGTCTATTTCGCCAGTCTGACCTTCTTCCTGTTCGAGAAGGGTGTCAACCCGCTTGTCACGCAGTACAAGGATGCTCTCTGGTGGGCGGCGATGGATGTCACGACTGTCGGGTCGAATATCGTCGCGGTCACGGGTGTGGGACGTGTACTCTCGGTGCTTCTCGCCGCTCTCGGCATGATGATGTTCCCGATCTTCACGGTCTATGTCACCAACCTGCTCACCAAGCGCAACCAGGATGCTGAGAACGGCACCTCGATAGTGCGCGCCTACCACAATTATATCAAGAATCACCCCGACCAAACCAAGTCATAACAAAAACAGCCGGGATTCCGATTTTGGAATCCCGGCTGCTTTTTATAGGGCTTATAAGACTTATAGGGCGTATAAGCCCTATATGACTTGCCTGCTGTCAGACATTGGCGTTGAGTGTCGGGGTCAGCGGCTCGTCGGCACAAAGCACCGCGAGCAGGTTGCCGACCATCGATGCCTTCTGCGCGTCGCTCAGCTTCACGACCTGTTTCTCGTCGAGGGTGCGCAGTGCCATCTCGACCATCGAAACAGCTCCTTCCACAATCTTCTCACGGGCGGTGATGATAGCCGATGCCTGCTGGCGACGCAGCATGACCGCCGCAATCTCGGGTGCGTAGGCCAGATAGTTGATGCGGGCCTCTACTACCTCGATACCGGCCATAGCCAGACGCTCGTTGATCTTGCGCTCAAGCATCTCGCTGATCTGGCTCCCGCTGTCGCGGAGGGTCAGCTCATTGTCATCGTGGGCGTCGGTGTTGTCGTATGCGAAATGTCCTGTCACCTCGCGGAGTGCAGCGTCGCTCTGTATGCGTACGAAGTTGGAGAGCGCTGCATTGTTTATGCCCCCCTGTGCGCCGAGACTCTGTGAATCGAGGTCGAAAACAACCTTGTATGTGTCTTTGATTTTCCATACCAGCACCATGCCGATAAGAACCGGATTACCGATCTTGTCGTTGACTTTAATCGGCTCGATGTCCATGTTGCGGATACGCAGTGAGAGTTTCTTGCGGCTCATGAAGGGGTTGACCCAGTAATAGCCGACCTTTTTGCATGTGCCTTTGTACTTGCCGAAGAAAATCATGACGCGAGCCACATTCGGCTCCTGTGTGAAATAGCCCACACAGCCGAGAACGAAGAGAATGAACAGAGGTATTGTAACTCCTACGGAGAGTCCCGGATTATCCTCGCCACCCTTTACAATAGCCAATATCATGAGAGCCGGCAGCAGGATAAAAGTAAAGAAAATCATCAGAAAACCGTTTACGCAGAGTCCGCGGTACTCATACTCATGGTCGTTTGTGTGGTTCTTGTTGTCCATATCAGAAAATTTTAAGTGTTATGTGTAGGGAAGCACACCCCGTGCTTCCGAACCGGTTACATTGTACAAAAATATAAAAATCTTGTGATTTCTACAAAAAGACAGTGCTAATTCATAATATTTTCGTAACTTTGAAATCAAATACAGTCAAACGTTTGAACAATGGCAGAATTTCTTTCGCAATATAACCTCCTTGGCCTCGTGATAGGCTTGTGTACTTTCCTGATAATCGGCATCTTCCACCCGCTGGTCATAAAAGGGGAGTACTATTTCGGTGAAAAGATAAAGTGGGTATTCCTCGGTGCGGGCATCCTGTTTTTAGCAGCCACGCTGATGGTGGAATCGACGGTTGCCTCCGCATTGCTCGGTGTGACAGCTTTCAGCTGCTTCTGGAGCATCCACGAAGTTATCGAGCAGGTGGAGCGCGTCCGCAAAGGCTGGTTCCCGGCCAATCCCCGCCGCGCCGCCAAAAAACGTCAGTAACCCCCCCCTTCTAAAACCTAAAATCTAAGGCCTAAAGCCTAAAATCTAAAATCTAAGGCCTAAGGCCTAAAACCTAAAACCTCCCCTATAAATTACAAATCCCCCTGCAAACCCGTAAGTTTGCAGGGGGATTTGTAATTTATAGGGGGAGTTACTCCGCTGTGGCGGGAGTTGTGGACTCGGGGCGGGTGAAGCCGTCTTTGGTCGCGCGCTCGCTCATGCGCTTGATGCGGTCCTTGGTCTCGGGGTGAGAGGAGAACATCTTGTCGACCGAGCTGGCCTTGGGTGCGTTGCTCTGCTCCTCAAGACTCATGAGTTTCTCGAACGACATAGCGATACCCCACGGGTTGCGGCCATTCGCTTTGAGGAAGTCGTAACCGCAGTCGTCGGCCTCTTTCTCCTGCTTCTGTGAATATTTGGCGTTGATGAGTGCCTCGCCGAGCGTGCCGAGCTGTGAGTCGGTCAGAGCGGCAGCCACACCACCTGTTGATGACACCGCATCTTTGAGTGCGCCGGTCATCAGCTCAGTGCGGAACGCCTTCTTGCTGTGACGCTTCACTACGTGGCCGATTTCATGGCCGATAACGCCGAGAAGCTCGTCATCGCTCATGATATCCATCAGCGAGGAGAACACGCGCACGCTACCGTCAGGACACGCGAAGGCGTTGATGTCGATAACATGGTATACTTTGAAATTCAAGGGGATTCCGTCGGCATCCGTAAGACCCTCTGTCAGCTTGCGCAGACGGATGGTGTAGGGGTTGTCTTCGGGGAGCACCGGGTTGTGCTTGTCCATCCAGTCAACCGATTCCTTAACGTATGCTGCCATCTGGGCATCGGTCAACGTGGCAGCCTGGACACCTTTTGTAACTGCGTTGGCAGCCTTCTTGAGGTTGAACTGTGCGTAGGTCGGTGCAGCGGTCATCAGCAGTGCCGCTACGGCCATAATCTTGAATACTGTCTTTTTCATAATGTGTGATAATTGATTCGATAAGTATTGTAGGCGGAAATACTGTTTCCGGGTGCAAATTTACAAATATATTGGCTTACACGCAAGAAAAACCGCTCCGGAGTCGCGAACGATCCGGAGCGGTCTATTTGATAATTCTTCAGTTTTGCACTGATGTCTGCTTATACAGTCTTCTCAAGCAGGTAGGGGTTGAGCTCGCCCCACTTCTCGATGGGAGGCATGATGCCGAGAGAGATAACCTCGTCGCGGAGTGTGCAGAGGTGCTTGTAGCTCTCTTCGAGTTCAGCCTGCTCTTTGGCGTTGCCCTCTACGGGACGGAATGTTGCGCCGTCGGCAGTGATGGTAGTCTCCATAGCCATCATGATGTTGTGGAACTTCTCGTCGTTCACGTAAACACCTGCAGGCCACTTGAAGGCCGGACCGCCCATGGCTGCTGCGATCATCTCGATCGAGAGGTATGCGGGGCTCTGGAATGAGCTGCGGCCGCGGAGCTCGATGATGTTCTTGCCACCCTGGATAACGCGTACTTTCAGCTCCTCCCAGTCTTTCTCGGGAATTGCACCGGTCTCGATGAGCTCGGTCAGAGGCTTGCCGTCAACAGTAACTGTCGATGCGAACACTGCCATCTGCTCGCCGTGACCACCGTATGTGCGGGCGTTGACAACCTTGTCGGGAGAAATCTTGAAGTATTTTGCCAGCTCGTTGCGCAGACGTGTGCTGTCGAGACCTGCGAGTGTGGTGACGCGGCCCGGCTTGACGCCTGAGTAGAGAAGTGTAACGAGACCTGTGATGTCGGCGGGGTTGAAGATGACAACGATCTGCTTAACATCGGGGCAGTACTTGCGTACGTTCTTACCGAAGTCTTCGGCAATCTTGCAGTTGCCTGCGAGAAGGTCCTCGCGGGTCATGCCTGCCTTACGGGGTGCACCGCCTGATGAAACGATGTATTTGGCACCTGTGAAAGCTTTCTCGATGTCGTCGGTGAAGGTCAGGTTCAGACCGTCAAAACCGCACTGAAGGAGTTCCTCTGCCACACCTTCGAGACCCTTTGCATAGGGGTCGTAGAGGCAGATGTTGGGGGTAAGGCCCATCATGATGGCTGTCTGTGCCATGTTAGAGCCGATCATTCCTGCAGCTCCGACAATAAGGAGCTTCTCGTCTGTTAAGAAATTCATAGTTCTGTTTATAAATTGGGTTATGTTTTATGATATTTAATTCAGGTTCAGCGAAAGAACGCTGGCCATGCCCGTTCCGGCATCCACTGTTTAGAATGCCCGGCGGCGGCTTTTGTTCTTTCTGATTGCAAAGATAAAGAATTTTCAAGAATAATTTGTAAATTTGTGGAGCGATTTTTAAAAAAATTAATTTTCACCCCGAAAACCTCTCTCACAACCCCTGTTATGGCCTCATCCAAGACAAAGACAGCCTATGTCTGCTCCTCGTGCGGGTATGATTCGCCAAAGTGGCTCGGCAAGTGCCCGGGCTGCGGCGAATGGAACACTTTTGTCGAGGAGCGTATCCGCCCCACATCGTCGAAGTCGTCGCGCGGACGGCTGGTGAAGAGCACCAAACCGGTGCGTCTGTCGGAGATCGAGGTCTCGACCGAACAGCGTATGCGTATGCCTTCCGAGGAGCTTAACCGCGCTCTCGGTGGAGGCCTCGTGGCCGGTAGCCTTACGCTGATAGGTGGTGAGCCTGGAATCGGCAAGTCCACTCTGTTGCTTCAGAACATACTCTCGATCCGCAACCGCAGGATTCTTTATGTTTCGGGAGAGGAGTCGGCATCGCAGCTCAAGTTGAGGGCTGACCGTCTCGGCAAGGTGTCCGACAATACGTTCATTTTGTGCGAGACATCGCTTGACAGTATCTTCGACAACATAGAGAAGGTCGAGCCGGAGCTTCTGGTGGTCGATTCAATCCAGACCATTTGCTCGGCCGAGATAGAGTCGGCGGCGGGCAGTGTTTCGCAGGTGCGGGAGTGTGCCGCTTCGCTTCTGCGTTATGCAAAGGAGTCGGGCGTGCCGGTTATTCTTGTCGGCCATATAAACAAGGATGGGGCGATAGCCGGCCCGAAGGTATTGGAGCATATTGTCGATACTGTGCTCCAGTTCGAGGGTGACCGCCAGTATCTCTACCGCATTCTACGTGTGATCAAGAACCGTTTCGGGGCTACTTCGGAGATTGGTATCTACGAGATGGTGCAACGGGGACTGCGCGAGGTGAAGAATCCTTCGGAGATGCTTCTCTCCGACAACCGCGACGAAGAGATGAGCGGCATTGCTATCGGTGTGACGGTCGAGGGGGCGCGTCCGTTCATGGTCGAGGTGCAGGCTCTGGTGTCGTCGGCGGCTTACGGTACGCCGCAACGTGCCGTGACCGGATTCGACCAGCGTCGGCTCAACATGCTTCTCGCCGTGCTTGAGAAGCGCGCCCGCTTCAAGCTCGGGCAGAAAGACGTGTTCCTCAACATGGCCGGTGGACTGAAAGTGGTTGATCCGGCCATAGACCTGGCGGTGGTTGCTGCGGTGATGTCGTCGAACTTCGACCTGACCATATCGCGCCGCACAGCCTTTGCCGGCGAGGTAGGGCTCTCGGGCGAGATACGCACCGTGACCCGCATAGAGCAGCGTGTGGCCGAAGCCGAGAAACTTGGCTTCGACACCATCTACATCCCCACCGGCAATCTAAAAGGAGTGAAAGACAAATTCAGCATCCGCATAATCGAAGTCTCCAAAGTGACCGACATGTTCCGCTCCCTCTTCGAATAAGCCGGCCTCCGACTGACTTTTAATTGCCTTGTGGTGCATGTTTGTCAGATTTAATTATTAACTTTGTACTGAAATGATTGCGGACGTGACAGCGACTGCGATTACATATAATTAGACGATGAGTGTTATAATCGATTATAAGAATGTCGAGGTGGACCGTGCCGAGCGCATGGTGCTCCACGATGTGACCTTCCAGATGTCGGAAGGGGAGTTCTGCTATCTTGTGGGACGTGTGGGAAGCGGCAAGAGTTCGCTGATGAAGACTATGTATGCCGATGTGCCGGTGCCTCAGGGGGAGAAGGCCGAGGTGCTGGGCTTCGATCTGCTTAATCTCAAGAAGAAGCAGATTCCGTATCTGCGCCGCGCCATGGGCATAGTTTTTCAGGATTTCCAGTTGCTTCAGGACCGTTCGGCCATGGCCAACCTCCGGTTTGTGCTTGAGGCCACAGGATGGAAGTCAAAGAGCGAGATTGAGGACCGCATAGCCGAGGTGCTCAAGGCTGTCGGAATGGACAACAAGGGCTATAAGATGCCCCACGAGCTGAGCGGCGGCGAGCAGCAGCGCATAGTGATCGCGCGTGCATTGCTCAACAGTCCGAAGCTGATTCTCGCCGACGAGCCGACCGGAAACCTTGATCCGCAGACCGGCTACCAGATTGTCAGCTTGCTGCACAAGCTCTCCGAGCAGGGAACAAGTATCCTGATGGCCACCCACAACATGCAGATGGTCGAGGACTTCCCGGCGCGCGTGTTACGCTGCGCCGACAAAAAGCTCGAAGCCTGATCAGCCGTCTGACCAGTCCGACAGGTCTGACAAGTCTGACAAGTCTGACAGGTCCGACAAGTGCGACCCGGTCTGACAAGTCTGACCGGCTTCAACCCGATTTTTCTCAGGAATTAAAGAAAAAATTCCTTAAAAGTTTCCGTATGAATAAAATATTAGATATATTTGTGCGGAATTTCAGAATTCCAACAGGAAGCAGGCCTCTTGTGCCCCTGTTTCCTTATTGTAAATTAGATTGCTAATACCAATAAATACGCTTAAAATGGCAGAAAAGAAAGAAAAATTGTTCGACATGTTCTCGCCGGTTTCCGCTGAAGAGTGGAAGGCGAAGATTACAGCCGACCTTAAAGGCGCCGACTTCGACCGTAAACTGGTGTGGCGCACGAACGAGGGTTTCAACGTACAGCCCTTCTATCGCCGCGAGGACCTCGAAGGTCTCGCAGCCATTGACACCATGCCGGGCGAGTTCCCATATCTGCGCGGAACACGCGACAACAACAACTGGCTCGTGCGTCAGGCTGTGATCGGCGATACACCTGAAGAACTCAACAACCACGCTCTCCACATCCTGAACCGTGGCGTGGAGTCGCTCGGCATCCGTCTTGGCAAGAACGTCAAGGCTGCCGACCTCGCTGTTGTCCTCAAGGACATCGACCTCAAGAAGGTTGAGGTCAACATCGACTGCTGCCCCGGCTGCGCCGTTGAGGTGGCTGCCGAACTGGTCAAGCTTATCAATGCCGCCGGTGCCGCTGAGGAATTCCGCGGTTCTATCGGATACAATCCTTTCAAACGTCTTCTCAAACATGGTCTCGCTTTCCCCAAGGACGCAGCGGCCGAGGGCAAGGCTCTCTATGAGACCGTTAAGGAAATAAAAGGTCTGCGCTGCTTCGCTGTTGACAGCTACATGCTCAACAACGCCGGCGCATACATCACCCAGGAACTTGGCTACGCTCTCGCATGGGGTGCCGAATGGCTCACCATGATGACCGAAGCCGGTCTTACTGTCGACGAGGTGGCTTGCCGCATCAAGTTCAACATGGGCATCTCTTCGAACTACTTCATGGAGCTCGCCAAGTTCCGTGCAGGCCGTATGCTCTGGGCTGAGATTGTGAAGGCTTACAATCCCGAATGCCTCTGCGCATGCAAGATGTTCGTTCACGCCGTTACAAGCGAGTTCAACCAGACTCTCTATGACTCGCACGTGAACCTGCTCCGCTCGATGACCGAGACAATGAGCGCGGCCCTCGCAGGTGTCAACTCAATCGAGACTCTCCCCTTCGACCGCTGCTACAAGCGTCCCGACGAGTTCAGCGAGCGCATAGCACGTAACCAGCAGATCCTTCTCCGCGACGAGTCTCACCTCGACAAGGTTGTTGACCCCGCCGGCGGTTCATATTATATCGAGAATCTCACCGCTTCTATCGCCGCTCAGGCATGGAAGGTATTCCAGGAGGTTGAGGACAACGGCGGTTTCGACGCCATGCTCCGCAAGGGTGAGATCCAGGGCAAGGTTAACGAGAGCGGCGTGAAGCGTCACCTTGATGTTGCCCGCCGCAAGGAGAGCCTGCTCGGAACTAACCAGTTCCCCAACTTCAACGAGATGGCCCTTGACAAGGTGAGCGGCGAATGCGCATGCACATGCGGCTGCGCTGCCGGTGAGGTGACCGACGGTGCTGTTACAGCCCTCAACTTCGACCGTGCCGCAAGCCAGTTCGAGCAGCTCCGCCTCGACACAGAGCGCGCTGCCAACCGTCCCAAGGTATTCATGCTCACTATCGGCAACCTCGCAATGCGTCTCGCACGCGCTCAGTTCTCTTCGAACTTCTTCGGTTGCGCCGGTTACGAGATTATCGACAATATCGGTTTCGAGACCGTCAAGGAGGGTATCGACGCCGCCATGGAGAAGGGTGCCGACGTTGTGGTTCTCTGCTCGAGCGACGACGAGTACGCTACCTACGCTCCCGAGGCATTCAAGGAGCTGGCCGGACGCGCACAGTTTGTTGTTGCGGGTGCCCCCGCATGCATGGACGACCTCAAGGCTGCCGGCATCGAGAACTTTATCCACGTCAAGGTGAACGTGCTTGACACGCTCGTTGACTTCAACGCTAAACTCCTCAAATAATCCGATAATATCATGAGACCTAATTTTAAAGAAATCGATATAACCAAAATCACGGCTCCCGAGAGCCGTAAGCCGGTGTCGGGTGAGGAGTGGCTCACCGCGGAACTCATCTCCGTGAAGCCGGTATATTCCAAAGAAGATCTTGAGGGCATGGAGCATCTCGACTTTGTGTCGGGTATTCCTCCCTTCCTCCGCGGCCCCTACAGCGCGATGTACCCTCTGCGCCCCTGGACCATCCGTCAGTATGCCGGATTCTCCACAGCAGCCGAGTCAAACGCTTTCTACCGCCGCAACCTCGCTTCGGGTCAGAAAGGTCTGTCCGTGGCGTTCGACCTCCCCACTCACCGTGGTTACGACGCTGACCACGAGCGTGTGGTAGGTGATGTCGGCAAGGCAGGTGTGTCTATCTGCTCTGTCGAGGACATGAAGGTCCTCTTCGACGGTATCCCCTTGAACAAGATGTCTGTGTCGATGACCATGAACGGCGGTGTGCTTCCGGTGCTCGCGTTCTACATCAACGCCGGTCTTGAACAGGGCGCTAAGCTCGACGAGATGGCAGGTACAATCCAGAACGACATCCTCAAGGAGTTCATGGTGCGTAACACCTATATCTACCCGCCGGCATTCTCTATGAAGATTATCGCCGACATCTTCGAGTACACTTCGAAGAACATGCCCAAGTTCAACTCGATCTCAATCTCCGGCTACCACATGCAGGAGGCCGGCGCGACTGCCGACATCGAGCTGGCTTACACTCTGGCCGACGGTCTTGAGTACCTCCGCGCCGGTGTGAACGCAGGCATGGACATCGACGCTTTCGCTCCCCGTCTGTCGTTCTTCTGGGGTATCTCAATGAACTACTTCATGGAAATCGCCAAAATGCGTGCCGCACGTATGCTCTGGGCCCGTATCGTGAAGCAGTTCAACCCCAAGAATCCGAAATCGCTTGCTCTCCGTACACACTGCCAGACTTCAGGCTGGTCGCTCACAGAGCAGGATCCCTTCAACAACGTGGGCCGTACCTGCGTGGAGGCCATGGGTGCCGTTCTGGGTCACACCCAGTCGCTCCACACCAACGCTCTCGACGAGGCTATCGCGCTTCCGACAGACTTCTCCGCACGTATCGCGCGTAACACGCAGATCTACATCCAGGAGGAGACTTATGTCTGCAAGCAGGTTGACCCGTGGGGTGGTTCGTACTATGTGGAGAGCCTTACCAACGAGATCGCTCACCGCGCATGGGAGCACATCCAGGAGATCGAGAAGCTCGGCGGTATGGCCAAGGCTATCGAGACAGGACTTCCCAAGCTCCGTATCGAGGAGGCCGCAGCACGTACACAGGCTCACATCGACTCAGGCAAGCAGACCATCGTAGGTATCAACAAGTTCCGTCTCGACCACGAGGATCCCATCGATATCCTTGAGATTGACAACACCGAGGTTCGCAAGGAGCAGTGCGCACGTCTCGAAGAGCTCCGCAAGGACCGCGACGAGGAGGCTGTGAAGAAAGCTCTCGCCGACATCACCGAGTGTGTCAAGGATCCCTCGAAGGGCAACCTTCTCGACCTCGCAGTCAAGGCCGCAGGTCTCCGCGCATCTCTCGGCGAGATTTCCGACGCATGCGAGGCTGTTGTGGGACGTTACAAAGCTGTCATCAAAACTATCTCAGGAGTGTATAGCAACGAAGAGAAGGGTGATCCCGAGTTCGAGGAAGCCCGCCGCGTAGTCGCTGACTTCGCCAAGCGTGAAGGCCGTCAGCCGCGTATCATGATTGCCAAGATGGGTCAGGACGGTCACGACCGTGGAGCCAAGGTTGTTGCCACCGGTTATGCCGACTGCGGTTACGACGTCGATATGGGACCGCTGTTCCAGACTCCCGCCGAGGCTGCCCGTCAGGCTGTGGAGAACGACGTTCACATCCTCGGTGTGTCATCGCTCGCCGCTGGTCACAAGACTCTCATCCCGCAGGTTATCGAAGAGCTCAAGAAGCTCGGCCGTGAGGATATTCTCGTAACTGCCGGCGGTGTGATTCCCGCGCAGGACTACGACTTCCTCTACAAGGCCGGTGTGGCCGCTATCTTCGGCCCCGGTACACGCATTCCGAAGAGCGCGATCGAGATGATCCGCATCCTCAACGAGGAACGTGCCGCCGAGTAATCCACGTCACTACGCAACAGTAACTCGGCGGGATCGAGCCACAGACTGCGAAGCATAAGTGTGGCTCTGTGTCTGCCGCGTCACTGACAAATAGGAAATAATAAATCGCAATACTGCTGATTAATTAAAATTTCTACTATCCCCCGAGCCGCCCCGCATCCCCGCGTGGCGGCTCAATTTTTTATTATTCTCTCACCCTCTCCGACTATGTTGTAGCGGAATAACATTTTGTATTATATTTCGTTATATGATAAAGCATGTTAAGTCATGGATAAAAAAACTCTTGAATTTGTAACATACCTCATCAGCAAGCTCTCGCAGTTCCTGAATATGCCTCAGAATGAAGTATTCCGCCGACTGTATAAGTCGGGGATACTCTATGGTTATATCGTGCCGTCATATGATGTGCTCCATACATTCGGCTCCCGCTATCTCATGGAGGACATAACAGATTACATGCGGGAGGAAGGAGTGCTTTAATATGATTGTATACCATTCATCATTCGTATCTGTTGAGTCTCCTGACGTAAGATTCTCGCGTGATTATCTCGATTTTGGCAAAGGGTTCTATCTGACATCGCTTTATGATCAGGCTGTAAAGTATGCGCAGCGTTTCAAGCGAAGAAAAAAACAGGCATGGCTTTCGACTTATAATCTTGATTTTGAGCCGGAGGATTGGAAAATCCTCCAGTTCGACTCGTACAACCGTGAGTGGTTGAGGTTCGTATCCAAATGCCGCTCAGGACAGGATGATTCCGATTACGATATAGTGATAGGTGGTATCGCAGATGATAAGGTTATACAGACAATTGAGCGATATTTTGCCGGAGAACTTTCCGAAGACGAAGCTCTCGGTCTTTTGAAATATGAAAAACCGAATAATCAATATTGCATACGGTCACAGCGAATGCTTGACGAGTGCTTGAAACATACACAAAGCGAGGAGTTATGAGTGAGACAGATTTGGTTTTAAGAGGCAATAAGAATGCCGCTATAATATTGGCAATGAATGAACTGTTCGGCATACCTGTTCAGGATGCCGCAAATATATATTTTATGTCCGAAACTGCACATCTCATTGAGGACAAAGTAGCTGACCTCCATTGCAGAAGTGATAAATATCTCGCGACTCTTGTGTGGGAGGAACACTGCGAAGCACAATAAATGCGGGGTGGGGCGCGTATATATTGAGGATTATTTTGCTTTTGACTGACTCATGACTGATAACGATATAGACAGACCCCTGTATTCGATTGAAGATGACACACCGCTCTACAAACTCGAAGACGACCCCGTGCCCTCTCCCGGAGATTCCGACGGTGAGGATACGCTGTATGACGAGGATGATGTGGAAGAGGATGAGGAGTATGCCGATGACGAAGCTGGCGATGATGCTTTGGATGAACCCGACTCTGATGTCGCAAAGACCCCGTCACCACTCGCCATACTGCTGCGCACCATGTTCACGCCAGTAGAGGGATGGAAAGCCCTGAAACGTGCGCGTCTCAAGACAGAGACGTTCGCCTCGCGCTGTTTCTATCCGTTGATAGGTGTATGCGCCGTTTCGGAAATAGCACGCATGTTCTACGAGGCAAATGTCACTTTTGGCGACTGGGCCAAGGATGGTCTCTGCACTTTCATGACTTTTTTCTTCGGTTACTTCTCGGTGATACTTGCCGGAGGAACCCTGCTCCCAGCCAAGTCGCGCGAGGTGCTGAAGAAAGATATAGGCAAACAGTTCGTCATGCTCGCCATGTCAACACTCGCGCTCTTCTGGACCCTCATTCAGATTATGCCCATGTTCGAGCCGGTGCTGGTGTTCCTTCCGCTCTGGACCATATATCTCGTATATAAAGGTGTACGTATACTGCGTGTACCCAAGGATGTCGAGAACTCCACCACCGGTCTGCTGTGTATGCTGATCATCGGTATGCCCGTGCTCTGGAACTGGCTTGTGTCGGAGGTGCTCCTGCCGCTTGCATGACTGCAGCACAGCGCGGTAGTCTCCGTCAGGTACCATTCACATAGGTTGAGCTGACAATCACCACGCCTAATCTGCAAACCATACGCGGAGAGATTTGTTAATAATGTAGCAAATCTCTCCGTGTTATTTTTTAACAATAGTTTGTTTTTATTGCACTATTGTACTGTACAAACTGAAAAAAACTGTGAATCATGCACATGGCCGACGCTCTCGTGTCGCCTCCGGTAGCCATTACCGCCGGAGTCGCCGCAGCCGCCCTTATCGTGGTGGCATCCCGAAAAGTATCTCAGATAAAACGTGAGGATATCCTTCCGCTAATGGGCGTGATGGGTGCCTTCGTCTTTGCCGCCCAGATGATCAATTTCTCGATTCCGGGCACAGGCTCCAGCGGACATATCATAGGTGGTGTTCTGTTGGCCGCGCTCATGGGACCATGGGCGGCGTTCATCACATTGGCTTCGGTGCTGATTATACAGTGCCTCGTGTTTGCCGACGGCGGCCTGATGGCACTCGGATGCAACCTTATAAATATGGGAGCCATGAGCTGCCTTGTGGCTTTCCCGCTTATCTACCGTCCCATCGCCGGTCGATCTCTCAAGAAAGGCCGCGTAATGCTTGCCTCGATCGCGGCATGTATCGTCGGTCTTGAACTCGGTGCGTTGCTCGTTACCGGAGAGACGGAACTGTCCGGAATAACCGCGCTTCCCGCGTCGCAGTTCCTGATGTTCATGCTCCCCATTCATCTTGCAATCGGTCTCTGCGAAGGTGTGGCCACAGGTGCCGTGCTTTGCTTCGTTCAGAGCTACAAGCCCGACATGCTCTACCGTACTGATCGCCTTTACGAGAATCCTTCGCAGCCGAAGAAAATGACCCGCAAGTCAAAAGTCGTGCTCACGGTCTTCGCCGTACTTGCTCTCGCCATGGGTGTTGCCTTCACATGGATAGCATCATCCAATCCCGACGGACTGGAGTGGTCGATTGCACGGATTACAGGTGACACGGAACTTGCACCGGCCATAACCCCGGCTACGGCTCTCATGCCTGACTACAACTCCACATTCTCCGGAGTGCTCGGTGGTCTGATTGTGGTGGCATTGCTCTGGGGTTTCTGTTCGATAATATTCAGAAAACGTCATGCCAAAGCTTGAGAATGCTCTCATATCGTTAAACTCTCTCAGCCGTCCGGCTGCAGGTAAGGTCAGTGCCCCCGCGTTGCTCGTGGTGACACTGGTCTACCTTGTTGCCGTGCTCAGCGTGCCTCTCTATGCCCCGCAACGCATAGTGTGGCTCGCGGTCTATCCCGTGGTTCAGTCGGAGATGTCCGGAATCGGTTTCGCGAGAGTGTTCGGCAAATCACTCTGGGTGCTTCCGCTGATACTGCTTATCGGCATCTTCAACCCGTTCATTGACACTCAGACAGCCTTTACCATCGGAGGGGTGGCCGTGAGCCGGGGATGGGTCAGCTTCTTCTCGATCATGCTGCGCGGGTTGCTCGCCGTGCAGGCGGTGGTGATACTCACCATGACAGCCGGTTTCTACGACATGTGCCACGCCATGCGCAGGTTCGGATGTCCCAAGGTGCTTGTCACCCAGCTTCAGTTCACATACCGCTACATGGTGGTGGTAGTAGAGGAGGCGGTTGGCATGGACCGCGCCCGCAAGGCACGTGGATTCGGCCGTAACAGTTATCCGCTGCGCATGTGGGGACGCATGGTTGGTCAGCTGCTTGTAAGGAGCTACGAGCGTGCCACACGGATTTACCGCGCCATGCTCTCGCGCGGCTTCGACGGCACTATGCCGTTATCGCGCCCGCAGCACATGTCGGGCCTTTCATGGGTATTCATGTTGATATGGGTGGCCGTCATGCTCGCACTCAGGCTTATCAATATCTCACAACTGATTTTTTAAGTTCAATTTCAAAGCACGTTACCATGAGTCATCACTATATACAGTTCAAGGATGTCCGCTACGCCTATCCGCGAGGTTCCGAGGTGCTTCACGGCATAAACTTCCGTATCACCCACGGAGAGCACGTAGCTCTGCTCGGCCTGAACGGATCGGGAAAGTCCACTCTTCTGCTTCAGATAAACGGCCTGCTGATGCCGACATCAGGACAGGTGATTATCGGTGACATACCGGTCACGCGCAAGACGCTCCGGATTGTCCGTCAGACGGTCGGTATGGTCTTCCAGAACTCTGACGACATGCTTTTCATGCCGACGATAGGGGAGGACATCGCATTCGGTCCCCGCAACATGGGTTTGCCCGACGAAGAAGTTACGCGCCGGGTGAACGGAGCGCTCGATGCCGTGGGACTCACGGGACTCGGAGACCGTCCGGCGTTCACCCTGTCGGGGGGCCAGCGACGTGCGGCTGCCATAGCCTCGGTGCTGTCGATGGAACCCAACATACTTGTGCTCGACGAGCCGTCGGCCAACCTTGATGCCCGTGCGCGCCGTCAGCTGATAGACATACTCAAACAGTTTCACCACACAATACTCCTGGCCACCCACGACACCGACATGGCCCTCGAACTCTGTCCGCGCTCCATCGTGCTCTACAGCGGCAAAATCGCAGCCGATGCCCCGACCGCCGCGCTCGCCCTCGGCGAAGACAGCCCCGCCCGCAACCTCTTCCGCACCCCCGCCGCCCCCGCCCTGACCCCAACCCCCAACTAATCCTTGACTTACAAATTGTGACACCACTGGCGGCACAATTGCCGTAGCCTAATTTTCTGCAAGTTATGCCAATAGGGAATGACTTGCCGCGCCAATTATGCCTTAACAACTATCGGCTACGTTTCCGGATATACATTTTCGACACATCTGATTGTAACCTCGAAAATTCTTTGTATATTTGTAATTTCTTAAACAGACATAAGTTATGATAGAACGTATCGACATACATAACTACAAATCAATCCGGGATGCAGATATTGATCTTCGGATGCTCAACATACTGATTGGACCAAATGGTGCGGGCAAGAGCAATTTCATATCGTTCTTTGATTTGACGCGTCATATGTTGGAACAACGTCTTGGCAGTTATCTACTTGAACATGGCGGTATTGATTCTATGTTATATCGGGGCCGTAAAAATTCTGACAGCATATCAGCTCTTATTGATTTCGAGAATCGTAATGCTTTCACGTTTAAATTGAGACCCACGCAAGGCCCCAAAGCGTATATTGAATATACTAAAGATTTCTTTAACAACCGTAATCTTTCCGATAAGCAATATACGGAATCCTGGAATCCTCACATTTGGGATTCGAATGTAGAGGAATCTCAAATTTTGAACAAATCTCAATGGAGAGCCGGCTACTTACGTAATTTTTTAAATAGTTTCACTGTTTATCATTTCCACGACACGAGCCTTTCATCACCTATGCGTCAACTTTCAAGAATAGGAGACAATGAATATCTCAGACATGATGGCTCGAATTTGGCTGCTTTTTTGTATCGCCTTAAAAATAAGGATGCTAAAGCTTATAATCTTATTGAAGGGACAATAAGAGCAATAGCTCCATATTTTAAGGAATTCAAACTGATTCCGAATAAGATAATGGAAGGCTATATAGGTCTGGAATGGGAAGAACGCGACACGGATATGTATCTCGATGCGACGAATTTCTCAGATGGAACACTCCGCTTTATAGCATTAGCTACATTGCTGCTTCAGCCTGATGCTCCTGAAACAATTATCATCGACGAGCCGGAATTGGGCCTTCATCCTGCTGCAATGGTAAAATTAGCCGCTATGATAAAAAAAGCATCAGTCAATACTCAAATTATCATAGCGACTCAATCGGTAGCTCTTATAAATAACTTCTCAATCGATGACCTGATTGTGGTCGGAAGAAATGACAATCAGTCCGCATTTTATCGTCTGAATCAAGAAGATTTTTCTCAATGGCTTGAGGAGTATTCAGTCGGTGAACTCTGGGAAAAAAACATAATAGGAGGTAGGCCATGAGCAAGAGATTATATATTGTGGTTGAGGGACAAACTGAAGAAGAATTTGTGAAGTCTCTTCTTGCTCCATTTTTTCAGGATATGGGAATCTATGCCTATCCTTTGATTATCCACACGAGTAAAGGACATAAAGGGGGCTTTGTAAATTACGAACACCTTAAGAATGATATTGTCAGGTTATTAAAATCCCAGGGACAAGATGTTATAGTTTCAATGCTCGTGGATTTCTTCCGTTGTCCTGAAGTGCCTGAAAAAGACATCTGGAGTATCATCCCAAATCATGTGGAACGGGTAGTTGAGATGGAAATGGCGATTAAAAAAGATATCAATGACTGGCGATTTGTGCCTTATATTCAACTTCATGAATTTGAGGCTTTACTCTTTTCTTCAGATGAAGGGTTCAAGAAATATTTTAGCGACAAAGAAATTCTTGAACTTCAAGGAATAATCGAATCTTATGAAAATCCTGAAGATATAAACAGTTCTCCCGAGGGCGCACCATCGAAGAGATTGTTGCGTATCGTTCCTGATTATGATAAAGTGGTGTATGGAAATATCATAGCACTTGAAATTGGTTTGAAATTAATTGTTGACCGTTGTCCCCGGTTCAAAGCTTGGACAGAATTGCTGATTGAAAAATGCAGGTAATGGATTATATTGTCAACAACATACGTCAGAGGCTTTCACTGCGCACACCGCTTGCCAATGCTCTCGAACTGACTTCGCAGTTCGCCATCTCTTCCGCACCCCCGCCCTGACCCGGACCCCCAACTGACCTCCACGATAATAACCCGGACGGCTCTTTGATGCCACCATAACAGACTGTACTTATCCGGACAAAAGAATCATGTGAAAATGCCTGTGAACTAATCTCCGACCATTTTGCCGATGTCGGCAAAATGGTTATGGTGGGTTAATATACATTTTCCACACATCCGATTGCCACCTCGAAAATTCTTTGTATCTTTGTAATTAGGAGAAGTAACACCTATCTGAAAATGACCGGCAGATAGCAAACACTTATGACCGATAACGAAGTTGACATATTAGAGAATGACGTTCTGGCAATTTCGCAAGAATTGCTTTCTGTGTTGCTCAAAGACCACACGACAGGAGGGAATATCTTTTGGGCAACCGATAACTATGCCTACCGGGGGAAAGGTTATCAGTTCTTTGACCCGATTACAGTGGAATCCATTACCGGTGATAATGGTAATGTCATTGTGCCTCGCTCCTTGAAATCTCGTCAGCAACAGCAGAAACGTAGTCGTGAGATGGCGGAAGTTTTTACCCCTTCGTGGCTTTGCAATAAGCAGGCTAATCTCATTGACAATGATTGGTTTGGTCGCGAAAACGTGTTTAATACCGAAATTGACAACTATCCGGAGGGAAACCACACATGGCAACCATCAGAGGGTAAAATCGAATTTCCCGACGGTCGGAATTGGCGCGACTATGTTAGTGAAAATCGTTTGGAAATCACATGCGGTGAAGCACCTTATCTTGTAAGTCGCTATGATACTGTTACAGGGGTGTCTCTACCTGTGGAAAGGCGAATCGGTTTGCTCGACCGCAAACTCCGTATTGTTGGTGAGAATACCGGAACATCCGCTGAATGGCTTGCTGGTGCCACAGAAGCAATCTGTTCTACTTATGGTTACGAATGGCAGGGGGACAGTCTCATTCTCGCACGAGAGAATATTTTATTTACCATCCTTGATTTCTATCACGCCAAGTTTGGCTGTGAACTTCCGAAGTGCTACTTGCCCGGTCTCGCTGATGTCATATCATGGAACATATGGCAGATGGACGGTCTTAAGGGGGTAATACCCAATAGTTGCGTTAAATTGCCTAAATTAAAAAATAAGTCCTCGTCACTTTTTAGTCCTGAGGACTTTGGAGAACACGAGGAACGGACTTTATTTGATTGTCCAGGATGTAAGAATAAGGATTTTCATTCGCATACGGGTATATACGCAATGATCAAGGACTGGAAAGAGGATAAAGTTTTAACCTTTGCCTCTTTGGTGAAGCAAAAATAATATGGACAGTATATTATCAAAAATAGATACATCAATACTCGACAATATAATTGTTGGACGTGTTGAGCCATATATATGCTTTTTCAACAGAGACTGTCCCCAACTATCTGAAAGTTGGAGACACGTCGCGCAGTGTACGTGTGCGTTTGGATGAGTGGAGAAAAGTTTTCCCAAATCTGGTTCATCAGTATGAACACTCTGCTCAGATAGATAATGATACCATCTTTCGTGATTATGCCGTACATAAGTTCTTAGAACAGGAAAAACAAAGGGAACGTCTGCAACCGCATACTATAAAGAATTTACCTTATTATTCCCGGGAGTTTTTCAAAGATGCAACTGCTGAAGATGTCGATGCAGCTATAGCTGACATTATTCAGAGCGCATGTGATAACAGTAGCAAATACTCTCTCTATTCTTCAGACAGACTGCCGCAAACGTATACTTATGACCGAACGGAGGATTTTGCTCCTCGCGATAATCAGCAAAAAGCTATTGATAAATTCAAAGCTGCCGTTGAAGCTGGACGAAGCAACTTGCTGCTTTACGCAGTTATGCGTTTTGGCAAGTCGTTTACTTCAATGTGCTGTGCAAAGGAGATTGACGCAAGGTTTATTGTCATAGTGTCGGCCAAAGCGGATGTGAAAGATGAATGGAAAAAGACAATTGAGAGTCATAAGTATTTTGAAGGTTATCACTATCTCGACAGTGAGGATTTGAAAAGAAATGCCACAATTATCACGGATACTCTTGCTGACGCGAATCAGAGAGTCGCACTGTTTTTGACATTACAGGATTTACAGGGTGACGAAATCAAGGAGAAGCATAAGGATGTATTCGACAGTCGAATTGATTTGCTGATTATTGATGAGACTCATTTCGGCGCACGTGGAGAATCCTATGGCAAGGTATTGCAGGCCCAACATCTTAGTAAATCAGAAATAAAAGAGGAACTGAAATGTCTTGATGGATTTGAGACACTCGATAGGATAGAAGATGCCGTCAAGGTTTTGAATGCAAAAATCCGACTTCATTTGTCTGGTACACCATACCGTATTTTGATGAGTGATGAGTTCCAGAAGGAGGATATTATAGCCTTTGTTCAGTTTACTGATATTATCGACGCACAGAAGGAGTGGAATAATGAACATCTGAAGGAGGATGATTGTGATGAGTGGCAAAATCCTTATTTCGGGTTTCCTCAAATGATTCGTTTTGCGTTCTCTCCCAATGAGTCGTCTCGCAAGATGATGGAGCAAATGCATAAAGATGGCATTACCTGTGCCTTTTCTGAATTGTTTCGTCCGCTTTCAATGACTCCCAAAACCGATAAAAGCCATTGTCAGTTTAAGCATGAATCTGAAATTCTCGATTTATTGGAAACTATCGACGGTTCAAAGGTTGATGAAAACATTCTTGGCTTTCTTGATTACGATAGAATCAAGGATGGTAAGATGTGCCGTCACATTGTATGTGTGCTTCCGTTCAGGGCTTCGTGCGATGCAATGGCTGCATTGATACGTCGGTGTAGGGAAAAGTTCATAAATCTCAAGGAATATGAGGTAATCAATATAGCGGGTTTCGAGGAAGAACGTAAATACAAATCGACCGACGATGTAAAACGGGCTATTAATGAGTATGAGAAACAGAATAAAAAGACATTGACTCTAACTGTCAATCGGATGCTGACCGGTACGACTGTTCCCCAGTGGGACACAATGATATATCTCAAGGGTACTGCTTCGCCACAGGAATATGATCAGGCTATATTCCGATTGCAGAATCAATACATTACGACCTTTAAGGATGAACGTGGAAACCTCATAAGGTATAATATGAAGCCGCAGACATTGCTCGTAGATTTCGACCCGAATCGTATGTTCGTTCTACAGGAGCTTAAATCGCAGTTTTACAATGTCAATACCGAGGTGCAAGGCAATTCACAACTCAAAGAACGTATCGCAAAAGAATTGGAAGTATCCCCGATTATTATTCTGAATAAAAATAAGTTACATCAGGTTACACCGACAAACATTACCGATGCTGTTCGTGAGTACTCACGAACACGGAGCATTTTGGACGATGCTTCGGAGATACCTGCCGATAGTATTCTGCTTCAAGATGCTGCTGTGGCAGCTATTCTAAAAACGGTCGAGCCTATAGATTCCAAAAGCGGATTGCAGATTAAACCAGCGGAAGGAGAAGGTGATGATATAGATGCGGCGGCGGGTAATGGAGCAGATGACTGCCATAATAATAAAGGTCAAGATGATGATTTATCTTCAACTCACGAGCAACCGGAAGTAGACACGATTGAGAAGGATAGTCTCGAAAAACGATTAGCAGCTTATTATGCCCGCATTCTCTTCTTTGCATTTTTGACTGAGTCTGAGGTCAAATCGCTACAAGATGTAATTGATCAAATCGTTGCAACGGATGATAATCAACGAATCGCTGAAAACCTCGGTTTGAGAATGTCAATTCTTAAACTGATTCAGAGCAAAAGTAATCCGTTTGTACTCCGTAAGTTTGATTACAAGATAGAGAATATCAATGATTTGATGCGTGATGACAGTCTGTTGCCTCATGACCGTGTGGAAATTGCTATGCGTAAATTCGGACGTATGTCTGTTTCAGAAATAGTCACCCCATTAAAGGTGGCTGGAGATGTGGTAAAACTTCTCCCGGATAACGTTTTTACACATGGACCTATATTGGATATAGCCTCCAAACAGGGAGAATTTACAATAGCCCTGATAAACAGATTTGGCAATCAGGCATCTGATAAAGTTTATTCGGTATGCACATCAAGTCTGGCATATGAGTTTACACGTAAAGTATATAAACTCCTTTCGTTGCCAATTGACCATGTATTTGACTCTATAACGAGCTATGATTTAATAGCAAAAAACGAAAACAAAGAATACATCATACCTCAAATAATTAAAGATATGAATTTTTCAGCGATTATAGGAAATCCTCCTTATCAGGACCGCGGAGGAAGCGGAGGTACCAATGATGCGTCTATCTATCAAGATTTTTGTCAGGTATCATTTGAAATAAATCCTCCATATACAACTATGGTGATTCCCTCCCGATGGTTTACAGGAGGAAGGGAAAATCTTGTTGGAAAGTTTCGCCACACCATGCTGACATCAAGTCATACATCAAAATTAATTGCGTTCACAAATGCAAAGGATTTATTTCCGGATGCAGAAATAAAGGGCGGTTGCTGCTATTTCACATACTCCCCTTCATACTATGGTGAATGTGAGTATTCCTTGTTCCGCGATGGTGAGATATTTTCAAATAACCGCAATCTGGGAGAATTTGATGTTCTTATACGTGAGCCTAAATTGGCTGGTATTGTCTCAAAAATCGTATCTGCATCAGATTGCACAATCGAAGGGATGATTTCATCTGATACTCCATTCGGGATACCCACAAATCCGGAACAGAGTTCAAAACACCATTTGCAATTTATAATACGTCAACAAAAGATCATAATACATTATTACACCTCATAAGGAAAAGCGGCCGGTGTACTGCCTTCGTATCAAGGACAGATGTAAAAAAGAATGAAGAAGACATCGATAAGCCTAAAGTATTTATTCCAGGTGCATATGGAGCAGGTGAAACATTTCCGCATCAGATTTTAGGTCAACCGATATTTGCTCCCTCTAATTCTGTATGTTCTCAATCATACTTATATGCTGCATTAAATACAGAAGTAGAGGCAAAAAATTTTCTAAAATATATAGAGACTCGTTTTCTTAGAGTTTTGGTCAGTGCGTCTAAAGTTTCTCAGCATGCAATGAGTAAAGTCTATAGATTTGTGCCAATGCAGGACTTTACGGAACACAGTGATATTGATTGGTCTAAATCAGTAGGTGAGATAGACAGGCAGCTCTTCAGTAAGTATGGACTGAATGATGAGGAAATTGTCTTCATTGAGTCTATGATTAAACCAATGTAATGGAAAAATAGGAACATTCATTTTCGCTGGTGTATCATTATATGGGTTTCTGGAGTTTTGTTCGGAGTTTGTTTTTGTTTAAGTGGCTGTTCGGTGGGCGCAGGAATGAGTCTTTGCGGCAACCGGGCCAAATTGTGAATCATCGTAACAACAATCATACCTCTGACGACATTCATTCCTTTGGTGATGTGTACAGGGATGGTGGATACAGGCATGACTCGCGCAATGATTACGCGCATGAAGACTTTGATTGCATTCATGAGGACTTCGATTATGCACATGAGGACTTCGAGGATGACCTCGACTCCGGAATGTTCGATGATTATATGGACTCAGATAGGTTTGACGATGACCATGACTCAAGAATGTTTGACGATGATTTCTGAGATTATGGACAGTTCGGCGATGAGTTGTGAGGGTGAAATATAACGCACTTTGGGGCAGAATATTCATTAAACGGGTTATTGAGTTGTGGATTCAAGAAAAATTTGTTAATTTCGGTATCTGAACCGGATGTCGGCTGTCGATGTCCGGACTAACATCATTCCACTACCGACTATGAGAAAGATAAGGATATCGGTCGCCGCCATACTCATTGCCGGCACGTCGTTGGTTTTCACTTCGTGCATAGGCTCGTTTGGCCTGACCAACAAAGTCATGACATGGAACCGCAACATCGGCTCCAAGTTTGTTAACGAACTGGTGTTTCTCGCTTTCTGGATTCTTCCCGTTTATGAAGTGACCGCCCTGGCCGATGTGCTGGTGATTAACTCCATTGAGTTCTGGAGCGGATCGAATCCGCTCACGGCATCGACCAAGGTTGTCGATACCGACCATGGACGCTACATGATTGCCTGCGACGGCAAGGGATACACCGTGACCCACGAATCTACCGGTGATGTGGTGCGCCTTGACTTCGACCAGCCGACGCAGACGTGGAGCTTCGAGACGAAAGATGGCGATAGTGTGCCTTTCATGACGTTTATCGACGACAGCCATGTGCGTATGCTCACACCCGGCGGCGAATACATGGCCGTAGAGCTGTCGCAGCAGGGTGTCGCCGACTACAGTGCGGCCACCGGAACTGCCTGCATGGCGGCAAGATAATATAGCCGCCGAGGTAAAAAAGCGGAAAAATCAAAAAAAATCGTCGTTCCGCGACATCTTTTTGGCAAGCTAATTGTTATAAATGATGAAGCGGCCGTGGTCGAGTACCGCGCGACTAAGAGATTCCCGCATAAACTAAAAAAGTAAACAATTTAAAATAATACGTTATGAAACCGTTACACGTAATTCTTTCAGTAATCGGAGGCGCCGTAGCCGGTGCCGCAATCGGTCTGCTCCTCGCTCCTGAGAAAGGGGAGGATACCCGTTCGAAAATTCTCCGCATCCTTAAGGAGAAGGGCATCTGCCTCAAGAAAAACAAGATGGACGAACTCGTAGACGAGATTGAGGACCAGATTGAGAAACACATCTAATCACTAAAAAGAATAAGAAATGAGAGCACTCACATTAATATCAGCATTCCTCGGAGGTGCAATCGTAGGCTGCGGCGCAGCTCTTATGTTCACTCCCGAGAAGGGATCGGATCTCAGAAGCCGTATCGTGGAACTTCTGCGCAAACGCGGAATCAAGGTAAGCGACTCTGAAGTGGACGCCCTCGTGGCAGAACTCGCAGCCGGCGAGTAAGCCGCGCCCGAAGAGATACAACCGGGCTTTCCAGCCATGGGCCGGAAAGCCCGGTTTCTCATTACATCCCCACCGGTGTATTGCGGCCAATGATAATATACCGTCCGCTCCAGCGTTTAATAACTGAACTTTACTACATAAGATTGAAGTATGAAAATAAGTCTCATAGAAGAAATTCGCAGCATATTCGACCAGTCGCGGTCATGGCTTAAGCTGGAGCTGGAATACGCCAAGCTGACGGCAGCGGAGAAAATCACTGTCCTCATGTCGTCGCTGATACTTGGCTTCGTCTGCCTGCTGCTCGGCATGGTCGTGCTCATCATGCTCGCGTTCTCGCTCGCGGAGCTTTTCAAGCTCATGATGTGCCCCTCGCTGGCATATCTATCAACGGCCGGGGCTATCTGCGTGCTGCTCCTGCTGCTTTACCTGCTCCGCAAACCGTTACTCCTTAATCCGATAGCACGCCTGATTACCCGCGTGTTCTTCGACAAGAAACATTAACCCTCCCACACATACCGCTATGAAAGAAAACCAGAAGAAAATGCCCGAGGCAACCGACGAGAAAGCGAAGCCTTTCAAGGGGTACACCATGGAGGAACTGCGCTACCAGCGTGCCATGCTCGCCCTGCGTAAGGAATTCTGCAAGACCAAGGTCATGGAATCTGTGCATGGCTTGAAAGGTGGCTCGAACCGTGGCCGCAAGGGTTCATCGACATCCAAGATGGCTATGGTGGGGCAGGTGGCATCGAAGCTCCTCGGCAACCTCAATACACTTGACTACATACTGATGGGCATCTCTCTCTTCGGCACCGCCAAGAAGGGCTACCGGCTCATCCGTGGCAAGAAATGACAATTTAATCTGACCATATAAGTCCGCTTTCCCTACGAAGGCGGATTTTGTGCGTAAATCACCATACAACATATCAGTAATCATGAACGATTATTATAGCGTGCGCGTGGACGCTACACCATGCACCTCCGACATTACCGACCTTGTGGCGGCTTTTCTTGCCGACGCCGGTTTCGAGTCGTTCGAACCCGATGATAAAGGTCTCACCGCATACATCAGTGTATCTGCCGGCGACGCGGCGGCTATCGCCCGCGAGGCGTTGCAGGACTTCCCGATGGATGTCCGCTTTGATGTCTCGGCCGAGTATATCAAGGGGCAGGACTGGAACGAGGAGTGGGAGAAGCATTACTTCAAACCTATCCTCATCGACGGCGAATGCGTGATTCACTCGTCGTTCCATACGGATGTTCCCTCGGCCCGTCACGACATTATGATCGACCCCAAGATGGCTTTCGGCACCGGTCACCATGACACCACCTCGCAGATGGTTCGCCTGATTCTCGCCGCCGACATGCAGGGTAAGAGCGTTATCGACATGGGAACCGGTACCGGAATACTCGGCATACTCGCCGCCATGCGCGGAGCTTCGCGTGTGACCGGCATCGAGATTGACCGTCCGGCGTACGAGAATGCGGTGGAGAATGTGGCTCTCAACCATGTCAGCATGGATGTGATACATGGCGATGCCTCCGCTCTGGCTGGGCTCGAAGAGGCGGACTTCCTTTTCGCCAACATAAACCGCAACATAATTCTCGGTGACATCGACCGCTACGCATCGCGTCTCAAGCAGGGTGGAACCATGTTCCTGAGTGGCTTTTACGAGGAAGACACCCCGATGATAGCCGCAGCAGCCGCTCCGCTCGGCCTTGAGCTGGAGTCGCGCCTGATCAGCAACCGATGGACGGCCGTCCGCCTCGTGAAACGCGGCTGAAACCGGTTCCCGACAACACATCAAATTCGCAAATATTGTGTTCTTAACAATAATTTGCGAATTTTTTTGTTCATTTTCTTGCTTTTCACCCAAAAGCGTTATATCTTTGCATTCGCATAGCCCCGAAGCGGAACACTCATCGGTGTGAACCGTAGGAAATGCAAAGGAAACATAAAGTCAAATCAAATAAACGGAATCATAAACCGACACACAACAACCCCGCCTGCCTATCGAAAAATTTTACCCAACCAAACTAACATCAGAAGCATGGCAAATTACACTACTCTGACAGACGAACAGCTTGTCAGGGCATATGCGGAGGGCAATAACAAAGCGTTTGACACCCTTCTGAAGCGTCATCAGGACCGCATCTTCAATTACATACTTCGCATTATAAAGAACGAGGATATCGCAAACGACATCTTCCAGGAGACTTTCGTCAAGGCAATCCAGACCATCCGTCAGGGTCGCTACACGGAGAACGGCAAGTTTCCGGCATGGATCTCGCGCATAGCCCACAATCTTATAATCGACTACTACCGTCAGGAGAAGTCGGAGAACCTCCAGAGCTCGGACCTTACGGATGTTGACATCCTCAACCGCAAGGAGCTTTGCGAGGAGACTATCGAGGATATTCTCATCTCCGACCAGATCCGCACGGATGTGAAGTATCTTATCGGAGAGCTTCCGGAACTTCAGCGTGAGGTTCTCAAGATGCGCTATTACCAGGGCTTGAGCTTCAAGGAAATCGCGGAAATTACCGGGGTGAGCATCAACACGGCGCTCGGACGCATGCGCTACGCCATCCTCAACCTCCGTCGCATAGCCCACGACAAAGACATAATTCTCACCGTGTAGTATGGCAGCGGCCGCAGAGCCGGCGCAGCCGCACGTGAGCAGTGCATAACAAAAACAATCAGGGGACCTGAAGCATAAGCTTCGGTCCCCTTGTTCTTTCTGAAGTTTTTCAAGTCTAAGTTTTCAGGCTCCGTAAACAGTTGATACCGGACCTTAATTGAGGATCATAGAGCCGAGGGCGCACCCCTGGACTGATACGCAGGTGCGGGCGAACTGGCGTATGAAGCTCAATGTAGCACTCTTGGGTGAACTCATAATGCTTAACTTTACTTCATTTGAGGTTAAATTGAGGGAATTATGTGCCATAGGCATTTGTTTTTAATAATTTACCTGTTCTTTATAGTCGCGCGCAAACACTTTGTCCGCGACCTGTAAATACACTGTTATAACGCGCTGACGGGTAAAAATATTATCGTGTATATCTATTTGTGCATAAAGAAAGCGTCATAATTGCAAGAATTTTACTAATTTTGCATTTATAAAGAGTCTTGTGTCCACTTCGGACAATCCGGAGTCCCGACACAGAAGTCGCTTAAGATATTGAAAAGTATGGATAAGGTCATAAATAAAGAAGAAGAGACAGTCAACGAATCAGGACTGAACTTTGTAGAGCAGGAGATTGCGGCCGACCTCGCCGCAGGTAAGAACGGCGGACGCCTCAACACGCGCTTCCCGCCTGAACCCAACGGCTATCTCCATATCGGTCATGCCAAGGCTTTCATCATGGACTTCGGTGCGGCTGAGAAATTCGGCGGTACCTGCAACCTCCGTTTCGACGATACCAATCCCCAGAAGGAGGATATGGAGTATGTCAACGCCATCAAGGAGGATATACACTGGCTCGGTTATGACTGGGGCGACCGCCTTTATTATGCCAGCGACTATTTCCCGAAACTCTATGAGCTGGCTGTCCGCCTCATCAAGGAGGGCAAGGCTTATGTCGATGAGCAGACCAGCGAGGAGATTGCGCGCCAGAAGGGTACTCCTACACAGCCGGGCACTCCGAGTCCCTACCGCGACCGTCCCGTAGAGGAGAACCTCGACCTGTTCGAGCGCATGAACAAGGGTGAGTTCGACGAGGGTTCGATGGTGCTCCGTGCCAAGATTGACATGGCAAGTGACAACATGCACTTCCGCGACCCGATCATGTACCGTATCATCAAGACTCCCCATTGGCGCACGGGCGACACATGGAAGGTCTATCCCATGTATGACTTCGCCCACGGTCAGAGCGACTACTTCGAGGGTGTGACCCACTCGATCTGTACCCTTGAGTTTGTGCCCCACCGTCCGCTTTACGAGCACTTTGTCAAGGAGCTTGCCGACGAGTCTTACTGCCCGCGTCAGATTGAGTTCAACCGGTTGAACCTCACTTACACCGTGATGAGCAAGCGTAAGCTGCTTCAGCTCGTAAAGGAGGGTCTGGTCAACGGATGGGATGACCCGCGTATGCCGACCCTGAAGGGACTCCGCCGTCGCGGTTACACCCCTTCGTCAATCAAGGACTTCGTGAACCGCATCGGTTACACCCGTTACGAGGCTCTCAACCACATCGAGCTTCTTGAGCATTCGGTGCGCGAGGACCTCAACAAGACCGCCACTCGTGTGAGCGTAATCCAGAATCCGGTCAAGCTTGTTCTGGAGAACTATCCCGAGGGACAGACCGAGACCATGGTCATGGACAACAACCCGGAGAATCCCGCCGAGGGTACTCACGAGATGCCGTTCAGTCGTGAACTTTGGATTGAGCGCGACGACTTCATGGAGAATCCTCCCAAGAAGTTCTTCCGTCTCTCGCCCGACAAGGAAGTGCGTCTCAAAGGTGCTTACATCATCAAATGCACGGGCGTTGTAAAGGATGAGGATGGCAACATCACCGAAATCCGTGCGACCTATGATCCCGATACACGCAGCGGACTTCCCGGAGCTGACCGCAAGGTGAAGGGTACTCTTCACTGGGTGTCGGTGCCCACGGCAGTCGATGCCGAGATACGCGACTACGACAGTCTGTTCAGCGTGGAGAATCCCGGTGCGTTCGACGGCGACTTCCGCGAGCTTATCAACCCCGACTCGCTCAAGGTGCGCGATAACGCCAAAATAGAGCCATGGCTTGCAGAGCGCGTCAAGGCTGGCGACAACTACCAGTTCCAGCGTCTCGGCTACTACGTGGTAGACCCGGACACCACGGCCGACCACATCGTCTTCAACAAGACCGTCGGCCTCAAAGACACCTGGGCCAAGATCGCGCAGAAAAACTGAGGCATATTTGAAAATCAAATGTTTCGAAGAGTCTCAATTTATAAATACCGATAGGAGAGTACTCTGACCCCACATACCGCAAAAGAGGTTGGCCCGCAAACCGCAGGCCAACCTCTTTTTTGCATAAGTCAGATAATATTTGTAACTTTACGGTGTATATATGTGTTAGGCATATAGCAGGTTAGCGGAATTCGCCCAGTTATGCGAAAGCCGGTCCGGTGTAAAAGATAGTTTTAGATGGGTAAAAAGACCAGAATATTAAATGAAATCAGGAGATTGGCAAATCAGCTGTTTGATAATCTCCCGGCTTCGGTGTACCTGTACGGCTCCCGTGCACGCGGAGATGCCGGTAAGGATTCTGATTGGGATATTCTCATAGTTGCTGACGATTCGATGGATAAGCGCAACGCATACGAACGATTCGTTTATCCGTTCACAGAGATAGGCTGGAAACTTGGGGAACAGATTACGCCGCTGCTATACACTAAAAGCGAATGGAACGCCGAGCGCAACACCGCTTTCTATCTCAATGTCCAAAACGAAGCCATACTGCTATGACTCTTGACAATTCACAAAGACTGATAGCAACCCGTTTGCTTATCGAAAAGTCTGACAAAAATATGGAACAGGCTGTAGGTACTGCCGCCCTCGGATATTGGGATTTGGTAGCTAACCGATTGTATTATTCCGTGTTCCATGCTGTAAATGCTATGCTACTGATAGATGGAATACGTACAGGTACTCACAAGGGTGCTTCCATGCAGTTTGGTAAATCATATGTTCTCACCGGTAAGTTCAGCCGCGAAGATGGTATACTGTACAGCCAACTTCAGACAATGCGTGAGAAAGCGGATTATCAGAATGTATTTGTTCTTGAGGAGAATGAAGGTCGTGCGCTGATTGAGTCAGCTCAAGAATTGCGTCAAAGAATCTGTGACTATGTGCTTAAGAAACTGGAATCTTAGAGCTGACGATATGCAATGAATCAATCTTCGCGGCGGTCGTTGTGGCCATCTTCCCAGCCATCACTGTAGCCGTCTTCGTAGCCTTCGATGTATTTCTCTTCGTAGCGGCCTTCGTAGTCGCTCGCCTCATCTAAATTATG
Organism: uncultured Muribaculaceae bacterium; assembly: GCA_910578385.1. GTDB lineage: Bacteria > Bacteroidota > Bacteroidia > Bacteroidales > Muribaculaceae > Lepagella. The sequence goes on along the minus strand of CAJTQV010000002.1, from coordinate 64,607 downwards.
ACCGTTGTGGAGTCCTAAGCTGCCATCCTCGTACCCTTGCGAATATCCCTCCTCATATCCGTCGTCGTACGCCTCGTCAAGAGCCGAATAACTGCGCGAGGAAGGAACATACGTTGAACTTTGAGTAGCCGGAGCCGTCGGGGTAGTGGTTTGAGATCCGTATTCCACTTCGGAGGCCGGTCCGGACGAATAAGAACCGCCATTCCCCGGAGAATAAGAATTACTGCCACCCGAATAGCCATATTCATAACCGCTTGCATCCGCCTGCTCACTCTCCTGCATACGGGTATTGGACTTTCCGGACGTATCGCCTCCACACCCCGTCAGTAAACAGGCCGCCAACAGTCCCCCGGCAATCCATCCCGCAACCACGCCATATTCCTTCATTACATTAAAATTAAAGAATATACATCAAAACAAATCACTGATTAGATTCCAGTTCAAATGACATATTCAGCATCGCTGTTTATGAGTTTCAGAAGTTCGAACATGGAAAGGGGGACAAGAATGTCATGAGACTTCTCACGCCAATCCTTCATATAGGTAGATTCATGGCAAATGGTAACAATGCACCGTTCCTCATTACGTCCTCGGACTATCTCTCCGGTTTCACTGTCGACGGTTTCATAGTCTTCCGCATCCAGTTTTTCGATTGCACGTATGTGCATTACATCGACCATCTTGCATTCTCCGTCATCGTATAGATCCGGAAGCAGCAAGTACCGTGTTTTATTTTCTTTATACTCCATATATCAAGTGTTTGACGCTAAATTACAAAAATTACATAACAAATACAACCCCTGATTATCATAATTGGGAAATAATATCTCTCGCTGAAAAAAGTAAACCTATCAGTTGCAATTTTTGAAATATTTACTTAACTTTGCTGGTAATAAGACGTTAATAAGATATGAAGTTCGTAAGGATTATCCCCCAATATAATCATCTGTGGGCGGTCAAGTCTCCAGATGAAGAAGTTGATGAATTAACTCTACTGTTCCGAAAATGGAACAACGCGGAGTATCTTCTTGATTTCTTTATGGAGAATTTTGAGGATTTGAAAGGCTTCTTTAAAATTGACCGCATTGATCAAGCTGTGGAAGACACATTTGAAGATGCCGAAGCATTAGAAGAATTGGTTCTTGATTTTCCTTATACCGAACATCTTGATGAGCTGTTCAGGCCATTAGGCGTATCAGATACACGTATGTCTGAATTGACACGAGAGAAAGCCCGAAATTGGAATAGAGACTTTCACGCAAGTTGGCTCAGGATTTATGCAATAAGGCTGGAACCTGATGTGTATGTTGTGACAGGGGGTGCAATCAAATTAAGTAGGACGATGCAAGAACGGGAGCATACTGCAATTGAGCTTGACAAACTTAATCGTTGCAAAGCTTATTTGATAGCCAATGGCGTTTTTGACCAGGACAGTTTTGTTGAACTCACTAATGAAGAATAATATGGCAAGCAAAGCAGTAGAAAATAGCCGGACACCATCGAAATTAAGCCATGGTAAGGCAATACAATTTTTAGAAGCTCATATGAGTGAGACTCCGTCGCGCTTTGTTGAAGAAGCTGCATGGCGCAAAGAAAATGCGAGTTGGCTCCGTTGGTCGCGCCAGCTTGCCGTTACTCTTATTGGCTATATGCAGGATAATAGCATGAAACGGGCGGATCTTGCATTAAAACTTGGCGTTACTCCTCAATATGTCAGCAGGCTGCTTTCAGGTACAGAGAATCTCAGTTTCAAAAGTATCGCAAACATAGAGGAGAAGTTAGGTATTTCATGTTTAGTCATATCTTGATTTGGTTGTACTGCGGATGTCTCAGATTAACGAATTTCTTTCGCATATTGATTTGGAGGGGGCACGTGAGTATTGTATGGCTAACGGCAAGACCGTCCGCTATGCAAAGGGTGATTGTTTTGTCGAGGCAGGAAGTATCGGCAGATATGTAGGCTTCGTGAAATCGGGCTACTTCAAGTATTGTGTGCTGACTGCTAAAGGTGATTATGCTGTTACGGGATTCTCGTTCAAGGATGAATGTGTAATGGACGTAACCAGGTCATTCTTATTGGATAAACCTTCCATTATGTCGGTTGTGGCGGGTTGTGAGGCAGAAGTGCTGCAAGTCCCGTTAAGGCCACTGAGGGACTTTCTTTCAAAGACACAGCCTGATGTTATACCGCGTGTCGCTTCTGTCTGTTTGGAAGAAGCATATACCCGATATCTCCGGCTTTACTCGAAATCTCCTACAGAGCGTTATCTTGAACTCGTAGATAAATACCCTGATTTCATGGAGCAAGTCACCCTCCGCGACATCGCCTCTTATCTTCTCGTTACTCCCATTCACCTCAGCCGCATTAGAAAAAGTTTGGGCAAATGATTCCGGCATAAACATTTGTTTACGCCAAAGTCGCATTTCTAAGGTAACTTTGCCGAGTAAAAATGATAATAACTATGGCAAGGTTTTTAACTTCGTTACTCGCATTTGCTACGGCGGTTTCATCAATGGCACAGGTTATTACCGGCAGGGTGGTTGATGAAGACAATAAGCCTCTTGACTTTGTGAATGTCGTTCTTCTCAATAAGAATGACTCAACATTTATATCCGGAACCATCACCGGCGAAAACGGCAGTTTTATTTTTGAGGAAGCCGTTAATGTTCCGGCATTTCTCAAATTCTCATCCATTGGCTATGTTTCCGTTTTAAAAGATATACCGACCACAGGCAACGTCGGTACAGTGGTAATCACTCCCGAAAGCATGATGCTCGGAGAGGTTGTCGTGAAGTCGAACCGTCCGGTCACGGCAATCAAGGGTGACGCCCTTGTCACCACCGTTGCAGGTTCGCAACTTGAACACGCAGGTACTGCTGAGGATGTCTTGGTTCAGGTGCCTATGGTGGTTGGTCGCGATGGTGTGTTCGAGGTTTTCGGCAAAGGTTCCCCGGCTATCTATATCAATGGCCGTCCGGTAAGGGACTCAAACGAACTGATGCAGATAAGTTCGGCAGATATAAAAAACGTCGAGGTGGTCACAAACCCCGGTGTAAAATACGATGCCTCGGTAAAATCGGTAATCCGCATAACCACCAAGCGACCGCAGGGAGAGGGATTCAGCGGTCTGTTGCGCTCCGTTCTGAGAGAGAACAAATATTTTACTAACTCAAATCAGGCGAACTTCAAATACAGAACCGGAGGTCTGGAAGTGTTCGCCAATTTCGGCGAAGCCACTGCCAAATTCCAGAGTAACCAATACGGTGTGTCTAATTCATCTCTTAACTGGGAAGAAAAAATCACGCAGACCGGCTATGGAAACGTAACAGAGTGCTTCGGCAAAGCTGGCTTCTCATATATGTTTAATGATAGACATTCGATTGGTGCATACTATGCCAATGGTCTCACCAATGACAAAATGCATCATACTCATCTCACAGAGCTTTCGGTCAACGGTGATTTCTTCGATGGTGCTACAAGCATCAGATCCGGCCATACAAAGACATTGCCCAAACACGGAGCCAATCTATATTATAATGGCAAAGTCGGCGAATTAGGCATTGACTTCAACACGGATTATATATGGAGAAAATCAAGGTCTAATGTCACCGTTGATGAAGTCGGCGTCAATCAGGGCAGTGCGCTCATATCATCTTCCGGCACCAACCGAGGCAGAATGTTTGCAGAGAAACTCGTGTTGAGTTATCCCCTTTGGAAAGGCGAGATTGAGGTTGGTGAAGAATATGTTTCATCACGTTTTTCATCCGGCTACCTCACTGATGCGGAAATCATTGACAATGCAGATACAAGAGTGGACGAAAGCAACATAGCCGGTTTCCTTGACCTGCGTCAAACTTTCGGACGGTTCAGCATCGGTGCCGGATTGAGGTATGAACACGTAAAGTTCGACTATCTGGAAAACGGACAGAAAAACGATGACCAGAGCAAGACATACAACAATCTCTTTCCTTCATGCTTCATGTCTACGCAGATAGGCCAGGTTCAACTCTCATTGAGCTATACAAGCAAGACACGGCGCCCTAATTATGGGGACTTGGACGGCACCATCGACTATATCAACCGTTTTACTCTCCAAGGCGGCAATCCATATCTTAAACCGGAGAAGACACATACTGTTGAACTTACCGGGGCATGGAGAAGGATTTTCGCGCAATTCTCCTACACGCTTAAAAAAGATCCTATCCTTTCCACAACCAAGCCTTACGGAGATACCGGGGAAGTAAAGCTCATGACCCTTGACAACTTTCCTGAGATACACTCAATCCGAGCCTTTATCGGCACCAGTTTCAACGTTGGAATTTGGGAGCCGCGAATAAACCTCGGTCTTACTAAGCAGTGGTTCTCAATAGATACATGGCAGGGACGGAAGCATCTCAACAATCCTCAGGGCATGGTACAGTGGCAGAACGCAATCCACCTCCCTTATGATATTTGGCTTAATGTCGATATGGCATGGGAAAGTGCCGGTAATGAGGGGTGTATGCATCGCAAATCATGCTCGTACATGAACGCGAAGCTTTATAAGGCTTTCTTCAACAACAGTTTCAGTGTTTCTGTTGAAGCCAACGACATATTCAACAAGCGTAATTACGGCGTGACATCATTCAGCCGTGACATAACACGTTACGTCTGTGTCACAGACTTGAGCCGCTCATTTTACCTTACGCTCCAATATACATTCAATTCCACCCGCGACCGATACAAAGGTCGAGGAGCAGGTGCAAATGAGAAAGGCCGTTTTTAGCCCATCTACAACAAAGTCCCGTTACAGTTAAGCACCTGTTCAAATTAAACCGCTACTATTCATTTAATTTGAACAGCTACTTAACGAGATTTTTTACATACCGTTAAGTTAATTAACCGCCTAAAACTTTGAGTTATGAAAAATATGTCTTTGATTAAGAAGGGGGTGTTCTCGCTGCTATTGGCGTCCCCAGCTGCTATGTATGCTGGTGTTTCAGATGGCAAGATGCCGTATGGTACGGTTCCGGAAGGGGCGATACCGTTTGTGCTTGATTCGCATGTCTACATTCAGGCCGTAATTGCCGATTCTGTGCCGGTGTCGCTTATCTATGACACAGGTGCAGACCGTCTCTATCTCGACAAAGACTATATGGATCTTTCCTCATTCGGCAAACTCCCACTCAAAAAAGGACGTGCTAAAATGGGTGGCGCAGGTAACAACGGCGTACAAACCATACCAATCATCATCGACACTGTTTCTGTCAAAATGGGCAATGTATTGCACAATGAAGATATAACGCCCATCATAAATCTCCGTGAGATTCTTGGACGCCACACCGACGGCATGATTGGCAATAATGCCGTGTTCGACAAACCGCTCATCGTGAACTACACCGACAGTTACCTCCTTCAAACAGATTCGCTGACCGGTGAAATGCTCACGGGATATACACGGCTCCCCGCACAATTCAATGACAACAGGATTGACATCGAGATGGAGCTGCGCATAGATTCAGTTCAGACTGTGAGTGGTAACTTCCGCCTCGACCTTGGCTGCGGATCGACTGTCATACTTACCAACGAGACCTTGAAGAAACTCGACCTGACCGGAAAAAGTACTGCCGACCGCTATTACTCAAACATGGGGGTGGGGGGCGACGGTACGGATGTGACATTCAGGGCGCAATCATTCAAGTTTCTCGACGAACTGGAGAATGTAGTAGTCTCCGCCTCATACAATACTGAAGGCTCTCTATCCACGCGTCCGCATGTCGGAATAATAGGCAACGAGATACTCCGTCATTACGACCTCATAATCGATGCTCCCGGCGAGGCGGTATATGCACGCCGTAACTCTGACAATTCAACCGGTTATCAGCACAGTTCAAAAGTGCAGATGGGTTATCTTGACCGTACCGACATATGCGACGGCTGGATTGTCAGCAGCATATATGACAACGGAATTGCCCAGAAAGCCGGATTCGAGATTGACGATGTCATTCTCGCCATAAACGGCCGTCCTGTCAAGGAGATAACGTGGCAGGAACAGATAGAAGGACTCGGTCTTGAAGGAGAGACCACATACACCGTCCTTAAAAAGGATGGCACGACCGTAACGTATATTCTTGACATCCGCGACGAGATTATCTAAGATGAATGTATGAATGTATGGCCATAATCTGTGGAATTGTCCGCGTTTTCACACAGGCATTGGATGAAGGGTTTGGCCTTTTCGGCGATTTTTCATAATTTTGCGGAAAATGAATGGCGTATGACTGATTGGATCCGTTTTTTGATGCTTTGTGTGGCTTCGCTGACCGTGACCTTCTCCTCTTTTGCACAGGTTGCCGGGGATAGTACTCTGTCGCCTATGGATGTTGTGATTCAGCTTGAAGCACCGGTGCCTGATGCCGCTGCTGTTCTCTTTGAGCACACCGGGGAGCCCGCACGCCCTGAGTACCGTTTCAATGCGAAACAGCTGATTCTCCCGGCCGCGCTTGTTGCCGTGGGCTCTTTCGGTGTGCGCAACGGAGCGTTCAACAAGCTTAAAAACTCAATCAGGAACGGGCTTGCCGATTGGCGCGGTGACCATTATTTCCGCGCCGACGATTATATCCAATATCTTCCTGTTGTGGCATATGTCGGACTTGGAGCCGTCGGCGTAAAATGCAGGCACAGCTTCAAGGAACGGTTCGCAGCAGGTGCCACGGCGTATCTTGCAATGGGTATCATGGTCAATGCTGTCAAGTATTCAGTCAAGGAGAAACGTCCCGATTCCAATGCCCGTAACTCGTTTCCTTCCGGACATACCGCCACTGTATTCATGGGAGCCGAATTGATGAGGCTTGAATATGGCACCGGGCTTGCGATAGGTGCCTACGCCGTGGCGACTGGGGTTGCCTTCTTGCGACTATACAACGACCGCCATTGGCTGAACGACGTGATTGCCGGTGCGGGAATAGGAATACTCTCCGCACGCATAGGTTACTGGATGCTTCCGCTCTATCAGAAATGGTTCCACTGGACAAAGTCGGCGACCCTCTCAGTTATGCCCAGCTATAACATCGAGACCCGGGCCGTCGGCTTCGGGCTTGCAGCTTCGTTTTGAGTGAATATTGTCCGACACAAGGAGCTGCGGACAGAATAATTCATCCTCTTATTATGGTTTGTCGGGTCGGAAGTTCCATTTTTCAAAAAAAATGAGTAAATTTGCAATTTGGAACATACGGGGGACGGTATGAGCCGTTTATGACCCACTGGATAGCCCCCCGTTCGAAGATAACTGAAAAATGAAAACCAACGTTGCAGTCTTTTTCGGAGGTCGCTCGGTAGAGCATGAAATCTCCGTCATCTCGGCCCTCCAGGCCATTAACGCATTCGACGAAAACAAATACAACATAGTCCCTGTCTACATCTCGAAACAGGGCCGCTGGTACACAGGTCAGAATCTTCTCGACCTGAAGAACTACCGCAATCTCGATACGCTGGTCCAGAACGCCGAGGAGGTGTTCATGCGTCCGGAGTATGGCGACTACAATCTCTACAAGGCCAATACCGGTCTCTTCTCAAAGAAGAATCCCGTGGTGGCTGAGCTTCATGTCGCGATTCCCGTTCTTCACGGCACCAACGGCGAGGACGGCATCTTCGAAGGTCTGCTTGAGACAATCGGCATTCCTTTCGCCGGTTGCAACACGCTCTCGTCGGCCAACGGCATGGACAAGATTACCATGAAGATGATTCTCCGCGCCGAGGGCATTCCGGTGGTTGACTACGTATGGTTCACCGACAACGAATGGAACTCCGGCCGCGACAGCATCGTTGAGAAAGTCGAGTCGAAGCTTGGCTATCCGGTTATTGTCAAGCCTGCCAATCTTGGTTCATCTGTCGGTATCGGCACCGCTGCCGACCGCCGTGAGCTTATCGAGCGCATAAACAATGCCGAGAAATTCTCGCAGCGCATCATCGTGGAGCATATGGTCGAGCAGCTCAAGGAAATCAACTGCTCCGTGCTCGGCGATGCCGACGACCACCAGAGCTCAGTGTGCGAAGAACCGATCAAGAGCGGTAAGTTCCTGTCGTATGAAGACAAGTACATGGGCGGCACAAAGACAAACCAGGGAATGCAGGCGAGCGAGAAGCGCATACCTGCCGACCTCCCCGCTGAGATGAGCGAGAAAATCCGCGAGATGGCGGGGGAGACGTTCCGCGTCCTTTCATGCCACGGTGTGAGCCGTATTGATGTCATGATCGACGAGAAAGACAATTCGGTCTATGTGAACGAAATCAACACCATCCCCGGCTCTCTCTCTTTCTATCTATGGGAGGCTACCGGAATCAGCTTCACCCAACTCATGGACCGTCTTGTGGCCCTCGCCCTCAAGCGCAAACGTGCCACCGACCGCAAGACTTTCACCTACGACCAGAACATCTTCGCTCTCGGCGGCGGCGTGAAAGGAGCCAAAGGAGCCAAAGGCTGCAAACACTGAGCGTAGTAAGCCCGTCCCCGACAACCTAACCCAAAATCAGGAATAATAAAATCAACACCCGATATGAAAAAATTTCAGGAATACAGCAAGCAGCTCAACTTGTCGGACATCAACAAGGAGATGCTCGGCGTGTGGGATAAGCACACGCTTTTTGAACGCTCCATGAAGGAGCGCGAGGGCTGTCCCTCTTTCGTCTTTTATGAAGGTCCCCCGTCGGCAAACGGTATGCCCGGTATCCACCATGTCATGGCCCGTACCATCAAGGATATCGTATGCCGCTACAAGACCATGAAGGGCTTCCACGTGAAGCGCAAGGCCGGATGGGACACCCACGGTCTTCCCGTGGAACTTGGTGTGGAGAAGACTCTCGGCATCACCAAGGAGGATATCGGCAAGAAAATTTCGGTCGATGAGTACAACGCAGCCTGCCGCCGCGAGGTCATGAAGTACACCAAGGAGTGGACTGACCTGACACACCGCATGGGCTACTGGGTTGACCTCGACAATCCTTACATCACATACGACAACCGCTATATAGAGTCTGTATGGTGGCTTTTGGCTCAGCTCTACAAGAAAGGATACCTCTACAAGGGATATACCATCCAGCCTTATTCACCGGCTGCCGGAACGGGTCTCAGCTCGCACGAGCTTAACCAGCCCGGATGTTACCGCGACGTGAAGGACCTCACGGCCACCGTGCTTTTCGACATCCTTGATCCCAAAGAGGAGATGACCGGCTGGGGACGCCCCTGCTTCATGGCATGGACCACCACCCCCTGGACTCTTCCCTCCAACACCGCTCTCTGCGTCGGCCCGAAGTTCGACTATGTGGCTGTCCGCACATTCAATCCCTACAACGGCGAGAAAATCACAGTGGTGCTTGCCGACGTGCTTGTCAATTCTTATTTTAAGAAAGAAGGGCGTGATATTGCACTTTCTGACTATAAACCGGGTGACAAGGTAGTGCCTTACGAGATTGTAGGCCGTTGGAAAGGCTCAGACCTCGTTGGAATGCACTATGCGCAGCTCATGCCTTGGGTGAAGCCCACAGAGCGCGTTGACGACTTCTCGCCGAAATATGTCACCGACTATGCCGCCGCGAACCCTGACAAGGTCTACAGCGTGGGTAATGATCGTTTCGTGGAGATTGCGGAACGCGCTTTCCGTGTGATTCCCGGTGACTATGTCACCACCGAAGATGGTACCGGTATCGTACATATCGCTCCGACTTTCGGTGCCGACGACGCCAAGGTGGCCAAGGCTGCCGAGATTCCGCCGTTGTTCATGATCAACCGCAAGGGGGAGACGCGCCCGATGGTTGACCTGACCGGTAAGTTCTATACTATCGATGACCTTGCTCCCGAATTTGTGGAGAAGTGTGTCGATGTGGAGCTTTATTCGCGTCATGCCGGACAGTTCGTAAAGAACGCCTACGATCCGAAGTACACCGTCAATGGTCGTTACGACGAGAAGGCTGCGGCAGCTGACGAGGATCTGAACGTCGAGCTCTGTATGGAGCTGAAGAAAGATGGCAAGGCATTCCGCACCGAGAAGCATGTGCACAACTATCCCCACTGCTGGCGTACTGACAAGCCTGTGCTCTACTACCCGCTCGACAGCTGGTTTATCCGCACCCCGGAGGCCCGCGAGAAGCTTATCGCTCTCAACGAGACAATCAAGTGGAAACCCGCTTCGACCGGAACCGGACGTTTCGGCAAGTGGCTTGAGAATGTCCAGGACTGGAACCTGTCGCGCTCACGCTATTGGGGAACTCCGTTGCCCATCTGGCGTACCGAGGATGGCCGCGAGGAGGTTATCATAGAAAGTTACGAGGACCTCTACAACCGTGTGGAGGATGCCGTGGCCAAGGGTGTGATGCAGTCGAATCCGCTCAAGGAGAAGGGCTTCGTTCCGGGTGAGTACACTGCGGAGAACTATGACCGCATCGACATGCACCGTCCTTATGTCGATGACCTCGTGCTCGTCTCGGAGAGTGGCCGACCCATGCACCGCGAGACCGACCTGATCGACGTTTGGTTCGACTCGGGTGCCATGCCTTACGCGCAGATCCATTATCCGTTCGAGAACAAGGAACTTCTCGACAGCGGCGAGGTATATCCCGCCGACTTCATCGCCGAGGGTGTTGACCAGACACGCGGTTGGTTCTTCACTCTCCACGCTATTGCGGGTATGGTGTTCGACTCTGTGGCCTACAAGGCTGTCATCTCTAACGGTCTCGTGCTTGACAAGAACGGTAACAAGATGTCGAAGCGTCTCGGAAACGCCATCGACCCCTTCAACAACATAGAGCGTTTCGGAATCGACCCCGTTCGCTGGTACATGATTTCCAACTCGTCACCCTGGGACAACCTCAAATATGATGAGGAGGGTGTGGCAGAGGTGAGCCGCAAGCTCTTCGCCACTCTCTACAACACATATAAGTTCCTTGCCCTCTACGCCAATGTGGACGGCTTCACCGGAACAGAGGAGCAGGTGCCCGTGGCAGAGCGTCCGGAGATCGACCGCTGGATTCTCTCGCTGCTCAACTCGCTCATCAAGGAGGTAGAGGCCGCTCTCGACGATTATGAGCCGACAAAGGCAGCCCGTGCCATCGAGGATTTTGTCAACAACAATCTCTCCAACTGGTACGTGCGTCTGAACCGCAAGCGTTTCTGGGCAGGCAAGATGGACAAGGACAAGCTCGCTGCCTATCAGACTCTCTTCGAGTGTCTGAAGACCATCTCGCTGCTTATGGCTCCCTTCTCACCCTTCTATGCCGACAAACTCTACACCGATCTTGTGGCTCCATCGCTCGCCGACGGTGAATATGTGTCGGTTCACTTGGCCGACTTCCCCAAGGCCGACGAGAGTGTGATTGACGCTGCCCTTGAGGAGCGCATGAACCTTGCGCAGATCATCACTTCAAATGTGCTGGCTCTCCGTCGCAAGGTGAACCTGAAAGTGCGTCAGCCGCTCCAGACTCTCCTCGTGCCTGTCATGGACGATGCCCAGCGTCAGGCCATCGAGGCAGTGAAGGGCATTGTGCTCGACGAGGTGAATGTCAAGTCGCTCAAGCTCGTTGACAATGAGGAATCGGGTCTTGTGAAGCGTGTGAAGGCTGACTTCAAGAAGCTCGGCCCGAAGTACGGCAAGATCATGAAAGACCTCGGCAAGGCCATCACAGCCATGGAGCAGAAGGACATCGCAGCCCTTGAGAAGAACGGCAGCTTCACGTTCGAGGCTCTTCCCGGTGCGCCGGTCGTTACTCTTGAGGATGTCGAGGTGATTCCGGAGGACATTCCGGGATGGCTCGTCGCAAACGACGGTAACATCACCGTGGCTCTCGACGTGACCGTCACTCCGCAGCTCCGCAACGAGGGTATGGCCCGCGAGCTTATCAACCGTATCCAGAACATCCGCAAGCTCTCCGATTTCGAGATAACCGACCGTGTACGTGTAGAACTTTCCGACAACGATACCGTTCGCGCCACTCTCGAATCGTTCGGCGATTATATCAAGGCTCAGGTGCTTGCCGACGAGGTCTGCGCCGCCGCTCTCAGTGCCGAAGGTGCCGTGGCTCTCGACAAGGATGTGACCGCTCTCGAACCGGGTGCGGTGGTTGAACTTGACGTGGATGGTGAGAAGTTCCTCGCTCGCGTCACCCGCTGAGACCGCAATCAAACAACTGCATATGTCAGTAAGTAACATTGACAATGACATCGCACGCACCGCCGGAGGATCCGTTCCTTCGGCGTTGCGCCGCAATGCGGGTTGGCTCGCAGCCGGTGTGATTATTCTGGTTCTGCTCGCAGACCAGATCATGAAAATCTGGGTCAAGACTCATTTCTATCTTGGCGAGGATCTTGAACTGACATCCTGGTTTCATCTGAAATTTATCGAGAACAACGGCATGGCTTTCGGCCTTGAGCTCTGGAACAAGCTGATTCTGACATTCGGCCGGATTGTGGCCGTGGCTCTGTTCATATGGGCGTTGGTCAGGCTGACCTCGTTCCGTGAGCTGCGTACCGGCTTTATTGTCTCTGTCGCGCTCATCACTGCCGGTGCGGCTGGCAACATTTTCGATTGCGTGTTCTATGGCGTTCTGTTCAACAACCCCATGCCCCCGGAACTTGCCGTGGCGTTTCCTCCCGACGGTGGCTACTCCACCTGGTTCGAGGGACGCGTGGTCGATATGCTCTATTTCCCGCTCTTCGATTTCTATTGGCCTGAGTGGATGCCGGGTGTCGGAGGACAATACTATGAGTTCTTCGCCTATATCTTCAACATTGCCGATGCCTCTATCTGTGTGGGTGTCGCGCTGCTGATACTGTTCTATTCCCGCGACTTCTCGCTTGCTTTCAATCTGCTCGGCTCGAAAGAGAAGGGCAACGCGGCAGAGAAGTCTGAAACTGACCGTAAACCGTAAATGAAACTCCGCAGGTCATACATACTCGCTTTGGCTTCGGTCGCGTTGCTCGGCAGCTCCTGCATACGCCGTCCGGATGGTGTGCAGTCTGACAAGAAGATGGTCCCTGTCATAGCCGACCTTGAGCTGGCCGAGGCATACATGCAGACTCAGCGCAGTACGGACAACGGAGACCAGCGTGCCGCCACAGTTGACCGTATAATCAGTGAGCATGGTCTGACACGTGCTGAATTCGATACCACGATGGCGTGGTATGGCCGCAACATCGACAGCTACTACGAACTGTGTTCCATGGTCGAGAAAGAGCTTGCACGGCGCCGTCAGAAGGTATCTGGCGGTAAGTCGATGGAGATGGAGTCGTCAGACCTCTGGCCATATTCGCGCCAGTCGCTGCTGTCGCGTCTGTCGGGTTCGGATGCTTTCGAGTTCTCTATCCCTACGGTCGATGTCGAGTCGGGCCAGCGTATAGAGTTGAAGCTGCGCATGAACGGAAACACCGACGGCATGGCCATGCTCGGCGTCGAGTACGACAACGGAACAAAGGGTTACTTCACGCGTACCATCTCGAACTCGCGTCTCAAGCTCTCGTTCCAGACCGATACGGCACTGAAGGTGACGCGTATATTCGGTAACCTTCTGCTTAAGGATGAAGCCACCATGCCGCTGTGGATAGACAGCATCTATCTGTCGGCATTGCCGTTCGACAGCTTGGAATACTACAAGATACACAGTCAGCGAACTTTCCGCGACCCGGTTCAGCGTCGCCGTCCGCGGGAGGAAATGGCAGCAGCATCAGATACCGTTACCGACAACGAGGTTCAACATCAGCCAGCATCGCCATCCAGGACCAACAGGCCTTCACCGGCACGACCGGGACAGATGCAGATGATGCCGCAGAAAGCCATACAACCCATGCGTGCGCAATAATAGTTTTTATAAAGCAATGAAGAATCAACTTCTCTCAACAGAAATAGTCGTGGCGCCCCTTGGAGCGCCACGACTTGTATATTCCCTCTCCATCCTCCGATTTGAAACCGCCGGAGTGCCCGGTGTCTCCCGTTCAGATGCTACGGAGCCAACAGCTGAAACCGGAACTTCTTCATCGGTCAGCTCAATCCAAAGTATCTACATGCACTTGCAACTGGGCCGTGAAATCGAACTGACCTCGCACGCCATACATCCCTACGACCGCGAAATCCCCAACCTCCTCCTGACCGACCGGCCCCTCCTCCTGACCGAATACGCCCCCAACCGCTGGCACCTCTCAATGCCCGCCACTTAATCATAATAAAGTTGTGGAACAAATCTAATTGTTGCTTTATCAGATCAAATAGTTTAAACAACTTCAATGATTCAGAATTTGTATCCGTGAAGTTATTTCCTGTTCGATGCGGCTTATCCAGGGGGAAGGGACTTTGGCCTGCACTGCATAATCGCGGTAGGAACGTACTGTATTGATTGCCCTGTCTATTATTGCTGCAGCCCCTTTTATACCGAATCTGTCGGATATTTCCAGAAGGTCCCGTTTGGTTATATCTTGGGTCTTGCCGTTGATTGTCATGCTGTGTCGGTTCACATAAAACGGTGCTGAGGCATCGACGGTGAATGTAAAGTCATACGCAGGTGTAAGGTGCCATATACCATCCTTATCCATCATAAAACTGAAATTCTTGTTGTGGTCATCTACATTTCCTCCTAAAACATTCATGACCATCTGTAGGAACAACAGTCTTGTTTCATCTGGCCTTATGCTGAGTCTATGGGCGGTGTCGAATAAATCCTCATAAGATGAGGAAACTGGATTCATGGCCGCTAAAGTCTGGATGTGTATCTTCTCATGTCCTTTGCGGTCAAATCGCTCGGTTAGAAAATGCACCTCGTTGTTGCTTATCATAAGACTTGAAGGCATCATTTTCATACCTGCATCGAGCGCCATCAGGTAGTAGCTGTATTCAATCCTTGTTGTGGGTGCGTCTCCGTGCTCATCAAACTTTATAATCATCGGCACAAAACCGGCCAATGGTGTCGGAACTTGACCGGAATAACATTCACCGTTAACGGGATTGATGTTTATCACAGCCTTAGGGCGACGTCCCCCGGCTGACGTGCCTACTTTGAAGAGGCTTTCAATCGCCATATCAGCACTGATTACTGCGTGGAAATCCCTGGCTTCGCGAATAGCAGTCTGGGCGAGTTTTGATAACTCTGCAACCTCTACACGAAATGGCCTTTAAATTTCCGCTGTTACAGGTGGTACAAATTCCAATGCCCCCATTCCTCGTCTTCCTATGTATGCCAGCCTGTCAAGAGGTGAAAGGTCTTTATTATGGATGTTATGAGTCTTTGCCCATTCGCTGAACAAGACATTTCCCCAATGGTCGGGCAGCGAATCGGAGATGAATGAAGGAAGACCTCCGAATTCCCTTTCACTTTCCGGATACACAGGCAAACCTCTTTGTGCAGCTATACCGGCGAGCGGTGCACGCAGGGGAGCAAAATCCATTCCATTCTTTGCATATTCAGGGTCAAAGTAGAAACAAATCTCGTTTCTATATCCTTTCTTTGTGGATATGAGAGTCCCGATTTTTCTGTTCCAAAGAATTACGTCAAGTGTGTCGATCATAGCTGTTATTTTCTTCTTACTCGTTTGGGGATAAGTTTGTTTATCTCGCGTAATGCCATAGGGGGAACAGGCAGCTCCGGCAGTAGCTCCAACATGCGGCTCTCCATGCCTACACATCTGAGCAGCGAGATGAAGTTGCTGAGTGAAATATTCACGTGCTTTCCCTGTTCGAAGTGGCTTATCGTAGTGTATCCGACCCCCGACTTCTCAGCAAGCTCCTTTTGGCTGAGACGCGCGGCAAGCCGATACTCCTTGACTCTCTTCGCGAGCATCTCAAGAATATCACGGTTGGTGAGGTATTCCGGTTCAATCATAGTTTGAAATATTGCCAATTAATCGCAAATATAGTAATAACTATCTAAATAACAAACTATATTAATTAAAATTTTAAATCTCCTCCCTTCTAAAACCTAAAGCCTAAAACCTAACACCTTCGACCCCGGCGGCGTGGAAGAGGCGGGCGTAGTATTCGGCTTTCTTTTCCAGTTTAAGAGGGTAGGCGCGGCTTGTGGAGGGCATACGCCAAATGTGCAGACCACGGCTGTCTGTCACCATCTCGCCCATCTTGGGTACGTCAGTTCCTGTCAGTGCAGCTACAACCCCGGCCGCCTTCTCTCCTGTGGTAGCTACCGTGTGACATTCCGGCATACGTGCAAGAAGGTCATCCAACGGCACCGGCTCCACAATCTCAAGGAATTTGTCGGAGGCGTTCCCCTTCAATCTGCGCACCTTGCGCCCGGTGTCGTTGAGAGCGATGCCTTTCTCATCGAGCAGTGCCTTGATGCGTGCAAGGTCAAAGCTGCGGCCATCAGTCGCGAGAAGAGCCTTGCGGTCGCCGAAGAAGATCAGCCCCATCATGTACCAGAAGTCGTTGGTGCGGTTCGGGTAATAAAAATCCATCGACCAACGCTTGGCCTGAGGCGGAAAAGTACCCATGACCAGCACCTTCGCCCCGTCGGGAATATATGGTTCCCAGGGATGCTCCTCAATCTCTATGCCGTTATTATCACTTGTATTCATGCTTAAATCATACGAATTTATACGTTTTTTCAAGTTTTAAACGCCACAACTGAAATAAATGTTATATCTTTGTAAATTGAACTTGTCTGCACGCCATTGTCAACCCTCCTGATATGGCCGGCCAGTGCAGCGACTACAGAGATATTATGAAAGCCAACGAGGTTAATATAAGAAACAAACGTGCTCGGTTCGACTACGAGATAACCGACACTTACATTGCCGGCATAGTCCTGACCGGCACGGAGATCAAGTCTATCCGCGACGGAAAGGCATCGCTCGTCGATACATATTGTCTTGTCGAGAACGGCGAGGTATGGGTCAAGGGCATGAACATATCGGAGTATTTCTATGGCTCGTACAACAACCATGTGGCGCGCCGCGACCGCAAGCTCCTTCTGAACCGAAAGGAAATCCAGAAGCTCCAGAAGGCATCGGAAGACCCGGGCTACACCATCGTGCCGTTGAAGGTGTTCATCAACGAGCGCGGTCTGGCAAAGATGCAGATTGGTGTGGGCCGAGGCAAGAAGCAGTATGACAAGCGTCAGTCCATACGCGAGCGCGAGGACAAACGTGCAATAGACCGCATGTTCAAGAAATAATTCGATTTAAGCATGAGCAACAGACGTTCACTCGAACTCCTCGCCCCGGCTGCCGACAAGCATGTTGCCATTCAGGCTATCCTGCATGGTGCCGACGCTGTGTATATGGGTGGCCCGAGTCACGGGGCACGCCGCCGTGCAGCTAATTCTATCGAGGATATCCGCGAGGTGGTTGAATTCGCCCATCGCTTCCGCGCCTGTGTATATATCACCGTCAACACGCTCGTATATGAGAAGGAGCTGCCCGCTGTCGAGAAACTTTGTTGGGATTTGTATCGCGTCGGTGTAGATGCGCTGATAGTGCAGGATATGTCACTTTTGCGTCTTAATCTTCCTCCGATAGCATTACATGCCAGCACACAGTGCGACACCCGTACTCCCGAAAAGGCCCGTTTCCTTGAGTCGGTCGGATTCTCGCAGATTGTGCTTGCGCGTGAGCTGTCTGTTGATGAGATACGGAAGATCGCAGAGGCGGTCACTGTGCCGCTCGAATGCTTTGTGCATGGTGCGCTCTGTGTGAGTTATTCGGGCCGCTGCGGCGCGAGCCAGATGTCTATGGGACGTTCGGCCAACCGTGGAGAATGTTCTCAGATGTGCCGTCTACCTTACACCATGCGCAATGGCAGGGGAGAGGTGGTGGAGAAAGATAAGTATCTTCTTTCGTTGCGCGATTTCAACGCGTCGCGTTCCATTGAACAGCTCATTCTCGCCGGTGCGTCATCTTTCAAGATTGAGGGACGACTGAAGGAGGCTGATTATGTAAAGAATGTCACCGCGGCCTACCGCCGTGAGATTGATGGCGTGATAGCACGGTATCCCGACCGTTATTGCCGTGCATCTTTCGGGGAATCTGAAATTTCTTTTACGCCTGACTTGTCTAAGAGCTTTAACCGTGGATTCACGGAGTATTTTCTCGGTGGTCGCCGTCAGGTGTCGATGGCATCGCTGCGCACCCCCAAGTCGATGGGTGAGATTGTGACAGACACGCGGATGCTTAACAACGGAGACGGAATAAGTTTCTTCAACGCGTCGGGCGAGTACGAAGGCGTGGGCGTGAACCGTGTGGACAATGGCCGGATTATCGGCTCACGTCCTTTCACACTCCCGAAGGGCGCGGAGATACACCGCACGCTCGACCGTCAGTGGCAGACGGCTCTGTTGAAAGAGACTGCCACGCGCACCATAAGCGTTGACATCACTATTGACGAGCACGGTGTCACGGCTGAGGATGAGAGGGGAGTGGCCGTGCGCATTAGCCTTGATGTTGACAAGTCACCGGCACGCAAGCCGATGGATCCGCGTCCTGTGTTTGCCAAGTTGGGCGGTACCTGCTACCGTCTGGGGAAGTTCACGAACCGGCTTGACAGCACGACATTCATACCCGCTTCGCAACTGACGGCATTGCGCCGCAGGCTGGTCGAGGAACTTGACCGTGCGAACGCAGAGACCTACCGTTTCGATTACCGTCGGCCCGAGGGTGAATGTCAGTATCCATCGCGTGCGCTTGATGCACGTGACAACGTGGCAAATTCTGTTGCCCGAAAGTTTTACGCAGACCATGGAGTCGAGGAATTTGCCGAAGCGATTGAGGTCTGTCGCCCGGAGGGAGAGACGGTAGTCATGACCACGCGCTACTGCGTGCGCCGCGAGTTGGGCTGCTGTTTGCGCGACAAGAGCGTGGATCCGCGCCGCCGCGCCCGCTATGCCGGCCCGCTCACCATCGCGACCGGCCCCCACACCTTCCGCCTCGACTTCGACTGCTCCCGCTGCGAGATGAACGTAACCACCGTTCCATGACAACAGCCTGTATAAACTTATAGTTTTGTTGTCTTATACAGAGTACTATCCCCGCATGTGACTTGACGGAGAGTGGTATTACGCCCATCGAGGCAGAAGCCATTGTTAACCAAGATTCCTTGAATACCACCAATGCCTTTTATCCAGCGCCCTGTACAATCGTTGCCCTCAAATGGCTCTTCCATTATCATGACAGTGTGTTCCCCTGAGTCTCCACTGTTGATAAGTCTCTTGCACCTTACGTAAGTGGTTTTGGGAGTGGATTCCATACTGCCGGCCGGAGGTATTGTCCCGACATGGCAGCCATCCCCAGACTTCAATGAGAAGTCATAAAGCAGAATCCATTTCTTGGGTTTGCTTCCGGATAAAAAATAAACCTTGTCAGGCTCAGCCCGTATTATGGCTCGCAGTTCCCGTCGTGCGGTATTGCCATCTTTTATGCAGTAGAGCTTCAAGGCGTGGGTCTTTCCAATTAACGTATCTCCGTCGAGTATATATGCCAGCTCCATGTGTCGCCGGGATAAATTACCGGTTTCTGTCTTCCAGATCATTCCCTCACGAAACACATTCTGCCCACATGCCGTTTGTGCCGATATAGCTATGACCGAAGCTAATAATAATTTGACAAGTTTTATTACCATAGGCTATTAAGTTGGTAATTGTTAGTAAGTAGATGTTTAACTGATTTGAATGCTATCTGCTTACTACTTTTGTAGCCAATACAGGTTAAAAAATAGCTAAGCAGATTGCATTCGAGTGAGTTATAAATTTAAAATTGATGTAGTCTAATTTAAACGATTACTTGCTTCTTCGTTTAGGTTTAAATTTGAAACTTTAATACTCACGCTTAAGGGCAAAATATTTTAATGGCTTAAAGTTATAGCCTAAGGCATTGAAGACGTTCCCATTGAAATATCCGTTGGATGCACCTCCCTGCCCCCAGTCGCAATATATGTATTTATTTATAATCTTAGATGGGTCATCAGGGTCTATGCAATATCTGTATCCATGGCTTACCCATGCGTGACCACCTACTTCGTCATCTCGACCTCTCAGATATATCATATAATCCTGCCTAAGATAATTGAATATTCGATCAAAATCATAATCCTGATAACCGGATGGAATCTCATATCCTAAAGAACAGCAAAGAGAGAATGCCTTTGTGCTTGTTGCGGAACTGCCATCTTTGTCATAAATCATATCCACATCTTTCCCAATCCAATACATTATTTTTGCGAGTGAGTCTTTGGCCTGGGCACAGGTATAGATAAGGAGAGTTCCTGAAATAATCCCGCTGTTTAAAGGTCGAAGTTCAAGTGTCGGCGCATCTTCGATTGCTCTGACGATCTCTTTTAATGGATATGTCACTCCATGGTATTTAACTTCTGGTTTTGAGTAGCACATAACAGTAGCAGTTGCTACAGCTACGCATCCTACTGGACAATCTGGATGTTCTTTTACCACATATTTATTCCAAGGTGCGTCTTGATGTAAGGAAATTCCAATAACTGGCAACTGAAATTTACATGCATCGAAATCTTTATGTGAGACTTCATAGATTTTTGATGTTTCCGCTTCTTGAATAAATGGTTCGATATGTTTTGTAAATTCATTGGAAACGGCATCTTGTGAGGTGTCAAAATAGCCGCTATGTGAGAATGCAAGGATTGGATATACGTTGCGGGTTGATGCGATAATTGCAAAGCCGCCGTTATCTGGATAATTGATTACATATGCCAGTGTGTCTGATTTTGTGTTACTTCTCGTTTTGTCTTCGTTTGAAATGATGTAATCAGTATTAATCATTTCGTTAGAAATGTTTCTTGTAGTGATATTTCCCACTGCGATATTCGCGATATGCAATGCCTCCTCTTCCGTAATTTTTTGAGAAATTGCAGAAGATGTGTCTTTTGTTATTTTCTGTAGAGGCTCGTCAATATTAGAGCAGCCCGAAGCAATCATTATGATGGCTATCGACAATATGAATAATAATTTTTTCATGATATAAGATGTTTGTGGTTATTTTTTTGCTAAAATAGAAATAATATTTTAAAATTGCTAATAAAATTTAAAAAATAACATATATTAACTTTATTTTAATTGTTTTGTAGTTTACAAGATAATTAGACTACAAGTATCTATGTGATATGATGACTCTGCTTTATGAAATACAACAATAAAAATGAGGCTGTCTAGCGTTAATTGTTTGATTGTTAGACAGTCTCATTTTAGTGTCGTATCTCTAAACGTTTTTCTTTCTGAGTCATTTCATATTCTTTTTTTTGTCGTAAGCTTCGCCGTGCGACACAAGATATTTCGCTATCCATTACACGACCTTCCGGTCGGTTTGAAAAAAGATGGTGATAAAGTATGGAGTAGATAAGTTTGCCGAAGCGATCGAGGGGTGCCGTCAGGAGGGAGAAACGGGATGCATGACCATGTGCTACTGCGCCCGCTGCGAGATGAACGTAACTACCGTTCCATGATTACAGCCTGTATAAATTCATAGTTTTAAGCCATTTTGCGGTTTATGAAATATTTAGTATATTTGCAGAACTAAGTAATCAGTCATTTTAAATTCAAATTAAAAACTCGTTACTTAAATTTAAAATGACTCATTAACTTAATAAACCGCAGTATAAATTCATACGTTAGATAAAGAAAATATAAATGCCCATGACGGATTTTGATAGCAAGAAACTCACGGAGTTGGTGCTGTACATTCTTTGCAAGACTGGAGGCTCTGACTATTACCACGTTTTCAAGATTCTCTATTTTGCAGAGATGAAACATCTTGCAAAATGGGGCAGTGGCATTGTGCCCGATGAGTTTTGCGCTTTGAAATATGGGCCCGTACCGATGCGCCTCTATGACGCGGTAAAAGAACTCGGGCATTCGAGCATGAAACTTTCCGAGGATTTGTCGGCGGTCGTTCAGTTTGCCGGGGAAGATGCTCCAAATGTCCTTCTCCCAAAAAGAGAGGCGAACTTGAAATTTCTTTCGAAGACGGAAATTGATGTATTGGATGAGTCTATTGCAGAACATCAATCAATGACTTTCGGACAACTCATGAGTAAATCGCATGATGCGGCATGGAATGAGGCAAACAGACGTGTACATGGCACCAATGTGATTTCTCCAATTTCAATGGCACAGGTAATGAACGCGGAGGAAGCCATGTTGGAGTATATCGGGGAGCAGATGCAAATTGAAGCGGCGCTCAGATGATGAAAATTTCAGACGCGCTCAATGAGGTTCAACTTTCTCGGTTGGCATCCGGAACGGTAAAAGTCGGCGATGTCTATGAAATCACGATGACAGAAGCCAACGGCATCAAACCAAAGTCAGGAGATATTTCAAGAGATAAATATTTTGTGGTTCTTGGTTTTGATTCAGAAGGAGTGGCATATGGTGGCGTTATAATCAACTCGCAAATAAATAAGAATCTCCCCGCATACATCAAGATGTACCATATGCCTATAAAGCAATCAAAGTATCCATTCTTGCGATACGACTCTTTTGTAGATTGTGTTCAGTTAAAGAGAGCATATCCGCATAAGTTCAATGAATGGAATTATCTGGGAGAGATTGATGAATATGATGTCGGATTGATAATCGGAACTATCAAGGAAAGCCCGCGAGAGAGTGCCGGGCATTTGGCTCAATATGGGTTATAACCTTAAAAAACTTTTATACGTCGTCTATCCGTTGGAATTGGCCAATTCCATGGCGTCGCATAAAGTCATCTTTCTCGATCTCACTGACCATTACACGTCCTTCAGGTCGGGTTGAAACAAGATGGCGGTAAAGTTCGGTATTCTTCCATTTAATTGGCTTTCTCTACAAGAAGTTGCTCGATATATTTTTTGAGATTGATTCCCATTGCCGCTGCCTTTATGCTCAATGTGCGGAATACATCTTCTGGAATGTCAATCAACTAACGGTGTGATTTATGAGCTGATGTTGCTGATAGAGAGTTCATGTCGTTCATATTTTCTGCAAAGTTAAAACATATATACCATATATACAATTTGGAATATGAAAGTTTTAAATTCCACACGCAAATACTGCGGGTGGCGGGTGAACTATGTGAAATGATGTTTCAGAGCTGGATCTAATAGCCTTACCCCTTCTGGGCGGGGCCGAAGGAGCTGGAGTAGCCGTCGTTGTGGCCGATGTGACCGGTGGTTACCTCGGTGGCGAGTTTCAGCACGTGGGAGCCGACTCCACGGTTCAGGCTGTCCACTGCTTTCATCAGATTGCGTGAGCGTAGCGTGGCTGCGCGTTGCAGCTCCACGTCTTCAAACAGGGTAGGTGCAAGCTCTCTGACGGGCGTTATCTGCGACAGAACCACTCCCGCACGCTTGTAACGGTATGCCGGATTGAATATCTGCTCCGCAAGCCGTATTCCGGTCGAGGCTATCAACGCCGTGTCGGCTACCGGTGAAGTGAAGGTTGCGCTTGCACTCGGTGTCACATATCCGCGCTCGGTATGGAAGCGGTTTGAGGCTAAAAACACACTCATTTCGCCGCATACGCACTGCATCGCCCTCAGCCGTCGGGCCACATGTGAGCTGTAGATGGCTATCCGCGAGCGTATGAAGTCGAAGTCGCCTATGTCGGTCGCAAATGTACGGGTCTCGCTTATGGAATCCTGAATCTTGCGGTCCACATGCGACAGCTCTATGCAGGATTCCCCGCGAACCTCGCGCCAGCTGCGCTCCCCGTTTATGCCAAGGTTCGACCTTACCCACGCCAGGTCGGCCGACGCGAAGTCGCCGATGGTGTACACCCCAAGCATGTAGAGCCTCTTGGCGAGTCTGCGCCCCACGCCCCACAGCTCGCGTACCGGCATCCGAGACATAATCTGCATACGCTCCTCTTCGTCAAAGAGTGTCACGACGCTCTCGCCGCGCGACTTGCCGGTCTCTGTGGCGATTTTGGCAAGTGTCTTGGTCGGCGCGAATCCAACTGTGACAGGTATGCGTTCCTCCTCCCGGCAGGTCGTATATATGGCCATTCCGATGTCGTGCAACGCGCTCTCGGGAACACCCTCCATGTCAAGAAAAGCCTCGTCAATGGAGTAGTCGAGCGTGCGGGGAGCGAAACGTCTGAATATATCGTGAAGCCTCAGGCTGATGTCGCGGTAGAGAAGATGATTGCCGGAAAGGGTTATCAGTTCGCCGCGCTGCACCATGTCGCGCAGTTCAAACGCAGGCTGCCCCATGCGGACTCCGAGCCTTTTGGCCTCGTTGCTGCGGGCTATGGCGCATCCGTCGTTGTTGCTAAGCACCACCACCGCACGCCCTTCGAGCATCGGGTCGAGTGTCCTTTCGCAACTCACAAAGAAGTTATTGCAGTCTACTAATCCGAACATAAGGTTATTCTCCCTTCATCTATCTCAATGTATCCCTCGTTGCTGAGAAAGCTGAGTGCTTCTCCGAGGGCTTTCCTGTCCGCGCCCATGTCACGCTCAAAAATTGGGTAGTAGGTTCCCTGTGGATTCTGTCGCAGGTATTCAAGTATGCGTGCCGTCAGCCGCGCTCCATCCTCGCGCTTGGCCGAGCGGTTGCGTTCGCGGCAGACATCGCATCGGCCGCACCGGCAATCACGTTTCTCGCCGAAATACTCCAGCATACGGTTCTCGCGGCATATCTTCGGATTGAAAGCATAGTCGAGCATTGCCTCGGTGCGTTCGCGCATCACATCGCGTCGCTCCTCATATATGCTTTTGCCGATAATGAGATAACGAGGTTCCTCGCGCGACGTCGGCAGATACATGAGCGGCATACGATTGCGGGGAATGTAGTTCAGCACCTTGGCGCGTCCAAGCTCAAGCAGTGATTCGTAGATCTGTCGTTCCGTTACATTGAGCGACATGGCAAGCATCGGTTCGCTAATCTGGACATAGTCGGTGAAAAGACCGGTATAGCCCCGCAATATGCGCGTGAGCGTGTTCTCGGCCATCTCCGATAGTCCGTGCATATGGTAAAGCTCTTCGCGGCGGCAGGTCATGATGACGCGTGAGCGTCGGTCGGCCTCCTCCATATATTCCAGGTACCCGGCCTGCTGGAGCAGACGGAGCGCGGCGCGGCATTGGCGCGGCTGATAATGGAATGTCTCGCAGAATTTCTCAATGTCGAATTCCTTGAGCGTGTCGTAGCCTTCTCCTATGGAGATGTGCAATACATTGCACACTCTTTCATAAACTTTTCTGATTATGTCGCGGTCGGGGAATGCTTCGGTCACTCGCCGGCGCAGTTTGGCCGTGTCTGACCTCGATGTGAGCAATACCGCGTAGCTGGTCTTGCCGTCGCGTCCGGCACGCCCCGCCTCCTGATAATATTCCTCAAGGCTGGGGGGAAGGTCATAATGTATCACGACGCGCACGTCAGGCTTGTCGATACCCATACCGAAGGCGTTTGTGGCCACCATTACGCGAGTCTCGTTGTTCTTCCACATGTTCTGGCGTTCCTCTTTCAGCTCATGGCTCAGCCCGGCGTGATACCCGGCAGCCGATATTCCGGCCGAGCGCAGGTAGTCGGCTATCTCTCCTGTGCGTTTTCGGCTGCGGACGTAGACTATCGCTGTGCCCGAAGTGCGGCTAAGTATGTGGAATACCTCGTTGATTTTGGTTTCGGAGGGTCGGACTATGTAGTTTATGTTCTCGCGGGTGAAGCTCATGCGGAACACCTGCGGACTCTGCATTTCGAGCCGCGTGCATATGTCGTCGGCCACCTCGGGCGTGGCCGTGGCTGTCAGCGCGAGTACCGGAACGCCCGGTTTCTCCTTGCGCAGACGCTTTATGTTTAGATATGCCGGGCGGAAGTCGTAGCCCCATTGCGATATGCAGTGCGCCTCGTCAACCACTATAAGGCTGACCGTAATCATGCGCATGAAGGCTATGAAGTTGTCGTTGCGCAGCCGTTCGGGCGACACATATAGAAATTTCGCGCCGCCGTTGAGGAGTTTCTCGCGTGCGCGTTCGCTCTCGGCGCGGGTCATGCCCGAATGTAGCGCGACAGCCTTGATGCGTCGGCGTTGCAGGTTGTCAACCTGGTCTTTCATGAGCGAGATCAGGGGAGTGACAACCACCGTCACGCCGTCGAGCATCATGCCCGGCACCTGGAATGTTATCGACTTGCCGCCGCCCGTGGGCATGAGTCCGAGGGTATCGTGTCCCGCAAGAATCGAGTCAACGATTTCCCTCTGGAGCGGCCGGAAGCCGTCGTAACCCCAGTGGCGTTTGAGCGTGCCGACTGCATCCATGGGCTTATTTCTTTGTCTCCGAGGGGCGGATGTCGCGGATCATCAGCTGGATGGTGTCGGGACCTCCGGCGCGTTTGCTCTGCTCCACGGTGTAGCAGATGTCGATGGGCTTGTGAGCGTGGATGTGTTCGAAGTACTGGGCCATGTTGAACGCTATGGCGTTGATCACATGGCTTGTGCTGTTATCCTCAAGTTCCAGTTTGATGTGTTCCAGATTCTTGCCGACGAGTTTGCTCGTTCCGAAGTCGAAGACATTTTTCGTGCGGAACACCGGCTTCTGGTTGCTCGGGCCGAACGGATTGAACTTCTTGAGCATGGCCACGAGCTCGGGGGTGATGTCGGCAAATTCAATCTCGGCGTCGATGTCGAGATGCGGTTCGAGCTGGTTGGGCAGGATGTTGGCCGCCACATATTCCTCGAAGCGGCGTGTGAATTCGGGTATGTTCTCCTCTTTCATGGAGAGGCCCACGGCGTAGGTGTGTCCACCGAAATTCTCAAGCAGGTCGCGCGAAGCGTTTACCGCCGAGTAGATGTCGAAGCCCTGCACCGAGCGTGCCGAGCCTGTCGCGAGTCCGTTTGCCTCGGATAGCACCACGGCGGGTTTGTAATACAGTTCTGTAAGTCGCGAGGCCACGATGCCGATCACGCCCTTGTGCCAGTCGCGGTTGTAGATCACGATTGAGCGTTTGCCGTTGACAATGCCGACATTCTTCTCGATAAGGGCGTTGGCCTCCTCGGTGATTTTCTTGTCGATTTCCTTGCGCTCGCGGTTATGCTGGTCTATGTCCTTGCCGCGCTCGAATGCCTCGTGGAGGTCGCGGCTCACGAGCAGGTCCACTGTCTCCATGCCGCTCTGCATACGTCCCGAGGCGTTGATGCGCGGGCCAATCTTGAAGATGACCTCGCTTATGGTTATGTCTTTGTTGGTGAGTTTGCAGAGGCGGATTATACTGCGTAACCCGAGGTTGGGGTTGGAGTTGAGTCGGCGCAGACCGTGGTAGGCCATCACCCGGTTCTCGCCGACAATCGGTACAAGGTCTGAGGCGATCGATACGGCAACGAGATCGAGCATGGATTCCAGCTCGTTGTGTATGCCGAGACCGTTGCTCTGGGCGAAAGCCTGCATGAACTTGAAGCCCACGCCGCAGCCGCTCAGATGAGTGCAGGGGTAGGTGGTGCCGGGCATCTTCGGGTTCAGGATAGCAACTGCCGGAGGCAGCGTCTCGTCTGGCACATGGTGGTCGCAGATTATGAAGTCTATACCCTTGCTCTTGGCATAGGTTATCTCTTCGATTGCCTTTATGCCGCAGTCGAGCACGATGATGAGCTTCACGCCGTTCTCGGCCGCATAGTCGATGCTCTTCATCGATATGCCGTAGCCCTCGTCGTCGCGTGTGGGTATGTAGTACTCCACATTCGAGTAATAGTTCTGGAGATACTTGTAAACGAGAGCCACCGCCGTGGTGCCGTCCACGTCATAGTCACCATATATCATGATGCGCTCCTTGGCACCCATGGCACGGTTGAGCCGGGTGACGGCCTTGTCCATGTCGGGCATGAGGAACGGGTCATGAAGGTCATTGAGCGAGGGTGTGAAAAACGCGTCGGCTCCCTCGGGTGTCGATACACCCCGGCGCACGAGCAGCTCGGCGATTGCCGGCATACCGCCGCAGCGGCTCACCATGCGTTCAGCCTCTTCCTTCTGCTGAAGTGTTAGGGGTTGATAATTCCATTTCTTAGTCATAGCTGTTTGATTCAGACCTTAATTGTGTATTAGGGAATCTGAATGAAGTCGCCGCAGCCATGAACATTAGAACTTATACAATGCTCCCGCGACGTTCCGCCTCGCAAACAAATTCTCCTCCAATTTGCAAAGATACAAAAAATCCGCGACATCTGAAAACCGTCGCGCCACCTCTATAGTAATTATTCTCCTGTGGCATGATTTCTTTTGAAATTTCAGACATGCGAGGGGCGGAATGTCGTGGTTTTTGCTTAACTTTGCAAGTTAAAGGGTTTGGTGGCGGCTGTGATGCTTCAGGCATCTCCGCACCGCCCGGACCTCTATTGTTGTAAAGTTTATGCCTTGATGGAAAAAGATATTGTTATTAACGGGATGCGGGTGCATTACGATGAGACAGGGCCGGCCGACGCTCCGGCGGTAGTGCTCATGCATGGCTGGGGGTGCGACCACACCACCGTGAGGAGTATTGCCGCTATTCTCGAGCCGGGCCTCCATGTATATAATCTTGACCTGCCCGGACATGGCCGCAGCGACGAACCTCCAACGGCATGGGGCGTGGGCGACTACACCGCTCTTGTCGAGGAGTTCTGCCGCCTGAACGGCATTGTGCGCCCCACTCTGATAGGTCACTCTTTCGGCGGACGTATAGGGCTGCTGATGTCCTCGCGCAATGATATTCCGCGCATGGTGCTCGTGGATGGCGCCGGCATAAAGCCGCGCCGCAAGCCGAAGTATTATATAAAGGTGTATTCGTTCAAGGCGGCAAAGAAACTTCTGCCACTTCTGTTCGGGCAGAAGCGCGGACAGGCCATGATTGACCGTTGGCGCGGAAAGGCCGGAAGTGCTGACTACCGCAACTCGTCGCCTGTGATGCGTGCGGTCATGAGCCGTTGCGTGAACGAGGACCTGAAACATGTCATGCCCGATATAAAGGCATCAACCCTGCTGGTGTGGGGCGAGAAGGATACGGCTACTCCACTCTCCGATGCCAAGTATATGGAACGTCATATTCCTGACGCCGGGCTTGTGGCTTTTCCAGACGCGGGTCATTATTCATTCCTCGACAATCCCGGTGGTTTCAAGGCCGTAATGAGGGAATTCTTCAAGAAAGACCTCGCGGCTTCGCGTCAGTAAACAAGTTAATAATTAACCCAAAAACCGATGGTATATTTTATAGTAATCTATGTGATATGCGCCATCTATATGGTGCTCAATTTCAAATATGACCTGCAGATGTTCCAGCAGAACAGCTACAGGCCCGACCGTTACTGGAAATGGCTGCGTCCCAACACGGGTAGCTCTTGGCGGCTGGTGGATGTCGCATGTCTTTTCCTGCTTATGGCTCCGCAGCTGCTCGATTCCAGGCTGGCGGTTTTCATCGTGGCTATCGTATCTCTGTCAAAGATATTCATGATTTTCCGTCGCAAGTATAAGAAGCCCCTCGTCATGACGCGCCGTGTGTGGCGTCTGTATGTGCTGACTGCGGTTCTCGCTCTCGGTGGAGCCGTGGCAACAGGTATCTGCACATGGGGCAAGTCTGTCGGAATATATTCCGGTGCGTCTGTCACTGTGGGTTATATGATGCTTGTCAGCATCTTCTCCTGGGCAGTCATGCTGCTTGCGCACTATCTCCTCGTTCCGGTTGAGAAGAACATCCAGCGCGGCTATATCAACGATGCAAAACGTATTCTCCGTTCGATGCCCGACCTCCGCATAGTAGGCATTACCGGCAGCTACGGCAAGACCAGTACCAAGCACTATCTCACACGCATTCTCAGCGAGGAGTTCGATGTGCTCATGACGCCGGGTTCTTTCAATACGCCGATGGGTGTGGTCCGTACCATCCGCGAGTATATGAAGCCCTACAACCAGATATTTGTCTGCGAGATGGGTGCCAAGCAGAAAGGCGATATTAAGGAAATATGCGATATAGTGCACCCTGAGATGGGAATTGTGACCGCTGTCGGCCCCATGCACCTCGAATCGTTCAAGACCATCGAGAATGTGCGCGACACGAAGTTTGAGCTTGTCGACGCTTTGCCCGCTGACGGTTGCGCAGTAGTCAATAACGACTTCGAGCCATCGGCCGGACGTGAGGTTACGAATACCCGCGTGCTTCGTTATGGAATCACAAATCCCGAGGGTTGTGACTACGTGGCAACAGACATACGCTATACTCCCGACGGCACATCATTTGTGGTTGCCGGCCCTGACGGATTCCGTTTGGAATTGGAGACGCGCCTTCTCGGCGAGTGCAACGTGTCGGATATTCTCGCAGCTGTGGTAATCGCGGTTCAATTGGGTGTTTCGGCGGAGAAAATCCGTTATGCGGTCGCTACGATCGACCAGGTAGAGCATCGGTTGAGCATCAAGCAGACACCGGGCGGAGTTACAATCATCGACGACGCGTTCAACTCCAATCCCGCCGGTTCGAAGATGGCTGTCGATGTCCTGGCTCACTTCAAGGGTGGTAAGAGAATTATTGTCACTCCCGGCATGATTGAGCTTGGCAGCGAGCAGTATTCGTTGAATCAGGCGTTCGGCAAATACATCGGAGAAAACCTCGACATCGCCATAGTGGTAGGAGAGTACAATCGGGATGCTATAGTCGAAGGCATCAAAGAGAGCGGCTTTGACGAGAAGAATCTCCACATAGTTGCCAGCTTCAACGAGGCCCAGGAGCACCTTGCCCGTCTGCTTGCGCCCGGCGACACGGTTCTCTACGAGAACGACCTCCCCGACACCTTCAAATAATGGTCCGGAACCCCGCATCAAAAGTAGCGTGGATTCCAAAACAAAGAACTGAAAACATCGACAACAACAGAATCGCGAAAAAAGTTTTAACTTTTTTCGCGATTTTTTTTGTGAAGTTAAAAAAAAGCATTACCTTTGCAAAGTAACACCAAGACAGCAGTTCTGGTAACGCAGAATAAACTCTTGGTAACTATCTAATTAGGGGGCATTAGCTCATCTGGCTAGAGCGTTTGACTGGCAGTCAAAAGGCGAGCGGTTCGAGTCCGCTATGCTCCACTCAAGGAACAACATCAACATCAGAAACGCTATTTTGCTCGGAATCAGACAGTTAAATAATCTGATTCCGGGCTTCTTTTTTTAATATTCAGCCAAATTTGCACCCAAAATGCCGCCAAAATTGTTATGATTTTTGAGGGTTGATTGGGACAAGTTGGGACAAGTTGGGACAAGTTGGGACAGAGTGTTTCACTAAAGTGAAACAAAAAATGAAGCGCAATGAGAACACTGATGTTTACATACAAAATCTTAAGAAAGGAAAATTCTGGTGTCCTGTTTGTCCGAATTGTAAAGAACAGACGCAAGGCAGAGTTTACCCTTGGAGTTGCAATGTCGCAGAAAGAATATGATGATGCGATGTTGTTGTCAACCACCGCGAGCAAACAACGTCAGGCCAGGTATATCCGGAGTCTGACTGACAAGCTCGATGCCATGCAGCTCGACATGGTGCAATATGGGTTAGACAAGAATATGGATGCCTCCTCCCTGCGCGACAGAATCAAAGCCGAAATACTGTTCCTTCCCGACGAGGAAGAGGAGAGTGAGAAGGAAAAGGCGAAAAGAGAGCTATTCATGCCGTTCTTCCGGCAGCGCATCGATTCCAAAACGAACGAGGGCTATAAGGAGAGCCAAGAATACACATATAAGAAGATAACTGAATTTGCAGATGATGCGAATCGGTTGAAGTTCGCCGACATCGACCTCAAATGGCTAAACCGCTTCGACGAGTGGCTTGTCGGAAAGGGGTTGAGCCAGAACACCCGGAACATCCACTTCAAGAACATCCGAACCATCATCAACCGTGCGATAGACGAGGAGCTGACGGACAAATATCCGTTCAGACGGTTCAAGATAAAGCCGGAGGCAACCCGTAAGCGGTCTCTTACGGTAGAGGAGTTGCGCAAGCTGTTCACATGTGAGGTGGAGCCATATCAGGAAATGTACCGCGATATGTTCAAACTCATCTTCATGCTGATCGGTATCAATGCCGTTGACCTTTTCAATCTGAAAGAGGTGACATCGAGCGGACGAGTGGAGTACAGACGAGCCAAGACACACCGTCTGTACTCAATCAAGGTCGAGCCGGAGGCCATGGAGCTGATTAAAAAGTATCCGGGCACGAGTGGTCTGCTCTCCATTTCCGACAGATGGACTTCCCACAAAGACTTCATAAAATGGACGAACAAGGGGTTGCAGAAAATCGGAGAAATGAAGATTGTCGGTCGCGGCGGCAAGAAAAAGATAACGTCGTTCTGGCCGGACATCACGACATATTGGGCGCGGCATACATGGGCGACAATCGCCTACAATGACCTCGACATACCGAAGGATGTCATCTCCCAGGCACTCGGTCACAGCATGGGAAGCGGTATCACCGAGATTTATCTTGACCGCGACCAGCGCAAGGTGGATGAGGCCAACCGCCGTGTACTCGACTGGGTTCTGTATGGCAAGAAGTAATGAAAAACGCGCCTGTCCTCACGGATGGGCGCGTTCGCTTCTAACCAATTCAAACAAAATAAAACAAAGGATATACGATGTCTCAGAGTATGCGTTTACGGCCACGGCGGTCAAGGACTCTGACTTTCGCGTCAGCCGGCAGCTCTCCGTCAAGTCCGGAATTGTCGTAGAGATGCACGAATATGACCGCGTTCTCTCCGGCCTCGATGCTGACATGGGTGTCGTGCCGCAGATAGACAGTGGCCGCAGTCCATGGCGCGAACCGCAATGTACCGGTGCATTTCCCCATCAGCACATATGTGCCGTGGTGCAGTTCGTTGCCATCGATGAAGTCAAGCCGTTGGTCAACATAAACCCCGTTGCGTACGAGGTCGAGGGTAGGGAACATTCGTTTGATTGCTTCCGTAGTCGGCCAGTCATGCTTGATGCAGAAGTCGAGTCCGCGCTTGAACTTGTCGATAAGGGCATCCGTTCCGGTATTGTCCTGCCATTCCTCAGTCCATTTTTTGCAGAGTCCAAGGCTGATTGCCTCTTCGCGTAGTGCTGTGCTGATATTTTCCATATTCATAGATTTGATTTATGCTATATGTATTCTTGAAGTGCCGTTGCTGACTTTTCGGAACAGGTCGTAAATATCCTGCGCCGCCTTTGCATTGGCGAGGGTATTGGCTGCAATCTGCTGCTGGATTTGCAGCTGTGCGCGTGCTATCACGGTCACTTCCGGTAGAACAGAGTCGATCATCCGTGACAACAACTCCTGAGTCGCCGCATGGTCAAGCTCCATGTGCGCTACCGAAGCGCGTATGGCGTTGACGTATGAGGCAAGCAAATCGGCGGTATCCTCGGTTATGCTCTGTATTCCGGCGGAGAGACCGTTTGCAGTCTCCTTGTCATCGAGTGCGCCACCTAACTGCTCGTTGACCGCATCGTATAGTTCTTTGGCATTCGCTATGCCCGATTTTATGTCATTGAGCATCCTGCCAAGAGTGGCGGCATTGTCGGCATCAACAAGGAAGTCCTTGCCATATGCGCCGCCCTCGCCATCCTCGCCGAACAGCCATGTGCGCATGTCATCCATCAGAGGTGCGATTATGTCAGCTGAAATCATCTTGCTGACAAGGGAGCGCATGATGTCCGATACCGCGTCTTCGAATGCCTCCGCAGCGTCAGTGCCTTGCGAGAAAGCATCTACAAGCGCGTCGGCTATTGATTCGGCCCATGAGTTGAGGTCGATACCGTAGATTTGCTCGGCCATCTCCATCGAGAAGGTCATGATTTTCTGCCGGGTCTCGTCAATCTGGTCATCAAGTTCGCGGATAGCGTCGTCATCCTTGTTTTTCTTGTCCTCTTGCAGACGCTTCTGTTCTTCGAGTTCGGCAAGCTGCTCTTTCATGAGCTGACGCTGGTAGGCGAGTGCGCCACCCTCCTCGTATGCCTGAATGCGGGCGAGGATGGCCTCCCTCTCTTCATAGAGGGCGTTTATCTCTTTGCTGAGCTTCTTGATTTTGGCGTTGTTCGCAAGTGCGACAGCTCCACCGATAATCATGCTGACCGTAGTGGCGGCTGCGCCGATAATCGGGCCACCGAACAATGTGGCAGCTCCCGATGCTATGGCAGACCCGTTGAGAGCATCGCGTTTCTGACCTTTGAGTTCGGCAATGCGGTCTTCTTTCTCGGCGACGCTTTGTGTTATCTCGTCAATCTGCTGCTTTGCCTTGTCAACATCAAAGATGTCGGCATTGCGGAGGTTGCCGAGTGTGTATTCCATGCGTCTCTCAATCGCATTGATGATGTTGGTAATCTCATCGTATGCGGCCTGACTCTTGGAAATCATCGCGTCGAGCTTCGCGTCATGCCATTGGTTGAATGTGGTGAACCATGCGGTGAATGATTGCACGACACCCTTTATCACACCTCCGACATTACCACTTTTAAGGCTGTCCCAGGCATCCGTCGCTCCCTGCGAGGCTTCCGAAAACGCGTCGAGAAATGCTCCGGCCTCTCCCCATGCGGTATCTGCGCCCACGTCCACGCCGTATGACTCGGCCATTTCCTGAATAAGCTCGAATGTGCCCTTGATACCCTGCACGGTGTCATTGATACCATGCACTATGGTGTCGATGACTGCCATGGTGCTCATGGCACCCTGCGCACCGTTCATGGCCGCAGACGCACCCTCTTTCATGGCCGAGGCCGCATCCATGGCCGATTTAGCCTGATCCATCCCTGCCTGGTCTCCCGATTCCTGCGCGGATTTGAATAGTTCCGAGTACTTATCGTAGTCTTGCGATGCTGAATAGAAGTCGGATTCGCTCTGCTCATATTTGTCTTGAAAGAGCTTGTTGAGTCCTCCTTTCATGAAAGACTGGAAGTCAGTACCCTTGTTATTCAGTTTGTCGAGCTGTTTCTTGATGTTCTTTATCTCGTCGGCATATTCCTTTGCGGAGATTGTGCCGTCCTGCAACTTCTTGTCAAGGTTCTCACGGATTTTGCGGCCGACTTCCTCCGCCTCGTCCTTTGTCATCGAAAGAATGGCATTGAAGAATTTGAGGTATTCGCCGCTCTTCTGGAAAATCCGGTAATCGAAGTCGTGCTGGACTTGGGCTGAAAGAGTTTCTTTCTTTCCGCCAAGACGGTCGCTGTCTGCAATCGCTTTGAGCTTGCGGTCACGTTCTGCTGCGAGAGCCGCAATCTCGTCCTGAGTGGTCTTGTACTCTGAAAGCATTTCGGCGACCTCATCGCGTTCTTTCTTGCGGTATTCGGCTATCTTGTCGTAGGCTTCCTGCCACGCTTTCGCAAACTCCTCGCCATATGCCGCCTCGGCTTGCTCGTAGGATGTGAAATCATCAAATGACGCAACTCTGTCATAGGCTTTCGCGACCTCGGCAAACTGATTCTTGATCATCTTGACATAGTCGGTCTCGCCACCTTCCATGCCGAACGAGAACGTGTAGGCAAGACTCTCGTTGCCGGTCGCGTTCTTTATCTGCTCGTACAGATTCCAGTTTTCGAGCTGACGTTTCGATTCGGCCTCGACTTTTGCCAATTCTTTCTGAATCGTTTCGTCGAGGATGGTCTTGTCAACGTCAAAGAGTGTTTTCAGAATCTCGTTGAGCAGGGATTCGCGCTGCGAATGCCCTTTGACTCCCTTTGACTCCAGCTTACCGCGCAGCTTCTCGACAAGTGCCCTGTACTCTTCCGCAGTACGGGGTATATCCTCAGCCGAGAATCCTGAAAAAATACCCGATTCTGCAATCTTATTTGCCGCGTCCTCCTGCCCGACGGATTTTGACCATTCCTTAAACTTGCCCCATGCATCCTTGATGTCCTTGAACTCCTGCTTGAATTGCTCGGCTACCGAGTCTCCATGAGACTTGTTCCCCGTATGCTTATTTGATTTCCGGTCTTTTGTTTCAAGGTCAGTCCAACCGAGATACTGAAGCGCAGCATTGACTTCATCCCATTCTTTTTGCGCCGCTTCGATACCGATACCTGCGGCTTTTGCGGCATCAAGCTCAGACTTGGCTTTCTGTTTAGCCTCCTGTGCCGCATTGCGGGCATCAAATACGGAGTTTGACTTCATCCATTGCCTCATATATGATTGTGTGGTCGGAGTCAGACCGGGATAACCTTTTTTCTGCACAGTCTCGCGTTCGAGGTCTGTCGGCTTGTCGTTGGCCGATGTATAAACCAACTGAATCAGTTGAGTCAGAGGATTACGTGCAAGATAGTCAGCCATCTCCTTGTTTGTCAGCTTCAGGTCTGACATTACCTGCCTTTTTGCATCCTCCATGAGCTTGCTGACCGCTTGCTTTTGCGCATCAGTCAATTGCTCGTATGACTCGTACCGGAGAATCATCTGGGCTGCCTGTAAGCCAGCGTTTGTGCTGTCCGACATCATCTTCTTGAACTTTTCCTGCATTGCCGGACCAATCTTGTCCTCCATAATCATTCCGGCCATGCCGTAGTGCTCTTCCAGTTTTTTAGCCATGATTGCCTTGGCATCGTCTCCGGCTTCTTCCATCTGGTTGAGCATTTCCTTCAATTGCACAGCGAGAGCATCCCGGTCTGTAAGAGGGTTGTAATTCACCCTTTTTAACCGGGTATCAAGGTCTTCTATGAATTTATCTGTATCGCTCTCTAACTCTTTGAGTGCCGCAGATATTTGTTTTGTGTTCAGAAGATGGTCGGTATCAATTTTTGTATCAGCCGAGTCATGGTTCTTGAGCCAGCTGTTAAATGCGTCCTTTGCTGTCGAGTACTTTTCAATGTTATCAAGAAGGTAGTTCAGCTTATCATCATATGATGTCATGCCCGCAACGGCCTTATTAAATGATTCATCAGCTTTAGTCGCTGCATTTACAGCATCCACCATCGATGATTTGAAATTTGTCGAGAAACTTGCTATGCGGTCATCGACTCTTTTGAGCGCATCTGTGTAGTCTTTGGCATTTTTGACAAGACCATCCGAGAACCAACCTTCATCCGTACTCTCCAATGCCCCTGTGATTGATTTGTTGAAAGATGTTCTGTAAGAATCCCTTAGATTCCTGACACTCTTGACAAGTTCCTCATATCTTTCGGTCAACGAACGCACATGCCCTTTCTGGTCAACAAGTGAATTATTGATGTCTTCTAACGGTGTGTTGGAGTAATCCTTAATCGCATTCTCCAGTTCCTCAATTCCCTGAGTGAGTTCGAGATTAGACAACCCTTCCGGAGATTTTATATTCTCCACAATATCAAGGAGGTTTTTAAAACCATCCATTCTCTTTGAAAAAATGTTATCGCCGATTTCCTTGAACTTTTCAGCCTCTTGATTATTCTTCGACCATAACGACAGTACTGCGCCAAGTCCGGCCATAATCATGGTGAATGGGTTGAATACCAGTGACCGCAGTGTTCCAAGTAGCCCGGCACCTGCGGTCTGGAGTTGCTTCCATATCACCGTGCTTCTTTTGGCTGCGGCGGCACGGGCAATCTGTGCGTTCATTTCCTGAATATCTGCGGCGGTCATGCCTTTGGTTGTCAGAACATATTGCGCGTCGGCCACAGTCAATTTCTTCAAAGCGACAAGACGTAATATATCCTCCCTCGTCAGAAGTTTCTTGACCATGAGCGCATCCGCTTCTTCTGCGGTCAGCTTCTTTGACCAGAGTACATTCACTCCCTTAATCTTGGCAAGACCGGAGCTGGCAAGATAATTCGCTTCTTCCGCCACGGTTAAACTTCTGTATGACTGAGCGGCAAGATTGGAGTAATAGTGGGTCATTTTCATAGATGCGTGCTGCTTTGCCGCCGCTGCTATGGATTTTCCAGCTACTACATTGTGAGCCATGATTGCAGCCTTATATATGCCAAAAGCAACGGTTGCTCCACCGAGTACAGCACCAAGTGTTTTCCAATTGCGGGTAAGCCCCTGCAATATCTCCGCCATGTCTTTCAGGCCGCTTCCTACGCCCGATTCGGCTATCTCGCCGAACATGAGCTGAATGTTGTCCTTGACAAGTTTCCACGAGGTCTTGACCGAACCCGCGAGCTTTTCCTGCATGTTGTAGAACTTGCCTCCCTCGTCGGTCATATCCCATAGAATCTCCTTGACCATATCGAAACCTATCTCTTTCTTGGAGATTCGCTTCATGACATCCTGCACTGATACGAACTTGCCTTCAAGCTCGGTCAGTTTCTTTGAAAGCTGGTCGTAAATCGGTATGTTGGCATACGCGAACTGCTTAGCCTCCAAACCGTCGAGGAATGTGCGGTTCTTCGTCTTGCCGAATGCGAGGATAAGTCGGTTTATGTCAACCGATGTCGCAGCCGATATGTCGGCAAGACGTTTGGCTGTGTCGTAGACCTCGTTGTACTGAACACCGTAGGCTGACAGCTGCTTGATGTTCTTTGTCAGGTCTATGACACCGAACGGGGATGTGCGTGCGAGTCCTTTTATCTGGCTGTACAGCGACTCCATCTTGCTCCCGGAACCGTAGATTGTCTCCAGCGCGATTTTCTGATGCTCCAGCTCACCGCCAATCTCGATGACCTGCGAAAGAAACTCCTTGGCGGCATGGATTGAGTAAAGAGAGGCCATGGCCGAGCCGAGTTCACCGGCAAGCCGGATGTTGCTTCCGAAAGCACCGCCGAGGCTCAGAGATGCACGCGCATGTACGCCCGCAGCGTCAGCCGCCGACATATGTGCCGCCTTAAGTTTCGCAAGTTCGGCTTGTGCCGCCCGGTATTCACCCATTTTCAAGTCCTTGTAGGTCTTGGCGTTTGTCGGGCTTATGTTTGATGCTTGGTTGAGCGCGTTCTGCACTGCCTGACGCGCCTGATCCTGCATGACCTTTATCTGTATCGGGAACTGCTTGCCGCGCAAGGCATCCTCGATGGACTGATGCAGTATGTCACGCGACACCTGCAATCCGAATACGCGGCTCGACATACCCATCAGTGCGGCCTGCACGGAACGGGCGATAACGTTCGGGTCGCACGTTATCTTGACATTGTAGCCTTGTCCGTTGAGTCTTGTCCGTATCTGACGCGAGAACTGGTCATTGATTGAGGATATGGTCAGCATGTATCCCCGGTTGGTGAGGATATTTGTCACGAGGTCGCGCAGTTTCTTCTCCTGAATGCCGACAGAGACTTTCGGCGGGTTGTTGTTCACTGCATCCTTGATACCTTGGATAAGTTTTTTCTGCAACGGTACGATTTCGGCGTGAACCACCTTGCCGCGCAGTTTTTCCTCCACGGACTGAGCCGTGATATTCGGGGTGATTGTGGTGCTGATTCCCGAAGAGATGGCGGCGACAATCTTGTCTCTGACCTCCTTTTTTGCATCGAAGTCTATTTTCAGCTTGCGACCGGAAGACGGGTTGACCGCCGCCGAGATGGAGTTGGCGAGCTTGATAGCATTTATCCTGACATTCGCGGTGTATGTCTCGTTCCCGAACTTGGTCTTGATTGACTTCGCCATCGACGCACCGATTGAATCTCCCACCGATTTGAAGTCAGCTCCGGTAAGAGACTTGTTTATGGCATCAATCAATGACTGGGGCGAGACCGTGAAGTTCTCGATGTTGACGGGTGCCGATTTCAAGGCCGCGCTGATGTTGGCCGACAGCGAGGTTGTCAGCGGTGCGATTTCAGCCTTGACCACTTGTCCTGTCAGCTTCTTTTCAATGTCAGCCGAGGTGATTAACGGGTCGAAAGTGATTTTGACCGGATTCGCCGCGAGACCGTCTTCGATGCTTTTGCGGATTGAGGAAACGTCAATCTGTACTCCGCTCCCGAGTTGCGCCAGCTTATTGTTTATTTTCTGCAAGTCAGAGTCGGTCATGTCTTTCAGACCGACAGTGTAAAATAGATTGCCGAGGTTTGCCATTTTTTTGTAAGTTGTTAAAAGTTGATACGGACAATGTGTGTGCCCTTTGCGAGCCTTTCTTCCACTTCCTTTCTCTTGCGCTCAATCTCCTCCTTGCTCATCTCCTTGAACTCATGCTTCTTGGAGTCGGTGGTCTTTCCCTTCTTGCGGTTGTAGACGGTTATCGACACGTCGGCGCACATAAGTTCAAGCTGCGCGTTGGTGAGAATCCATAGAAGTCCGAAATATGGTTTTGTGACGGGGATACCGAGTATTCTCAGCGGTTCGGCTAACCAAGGCCGCTCTTTGCAGATTTCTCCGTATTGCCCCCAGAAAGTTCGGGACGGAAAGCACTTACTTCCGCTCTCGTCATCATCATCATCGTGTCTCTCATCGCGGTCAGCAATGTGGTATTTATCCAGTATTGGCGCAGCGGAATTTTTTTTTAGCGGTGGCGATAAGTTCGGTCAGCTCCTCTTCGCCGTACTGACGGATGTAGTAGTACCATCTCCACAGTAGCCAATGGAGCAGCATTATCTTGAAATGTCCGTTCAGCACTATCAGCGATGCGGCCTTGCACGATACCTTGGTCTCGTCTCCCGATTTGAGGAGCATGGATGTGAGCCGTCTGCGTGTTCCCGCTTTAAGCCAGCGGACGCTGAATTTCTTACCGCGCACCATTACGTCGGTAGGGGTGTCGTTATATATATCGTCGAGGAGCACCTCCTCCTCATGTGTAGGTTGTGTCATGGTCAGTCTTAATTAAGAGGGCGCGTCCCGCAGAACAGTGAGACGCGCCCGGGATTGGGTGGATAGGGGGATTCGGTTTAGGGTTCGGTTGCCGCGCCGTCCTCGAACATGTAGTAGATTGCCACACCTTCGCTGTTGTTGAGGGGCGATACCGAGAAGTTGAAGTAGAGGGGCTTTCCGGTATCGTCGAGCTTCGGGGTGGCGTAACCCTCGATGTTGGTGAGGATGATGACTGTCTTCTTGTCCTGCGAGCGCAGAATCATCGAGCCGGTCACCTTCTTGGGCGAGAAGTCGTAACCGTTACCGGTGTACGTCTTGCCTTCAAGGGTCATGCTTGCGGCCTTAGCCGAGGTCTTGTTCTGGAACAGATCGGCGATGTAGTCGGCCACCGAGGGAACCTGAAACGAGATGTCAGCGTCACCTGCATCTGCGATTGCAGTCCAGATCTGGCCGTCGGTCAGCTTGTACTTGGTGATGTCGGGGTCGCCGGCATCGAAGTTTACGCCATCTTCGCCAACGGGGATGTATGAAGCGGTGAGGGCTGCCGAGGGGTCGGTGATTTCCTCCTCGCTGTAAAGCACGTCGTTGACGCGGTTGAAGAGCTTCTTGAGGTCTCCGATTCTCTTGTCAATGGTTACTTCTGCCATAGTGATATAATTTTAGTTAGATGGTGATTTGAATTTCAAATTGAATAGTGATGAAGTGGAATCCCGCCTGGTCAGTGCCTCCGGCGAGAATCAGGGGGCGTGTGGCTGTGAATGTGGGTGTGACGATGGGGAACATTTCCGTGATTGCCGATTGCATCTCGTCGAGTCTCATGACATCCTCATACCTGCCTTCAATGTCGCGGGCGAACATGCT
Source organism: uncultured Muribaculaceae bacterium (assembly GCA_910578385.1). Classification (GTDB taxonomy): domain Bacteria; phylum Bacteroidota; class Bacteroidia; order Bacteroidales; family Muribaculaceae; genus Lepagella. The sequence goes on along the minus strand of CAJTQV010000002.1, from coordinate 23,192 downwards.
GAACTGACCGTAGGTGTACTGTCCCGCGTCTCCCTCCTGCCTTATGTTCTGTGGGAGTCTGACAAGCACAAAATCCTCCAGCTGTTCCGACGTGGCTTGCGGTCTGGTCGTGACAAACACATCGTTGCTGACCTCTTTCGCCAGTTCCGTGAGTGTCCGGAGTATTTCTCCGCGTGGATAGATTTTCTGTTCCATCAGCCGGGTATTGGTTTAAGATATTGCGAGATGTCAAATTTAGCGTTGTCATAGGCTTTTGTGAGTACGTCAATACCCATCTGCGCCTGTTGGAACTCAGCATATTCGACACCGTTGGTTACGACAACTGAAAATGTGTCAGACGGGGCTTTGTATGAGCGGATAAATGCAATGGCACGTTCCGGCTCGGTTTGTCCGTTTGTTGCGACTTTTGCTTTAAAAGTGTACACTTGCGTTTCTCCGTCCCAACGTTGCCATCCTGCCCGGTATCTCTGCCCCTTGCTCAGCTTGCCCTGCAATGGTTTTGGAACGCCCGAATATGAATCCCATATGAGTTTCCCATGAGCGTAGACCCCTGCCGCATACGAGTTGACAGTGTTACCGGTCATATTATGTTCTTCCTGTATGCGAATCTGCTCCGCATCATTGCGCGCAGACTCGGCGAACGGAATCAGGATGTCCTCCACGAGGTGCTTATAGGCAATATCCTGCATTTTCTTGCGTGCGGCTTCGAGCACCGATTTGTTTCCCATACCGTCAGCTGCTTGGAAGGTTACACAGAATCTCGGTCGAGTCTCCGAGTAATCGGGATGCGTTGAAATTCACGACCCGGAGTTTTGTCTCCGTGCCGCAAAGCGTCTCCACATCAACGAGGTCTCCTTTTTGAAGTCCCCGGACAATTGCCGGAATACTCACGCGGTAATCCGAGGAATCCACTTTTCCGGTCGTGCTGCTTCCGGTGTTGAAAGTGCGTATGTTGTCGGAGCTGCTTTTGCGGCATTGGCCTTTATACAGCTCCTTCTCCTCTCCTTTGGAAAAGGATGACGCACCTTCGAGGCGGTACACACGGCAGGTGTGCGGGAATCTTGGATTCAGCGTGTTTTGTGCCATACTCTCATTCCTCTTGCATGGACTCTGATACCTCCTTTGCCGACAACAGCCTCGTTCCATTTCTCACGGAGGGTGGTGTATTTGCGCCACCATTCCGCGATATTGGCACTGCTCACCGTCCATCCACCTTCCGAATGCGACCATGTGCCGTCCACATCTTTTGTGGTCGAGCCGCCCACGGGCAGGTTGGAAAGCTGGTAGTAGACCTCGGCCTCGGCAAGGTCGCGCTCACGCTCGGGAAGCGAGTATGCGTCGGCATTGCCGTCAAGGCCGCGCTTGACAAGGATTGTCCGCAAGGCTTTATCCGGAAGCATGTCTTTATCCGGAAGGAAGCCTTGCAGATACTCTATTATCGTGCATGATCCGTCATCGTAGAAGTCTGTCTCATCCATTGTCACGTTTCTCAGCCTTTCACGGTCACGTAGTACATCCAGCGTGTCTTGTTGGGGACGCAGAGTCCCGACACCTCGGACTTGATTACCTGGTCCATGGTCTCGTCGTTGAAAATCTGACGGAGAAGTGTGCGGCCACCGTCGAAAAGGGATATGCGCGCGCCGGGTGTTTCTACCACGAACGGCTTGCCGAACTGTGCGTCGCCTATCGCGCCGTCGGGAACGTAGACGAACACACCCTCCTCGAACGAGGGACATTCGTCGTAGACCATCTTTTTCTGTTTCTCGTCGAATTTCTCCACGAAACCAACATGGTCAATCACCGTCACCTTCGCGCCGATTGCTGTCTCGAACCATGCCTTGAAGGCATCCTCTGCCACGAAACCCTCAAGCATCTTGCGCGTCTCGGCATCCACGAGGGTGTTTTTGAGAGCGACGTAGGTTGAAAGGAGCGACGGGAGCTGCAAGATGTCCTGCCATGTGTTGTAGGCGACCTCCCAGTGTCCCTGCGGACAGTTGTCTTTCAGACGCGCCATGCGCTGTGTGTCTTTAAGCACCTGAACGAGGTTGACACCGGTTTTCTCGGTGATTTTGCCATCGGAATCCTTGGTGTACGCGATTGCCTTCTGCTTGTTCTTCGCAGGAACACCGAAGTCAATCTCCAGAGCAATACCCATGGGGTTGTTGATCTTGTTGATGACAAGTTTGCCCTCGTTCGACACAATGCGGTGACGCTGGTACCGGAAGGTGTTGTAGTTACCGCCAAGCAGGTTGTCGGTCGAGAGGAAAAGCTGATCCATCGCCACCGAGGAAATCTCGTCAGAAACAGTGCCGAGGCGGTCCACAAGGTATAGCTGGTCGCGCAGCTCCTTGCGCCCGATGGGAATCTCATGCTTGAAGATAGGAATCTGACCCATTTTCAGTGCGAGGCCGTCGGTTGACTTGGTGGGACCATCGGAGTCGATGTCCACATATCCTGCCATGGTATAGGGACGGACTACCGCGTCAAGCTGCTCATATGTCGGGCGCAGGGGCAGAGAGGGATTAAGGGGGAATCCCATCTGCTCGAAGGTCTGCTCGGCATTGTATTTCTCGGCGAACATGTCATTGACATACTCGCTGAACGACGTGTAGCCGAGGTTCGAGAGACCATGGGCTATGAGGTCGTAGAATTGAGGTGTTCTTGTTATTGCCATTGTCAAAAATCTTTAGCGTTGTTATACTCAGGGTTCTGCGGGAACCTCGCCCTCGTAGACGAACTCCACGGCGGGGAGCTGCTTCATGAGCGATTTGGGAAGACCCTTGCCGCCGTTGGCGCGGTTGGCGTAGATTCTGCCGTCATAGCATACGGCACATGTCGCGGAGATACATCCGGCGGGGACGCTCACGTCATCGAAAGTCAGCCCGTTGACCTGAGGCAGCTTCTCGGCATCGGTGATGTCAACTATCTCGACATCTTCCCCGGGGCCGTTGAAAATCACCGGAGTACCCGCAGGAATCACCGTACCAGGTTCAAGACCATCGAGGGGAATGTTGCCACCGCCCTGATAGACCTTGTTTCTGCGGGTCCATACGGGAAAATCGCCGCCGATGGAGAATACTTCCCCCTGCGCGATAGTGTTGAATGTTCCTGAAAGATTGTTCATAAAATTGTAAGTTTTAGTGGTTTAGAGTTTGCCGCGTGCTTTGAATTTCTTTTTATAAGCCTCGCGTGCTTCCTTTGCGGCCTCGTCCGACACTTTGCTTGCTCCGGTTCTTCCGGAACTCCCGTAGGGTGTCGCGCCGTCACCGAAGTAGCGTTTGAGAAGTTTCTCGTAAGCCTTTTTGGCTTTTGCGGTGACGCTTTCGGCATTGTCGTTCTCGCCGACCTCGACGGTCTTGACAGCATCCTCCCAAAGCTCCTTGTTGGCGACTTTGAGAGTCTTTCCCATTGCGGCTACTTCCGACATCACTCCGGCGCGCGCCTCACGCGCCCTTGACTCCTTGACCTCTTTTTCAAGCATGGCAAGTCGTTTCTCTACATCGGTCTCGCCCTCGGGTTTGCCATCATTGCCCTTGTCGGCGGGTTTTGTCTCGGGCTTGTAGTTTTTCTTGAAGCCCTCGACGGCAAGTTTCATGTCAGCTGAGAAGTTGCCGTTGAGCGAGCGGAGAATCTTGGCATGACGCTCAAAATTGAACTCCTCGCCCTCAGCGGGCAGATTTTCATTGACATACTCGGAGATTGTCCTTTCCGACAGTGAGGTTTGTCCTAACTGCGCGGTCAGAGTGGATAAGATTTGTTCTTGTTCCATCAGATTCGGGTAAATAAAAAAGAGCCTGATTCAGCCCCAGAAGGGTTGAATCAGGCTCTTTGGCCTTTAAACTTAAACTATGTCTTTAAAAATCCGCTACATCATTCCGATGCCGAGAACATGATGTATCTGTGGCACCGGCGGCATTTCTGCCTGAACACTCCTTTACGGAACAGACTTCTGATTTCAATGAGTTTGTGCCCGCACGCGGGACAACTTACAAGCCTCTCGGAGTTTACAGAGCTTGTCTGGTCATCGTCTATTGCTGTATGGATTGTCATTCGGATTACGGATTTGACGCAAAAATACATAGTGGACTTCAAACTGCCAAACAAATTGCGCAATTTGCAGGTACAGATTGCGCAAATTTTATTATTTTTGCGCCTGAGACCAATAGAAAGAGCCTTTAAAGGCCGGAATCCCGTACAGTTGCGGGAGACCGGCCTTTTTTATTTATATGAGAAAGGGACGCGACATATCGGATTTTCTGGACGGGCGCAAGGTGCTCTCGCCCTATGTCGTCATAGACATACGCAAGGCTTTTCAGGAACACCGGAGCGAGGACATAGTGGCGCAGCTCGGAGGTCAGGAAAACATTCTCGCCTCAGATGCAGACATTATAATAGGTGGTGGTTGCCGTGGCGGCTCGAAGTCGTTCACCCTTCTCATGAACGCACTCTACGATATATATCACCCCGATTTCCGTGCGGTGATTCTGCGTGCGGCCACTGATGACCTCTCTGACCTTATCGACACTTCTTACAAGCTCTACGGCGATTTCGGCGAGTACAACCGCGCCAAGGGAGACATGACGTGGAATTACAAATCGGGAGGATGGCTCAAATTCTCATATCATGCCGGTTCGCTTGAGGATTTCAAGATAAGGTTTCAGGGCAAGCAGTTCGCGTACATCGGTGTCGATGAGGTGACGCACATGGCCTACGAGAAGTTTAAGTACCTTATCACTACCAACCGAAACGCGTTCGGTATCCGCAACCGCTTCATCGGCACATGCAACCCCGACCCTGATTCGTGGGTGGCAAAGTTCATAGACTGGTGGATAGGGGAGGATGGTCTGCCACTCCGCGAGCGTGACGGCAAAGTGCGCTATTGCTTCATGGAGGGCGATTCCGTCGATACTATATACTGGGGTGACACGAGGGAGGAGGTCTACGAGCAGTGCAAGGATATTATCGATTCCTATTGGAAACCGGAATATAACCGTTACGGCACCCCGCAGGAACTGTTCATCAAGTCCGTGGCATTTGTCGAGGCGCGTCTTGCCGATAATGTCGCACTGATGAGCAGCGACCCGACATATCTCGCCAATCTTGTCAATCAGGATGACGAGCAACGTGCGCGAGACCTTGACGGCAACTGGAAGTTCAAATCGGCCGGCGATGACATGATCAAGCTCGCCGACATGGATAGATTCTACAATAATTCCATGCAGCTCGGTGACGGGCAGCTCCGTGCCACATGTGACGTCGCATTCGACGGTGGCGATAACCTTGTGCTCATAAAATGGATAGGCAACCATATCGACGACATCTTTGTCTGCCGGTGCAATTCTGTTGACGCGGCCAACGCCGTAAAATCCAAGCTCGCATATTGGCAGGTGCGCGAGGAGAATTTCACGTACGACCTTCCGGGACTCGGCCAGATGTTCAAGGGAGTTTTCCCGAAAGCCATACCGTTTATCCCCAAGGAGGCGGTCAAGCCGGAGTGCAAGAACGTCTACGCCGACATAAAGAGCCAGTGCGCATACGAGTTTGCCGACATGCTCATACGCGGCGAATACTCCATAAATCCTTATCTGCTCAAACAGCGGTTCTCGGGCAACGGCTACAAGGATACTCCGCTCGACCAGATTCTCAATCTCGAACGCAAGGCCATACGCAAGGACGAGGATGTGGCTGACAAGGCATGGAGCCTGATAAAGAAAAAGATAATGAAACGCTATACAAAGCATTCGCCTGACTTCATCGAGGCGATGCTCATGCAGCGAATATTCTTCATAAAAGGAAAGAAACACACCAAGCCGAGGCTGATGCGGTATGTAAGCCCGGGCAGACGGTTTGTGTGACAAAACTCTACACAGATATGAATCCAAGGAACATCAAGACTAAAAGACCATGGCGCAAAATCCGTCCGGAGGGCTATCTCGCACACGGCTCTTTCGGAGCGGAGGCTGAACCGGACATGCCTCACGACGTATTACTCTCCGACACGGTGACACACGCCGACATGCTCAGGCAGTATTACCCGTCGGGGCACCTTATCAATGACCCTAAGTATTATCCTGACATATACCGTGAGGAGGTTGTGCCGATACTTGACCGCAACGGCAACGAGACCGGACAGACATCCCGTCGGCTCTACAAGGAATGCGTGCCGCGCTATGCGTTCGCATTCCAGCAGATAATCTCTCTCAAACAGACAATCCATCTTACCGGCAATGATATTCAGTTCGAGCTGAATACCTCTGACCCTACTGAGAAAATGCGTGGAATCTACGACCGTTTCCGCGAGGGGTGGCTTGGCAAGGACATGGAGATTCACTTCTTCGATGCTGTCAAGTCGGTGAAGATTGTCGCTGATGTCGCTTTCGTGGGATTCATGAGCGACGGCGAGTTTTCGGCACGCACATTCTCATATAAGGACGGATCGGAACTCTACCCGCATTTTGACAACCGTGGCAAGCTGATTCTGTTTGCACGTTCATTCTACGATTACGACGACGAGGGCAATGTGGTGGTGGAATGGCTTGAAGTGTGGGATGACAAGTATCTCACGCGTATGAAAAAGACCGGCAAGGGATACCGCTCTACGTATGAGAAGATACTCGAACGGTTCGGTGCGAGCGGATACACGGTCACAGAGCGCAAGCTCCATGGTTTCCCGTTCATCCCTGTCGCCTACATGCGCGACGATGACGGACCATGCTGGGCGGCCTCGCAGGATTCGATAGATTCCTACGACCTCTCTTTCTCTCAGATGGCGCATAACAATCAGGCGTTCGGCACACCTATTCTTGTTTTCCAAGGCGACGGCGCCACCCTCGACATGCAGCATGATATAAACGGCACGGTGCGCACCATGTCTATGGATAAGGAGAGCAGCGCGGAATATCTGCAATCACAGTCTGCCTCGGAGTCGTATATGCGTCAGCTCGACACGCTCTACAAGATGATTTATGAGCAGTCGTTCGCCGTGATTCCTCCGGAGATGAAGTCGGGCGACCTACCGGGTGTCGCATTGAAGTTGCTCTACTCGCCCGCTCTGGAGAAAGCCATGCACGACGCGGCGGAGTGGCAACCGTTCTTGCGCGATATGGTCAGGATTTTTACCTACGGTTACGGCGTTGAATGCGAGTCGCAGATTGATTTTGCCAATCTCCCGCTGAAATATTGGATCAAGCCGTATGTGCATATCAACGAGTCGGCCATGGTCAACGACCTTGCGACAGCCGTCCAGAACGGATTCTGTTCACGTCAGACCGCGAGCGAGCGCAATTCGGAATATTCCTCCGTCGGTGAGTGGGAGCGCATTGTCAAGGAGAAAAAGCAGGAACAACAGGCGGATTTGCTCTACACGATAAAGACCAAGCAGGCATCAACAACTGAAACAGATGGCACGAACGATGGCAAGACAACCGAGGCAGCATGACATCGAGGCAGCGCGTGAGTACGTAAGGCAGCGGCTCGATGCTGAACGCTCCATGCAATACAATTTGCAGATAATCATGCGCGAGGCCGCTGAGCGCGTTGTCGCGGTATGCTACGCCTATGTCGTCAATCCGCGCACGTTCTCTTACGACACTCTGCCGGCGGACGCGCAACGCTCCGTCGATGACATCATGTCGTGGCTACGCGATGCTATCGAGGATTATTTCACGGAACTTGCGCTCTACTGCGAGGATGATGACAAGGCGACGCTTCTTGCATTCATAACGCGGCGCACATATGGCTCTACGTTCGGCGAACGTCTCACGGAATATCTGCGCCGGTACCGGGTCGAGCTTATGGTGCTCGTTGGTGCGGCTCTTATGCTCGGCCTTTCAAAATCGCGAGCGGCCTCTACAATAGGGGATAATATGAGGCAACCGTTCGCCAATCCGGAGCTTAAGGCGGGTATATCAAATGTCCCCTCCTACGGTCACGGTCAGACAAACTCCATGTATACGGCGTTGGGTCGTCTGACTCAGTTCGGCATCTCCGAGGCATGGATGCACGCCCGATATGTAAGCGACAAGAAAAACGGCGCGACCGGATGGTACGTGATGCGCTCCTCTGCCTACCCGTGCGACCTCTGCGACTCCATGCAGGGGTATCACGCCGACGACACACAACTGCCGCCTTACCATAACAGTTGCGTGTGTGTCGCCGTGCCGGTATTCCCCGACGAAAACTCTGAAGTTATTTAATATCTTGCGGAATCGCGAAAACGTAATCTCCGGCCGAAATGACTCTACATGGTGTTATGTCGAGGTTGAGTTTAGCCGACATCTCGTTGAAGTCGTCCTCATCATCTTCTGCCGTATAGACATCGATGCGGTTGAGCTTGCACGAGATTGCAATATCCTGGGCGGTCTCATTGTCGATTGCTCCAGTTCTCATGCCATCCGCATAAACGCCTCCTATAAGGTCGTTGCACTCGACTTCCTCTCCTTCAACCGTGATTGTCGGACCTTCGCCATCGCCGTACCACCAGCTGATCACTGTCTCTGTTTTGCCATCGGAATAGACATGTCCGGAAAGTTCACCGCTCCAGCTTCCCACGACCCTGAAAAAGTCGGGGTTGTAGTATTCGAGATTGCTTGCGGCCTCGTCAAATTCCATGCAGTTACCCGTATCATCGAGGTTATTTTCGCTGATGTACTTCTCAGCTTCTCGTTGTGTCAAAAATATAATTGTTCCCATATGCTATTGTCTGACAGTTCAAACACTGTCACGAAATTAGTGATTATTATTCAGATTCGCAAACGCTATTTGAAATATCCCATCAGTTCCTCGCTGTCGGTGCGCACGCCCGATTGGATGTATTGCTGTGTTATCCTCACGTCGGAATGTCCCAACAGGCGGCTTATGGTGTAAATATCCACACCACGGAGATAAAGATTTGAAGCGAACGAGCGGCGGGCTGTGTGACTCCCTACGTATTCCCATTTCTCACCCTCGGCCTCGGCTCCGGCCTTGAATACCTTTGTCGGTTGGTTGATCAGGCATTTCTGACATATGCGCCGAAGATTTGAGTTATAGGTCTTGTCGGTCATGTCTACGCGCACATTCTCACGAATCAGCTCGGCCACAATCGGTTTGAGCGGCAATGTGACCGGGGTCTTGGTTTTCTGGGACACATATTGCAGCGTGTCACCGTTTATATTGCTCTCGTTGAACCGTTCCGCGTCCGAGTGCCGCGCTCCGGTGTATGCGGCCAGAAGGAACGTGTTGCGCACATACAGTTCACGTTGCGTGCGCGGTATGTAGGACGCGATGCGGTCAAGTTCCTCCTCGGTCAGATATACGGAAGTCGTGACGCACCGGCGCGGCGTCAGCACTTTCGAGTATCCGCGTGGCAGCTCCACCTCATCGGCGTACATGTTCAGCACGGCCTTGAGGCGTGTGGCGTATTGGTTGACCGTGTTCGGCGCGTGCCGTTCGGCCATGTATGCGATAAACTTCTGCAACCGTGCTTTTGTCAGGTTGTCCCATGTGGCCGCGCAAAGGTTGGCGGCCTCGAATGCCGTCAGGATAAACACCCAGTCGGGATATTTGGCCGTGAATGCCTCTTTCAGTGTCGGCGTGTCCTGATCACCGGAGCCGTCGGTGTCCGGTGTCTTCTGTGGCTCCGTTTCGGCCTGAGTGGTGTCGGGTGTCGTGGCCTCCGGTGTTGTCTCTATATGTTTCTTGCCGAATATGCGGCGGAATATATTCAGTTTCATGTCGATTGATTTTATTGGTTTTTAATGTGGCGGGGATTTCTCTCTATGTTCGGGCGGCGGCGCTTCCGGCGGTTGTTCCGGGGCGGTGTGTATCGCTTCGTCCATCAGCCCCGGCGGTGCCTCTGCAAGTGCTTTTTCTGCAATGGTAAAATAATGGTTGTGCTTATCGCAATCTTGATCATATGAGCCGAGCCAGCTGATATAATTGCATATATCGGCTGCTTCATCCTTGCTCCATGTTTCATCGGATTGGATGTCGCAAACGTGGGCAGGACGCAAATTTGCCGTTTCTGCCGTTATTTCGTCATTGGCTGACACATTCTCCGGCTTTGCTGTTTCCGTTGAAATTTGGGACGATTCAGCGGCTTGTTGTGCTTCTTCCTCGGCCTGCGCTTTCAACCGCCCAGCGATTTCATGTAAAATTTTGCAAGTGCCGTCGATGTTGCGGTCTGTCAACTTGTGACCCCAAACGGTAACGCGGCCATCTTCCATTAACGCGGCCTCGGTTACTTTCTCGCGCATGAATCCAATCGTCCGGATGTTGATTTTGTAGCCGACGGACTCGGCCAACAATTCAATCTGCTCCACCGTTACGGCCTTATGCTCCAGCAGTCTCTTTTTGCCGTCGGCCAACAGTTCGGCGTTGCGCTTTTCCTCGGCTTCCTTTGCCTCACGTTCGCGTTGTTCCGCCTCCTCGGTCTTGCGGCGTTCCTCTTCCTCGCGCTGTTTCAGGTATGCTTCGCGGCTCGCCAATAGCGGTGCAACGTCATGTCCCAGACGCTTCATCACTTCGATCTGGAGCTTGCCGATAAACCGGTTTCCATTGGCTGCGGCCACTATTGAGGATTCAAAGTTGGTATAATCCGCTTTTATATCCTGGCGGCGTTCCTCTATCCGTTCCAGCCTATCGGGGCGGAGGGAGTGCCAATATACGCCGTTACGCTCAAAAATAAAGTATGCGTAATTTTGGCCGTAATCGTCCGAGTCTTTGGTGTAATATATACCCTCGGAAAATTTTGTCAGCGTTTCCCACTTTTCGGTCAGGGTGTTGCCGTCTGCCTTGTATTGCAGTACTTTTGCGCGAATTGTGCCATCCATGTTCATTTTCGGCTGCTTCGGCTTGCGCTCCGGCTTTTTCAGCTCCATCACTGCCGGAGCGTCGGGGTTGAAGATTCGGCGGTGCATCTCTTTGTGGTAGTCGTCGAGGGTGTTTAATCTACCCTCGGCGATGCTGTTGAGGATGCCGGGGATTAGTTTGATATTTCGCGGCAACTGATTTGAAATGCCACAACTGATTTCGCGCCACTTGATGCCGTTGTATTCGATTATCAAGTCTACCATGCCGGATTTTTCAGGCGTTACCAATAGGCCAGGGCAAACCTGCGCGGCCTTGACTCGCTTTTCGATTAATTCACCCTGCTTATTTCGGGTGAAAATCTTTGTTGAGGTGTAGTTTAATTCTTCCATGGTTGCGGTTATTTTCTGAATTTTGAGACTACCCACGCGCCGATGACCCAGACAACGGCGACGATGAAAAAAAGTTTGAGAAGGAAAGTGAGGAATCCGGGGATTGCGACACACGCGATTACGAAAATCAGTATCGCCCAGACGATAATTCCAATCATGACTCTATGCTGTTTTTATGGTTAATATTGGTTCCCGGCTGAGGTGCCGACCCTCACGCGCTCGCCGGAGGCCGGGAGAGTGGGGCGGTTAATCCATCTGATAATATACTCCCGATTCATATCCGGACGCTTTAAGCGATTCGGCGGCGGCTTTGGCCATACGTGTCCGGCGGTTGCCTTGGCCGGATAGATATATGCCGATTTCATACCATTGGGACCCGTCGGGCTGCTTCCGGCCTATCTTATAGACCCGCCAATCCATTGCAGCCAATTGGCGAGGGGTTGCCTTCAGGCGTATTTTTGGCGCGTCAAAATTACATGTTCCGCCGTCTTCCGTGTCGGCGTATTTCTGTGAGTCTTGTTCGGCTTTGCAGATTGCAGCCTCTAATGCGTCTACTTCTTTTGCTGTCATCTTCTTTCGGTTTTAGCACGTGGGCGCGGTGGTTGATTTGTATTTCGTTTCTAATTCATTCATCGCTGCCAATATTGGCGCGGCGTGCTTGTTCGCCTGTTTGGTGCATACTGCAAAGCGTTCGGCGGTGCAGCTCGCGGCGTGTTCGTGCTGACATCCCTTGCAGATGTTCAGCCCCTTTGCATATAGAGCTTTTATTTGCTCAAAGGAGGTTATTTTAATAGGTTTCATCGCGTTTGTTTTATTCGGGTGATACTTTGGTTAACCACGGCTTAGAACTCGCTCAAACGGGCTTATTTTAAGCCGTGGTTATTCTTTCGGGGTGGCCAATAGGGGTGTTAAAATCGTTCCTTTTTGGCGTTTACTGGCGTAAATTTCCCGTCTGCCGTTGCGGTTAGCGGGGTGATATAGCCGTAAATGCTTTCTCCATTCTTCCTAAATAGATTCAGTAACTTCACGCTGTCACTTTTTGCCGCCTCCATAGTGGTAAAAATGGCGGAGTAAAGCGTTTTTGTCTTGCCGATATAGGCGCGTAATTCGTAAATCATAGCTTTGGTTTTTATTTGTTATACATTTGTTCCCCGGCTCGCACTTGCGGCATACGGCTAAACCGTGCCGGGGATTGGGGCGTTATATGCGGCACGGTTCGCCGCCGTCATAACCTTTGCAAATATGATCTATCGCAAAGGTGTATTGCATCCACTTTCCAGCCTGTTTAATCCACCTGTAAACGTGGATTGTTGCGCTATCGTTGAAGCTGTCGCGAATGTCAAGCGCATACGCATAGGCGGCTTTTTTATCCTGTTTGAAGTCCTTTGTTATTTGGTGGGTATGGATTCCACAAACTTTGTAACCTATCTTCATAATTTTCGGGGTGTTTAGTTGGTTATTCGTTAATGTCCGCCGATAACAATTAATATCCAGCGTAACATCTCCGTGTTACGGGCGTATAATAGGCGCGGTCGCTAACCTGATAGACGCAATTAAAGCGGTCTAAAATGCGGTATCTGTAACGACTTTCAATCTCGCGTATGCGGCGAAATCGTTCAGGAGATACGCCCTTAATCAGGCGATCGAATTGTGCGGAAATGTCCGCTAAACTCTTTTTTCTCTTTGCTTTTTTGCATTTGCCATAGTCGGCGGCGTATGTGTTCGCGAACTTAATACGCGTGTATCTCTTTGCGTCTTCAACTGTGTAAGCTGAAAAACTGCAACCGTTAGGCATGGTTACAATATACATGCTGCCGGATTTTTTAAGGCCGAATCTTAGGCCGTGAAATTGAAAATGTGCCATTTGTTTTTGTCGGTTATCTGGTTATGTCTTCGAATCTGAAATTACGGCGATACCATGAGGAGGAGGGGAGGCGATTCCATTTGCGCAAATACGCGTCGCGCATGTCTTTCGCGTGCGCACTGGTTAGAATGTATTCGGCGCGATTGTTGCTCGCTGCCACCCGTGCAGGTGTGCCGTGGTCGTCGGTGATTTCTTTAAATATCTTCATGTCGTTTTTTGCGTTGTGACGGCCTTTAATCCGTCGGTTAATACTGTTTGTTATCCTTTGGCATTCAAGGCCGCGCAAGCGTCCGAGAATGAGCCACACGCGGCGCGTCAGGTGTGCACCCCTGACACATTGCGGCGGCGGTCAATATCGTTGACCGGACGACGGCGGAATAAAGCGCGTGCCGTTCGCTGCCATTGCCGATTAACGCCTCAGCGGTGGCATAGGTGGCGGGAATTTTACGCCGTTACCTTGGCGGCTCGTCTGTTTATCGTCCGACGGCGCGGGGACGTGGAGAGAGGGCAAAACTAACGCATTTGCAGCGGCGTATCAACCCCGCCCGGGGCCGTGGCTTTCGATTTTCACCCGGTGCAATCTCGTTGCGCCTCGGCTGTCCCGGTACCTAAGAACAGCGAAGACTTTCCGGAACATTTAGATCAGCTGATTTGTTCCCGCCGTCGGAGTTCAACCGACGTTATAGCAGCGGCGCGGGATGAAGGCATTAACGCCGTTTCTCAATTATCCGCTCGCCCTTATTGTAATTAAGGCGGGCGTAATCGGCAGCCCCGGCGATAAGGTTTGCAATCTGGTAACTTGCTACATACCCGTGAAGGCTCGCCGGCCCGATAACCGCGAAAATGTAGAAAGGCGTTTCCGACTCCGTGAAGAAGTCTATTATGTCAAATTCTTTCATGCTGTGAGTTTTAAAAGTCTTTTGTGTTGATCCAGGCTGCAACGTCCTGTAATGTCTTACACTTTTTGGGTATCTGCAAATTACGGGCGCCGCAAATTGCGATGTAGATTTCACGGCCTTTGCCAAATTCGATTTCAATAAAGCGCGTTGTTATTGCTTCGTGGAATCTCTTTGCATTGTCCGCAATCGTAGATTCATGAGCAAACACGTTGCCGGGGTGCATTCGGGCGGCAATCTTGCAGCCGCTTTTGTTTGTGTAATAGTTCATTTCTTAGACTGTTTGAGGGTGATTTTTTGATTACATTGGTATCCCGGCGAAATATGCCATCCACATCAGAAAAGCTACGATTTCCCAGAAGAGAACCCCGGCGGCGATGATACCGACCACCGCCAGGGCTGCGAGTGCTTTGCGCTTCATGCGTTGAGATATTCGGCGTTTTCGATTGCGTCAGAGATATAGGCGTTCGCAAGATACGCGGCGGCCTGTTTGCGGTCTGATGCCGTTACGGGGTTACTCCATCCGCTTGACTTCATACCCTTGATTGATTCGCGGATGATGTTTGCGACCACCGAGGAGGCGGCAAGCGTTGAGGCGTTGAGCTGTACACCCTTTGCGACTTTCTTTGCAAGTGATCCGATAAGGGTTTCAACATAACGGCGGTAAATATCGCCATCGTTTTCAGCGGTCAGCACTATGTTGGTAGCTGCGTGGGTCAGTTCCTCAAATTTCGGGGCGGTGTCGGTTGTGGTCTCTTTTGCTACCTCATTGCGTTGGCGGCTGATATATTCAGCGAGAAAAGCAACGGCGGCGGCGTGGTCTATCTTTCGTAGTTTGCGCGTTACGTTTGCGGCGGCCTTTGCCTCGAGTTCCTGAGCGGCGGCGGTTACGTCCATGCCGTTAGCATTGCCGCGTATATAGGTGTTAGAGTAGTGTCCGGCTTGCAGGGCGATAGCCTTTGCGCCGTCTGTCAGTGCTGCGAATGTGTGACACATTGCGGCGTCCGTGTCCTCGTTCATCGCGTTAACGATCCGCTTTGCTGTGTGAGCGGCGCGGCCTTTGAGGTTAGAAAGTGAATTAACGCCGGTAGATTTGGTTGTTTCCATAAGATTTAATAACTTTGAAGTGATTTAATAACTTTGCCCCGGTTCAGTCTGTGAAGATGAACGCCGGGGCTTTCTGTTTCATCTTCCGGAAGATGTCTATTATCTCCCTTTTGACAATGCAAAGATACAACATAATCCGCTGATTACCAAATAATTTAACACTTATTTTTACCCACATTCCGACCTTGTTTCCACGTCTCCCGCACACGCCCCGTCACAGCCCCGCACACGCCACACAACGTGCGCAATTTATTTTCATATCTCCCCCCGTTTTATTACCTTTGCAGGCCGTAAGAAGCCAAATTTAATGTTAAAGAATATTTTTAACAATTGTTAAATGCAGTTCTCTAAATTCACAGCAGACCACGCCCGCAATTTCAACATCGACCCGCGTGATGTCCTTTTCTGCCTTCTCTATTGCTCCGGGGCATCGGTGGCGGAATCTTACGCAGTTGTGTACCGTCCGAAGACTACCACGGCTACAGGATTGCAGGCCGCAGCCCGGAAGTTGATGAACTTGAAACCCGGTATTAACGCCCTGATTGCTGAGCTTAACAGCAAGCACGCGGACAGCGTAACGCCTGACACATCAGGGAGGAGGAGAGGAAGACCACGCAAGGACATCGACGCATCAGCAGCACTGGCAATTCGTGATACGTTCGATTATACGGATAAAGATGCGGTGTTGCGTGAGTTGGTTAAAGAGGCCGAAATTACAAGTGGTTCTGAACGTGCGCGAATCCTCATGCAGGTGGCGGAATTGCAGAAAATGAAGGCAGAACAGGCAAAAGGTGACGAAAAAAGGGTGCAATTTTACGTTCCGTTGTCGTTTCCTCAATGCGCTGAACTCCTTGAATTACTGCAAAAAGAGCATAAAAAGGGCGAGATATAGCATATCTCATAATTTATTATGACCTATAAAGGGTAATTTTCAAGGTTTTACGGTGTTGTCTGGGTGTTGTGCTGCCTTCATTATCGAGGGTGCGGCAGTGGTCTATATTTGAGGGGCACCCCCCCCGACTTTTTTTTGAAAATCGCTTGTTGTCACCTCTCACCGAAAATTTTATATTTTTTTATTTTTTGTTTTGCATGTGCATGAACTTGCACATCTGCCTCCACTTTTCCGGTGGTGTGTAATCGGTGGGAAATGAGAAAATTGGCTGTTTCATCCGGTTGCAGAAAACGGGCTTCTGTATATACGTAAAAATCAACGGTTTGCAGGCTGATTTTTCAATGTGCATAGTTGAAACAACAAAATGCAGGGTTTGTGCATAGTTTAAAAACGTTATAACTCTCTTGTATTCAACAACATTTAAAGACTGTGAAGAGTGTGAACACTTGTGAGAGTGTATGTATAAAATAAAAGTGTAATATAACGCACATAAATATTTCAAAAAGTTTTTGCCAAAAACTGTGCACAACTATTCACAGTTTTTACAACATACTGATTTGCTGAGAGATGAGTGTGAACAGTTGTATAAACAAGTATTCACATGTTTTCATCGTTTTCACATTGTTACACGGTGTGCAACAATGACTTAGGGGGAGGGTGAAAGGTGTGAAGGGTTGGTGAGTCGTCGCTGTAAATTGAGCGTTTTCCATTGTAATAAGCGTGGTTTTGCCTAACTTTGTGCGTGGCATTCACGGTGGCACCGGCAGGACGCGGTGTACTTGACCACTGTACTTACCATCAATAATACTTCGGATATAAATGAGCGAAAAGAAATTTAAGGTGGGCGATAGGGTGCGGGTAATGCGCGATTGCAAGTGCGGGCCTTTTGAAACATTGGTTAAAGAGGGTTCCGAGGGAGAAGTATGCGATATTGACCATGGTTATAGGGATGTGGATATGGATGGTTTGGATGATACCGTTTGGGTTCATGTTTCCAACCTTGAACTTGCCCCACCCTCCGACCCTCGCACCGCTTTCCTACAAGACCTCAAAAGCGTGTTGGAGAGGCATAATGCTACCATATTTGGATTGGACTTATGGGCGAAAATCAATGGCGAAACATTCGATTTTGGCGACACAGAATATTTATCCGCTGACAACATAACGAATCACGAATGATAACAAGTCTAAAGACAGAAGATATTGATTGTGTATGTGAAGAATGTGGTAAAACATTCAATCTTGACAATCCCAAAGCGGTATTATCAACAGACCGCGATTTGTGGAGTGTTAAATGCCCTCATTGTGAGCAATGGGGATATATGAACCCTATAAACGTTGCGCAGGAAACAAAACAAATGAGTAATAAATACTACATTGGACTTGACCCCGGCTCCAAGGGTGCGCTGACCGTCCTTCACGGTGAGAGTATTGAGTCAGTTGCTTTCGATGATTACGATATTTCGGACATCTGCTACAAGCTGCGCGATCTGGTCAATTACAACTCGGTCTATGCGGTTGTGGAGGATGTTCACGCGGTGTTCGGCAGTTCAGCCAAGGGGACGTTTGAGTTCGGCTATAATAAGGGCTGGATAGTAGGAATGCTGACTGCGCTGAATATTCCCTACTCTATGATACCGCCGAAGAAGTGGCAGAGTGGCGTGTGGGAGCGATGCGACAAGGTGATGGAGGGGAAGAAGGTCAAGACCAAGGAAACGTCGATAAACTGCGCCAAGAGGATATTCCCCGGTGTTGACCTCAGACGCACCCCGAAGTGTAAGAATCCGCATGACGGTATCTGCGACTCGTTGCTGATGGCCGAGTATGCGCGTAGAAACAATTTTTGATATGAGAAGTCAGTACCTGGTGTATTGCGGAGAGTGTTGTTTCCTGCTGAACGAGGATATAAACGGCAACGGAGGATGTGCCCTGCAAGATTATGTCGGGCGCAACTGCTCGGAGCTGTGCGACCTCGACCACGCGGCGATGCGCAAGGATTGTCTGCTGAGAGGTCTGCACTATTTGCAGAAGTGGCGCAGGAGCAATAGCGACAAGGTGAAGATGCCGCCGCCCTATGTTGTCGGCAAACTGATTGATGCGGCCATATATAAATTAAGACAGATGTAGTCATGGAGCAGGAGAAGTACCGGAAACTGATGAACGAGATATTCTCGGCCATGGACGAGGGGAAGCTCTCGGAGGCGCGTGAGTACCGCAAATCGGCCGAAAGGGTCGATGCGGTGCAGGATTTGCTGCGTACGGCCATCATCAACTCTTCCATCGGCTACTTCAACGGCGTGCCGCATTATTTCGCCGGCCGCTGCTATGAGCCGTTCTCATGGGACGACCTCGGCAATCTGGTGTACGACATCATGCGCCGGTGCGAGTTGCCGAATGGTGACTATTCGCGTGTGGAGAGCGTGTTCCGCGTCTGCAAACGCGCCGTGGCGGGCAAGGAGTTGCATCCCGACAATTCGATAGTGGTGATGCGCAACTGTGTCTATAACATCGAGACGCGCACGCAGCATGACTTTGACCGTAGATTCGTTCAGATGACCGCCGTTGACTTCGACTTCAATCCCGACGAGTATCCGCTCAAATGGCAGCAGTTCCTTGATGTGGTGCTGCCCGACATCGAGGTTCAGAAAGTGTTGCAGGAGTTCATAGGCAGCATCTTCATTGACCGCCGCACGGCCAAGATAGAGCACATGGTCATCCTGCGCGGTCCCGGAGGAAACGGGAAGAGCGTCGTATTCGAGACTCTGACCGGGCTTCTCGGACGCGACAATGTGTCGAATTTCGGTATCGGCGCGTTGATTGCCGGAGGTGACAAGAAACACAACCTCGCCTTCATAAACGGCAAGAGGCTCAATTACTGTTCCGAGATACAGGCCGGAGACCTCGACAAGGATACCGACGCGCTGAAGAAACTTATCAGCGGCGAGAGGATGGAGGCGAGACTGCTGTACGGCAACAACTTCACTGCGGAGAATATTCCGCTCATAATGGCCAATGCGAACCGTCTGCCGTATATCCGCAACAGTTTCTATGCTCTTGGTCGGCGCATAGTGATTATCCCGTTCGAGCAGGTCATTCCGGAATGTGAGCAGAACAAGAGTCTCGCCAAGGAGCTTGAGGCCGAGTATGCCGGGATATTCAACTGGATATTGGCCGGACGCGAGCGTTTTATCAGCAACGGTTACAAGCTCACCGGGCTGAGCGTGCTGCGTGACGCGGTTGACGACTATATAGCCGAGAGTTCCACGGTGCTGCAATATATGCGCGAGAAAGATTACCGGTGCGCGATTATAGACCATAAGTTTGAGCCGAAGATGATGGGGGCGAGCAAGCTCTACAATGCCTATGTGAAATGGTGTGTGGAGAATTACCACAGTCCCGAGAGTTTCACGAAGTTCGGCAATGTGCTCAAAGAGGCCGGCTACCGCAAGGACAAGTTCAGGGAGGGGATTATGTACATAATCTATTCCGACAGCTTCCGCAATACAGACCCGGAATACCGGGGGAAAGGGAAGAGCGGCCTCATACGCGGTGTCCGGGAGTTGTCACACTGGACGAAAATATCCGTATCCATCATAAACAAGATGCTCATGAAAGGGGTGCTCGACGGATGTTACCGCAAGAACGGGCGGCAATACGAGTTCGAGCTATCCAAAGCCAACAAGGCGATGAAAGACTACATGCGCTCCGAGAAGAGGCGGCGCGAGGTCGAGGCCGTTCCCGATGACGTGAAGCTCGTGCGCCGCGCTTTCAACGAGCGTATGAAGAGTCTGGGAGAGCCGTACCGCAAGTATCAGAAGGATGTCCCGAACCGCACGGACGGAATCATTGTCGTGCCCGACGAGTGGGACTACGACATCGAGATGGGAAGCAAGGCAAAGAAGCACCGGCTGGAGCAATACAAGCGCAAGCCCAAGGAGAAACAATAACCACAAATAAATGCTATGAACAAGAAAAAAAATGTGCTGGCGCGTGTAGGCAATTTTGAGATTACACGCGACGGAGCGGAACATGAGTATGTGCGGATCAAGACCATCGACGGCCATTGGGGCGTCTCATTCCGGGATGACTCCCGCATGTTCGGAGTGTGGCTGATGCTGTGCCGCGACGAGGAGATGCGCCGGAGCGTCGAGGTACTGCTGACCATGTACTACCATCTGACGAACATGGCGGTAGACAAGGAGTTCGCCGATGACTTCTTCGCCGCATTCGGACGCAAGATGGAGCGTGATGCAGCTTCCGCACCCGTCCCGACTCAGGAGGAATCTGACACGGCGGCGCAGGAGGCGGCGGTCATAGAGATGAGTCAGCGGCAAATTGAGTGATTTGTTTTGCTGTTTGCCGTGAATAGATTATTTTTGCAGTGACTTAGAGTCATAAAGGCCAAAGAGCCTGATTCACCCTCGCAAGGGGCTGAATCAGGCTCTTTTTTTATTTACACCACATGAGCAGGGAGAACAAACTCTACATACGCAAGTCTGACACCGGGACCACATACAACAGTCTCGATGATTTCGGTTTCGCCGCAAGCGAGATTCCTTGGCCCGAAGAGGAGTTCAAGGATGTCGCCGTGCGCGACTGGCCCGGTGAGGATGGGGAGGATGCCTATATCCCGCCGAAGCTCATGATTAAGCCTTATGACCTTACGGTGAAGTTCGTCTACAAGGGCGCACGCGGCTCGGCATATGCCGATTATGTCAGATTCCGCAATTTTCTGTCCGGACGGGACGGAGCCGGAGCGACACTGCGCATATATGACGCACGCACCGGTATCGGACGGAGGAATGTATATTGCAAGAGCATTCCCACGCCTGATTTCAAACGCGATAACCTAAACGATTATGCGTCGATGGAAGTCAAGTTCCGCGTGACTGACCCGTCGGCAGATGTGACATTGCCTACAAAAGAGTAGAAGACCATGTGGATAGTCAGAGACAGGGACAACCGAGAGAAACTTGTAATCCATTCGCTCGAATACAACGGTGAGTGGATGGGCGAATGCTCTGTGTCCGTTGACATAGAGTCAGACTCGCCGGTAGACTTCCGTCTCGGAGACTGGCTTGACTACCGTGGCGAACGGTTTGAGATAAACTACGACCCGTCGGTAATCAAGTCCGCGCCCGCTGGAATCAAGGGAGACGGTTTCAAATACTCCGGGGTCAAGTTCAACTCCCTCTCGGACGAACTGACCCGCTGCGGCTTCTACGACATTGTAATCAATGACAACAATATCCATTACACGGCACTCCCGAAGTTCTCATTCTTCGCGCCGACGGTAAAGGAGCTTGCAGACCGCATACAGGCCAACCTCGACAGATTCTCGGAGCAGAACGGTTCCGAGAGATGGATTGTGGAGGTGCATCCTGAGTTTTCCGGCAAGACCGATGTCAATGTGAGCGTGGATAATGTCAAGGTGTGGGACATGCTGAAAGTCGTCGTTGATGATTTTGAGGCTTATTTCACTATCAAAGACCGCAGAATCACAATAGGTGCTCCCGGTGTGCCCGCCGCTCATGTGTTCAGATACGGCAAGGGCAACGGACTGTACGAGATTGAACGCAGCGGCGAGAACGACCAGGAGATTGTGACGCGTCTGCGTGCGTATGGCTCGACGCGCAACATGCCTATCCGCTACTATCAGCGTCTGAGCGGCTTCCGCGCAAAGGACACCATCGCCAAAATCAGCGATGTGAATACCCCGACGCTTAAGACAGTGCGCCTGACCAACATGTCTTTCATCGACGAGAACAAGCTGGTTGACAAGACTGTTTCCGGTGATTCGGTGTTCGGTTGGCTTGCCGTGGAAATCAACGGCAAGACCTATGCGATGTACTACCACCGCAACGACAAGTCCGGCTCCCACTACATGACCATCGGCCAGAGTCCGCAGCCGCAGAAACCGTCCCGCTACATCGGCAATCTTACGATGGTCGCCCGTGACATGGAGCGCATGAAAGAGGGGGATACGGTTTATTTCTCAGCTTGCCGTGATGACATCCCGTCCACGAACAAGCAGATGGGTAAGGATTATATCCCGAATAACCTCGCGCTTAAGAATCTGATGCTTCCCGGATTTCCGGACACTACGCAAGACCCATACATAGACTCCGACAACATTCCCTATATCGGAGTGCTGGAGGGTTCGGTGTTCTTCGACGGTTCCGACGAGGATTTGCCGGAGATTTATCCCTCTATCGAGGGGATGACCGCCGAGGATATAAAGGCGGCCGGTCACAACACGACAGCAGAGGGTGCGCTCGACGAACTGATGGCGGCTGAGCAGATTGCGGATGACGGTGTGGGTAAATTGAATCCGGAGGGTACGGAATCAACACCCGAGAACGACAAGTATACGTTCAAGGTGTGGATAAAAGACCTTGGGTTCGATATTAATGACTATCTTACGAGTCAGGCCGCCACCCTCAGCTTCAAGAGCGGCAAGTTGACCGGACGGGAGTTCGAGATTAAGAGATGCGAGAAAAAGGAGTCCGGCTACTATGAACTTGAACTGAACCGCGTCTACGACAGCGACATCCAGCTGTGGTTCCCATACAACGACTACAATGCCACCGAGGGTGACAGATTCGTGCTTCTGTATATCGAGATGCCGGAGGTCTATATTGACGCGGCCTCGCAGAGATTGTACAAGGCGGCGGCAGAGTGGCTTGCCAAGAACGATTATCCGCGCAGCGTGTACAGCCCGAAAGTAGACGAGATTTTCATGGCGCGTCAGCACGACGAGGCCATGGCTTCGGGTCTGACAAGCCTCCATGACACAATCAAGGAGGGTATGCAGATGCTTTTCGAGGATGAAGACCTCGGCATAGACGGAGCAATAATCATAGACACCCTGACCATCAAGGAGGGTGACGGCAGTATACCGACATATGAGGTTACGCTTAAGGAAGAGAAGACTGTCGGCACCATCGAGCGCGTACAGAATAAGATTGACTCTCTCGCACGAGGCATAGGACAAGGAGCGGGAGGTTACAACGCTCAGCAGATTCAGGAATTTATCAGGGCTTATGGTGCAAGATATTTCCTATCTAAGCTCACGGGAGACCGCACGCCCTATCAGCTTGCCGTCGGAGATTTTCTGACGGCAGAGAAAGGCATGTATTTCGGCAAGGAGTTTATATCCGGTCTTATAGGCGGCTTGGGTGGACGCATTGATGGTGACGGCAACGCCGAACTTGATTCCCTCACCCTGCGCAAGTTCCTCGAAGTTCCGGAGC
>CAJTQV010000001.1 GCA_910578385.1 uncultured Muribaculaceae bacterium | reverse complement strand
GGGTTGAAGGCACTGTTGCCTCCGCCTCGGTAGGTCGAAAGTATATCGCTGATGTCAAGGCGGTCGATGACCGCATCAACGACTCTGACCATATGATTTTCGGGAACAAGTTCATCCAAAGATGGAGGAAGAAGCAAATCTTGTTTTCTATTATCAGATTTTATTGCTAACTTTGCCATGTTATGTTTTGATTATTAGTTGTTTACTTGCAACCCAAATTTACTAAAAATCTTTGACATGACAAAGGCTTTCGCGCTGAAATTCAGCATGAAAGCCTTATTTTTTGGTTGATGAACCATACAAAAGAGAGGCTGCCTAAACTTGTTAGACAGCCTCGCCGTTTATCAGTGTATTCTGTTTATCAGTTCTTGAACACGAGGTTGTCGCCGTCGCGGTCGATGATGATGGGGTGCTCGCGGTCCACTTTCTGTGCCAGTATGTCTTTCGAGAGCTGGTTGAGCACCATACGCTGTATGGTACGTTTCACAGGTCGTGCGCCGAACTCCGGATCATATCCATCCTCGGCCAGAAGGTCGAGAGCAGGCTTGGTGACATCGAGCTTGATGCCGTTTGAGGCAAGCATCTTCTTCACGCTGTTGACCTGCAGACTGACAATCTCAAGTATCTCTTTCTTGTCGAGAGGTGTGAACATCACGGTCTCGTCGATACGGTTCAGGAACTCCGGACGGATGATCTGTTTCAGACGGTCCATGACATCCTGTTTGGTGGTGGCGATTATGTTCTGTTTCTCATCTTCCGTTTTGTCGTTGAAACCGGTGAACTTCTCGCGGATTATATCACTACCCATGTTCGAGGTCATGATGATAATCGTATTCTTGAAGTTGATGAAACGTCCCTTGTTGTCCGTAAGACGTCCATCGTCAAGAACCTGAAGCAGGATGTTGAACACATCGGGGTTTGCTTTCTCGATCTCATCGAAGAGCACCACGCTGTATGGTTTGCGTCGTACGGCCTCGGTGAGCTGTCCACCCTCTTCATATCCGACGTATCCCGGAGGCGCTCCGACCAGACGTGACACGCTGTGCTTCTCCATGTATTCCGACATATCGATTCGTGTCATCATGTCCTCGTCGTCAAACAGATACTCGGCAAGTGCCTTGGCAAGCTCTGTCTTACCGACACCGGTCGTGCCGAGGAAAATGAACGAGCCGATAGGACGGCGCGGGTCGTTAAGACCGGCGCGTGAACGGCGCACTGCATCCGACACGGCACGTATCGCGTCTTCCTGACCAACCACGCGGTGGTGGAGTTCTTCCTCAAGATGGAGCAGTTTCTCCTTCTCGCTCTGGGCCATCTTCTTGACGGGAATGCCGGTCCAGCGGCTTACAACCTCGGCTATATCCTCGGCGTCAACCTCCTCTTTGATCATGGCACCCTCACCCTGGAGTTCCTTAAGCTTCTCCTGAATGGCCTTGTTCTCATCCTCTTTCTGCTTGATGCGCGAATAGCGGATTTCAGCGACTTTGGCATAGTCTCCCTCACGCTCGGCACGTTCGGCCTCGTAGTTGAGCTGCTCTATGTCAATCTTGTTCTGCTGGATCTTGTTGATTTCATTTTTCTCTGCCTGCCACTTGGCGCGGAGTGACTTCTCCGTGTCGCGGAGGTTGGCGAGATCTTCGTCTATCTCCTTGAGCTTGTAGGTATCGTTCTCACGCTTGATTGCCTCGCGTTCAATCTCGAGTTGCTTGATTTTGCGCGATGCCTCGTCGAGTGCCTGAGGCTGTGAATCCATCTCCAGACGCAGCTTTGATGCTGCCTCGTCGATAAGGTCGATGGCCTTGTCGGGAAGGAAACGGTCGGTGATATAACGTACCGAAAGCTGCACGGCGGCGATGATTGCCTCGTCCATGATGCGCACCTTGTGGTGGTTCTCATAACGCTCCTTCAAGCCTCGGAGAATCGATATGGCCGACATCTCGTCCGGCTCATCTACCATGACCTTCTGGAAACGTCGTTCGAGAGCCTTGTCTTTCTCGAAATACTTCTGATACTCGTCGAGAGTCGTCGCACCGATTGAGCGTAACTCACCTCGGGCGAGGGCAGGCTTCAGGATATTGGCGGCATCCATTGCGCCTTCACCCTTACCGGCTCCAACCAGCGTGTGGATCTCATCGATGAAGAGGATAATCTCGCCGTCGCTCTTCGTAACCTCATTGACGATGGCTTTCAGACGTTCCTCGAACTCACCTTTATATTTTGCACCGGCCACGAGAGCACCCATGTCGAGCGAATAAATCTGTTTCGATTTCAGGTTCTCAGGCACATCTCCACGCACTATACGCATTGCAAGACCCTCGGCGATAGCGGTCTTACCGGTACCCGGTTCACCTACCAGCATAGGGTTGTTCTTGGTGCGTCGCGACAGAATCTGGAGCACGCGGCGAATCTCCTCGTCACGTCCGATAACTGGGTCGAGTTTGCCATTACGTGCCCGGTCGTTCAGGTTGATGGCATATTTGCTCAGAGACTGGTAACTCTCTTCCGCACTCTGGTCCTTCACTGTGTTGCCGTTGCGGAGCTCGGCAATCGCAGCTTTCAGACCCTTCTCGTCGAGACCGTTGTCTTTAAGAATCTGCGATGCCTTCGACTTGCAGAGGAAAATACCCATGAGCATTGCCTCGACCGAGACATATTCGTCGCCCGATGACTTCGAGAAATCGACGGCCTTCTGCAGAGCCTCGTTCGACTCGCGGCTGAGCATTACATCACCGCCGCTCACCTTCGGAAGAGCGGCGATTGCCTGGTCCACGCCCATCTTCACTCCGTTGAGATTTGCTCCGGTCTTCTGGAAGATGAAGTTCACCAGAGTCTCACCCTCGGAGATTATGGCTTTCAGCAGGTGGACCGGCTCGATCATCTGCTGACCGGCCTGCCTTGCGTAGTCAATGGCTTTCTGGACCACCTCCTGCGATTTGATTGTGAAATTGTTGAAATTCATAGTATCTTAGTTTGTGTGAAATCATTATCCGGTCGCACGGTCTGTGCGTCCTTACATAAATATTAACAATTCAACTTCGCGATAGTTGAATATTAGGTCTTCTTATTTCTTGCAACGCAGAATCTCGATCCAATAGTCGTCCGGATCATGTATGAAATAGATACCCATTTCTGGATTCTCGTAGCAGATCACCCCCAGCTCCTTGTGGTAATCGTGTACCTCCTCGTAGTTGTCGGTGTCGAGACGAAGGGCGAGATGTGTCTCGTTCTCTCCGAGTTCATACTCCTGCGGATGGTCACGCAGCCAGGTCAGCTCAAGACGGAAGTCACCCTCGGGAGCAGCGAGGTAGTTGATGATGAAGTTTCCGTCGGGATGCACAATCTCCCCTGTCTTGTGGAGATTGAGTGCTTTCTTGTAAAATTCAAGTGAACGCTCCAGATTGGCCACGTTGATGTTGTAATGGTCAAAATGACATTTGATATCCATGATATGTTTCTTTTAATTCCAATGAACGGGGAGGGGCACTCTATTTAAAGAGCGGACTTCTCCCTTCTGTAATATAACAAACTTTGCATTTATATTATAACAAACTTTGCGCCAACTTTGGTCGCGTCAACAAAAAGTGATAACTTTGCAGTCTTATTTATCTACCAAGCAGTTTTATCTACCAGGCAATAGCTTGATTATCTAAAATGTTTATGGACTGGCTTCAAAGTGTATTCATAGACCATTCTCCGGTGCAGGCGGTGGTGATTATCTCGATCATAATAGCCGCCGGTCTCGGACTTGGCAAACTGAGCATCAGAGGTGTCACCCTCGGCGTGACATGGGTTTTCTTTGTCGGTATTCTTGCCGGCCACCTCGGTTTCTCCATCGATCCGGCCATGCTCTCCTATGCCGAGAGTTTCGGTCTTGTTCTTTTTGTTTACGAACTTGGATTGAAAGTCGGCCCCGGCTTTTTCAGTTCGTTCCGCACGGGTGGTGTGCGCCTGAATCTTCTCGGGTTCGCCACTGTCATTCTTGGCACGGCTCTTGCCATCGGTTGCGCGTACCTCTTCAGTGTGTCGATGGCAGATATGGTCGGAATCCTTTGCGGAGCCACGACCAACACGCCTGCGCTCGGTGCCGCACAGCAGGCATTGCAGCAGGTCGGTATATCTGCCAACGGTGCCGCTCTGAGTTGTGCTGTGACTTACCCGCTCGGTGTGGTCGGGGTAATCCTGGCTCTGATTGTTGTCCGCAAACTTTTTGTCCGTCCCACCGATATCTCAAGTGACAGCCATGATGAGGAAAACCAGACTTTCATCGCTACTTTTCTTGTACACAATCCTGCCATATTTGGCAAGACTGTCAAGGAAGTTGCCTCTCTTGTCGCGCCCAAGTTCGTCATATCGCGTCTGTGGCGTAACGGCGATGTCTCTATTCCCACCTCCGACACAAAGCTCTGTGCCGACGACCGAATTCTGGTAATAACTACCGAGAAGGACCTGCCTCACCTCACGGTTCTCTTCGGCGAGCATGAGAGCCGCGACTGGAACACGGGAAACATCGACTGGAACAAGATTGACTCATCGCTGACCTCGCGGCAGATCGTCGTTAGCCGTCCGGAAATCAACGGCAAGAAACTCGGTTCCCTGAGACTTCGTAACAATTACGGCATCAATATTACCCGCGTGATGCGAAGCGGCGTCCGTCTGCTTGCCACCCCTGGCCTGGTGCTCCAGCTCGGCGATGTGCTGACTGTCGTTGGCAAGAAGCCGCAGATTGAGAAAGTAGAGAAGGTTGTGGGTAACCATCTCATAAAACTAAAGGATCCGAACCTTGCAGCAATTTTCATCGGTATTGTTCTCGGTCTTCTGCTCGGTTCGGTGCCAATCCTGGTGCCGGGTATCTCGACTCCCGTCAAGCTCGGACTTGCCGGCGGACCGATTGTGGTTGGAATCCTTATGGGGCGTTTCGGCCCAAGGTTTCATCTCGTCACCTATACCACGCGGAGCGCCAACCTTATGCTCCGTGGCATCGGGCTGTCGCTTTATCTTGCTTGTCTTGGCCTGAGCGCGGGTGCCAATATTATGGAGACTCTTACCGGTGGTGACGGCTGGATATGGATTGGTCTCGGATTCATGATTACACTGATACCGGTTGTGATTATGGCTCTGGTCGCGATGCGCTGGGGAAAACTCGACTTCGGTTCCTCATGCGGAATGCTCTGCGGTGCAATGGCAAACCCGATGGCTCTCAATTATGCCAATGACACGTTGCCGGGTGACAATCCTGCCGTGAGCTACGCCACAGTATATCCGCTTGCCATGTTCTCGCGCGTGGTGATCGCACAGATTCTTGTCATGCTGTTCCTGTAAATCATAATAAGTACAGCCTCGGCTAAAAATACGCCTCCCGGAAGATCTCTCTTCCGGAAGGCGTTGTCATTTTCTGTCGATATGAAATCAGTCGAGCAGGGGGAGGAGGTGAGCCTCAAGGTCGGAGAGCTTCACGAGACCTACCGAGCGAGCCTGAAGTTCGCCGTTCTTGAAGAAGAGTACGGTCGGGATGTTGCGTACGCGGTTTTCTGCTACAACCTCTGTTTCCTCATCGATGTTGAGCTTGCCGATCACAGCGCGGTCGCCATATTTCTCTGCGAGTTCTTCAACCACGGGGCCGAGCTTGATGCAGGGACCACACCATGTTGCCCAGAAGTCGATTACCACTACTTTTCCTGATTCGATAGCCTCTTTGGCTGTCTGGTCGCTAAATTGAATTGCCATTGTTCCTGTTTTTTTATTTAAGGTTAAAATTGCTTTCTGTTTTGATTACTTCTCTTTTTTTTGATAACTGTCAAGATGCAGGGGCAGAACCTGAACTCAATCAGTTGCCGTCCATAACCTTGAACCGGAGGCCTGATTCCTCGATCAAGGTCATGGTCTCGCGGTTGATCGGAAATTTCTTGCGCGAATGCACACGCATGGTCTGACGGGTCTGTGTATCGATAAGCTCGATATAAAGGTCTCCCGGCCGTGACTTGTCCTCAATCTGTGAGATCCGGCTGAAGAAGTCCTGGTTCTTGTAATGGAGGTCCATGAACACCATGACGGCATTGGCCATCTTTCCGCGTATCGATTCGAGAGGGGAGACCTCCTCGATATTCATGTCCACACGTTCCGGATTGAACTTGCTTGCGGTGTAATTCAGTTTTATCACTACAGGTTCTCCCTGACGGAACTTATCCTTGTGTGCCGTGTGGTTGCGTCCGAAGAGCGCTATTTCCGCTTTCCCGGTGAAGTCTTCGACTTCGACCACGGTGAATTCATTTCCTTTGCGTGAAATTTTGGTGGTGACCTTGGTCACAAGTCCCCCCATCACGACTTTCATCCCGGCGCGTTCCTTATCCTTGAAGTCCTCGCAGCTCGTGTTGCAGCCGTAGGTAAGCTCCATATAATATGGATCGAGAGGGTGGGCTGACAGATACATGGTCACAAGTTCTTTCTCTTTGTCGAGCAGTGCCATTCGGCTCCAGGGCTGCACCTCCGGCATAGGGGGCTTAGCTGTCTCGATCGGTTCGAGATCGCCGAAGAGCGAGAGCTGTAGAGAGTTCTTGTCGTTCTGTATGCGCTGGCCATACTTCACGAGCATGTCGGAATATGATACGTCGAAAACCTGCGTCACAAATGCCTCGCGAGGCCAGCCGAAGCAGTCGAAAGCCCCGGCCATGGCAAGGTTCTCTATCGCCGACCGGTTGCAGGCGCTCAAGTTCACGCGTTCCACAAAGTCGTATATATCCTTGAACGGGCCGTTCTGGTTACGTTCATGTATTATGGCCGACACGGCATTGACACCGACACCTTTCACGGCTCCGAGTCCGAAACGTATCTCTCCTTTCGGGTTCACACCGAATTTCTCGATCGACTCGTTGATGTCGGGGCCGAGCACTGTCAGACCCATTCGCTTGCACTCATCCATCACGACACGCAGCTTGTCGTTCATCGACAGGTTGCGGCTGAGCACGCCGGCCATGTACTCGGCTGGATAGTGTGCCTTCAGATACGCGGTCTGGTATGCAACCCATGTGTAGCAGGTGGCGTGGCTCTTGTTGAACGCGTAAGATGCGAACTTCTCCCAGTCGGCCCATATTTTGTTGAGCGCGGCTTCCGGGTGGCCGTTGCCCATGCCCTGTTCCATGAATTTCTTCTTGAGCTTCTGCATCTTGTCAATCTGCTTCTTACCCATGGCCTTACGGAGCATGTCGCTCTCGCCGCGGGTGAAGTTTGCAAGCAGACGTGACAGTAGCATGACCTGCTCCTGATAGACGGTCACACCATATGTCTCCTCAAGATACTGTTTCATGCAGGGAATGTCGTAGACAATCTCCTCCTCTCCATGCTTGCGGGCGATGAACGACGGGATATAGTCCATAGGTCCCGGGCGATAGAGCGCGTTCATCGCGATAAGGTCCTCGAACTTCGTGGGGTGAAGTTCCCGTAGAGACTTCTGCATTCCGGCCGACTCAAACTGGAATGTCGATGTGGTGTTGCCCTTGCAGTAGAGATCGAATGTTTCCTGGTCATCGAGAGGTATCTTCTCAATGTCAAGGTCTTTCCCGGTACGCAACTTTATGTTGAGAAGCGCCTCCTTGATAATGGAGAGTGTCTTGAGTCCGAGGAAGTCCATCTTGATCAGACCGGTGTCCTCTATGATGCTTCCTTCATATTGTGTGGAGATAACTTTCTCTCCGTCTGAGTCCGTGCCCATTGAAACAGGCACCCAGTCGGTAATGTCATCACGGCTGATGATGACACCGCAGGCGTGTACGCCCGTGTTGCGTATGTTCCCTTCAAGCTGTTCGGCATATTTGAGCGTCTCGCGGATGTTCTCCGACGGGTTCTGTTGCTCTGCCGCAAACTCCGGAACGTACTTCAGACAGTTCTTGATGTTGATTTTAGGGGCTTTGCCGTCAACCTCAGGCATACGGTCAGGCACAAGACGCGCCAGACGGTTCGCTTCGGGCAACGGCACCTCAAGCACTTTGGCTACGTCTTTGATTGCCATCTTCGTGGCCATCGTACCGAATGTGATGATGTGCGCGACTTTCTCCGCGCCATATTTCTCGGTCACATATTTGAGCACCTCGTAACGGCCGTCGTCGTCGAAGTCCACGTCGATATCGGGGAGAGATATACGGTCGGGGTTGAGGAATCGCTCGAACAGCAGATCATACTTGATCGGGTCAATCTGAGTGATGCCGAGGCAATATGCCGCCGCCGAACCGGCTGCCGAACCACGTCCGGGACCAACACTCACCCCGAGCTCCTTGCGTGCGGTGTTGATGAAGTCCTGCACGATAAGGAAGTAACCGGGGAATCCCATGGTCTTCATTATGTACAGCTCGAATTTCAGACGTTCCATGACATCGTCGGGCACCGGGTCTCCATATTTCTCTTTCGCACCCTCGATGGTCAGCTTGGCCAGATAGTCGGCCTCGAATTTTATACGGTACAGCTTGTCATATCCACCCAGTCGGTCGATTTTTTTCTGAGCTTCCTCTTCCGAAAGAACCACGTTTCCGTTTTCATCTTGAGTGAATTCGTCAAAGAGGTCTTTCTCTGTCAGGCGTGACCGGTATTCCTCCTCGGTGCCGAATTCTTTGGGAATGTCGAAGAAGGGCATGATAGGAGGGTGGTTGATGGTGTAGAACTCAACCTTGTCGAGAATCTCCTGGGTATTAGACAGGACTTCGGGGATGTCTTTGAAAATCTCATACATCTCCTCGGGACTTTTCAGCCATTCCTGCTTGGTATAGTGCAGACGCGGTTCGGAGAATTTCTTCTGCATCGATACGCATATCAGGCGGTCGTGAGCCTCGGCATCCTCCTCGTTGGTGAAGTGGACATCGTTCGTGGCCACCAGTTTTATGTCATACTTGCGGGCATATTCAATCAGCCTTTCGTTGACCTTGCATTGCTCCACATATACCTCGCGGTTCGCGTTTTCCTTGAACGTCTGGTGGCGTTGCAGCTCCAGATAGTAATCGTCGCCGAATGTCTCCTTATACCAGCGTATTCGTTCCTCTGCCTTCTCGAACTCCTCGTGCATGATAAACTGGGGTACCTCTCCACCCAGACAGGCCGAGCACACGATAAGCCCCTCGCTGTGGGCCGCAAGTTCGCTGCGGTCCGTACGTGGCTTGTAATAGTAGCCTTCCGTCCATGCCTTGCTGACAAGTTTCACTAAGTTGTGATAACCCTTCAGGTTCTTGGCAAGCACTATGAGGTGGTAACCGTTGTCCGACTTGTCTTTCTTGTCGGTCATGCTCTCGCGGGACACATACATCTCGCATCCGATTATAGGCTTGAATTTGCCGTCGTCGGGCAGTGAGCCGTTCTTTTTCTCTACGTAGTTGAAAAATTCCTTGATGCCGAACATGTTTCCATGGTCGGTCAGGGCTATGCCGCGCATACCGGTGGCTATCGCCTTGTCGACAAGTTCCGGTATCGTGGCTTTGCCGTCAAGAAGACTGTATTGCGAATGGACGTGAAGATGCGTGAATTGTATCTGACTCATTGATATCAAGAGGGTTCGTTTGTATGGATTCCGGTGTGGAGACATTGCTGCCCGACACCGGAGCTTTTCCATACGCAAAGATAACACTTTTTTTCAACTTTCAGAATAGCACGGGTGTTTTTAAAATGAATCATTCCCGGTTTTCCCAAATCGATTCCATCCTGAAAACCGTGATACACAGCAGCTCTTCGTTGCAATTACTAATTTAAATCACTATGAATAAATTGAAACACTTCTGGCACGTTGTCTCGAACATCAGGCCAATTTACTGGATATCGCTGTATCTGCTTCTCGTTCCGTTGTTCGCATTGCTCTACTGGTTGCTTCCTCCGGGTCAGTTCCGTATTCCTGACGGCGGCTCCGAAGGTTATGGGGGATGGCTTTATTACAGCATCGTCACAATCACCACACTCGGTTTCGGTGACTATACACCGGCTCATGCGGGGGCACAGTGGATTACCGCGGTCGAAGTAATGTGCGGATTATTGACTATCGGGTTCTTCCTGAATGCCGTCGGATCGATGAAATCGGAGATCGATGTCGAGTCGGAGATGGAGAAACAGCGTGCGGTTCATGCCCGTACCGAGCAGGATAAGCTCGTCAAGAACACACCGGTGTTTCTGCATAGGCTGAATCTGTTCCTGACGTATTGCTATGCCGTGACGACCCCGCTGTCACGTCGATCCGTGCCACCTGTATATAATGAGAACTTCACTGCAGAGGACATGACCGACATGAACCGGCCTTCCGGTTTGGAAGAGGACCGTTCTTCGAGACCTGCCATAAAGAGTCTGATGAAGTGCGCGTCATCTACTTGTCTTTATCTTGATTCGCTGCAGTCGAGGGTAGACCTGTCGCTGTGGCCTCAGTTGCTCGAAGACTGTTTCGCTTTTGTCGCAAACTACCAGATGCTGTCTCCACTTGACCCGGAGACGGCACCCAATGAGGAGATAATCCATTTCATACGCACCAATGCTGCCTTGTGCCGCGATATGGAATCCCTTCTCACGCAGATTTCCACATCAAAAAACTGACACCGGATATATTTGCGCCGGAATCGCGATGTTTTTGTGAAGTTTTTTCTCTCGAAAATTAGCAAAAATCGGATAAATTGTTTTATTTTGCGTTTCAAACGACTTTCATTCATTCCTCCCGGTATGTTTGAAACGGTTTGATTCTGCAAAATAAAATGATATGAAGAAACCTATACTTGTTTTATCAGCATCCTTGCTTTCAGCCGTATTTGCCATGGCGGCGGCTGATGTGGAGGCTGAGAACCCGGTTAACTCAGGCATGCTCAACGGTCTATCGTTAAATCCATATTTCGGCAACAGTAAAATTTCCTATGAGCTGAGTATCAAGAACACCGGAAGCAACGACATCCGTTCGATATCTGTCAGGACAGAAATCACCAATGGCATCATTTATGAGCGTACTGTCAATCTTTCCGAGCCTCTCAAGCCCGGTGACACGTCGGCGGTTTCGGTTATAAATGTCCCTAATACAAGTCAGGGGATATTCGACCTTACGGCAGTATTGATCAAAGTCAATGGCATTCCGGTCGATTCCACCTCATCGCAGACGGCCACGTATTCTTCTTACGATAACGGTTATCCCCGCTATCCTGTGATCGAGGAGTATACCGGCACATGGTGCAGTTGGTCCCCGAGGGGTATTGTCACGAGAAACCTTCTCCGGAACTCTTATCCCGGATGGATCAGGATGG
The DNA here is from genome assembly GCA_910578385.1 of uncultured Muribaculaceae bacterium. GTDB lineage: Bacteria > Bacteroidota > Bacteroidia > Bacteroidales > Muribaculaceae > Lepagella. The sequence goes on along the minus strand of CAJTQV010000001.1, from coordinate 303,419 downwards.
CTGTCCATGTCAACGATGAGATGTCGGCTCCGTCAGCATTCTCTCTTGTCAACGCTTTTGACCCGTTGGCAAGTGCCCAGCTCGCATTTACCAACAGGTACATGGCCACATCTGTTCTCGGTAATGCGGAGGGGTATTATGACTCGATTCATGAGCACTATGCCTCGTACCCGGCATATGTTAACCTCGACTTCACGCCCGAATGCAACGAAGATGCCTCTGCGGTAACAATCTCGGCTGTGGCAGAATTCTCAATCGACACGGATGTGCAGCATCTCATGTCATTTGCGCTTGTCGAGGATGAGGTCGGTCCCTATTCACAGGCTAATGGATTTGCCGACGGTGCATTAGGAAATATGGACGGCTGGGAATCTAAAGGAAGCTCGGTGAGCATGACATTCAATGATGTGCTGCGTGAACTCAGCGGTTATCCTGGTGATGAGGAATCACTCCCGCAGAATATAGAGATGGAGGTGCCATATCTTCATGAAGTGACTTTACCCCTATCGAAGGTAAAATCTGACACATTCCGCATTATCGGTATGGTTACAAACGCCAAGACCGGTGAGATTGTAAACGCACGTGAATATGTATGGTATAAAGACAACGGAGCCGGCCTGAGGGGCGTTTATGCTCCCGTCAGACCGGCTGTCCGTGCTGAGGCAGGCTCTATCACGGTCGAAGGTGCGTCTCAGGTGTCGGTATTTACTGCCGACGGGCGACGTACGGGAACGACCGGACTGGCACCGGGTATTTACATTGTGGTCGCCGACGGATTCTCGACGCGTGTTCTCCTGCGGTAGGAGACCCAGGCTGCCGCAAGGGCACAGAATCCGCATATGCCAAGAAGAAGTACAGTTGTGTGCAAAATATTGCCCAAACCTACAAGAGGAGTCACAATGCCTCCGAACATGAAGCCCGATGCACCGAATATAGCAGAAGCGCTGCCTATCATTTCTCGACCCTCGTCCATGGCAAGTGTGGTCGAGGCTGTCAGGTTGAAGCCTACGCATACAAGCATGGTGAAGGTGAAGATTTCATAGGGCCAGAAAGAGGGTATGAGCCATGTTCCCAACGCTTGGAGAAGAACCGATACTGCAATACCGGCCGATCCTGCCATGGCCGCATGTTTCATATCCGGGAATTTGAGCGACATTGCTGAACCGATACCGATTCCCAACGCGTTTACTCCGAATATCAGCGAGAAAGCGAGTTCGGAGAACCCGAAATGGTTCTGGATGATAAACGAGGCTGACGATACATATGAGAACAGCACGCCGCATGTGAACGCATAGAGTATCGTGTAGACCACGAAATACTTCAGCTTGAATATCTCCGGCAGCTTTTTCAGCAGGCTCGCCACGCTTCCGGTGTAGCGTTTTTCCTGAACGTGCGACTCGCGGAACACGAGGCACATGGCCAGAATCACCGCGCCGATTCCAAACAGAATCCAGAAGATTCCTTTCCATCCCACGGCTCCGGAGACAAGTCCCCCGATCACAGGAGCGGTGACAGGTGCGATGCCGTTGACCGCGCCTATTATGGCGAGCATTTTAGCAAGTTCGCGCCCGGCGTAGCAGTCGGTTGCCACCGACCTCGACAGCACGATGCCGCCTGAACCGCCGAGTCCCTGGAGAAAACGGCACACATTGAAGAATTCAATCGAGGGTGAATAGATACTTGCCACGGTCGATACTGAGAACAGAATCATCGCCGACACAAGCACGGCCTTGCGACCATATTTGTCGCTGATCGGACCGAAGAAAATCTGTCCTACAGCCAGTCCGACCATACTTGCCGCCAGTCCGAGCTGGACCTGCGACGCCGTTGTGTGGAAGACTGTTGCCATCGAGGGCAATGTGGGTAGATACATGTCCGTTACAAACGGACCGAATGCTGCAAGCATTCCTAAAAACAATACAAGAAAGAGATAATACTTCTTACTGAATTGAGCCATTAAGGTAATTGTAAAGAGTTAAGCCTGTCGGCCATCGTTTTCTTATGGGATACACTCCCCATCAGGACAGGGGAATTTTCTTCCCTTGCGGCAGATATGTAAATCTGCTATAATCCGGCGCGAAATTACCAAATCAACCGCAAACTGCATAATCTTTGTGGCGAATATTAAATTTGACGTGGCAAAAAAGCCGGAAACTCATGCAGGCTGCATGTCGTTTCCGGCTTTAAATATAATATGACTTGTCTTTATAACATTTTTTTCTCACGTGGTTCAGTGAGCTTTACTCAGGGAGCACGGAGGAAATCCAGCTGAACAGGTCATCGAGATTGTAGTCGCCCGAATGGGGACGGTTCCAAGGCAGGAAGAAGTTCACGTTCTTGCCTGTGTTCTGTAATTTGGTGGCCAGGTTTATGGGAACGAGGAATGAGGTGTCCCTGTCTTTTGCACCATGACGTATGAACCAGTTCGGAGCTACTGTGGTGTTCTCGCTTCCGATGTAGTTCATCGGGTTCATCAACTTGACGCGGCGTGTCATCTCTTTGTCGAGAGTGGCCTTGGGGTCGTGCAGACGGTGACGCAGACTGAAATCAGTGAAGTTGGCTCCATCGCCGGCTGTATTTCCGAATTCGGCGTTTTCGGGCGAAGGTGTATCTATGAGCACTCCCATCTGGTCGAAAGCCGGGGGCGTTTTCAGAGGTGTGACCGAGGCCACATACGAGAGGTATTTGTCAAGGTCGAGACCGGTCACGAAATCGGAAGTCTTGTCAAATCTCGGAGTACCGGTCGGACCGAACGAAGGTGCCTGACGTCCATCCTGATCCATGGGAGGGCGGTTGTTGCCACCAGGACGGGGACCGCCACCGCCGGGTCCTCCGGCATCTTTATAGAATGTGAAGCCGATGCTGTCGGGTATCTCGCATCCCTCCTGCACGGCGCGGTGAGCCGATGCCATCAGGAAGCTCTTGATGTAGTCCTTGTAATTATCTGCTGTCAGGGGTGTGCCGTCAGCTTCGGTGAGTCCGAGCGAGTTGATATAAGCCGGACATTCGGCGGCAAGTTCGTTTGATATTGCAATCTGGGCCTCGTCGAGATGACGTACACCTGTGTTGGTGCATCCGTATAGCCATTCATACTCCATGTCCGCGTGGTTCAGGTCTGTGATCGGGCAGTAGCATATGGCTCCGAATACATCGTCGCGGGCATCGGCCGCTCCCATAGCCTTGAGGTCGTCGGCATAATCACGATTGTTTCCGGTGGCTCCGAGAAGTGAGGACATGGCTCCTCCGGCACTTGTGCCGTCGGTGAAGATAAGTTCCGAGTCTCCGGGAATAAGGTCGTCGTTATAGCGCAGATAACGCACCGCCGCTTTCAAGTCCAGAAGTCCCTTCGGAGCACGGCCTGTGTAGTAATCCTTTCCATCTTTCTTGATAACAGAATTGTTACCACGTGAGCCGGGAATGCAGACCACGTAACCCTCGCTAAGCGCACGACCTGTGGCATCGGATGGTGAAGGTGATTTGGCGGTAGATGCCGCGTAGCCTCCGACATATGTCCTCAAAAGAATAGGTACCCGTTTGAGATCCGCCATCTTCGTCGGAACATATATGTTAAGTGTCTGGTAGGTGGAATCCTCCACATTTGTTACGTAGAATATTCCCTCATAGGCCGTGTAAGGAACGGTCTTTCCATCGGGCATGGTTAGTGTCTGCGCAGTGCCGATGGACGGATTGAATCTTAATGGATCGGTGTGTGCCATGGCTGTCATGGTTGCGGCACCGGCTAAGATGCCTGTCATTATAAGTTTATAATTCATCTGTTCTCATTTTTTTGATTGATTTCTGTATCCCTCCAGTCCGGCTACTACCTTGCTCATGTTTTCTGTGAAGGCTATTGTGCGCGATGCTGTCTCGGCCGGTCCGTGGGGATACTCGGAGTTAAGTCTTATAAGTGTGGCCTCCGGGTTGCCGAATACTATGCGCTCGAACGGGAATCTGATTATTCCGGGTGTGTTGTATCCGATTCCAAGTTCCAGGAGAACTATCCGCTGGCTGTTGTCTGCATAGCGGTTCATGAAGTTCTCATATCTGGCAGCCGATTCTTCCCATGCTTCATCCTGCACGAAATAGCCGTTCTTGCGGACATGTACATCCATGTTGCCGCCACATACCGGACAGACGGGTACGTACTTGCTGTCTACCGTTAGGTCGTGTGAATGCTCCAGTATTTCTTTGACTGCCTCTTTGTCGGAATACAGCTTGGGGTGACACCCGGTGGCGCATTGCATCATGCCGTAGTCTCCCTGCACCTCGAACAAACGCTGCGGATCAAAACCTGCCTTGCGGAACTGAGCGTCCACATTGGTTGTGATCACAAAGTAGTTGCGGTCTTTAACAAGGTCGTAAAGTTCCCGGTACAGAGGCATTGCGTCGGGGCGGAAGCGGATGTAGTCGATGTGACGCGCCCAGCGTGCCCAACGTTCCTCCTCGGTCGGGAAGTCGTGGAAACTCGACGTGTATAGGTCCGGGAAACCATATTTCTCTATATAGTCGGCGAATTCCTTGCGGAACTCCGGACCTGAGTAGTCGAGTCCGGCCGCGGCTGATAGTCCTGCTCCGGCACCTATCACTATTGCGTCGGCAGAGGCCAACCGGCTGCGTGCTTCTTCAAGTCTCTCTTCATATGTCTTTTTCATAGCCAAGCAATTCTTTATAGATATAGTAATCCGTGTCTTTGAACACGTTGAAGACAACCGTACCGACTGACGTTCCCGGATTCGAGGCGAGGTAGTCGCGCACGGTGGCAACGGCTATTTCCGCCGCCTCACGCTGTGGAAAGCGGAATTCTCCCGTCGAGATGCAGCAGAATGCAATTGACTTCAATCCTTTCCTGTCAGCAAGTTCCAGACAGTTGCGGTAGCAGTCGGCGAGGAGCCTGCAGTCATCTTCGGTCGGTTCCGGTCCGTACACAATCGGTCCCACCGTGTGTATGACCCAGTCGGCCGGAAGATTGTAGCCCCGGGTTATTTTAGCTTTACCGGTAGGTTCGTCATGCCCCTGCTTCTCCATCAGGTTATGGCATTCCTCGCGAAGTTCCATTCCGGCGGCCGAATGTATGGCATTGTCGATACATTTGTGCATCGGTATGAAGCAACCGAGCATCTTGCAGTTGGCGGCGTTGACAATCGCGTCAACAGCGAGTCGGGTGATGTCGCCCTGCCAAAGTCTCAGTCTTGGATAGATGGGAGAAGGCTTGATCGAATCCAGATGCACAACACCTTTCTCCTCGCGCTGTTCGGCAAGTTCCCGGTCCTGCAACGCCATAATCTCGTCGTCAAGTGGTTTCGGGGCTCTGACGTTCATCAGTGACCTCAGAAGGTCGCGTTTCCCGCGGAGTGTGGAGGGGATGGCTATTTGCGAATACTCCGGGCGCTCGCTCAGGAGCGTCCGAAGTACTCTGTCCAATCCTTTATTATCAGAAGTCATAGTGTACCAGGGTTGGAGGTGTTGTCCTTAAGTCGAAGTAATCGGCCGATTCTGCGGGAAGACGCAGATAGACCAGATCCTTGTATGTCTTGTAGAGATGGGGGAGTACCGGGTTGGTATCGTAGATCTCACGCTGCATCTCGTCGGGAATGTCGAAATCAATCGTGCCCGACACGCGTGCGAATTCTGCTCCCTTGAGGTCGAGAATCGCCACATTTGGATTCTGACGCAACTGCGCATAGACCTCTTTCTTGGGTGATGTCGCGAAATATATGTCGTTGCCGTCAATCTTCATGATCTGGAAGATACGGACATGTGGCTTGCCGTCAACTGAAGTCGCGAACGCCACCTCTTTGTTTTTCTTGAATACTTCTAAAAGTTTCTCGTTCATAACAATTGGTTTAAGAGGCAGCCGGCGTGGCCGAACGCCATGCCGGCTGCTTCACGATTTTATATTGACAACTTGTGATTGGGTTTCTGTCGTTATCAGTAACCGATGGTGAATCTTTCCTGATGGTGAGCGGGGTCGGCGAGCTCATCGACCATGGCTTTGGCATAGTCCTCTACCGAGATGAAGCTGTTGCCGTCTTTGTCGAAAATCATGTCATCCTTGCCGAGGCGGTAAACACCGGTGCGTTTGCCGGGACCTTTCTGACCCATGTCGCCGAGATTGCCTGCGGGTGAGAAGAATATCCAGTCGATATCTTTCTCGGGCATCAGTGTGTTGAGATAGAACTCTCCGAGCGACTTCACACCCGGGAGCCATTCTGCAGGAAGTGTGCCTGTGTCCACCAGACGTACGCCCGGCTTGACGAACAGTGTGCCGGCACCGCCGACAATCAGCAGACGTTTTACGCCGGCCTTTTTTGCAGCCTCAAGAATTTTCGGGTAGTTTGTCAGTGTCTCTTCATAGATATTTGGATTTGCCCAGCCGGGATTGTATGCACTGATCACGTTGTCGTAACCCTTGAGATCCTCTTCGAGTGCTTTCTCGTCCGACACGTCAACTTTCTTGACAGTCAGGTTTGCGTTTGTTGTCTTGATTTTTTCGGGATGGTTCACAAGTGCTTCCACCTGATAACCACGGTTGAGGAGTTCGTTGAGTATGGCGGAGCCTACGAAACCGCTCGCGCCGATAAGTGCTACTTTCTTGTCCATAATTCTTTTTGTTTTGTTTATTTAGCTTAGAATGCTGTTTATCAGCGTTACTATACTTTATATACCGCAATAGGGGTAAATTTGTTTTCTCCGATTTTTAATTTGAAACCTTTTCACTTACTTACTTTTAGGTTAGAATTGCTGATTCTCAGCCAATGACACTTTCTTGCCTTCATATCTTTTAACAATTTTAAATATGATGCCGGAGAACCCTTTTATTGCGGTGCCCGGCAGTGCTGAAGTTTTCGTTTGGCAGAATGGGGAAGTTTTGTTACCTTTGCGCGTGACATCTCATCACCGGGTGGAATCTCTAATTGTTCATGTCAATATGGAACGGAATTTTAACAAGAATGAGCTCTATCCTGATTGTCCAATCAGGAACATACTGAACCGTATCAGCGACAAGTGGACGTTGCTGGTGCTCTATACGCTCAACGGACACGATGCGTTGCGTTTCCGCGACCTGTCGGCCGAACTCCCCGACATATCGCAGAAAATGCTTGTACTGACTCTTCGGACGCTCGAAACCGACGGCTTCGTCACCCGTAAGGTATATGCCGAGGTCCCGCCGCGGGTCGAGTATATGCTTACCGACCGCGCCCACTCTCTTTTCCCTATCATAAATCAGCTTATACAGTGGGCAAAGGATCATATGGATGAGATTCTGCTCGACCGCACCCGCGCGCTTTCTGCTGTGAAGTAGTAAGGGATAGTGCTTGCTGTGAAGTAGTCCATGTTTCAGCAGAACGTGATTATTCTTCCCATTCCTGTTTTATACCTTTGCGCGAAGCGGCACGGAATGCCGTAGGCGACACGCCTGTATGCTTCTTGAAAAACTTGCAGAACGCCGCCATCTCCGAGAAGTGAAGGTCGGCCGAGATGTCTTGTATCGGTAGTTTGGTGTCCTTGAGAAGATATTCCGCGCGCTGAAGCAATTCGTCGCGTATCACAGAATAAGGTGTCTTTCCCAGACGCTCTTTGACTACTCTCGACAGATGCTTGGACGACAGGCATAGTTTCTCGGCGTAGAAATCAAGATTGTGTTCGGTCTTATAGTATTTCCATACCAGCTTCAGGAAGCTGCGCAGAATTGTATCCTGTCTGGTCTCTACGCTTTCGGTCTCCACATTAATATTGCGTCTCTGTTTTCTTATGTTGCCGCTCTCGAGCATGAAGCTCCTGAAGTAGGTCTGACACAGTTCCGTGCGGTAGTAATGCTCCTTGTTGCCAAGTGCCTCAAGCAGCAGGTTTAGCTGTTTGTCAAGGACATTGGCCTCGGCATAATCAAGATTGAGCACCGGCACGGAGTGGCGGTCTTTGAATGATTCGGAATCGGCCGGTTTCATCTCGTTTAGCGACTCGTTGGTGAATATATGGTTCGGAAATATGCACCATGCATGCGCGTCCTCGCTCATCTCCGAGAACGTGATCGGGTCCCACACAAGCATATCGGTCAGAGTATTGGTTTTCAGGCAAGTCTGGCTGTATCCCGACGTGATGGTGACCGTACCTTCAGTGACAAGGAGGAAGATGCGGCATTCCTTAATAGAGAGGCCTTTGAGTCGGTTGAACATCGCCGGCGGTACCAGAAGCACTCTGTCGGCTATGGAGTATTTCTTGGGAAAGATTTCAATGAGTTGTGCTTGGGTCATTATTTTGAGGTTTAGGAATGCAAATATAGCATTTATGCGTGTAATGGAAAACTAAAATTAAATAAATTTAAGATTTAATTCCTAAAAGCGCGAACTTTGGACAATCATCAGTCGTGTGGGTATAAGCATTGTGTCGCCAATGTGCTGTAATTTTGCCAAAAATTTTTTATCAACATATGACTTACAGGAACAATCTTATGGCGGTCGCTGTGACGGGAATGATTCTATCTTCGTGCGGCGGTCAGGAACAGCAGAAGTCGGACGCTCCTCAGGAGTATCCGCTTCTGGCAGTCAAACCGGAGGACAAGAGTCTCTCCGTCAAGTACAGTGCCGTGCTCGAAGGCCGGCAGGTAGTCGAGGTGCGCCCGGAGGTGTCGGGTCTCATAACCAAGGTTTGCGTGGAGGAGGGTGCGCGTGTGCGCCGGGGCCAGGTGCTCTTTGTGATCGACCAGGTGCCTTATCGGGCGGCATTGCAGAAGGCTCAGGCTTCGGTCGCCACGGCCGAGGCAAATCTTGCGAATGCGAAGCTCTCGCTCGAAGGTAAGCAGGAACTCTTCAAGGAGAAGGTCATTTCCGACTACGAACTCCGCACCGCGCAGAATGCCTACAAAAGTGCCGAGGCGGCTGTGATGCAGGCCAAGGCTGAGCTGCGCGACGCGCAGAACAACCTCTCCTATACCGAGGTCAAGAGCCCGGTCGATGGTGTGGCCGGTATGTCCTCGTACCGTATCGGTGCGCTTGTCGGCCCGACTATGACCGAACCTCTGATTACAGTTTCTGACAATTCCGACATGTATGCCTATTTCTCATTGGCCGAGAAACAGGCTCTCGAACTTTCGTCAAGCCATGGCTCGCTCGAAGGTATGGCCCGCTCTTTCCCGCCGGTTTCGCTTGAGATGAGCAACGGCGAGACTTACGGACGCAACGGCCGTATTGATGTTGTGAGCGGTATCGTTGACCAGTCTACCGGTACGGTCTCGCTCCGTGCGACTTTCCCAAACCCGGAGGGTAAGCTCCTGAGCGGCGGATCGGCCAATGTCATCTTGTCATACGACCGCCCGGCATCGCTTGTCATCCCGCAGGGCGCCACATACGAGATTCAGGATAAGATTTTCACATATAAGGTGGTGAACGGAACTACAGTCTCCACGCCGATCGAGGTTTTCAAAATCAACGATGGCAAGGAGTACATTGTCCTTTCCGGCCTGGCCGAAGGTGATACTGTAGTGGCCGAGGGTGCAGGTCTTCTGAAGGCCGGAACAAAGGTGACGGCACAGAAGGCTAAAGCCGAAGGTCAGAAAAAGCAGGAGGGTAAGAAATGAATATAAAGCGTTTCATTGACCGTCCGATTCTCTCGATTGTCATCTCCGTGGTGATTGTCGTGGCCGGTCTGATCGGTCTTTTCTCTCTTGCGGTGGAGCAGTATCCCGACATCGCACCACCGACAATCAGGGTCTCGACCACTTACAGCGGTGCGAATGCAGAGACGGTCCAGAAGAGTGTCATTGTGCCGCTTGAAGAGGCCATAAACGGTGTGGAGAACATGACTTACATGACCTCTACGGCAAGTAACACGGGCAGTGGTGAGATAACCATATTCTTCAAGCAGGGAAGCGACGGCGACATGGCTGCGGTCAACGTACAGAACAGCGTCTCGACAGCCACGGCGCTTCTTCCGGCCGAGGTCACTAAAATCGGTGTCACGACCCGCAAGCGCCAGAACAGTCAGCTGATGGTTTTCGGACTTTTCAGCCCCAATGGCACTTACGACGAGACTTTCCTCACCAACTACATGAACATCAACATCAAGCCCGGTATCCAGCGTATATCGGGTGTGGGTGAGGTTAATGTCATGGGCGGCGCATATGCCATGCGCATTTGGCTCAAACCCGATGTGATGGCTCAGTACGGGCTTGTGCCCGACGATGTGACTGCCGCTTTGTCGAGCCAGAACATCGAGGCTTCGACCGGTGCGATAGGAGAGGACTCCGAGAATGTCTTCCAGTACACGCTCAAATACCGTGGCCGTCTGGAGGAGGAAAGCGAGTTCGAGGAAATCGTAATAAAGGCTTTCGATGATGGTCGTGTGCTCAAGTTGAAGGATGTCGCCGATGTCGAGCTTGGTGCCCAGAGCTATTCTTACAAGGGTGCCGTGAACGGTCTGCCGGGTGCGACCTGCATGATCAACCAGATTTCAGGATCCAATGCCAACGAGATTATCATAAATATAGAGAAGTATCTCGATCAGGTTAGCCAGTCTCTTCCCGATGATGTGGAGCTTGTGCAGCTCATGAGCACCAAGACATTCCTTGATGCCTCGATCGATAAGGTTATCGAGACCCTGCTCGAAGCAATTGTGCTTGTGGTGCTGGTGGTTTATTTCTTCCTCCAGAATCCGCGTTCGACCCTGATCCCGACCATAAGTATCTTCGTGTCGCTCATCGGTACTTTCGCTTTCCTGTATATAGCCGGATTCAGTATCAACCTGCTGACGCTCTTTGCGCTTGTGCTCGCCATCGGTACGATTGTGGACGACGCGATCATTGTGGTCGAGGCTGTGCAGGCGAAGTTTGACGAGGGCTATGACTCGACCTACCGTGCGGCCGTCGATGCGATGAGCGGCATATCGTCGGCCATCGTAACATCCACTCTTGTCTTCATGGCTGTGTTTGTGCCGGTATCTTTCATGGGTGGAACCTCGGGTGTGTTCTACACCCAGTTCGGTATCACGATGGCTGTCGCCGTAGGTATCTCCGCGATCAACGCCCTCACCTTGTCTCCGGCGTTATGCGCTCTGCTGTTGCGTCCGAACCAGAAGATTGTCGAGGGTGAGAAGCTGGAGTTCTCCACCCGTTTCCGTCTGGCCTTCAACGCCACGTTCAAGAAGATTGTGCGCAAGTATGTAGGTGGAGTGTTCTTCTTCATAAAGCATAAATGGCTCGGGTGGGCCACGCTGCTGATAGCCTCCGGACTTCTCGTATGGCTTATGTCTACAACAAAGACCGGTCTTGTTCCTAATGAGGATACGGGTACAATCTTCATGAGTTTCGATGCCCCGGCCGGTAGTACTCTTTCCGAATCGGAATCGATCATGCAGGAGATTCAGGCGGAAATCAAGCAGATGCCGCAGATACAGAGCTTCAATATGGTGACCGGTTTCGGTATGGCTTCAGGCAACGGTGCCTCGCACGGTATGTTCATCATAAAACTCAAACCCTGGGATGAACGAACCGGCAAGGATGACAGCGTTGATGCGATACGTCAGGAGATCTACCGTCGCACGGCACATATCAAGAATGCCCGCCTGTTCATCTTCGCGCCTCCTATGATTGCGGGTTACGGTTCCGGTAACAGTTTCGATGTCTATCTCCAGGACCGCGCCGGCAAAGGCTACGACCAGCTCAGCAAGGTAACGACAGATTTCCTTGAGGCTCTCAACAAACGGCCGGAGGTCGAGATGGCCCAGACTTCGTTCAGCGCGAACTTCCCGCAGTACACTATCGATGTCGATGAGGCGCAGTGCCAGCGTGCGGGTACGACCACAAGCGAGGTGCTCAATGTCCTCTCCGGTTATTTCGGAAGTATATATGCCTCCAACTTCAACCGCTTCACGAAGATCTACCGCGTAATCGTGCAGGCTCCTTACAATTACCGCGACGGTATGCAGGCTCTCGACAACATTTATGTCCGCACCAAGGGTGGCATGGCTCCGGTCAGCCAGTTCGTGAAGCTGACCAAGTCGTACGGAGCCGAGTCGCTAATGCGTTTCAACATGTTCTCGGCTATTAACGTGCAGGGTATGCCCGCCGCCGGTTACAGCTCGGGAGACGTCATAAAGGCCATCAATGAGGTTGCGGCCGAGACACTGCCCACCGGTTACGGTTTCGAGTTCTCGGGTATGACACGCGAGGAGGAACAGTCGGGCAGCAGCAACACCACGCTCATCATCTACGGTGTCTGCGTGTTGTTCATATACCTGATTCTTTGTGCTCTCTACGAGAGCCTTTTCGTGCCTCTCGCCGTGATTCTTTCGGTGCCGTTCGGACTTATGGGCAGCTTCCTCTTCGCCAAGTTGTGGGGTATCGAGAACAATATCTACCTTCAGACGGGTCTCATCATGCTTATCGGTCTGTTGGCCAAGACTGCCATTCTGCTCACGGAGTATGGTACCGAACGCCGCAAAGCGGGTATGTCGCTTGCCCAGGCCGCCATATCGGCCGCTTCGGTGCGACTCCGTCCTATCCTTATGACCGCGCTGACCATGATTTTCGGTCTGCTTCCGCTGATGTTCGCTACCGGTGTCGGTGCCAACGGCAATACTTCGCTCGGCGTGGGAGTGGTAGGCGGTATGATTATCGGTACTGTCGGACTTCTCTTCGTAACTCCGGCTTTCTTCATAACTTTCCAATATATAGAGGAACGTGTTATGGGACGCCGCCGCAAGGAGCGTGAGCTGGAGCGTCAGAAAGCTCTTCAGGCAACCGGCACGAATGAGACCAACAGTGAGAACAAGTAAACACTTCAAGAAATGAAACTTCTTCCAATAATAACAATTCTTCCGATTCTGTCGCTCGGACTTACCGGCTGCAATCTGTACCGCACGTACAGCAGACCGGAGGTCCCGGCGGTGGACTCGCTCTACAATGATTCTACCCGGGCCTACGTAGACTCGGCTGGCTCGCTGGGCACAATGCCGTGGGACAGCCTTTTCAGAGACCGCTGTCTGAGGGCGCTTGTCAACCGGGCCTTGGAGAACAATACAGACCTTCGTGTGGCGTTTCTCAGGGTTGATCAGGCTGCTGCAAGCCTCAACGCTGCGAAACTCGCATATCTCCCTTCGCTGACGTTCTCGCCGGGGGGTGCGATTACAAGTGTCGATGGCAACAAGGCTTCGAAAACTTACGAGATTCCTGTCTCTCTGAGCTGGGAGATTGACCTGTTCGGTAAGCTACGAAATGCCAAACGTGAGTCACAGGCGCAGTTGCTCGGTCAGACCGCATATGCTCAGGCTGTTCGTTCCCGGCTCATATCATCGGTGGCCGAGGCATACTATTCTCTCCTTATGTTCGACGAGCAGATAGATATAAGCACTGCCACGATCGAGCTCTGGAAAGAGCAGCTCCGCGCCATGGAACTCCAGTTGAAAGTCGGTGACATACGTGCAAATGCCGTAAGTCAGGCACGCGCCAATCTCGAACAGCTGCTTGCGGCCAACAACGGTCTTATGCGTCAGCGCCGAGAGGTAGAGAACTCAATCTGCACCCTGTTGGGCGAGACTTACCGTCCTGTTGAGAGGACTTCTCTCAAGGAGCAGACCCTTCCTGCCGATATTTCTGTCGGACTGCCCCTCAGTCTTCTGTCGTGTCGCCCCGATGTGGTTCAGGCAGAGATGACTCTCGCGGCATCGTTCTATGCCGTCAACCAATCGAGGGCCGCTTTCTACCCCTCGTTGACGCTCGGAGGTTCTGCGGGATGGACTAATTCGCTGGGTCAGGCCGTTTCTAATCCGGGCGGCTGGCTGTTGCAGGCTCTTGGTTCGCTGGTGCAGCCGATTTTCCAACGTGGTAAATTGAAGGCAAATCTCCGTATATCGGAAGACGAGGAGGAGATTGCGTTGCTCAACTACCGGCAGACGTTGCTTGAGGCGGGGCAGGAGGTCAACGATGCGCTATATGCCATCGAGGCCTACAGCCGCGACATAGAGCATCACACATCGCAGAGCGAGGCTCTTGAGAAAACGGTAAGTTCGAATGAGCTCCTGTTCAGGACAAGCAACGCCACTTATCTCGAACTGCTCTCATCGCGGCAGGACCTTCTGAACTCACGGCTCAATCTTGTTGTTGACAAGTATAATCAGCTGCAGTCGGTTGTCACGCTCTACCGGGCTCTTGGAGGAGGCTCCGAGACTTCCGGCCGCTCAGACCCGTAAAACCTTTTTGATGGAAACAGAGAAACTATCTTTGAAAAAGTACACTGCGGTCATCGCCATCCTTATCGTGTTGGTGATGACCGTTCTTGATGTCACGGTGGTCAATGTGGCACTTCCTGTGCTCGCCACCAAGTTCGGAATCTCAGACTCGCTCACGGTCTGGATTGTAACCATATATCAGCTGCTGATCACGATGCTGATTCTGCCGCTGTCGTCGGTGGGCGACCTGTTCAGCTACCGTCGCACGTTCCTGACGGGTGTGGTCATCTTCACGCTCGCCTCGGCAATGTGTGCGGCCTCGTGGAACTTCACCGCGATTCTTGTTTCGCGCGCGATTCAGGGTATTGGTGCGGCCTGCGTCATGAGTGTCAACATCGCTCTGACCCGTCTGATTTATCCGCGCAAGGTACTCGGCCGGGGTCTCGCCCTCAACGGAATGGTTGTGGCCAGCGCTACGGCTGCCGGCCCGACCATAGCAGGAGCTTTGCTGTCTATCGCCTCATGGCACTGGCTCTTCCTTATAAATGTGCCGTTTGGAGTGGCCGCTTTTCTTCTGGGAAAGAAATATCTGCCTCAGAATCCTAAGAAGGAGCACCGCACAAAATATGACATGGTGAGTGCTGTGGAGAACATACTCATGTTCGGCTTGCTTTTCCTTGCATTAGGTGGATACACGGGCAGGAGCGACGAACCGAGATTGTTCATACTGTTGGGCTGTGCGGCCGTGGTGGCCATATTCTACATACGCCGTGAATTGCACCGCAGTGATCCGATGCTGCCCGTTGACCTGTTCAAAATCCGTCTGTACACGCTGAGTGTCATAACTTCGGTATGTTCGTTTATCGCGCAGATGCTTGCGATGGTCGCTCTCCCGTTCATATTGCTCAACAGCTACGGCTTCTCCTCGATCGTGACAGGTCTGCTCATGACCCCGTGGCCACTCGCCACAATGATTGTTTCGCCGCTTGCCGCCCGCTTTGTGGAGAAGCATAACGCCGGAGTGACTGCGGCTGTCGGCATGGCGGTATTTGCCTGCGGACTGTTCCTGATGATTTTGATGCCCGAGTCTGGTGTGTCTGCCTGGGGGATAATATGGCGCATGACGGTATGCGGAATCGGTTACGGATTGTTCCAGACACCCAACAACATCGTGATGGTAACGGCTACTCCGATTAACCGGACCGGGGGTGCGGGAGGAATGCAGAGCACGGCGCGGCTGGTAGGCCAGACGCTCGGTGCGACCCTCGTCACCATAGTCTTCGCGGTGTTTGCAGCCACCACCTACGAACTCGTCCACATCTGCCTATGGATTTCCCTCTCCTTCGCCCTTGTGGCCGGCATCTTCAGCCTGAGCCGCAAATCCAAAGTAACCCCCATCGCCCAAGTCAAAGGCTGACCTTGAAAAAAGGCTGACTCACGAAAAATAGAGCGAAAGATATCAGGTTACATTCCTGTTGACTTAACGGAGTTTTGAAAAAGTAATGGGCCATTTTAAATTTAAAATGGCCCATTACTTTTTCAGCTTTTTTTCACAGGTTTCGGTGCCGGTCTGTGTCGGGCTGCGGTGCTCACCGGGTCAACGCTGAACACATATTTTTTGCGTAGCAGGATTCCGGTAATCAGCAATAGCCCCATTATGGCCGCATTGAGGAAGAAGGTGAAATTGGGTGATGCCGTGGTCGACGTGTGGAATATAATGGCCATCAGCTTGATGAAGAAGGGTGCGCAGGAGATCGCGATGTAATTGCCCGTCAGCACATATGAGAAATATAGGTTCGCATGTGCCTTGTCGGGTGCGATCGAGGTCGTTTTGTCATATATGATTGGCTGCACTATGCCGTAGCCGTAGCCGGTCATGAATATGCCAACTATATATATCCACATCGAATGGAACAGGGAAACCAACAATAATCCTGCTGCGGAGATGGCTATCGAGATCAGGATTGTCCAACTCTTGCAGCCTTTGATCATGAAGGGGAGTGTGAACCCGGCAAGTGTCGCGGAGATGAAGAACATCGCTGTCGCTATGCCGACAGCTCCTGAACTGAACCCGTAATGGTCCATAGCGAATGGCAAGCTGTAGCTGACAGCTATTGTGGCGTAGGTGCAGATGATGTAGAGGGCGATGACTCCCGCTAATAGTCGCAGTGCAAGTTTATGCCCTTTTGCCGGAAGTGGTCTGGTTGCCGGTGTCTTCGAGCCATGCACGGCCTCGGCTGTCATATTGATAGGAGGCTGGGCATGTGAGCATATATACCCCGGGGTCATGAATGGTATCAGGAGTATCGGGATGACCGGCACAAGATAGACAAGGAACGAGAGATGCCAGTTGTAGGCCGCCACCCAGCCGACAAAAAGTGTGGCAACGATGACTGCTGCATTTGAAGTTCCTGATTTCAGTCCGAGTGCCCATACGTTCCGGCGTCCTGTGAAATAAACCGCTATCATGCTCGCGGCGAGCGGGATGACAAGACCGCATCCAACGCCGACCACGCAACCTAAAAGAATAAGCATGATCATCGATTTAGCGAAGAAATATAGAATACCCGCTGCCGCGAACACGCACAGACCGATTGCAAGGATAAGTGTCTGGGCCTTACCCTTTGCAAGTTTCCCGGACAGTAGTATGAACGGGATAATGACCAGATTCGGAAGTGATGTGAGCATCTGGGTCTCAAGTGTTGATGTGTGGGGAAAAATTTCCTGTAGCTTGGCGAGTATCGGCGATACCGCCAGACCGGGAAGATTTACCGTGAGTGAAATCGATAGAATGGCAATAAGTGATATCAACGGAATCTTGTTCCCATTGCCTGAGTCTGTGTAAATCATAGCGAAAGTTTTGTCTTCTTAACAAAGAGGGGAGAGGTGAGGTTTATTGCCCATCTCAATAAATTCGGCATTATTGAGAACTTGGCGTTATCAGTGAATGTGCCGAATCAAAGTGTTATTTCGTTTTTATAGTTACTTACATTTTTATGCCATTGGCCACAGATGTGAAATAAATTGCATGTATCTGAAACTATATTTTGAATCGTGTGTTTAATAAGTGACGAGAAAATATGCGAGTTGCGTTTCGTTTCCTGAGGATTCTATTCTACATCTGGCATACGTTACTTGCCTTGTGACACACACAATCATTTCACATAATATTACGCCTATGAAAAGCATGATTCCACTTATTTGCTTTTGTGCATGTGCTCCCGCCGGAGCGCTTGCGGCAGAAAAGGCCGAGTGCGATACCACTTCCTCGCCCGGCAGTCGTATTGAGTTTGTAAAGACAGCGGCCAACGCCGAGGTGCGCGAGATTCTTAATAAGGACAGGCCGAAGGAGAACGCGGCGATTCCGGTGCCTCATTTCGCAATCAGGACATCCGACAACAAGTTCGTAATGACCATCGGTGGTCAGGTAAATCCCATCATCGGAGCAGATCTCGGTAACGACCTGTATGGCCAGTCAGGTGCCGGCATCTCGTTTGTGACATCTCAGATTCCGGTACCACCTCCGACGGGAAAGAAATCACATTTCTATATCAATCCCCTCAATGCAGCCCTCGATGTCCAGGTGGTCGGACTCGGTGGCACCGACGACCAGATCACAGGATATATCAAAGTAGGCACCAACGGCAACACTACGGGTATTGTCTTGCAGAGGGCATACGTGTCGTGGCGCGGGTTCACCGCCGGACAGAAACTCACGCTCCTTCAGGATGAATATGCGTGTCAGCCTCCGACAATCGACCCTGAAGGCCCTTCGGGATGTGTCTCGAATGTAGCGTATGAAGTGAGTTACACCTCCAAGTCATACAATGGCTTCAGGTTTGCAATCGGACTTGACATGCCTTCCTATTATGCTTCGTCCGGTCGCTATCTGGGCAAAGACTACAAGGTGTGGGAAGGTCAGGAGGTGACCGGTCAACCCGTGGCCGATCCTACGGCCTTCAATCAGAATATCCCCGATATCCCTATGTGGGTGGAGTGGGGTAAATCAACCTACAACCGAATCCGTCTCTCCGGTATTATCCGTAATCTCGCATATCGTGACCTGCTCACCGGTAAACGACGTTATTCAACCGGCTGGGGTGTCATGGTAAGCGGTAACCTGAATCCTGTGGAACCGTTGATTCTCTATCTCCAGGCGGTCTACGGAAAAGGTATCGGGGCTTATATCCAGGATATCGCCGGACAACCGCTCTCTTACATTCCCGATGATGCCAGCCCCGGCAAGATGACACCATCGCCGATGATGGGCCTTAATTTCGGTGTCACTTACAATATATCCCCAAAATGGCAGGTAAACGCAATGGTCTCGGAAGCACGCATATGGGGCGTATCAAAATATGCCGAAGCAGCCGCCACACTTCCCGACCATCTGAATGATTACAAATATGCGATCTATGCGGCCGGCAACGTGTTCTACAACATCTCGTCATATTTCCAGGTCGGCCTTGAATATCTGTATGGCCGGCGTCAGACGTGGAATGTCGGCGGAGCATCCGACAACCGGGTCCAGATGCAGTTCATGTTCACAATCTGATTTCCCTCCTCCCTCCTCCCTTTCTTCTCTCCTCTATTCCCAGTTCATATGTAGATACTTAATCACTAAACTTAAATACTATGGGTTTTTCACGACACGGAGTTCAATCCGGCAAAGGTACCCGCGTAGGGTGGCTCGCGCTGATTGATCTTTACATCATCTGGATCATCACTTCGATCCCCGGTCTTGCAATAGCCCCGGTAATGCCGATAATGCTCAAGGTGTTTCCCGGCACAACCGAGCTTGAGACTCAAATGTTGACCGTTGCGCCAAACATTGCCGCAATTCCCTTCACCCTTCTCGGGGGTGCCCTCGCAACCCGATGGAACAACATGAAAATGCTCTACTGGGTCTGTCTCTTCTACGTAATAGCCGCCGCCAGCTTCTGGTTCGCCCCAAACATGGTTGTGGTGATCATCCTGAGCTTCATAATCGGTATAGGCGCAGGTATCGTATCTCCTCTGGCCTCTGTGTTTGTGGCTGATATGTTCGCAGGCAAGCAGCGTCAGCAGCAGTATGGCAACTCGTCGGCTATGGTCAATGTCGGTCTGATGATCGGTGTCATCGCAACCGGATATATGGCCAAGGTTGACTGGCGTCTGCCATTCGTGATCTATCTGTTGCCTCTGTTCCCGCTTTTATTCTCGGGAACGCTCAGAAAGTACATCAAGGAACCGATGGAACGCCATGAGAACACGGCGGCCATCGGCAACAACCGGACTCCCAACCCCAAGAAGAGCATCAGCTTCAAGGAGAGTGTCAACATTCCGGCGCTCATCAAGTATTGCATATACTATTTCGTGATCACTCTCGTAATTGGCGCGATCTCAAATTACATTCCCTACCTTGTCAATTCATCTGTCACTTCGGGATACCTGCAGGCTGTCCTTTTCTTCGGAATCATGATTTCCGGATTCGTGCTCAACTGGGTCATGACATGGCTCAAGCATGGAGTCTACATCTTCATGTTGCTTGCAATCGGTGCCGGCTTCCTGCTTATCTTCGTGACTAAGCTTCCTGTCATAATAGGTATAGGTATCTTTATCGCCTGCTTCTTCTATGGTGTGGCCCAGCCTTACGTAGAGAACAAGTGTGTAGCCATCTCCACACCGGCCGCTGCGGTTATCTCTCTATCGATCTATTCTGTGATGGATTCTCTCGGCAACGTGCTCAATCCGTTCTTCTTCAAGTATGTCGGAATGCTGTTCGGACACACCCCGCTCCCCACGAGCAATCAGGAGTTCCCGTTCGTGCTCTCTCTGATTGTGATGCTTGTCAGTGCTGTCGTAGTACTTATCTATAAGATCGTTGTCGGCATCCGCACCAAAGAAGGTCATCCCATCGATAATCTTCCTCCTATCTACCGCAAGGCCGTGAAGGAGGGTACATATAATGTCGCTCTTGCCACTCAGCATGGCATCGTAACTCCCAATCCCGACGAAGGCAGACTCCCGCTTGAGAATGCCGAGGCTACCCTGGAGGATATTGAGAAGAATCTTGAGAGCACATTGACTGCCACACAATCTGCCATTGCCAAGGAGAAAGCCCGCATTGATTCTGTGCGTGAGGACATTCTTCTCGCTGAGATCAATGAAGAGAAAGCCGCCGACAAGGCGAAAGCCGCTGCCGATCTGGCTGCCGCCGACGCTGAGACCGCCGCGCGGAATGCCCGTGCCGCCGCCGAGGCCGCCAGCAACGTAGATGCCATCACACGACCGGCTCCAAGCGCTGACGGTTCCCTGACCGCACCCGCTGCGGAGACTCCTCGGAACCCGAAGGCACCGGACACCCCTGCAGCCCCGGAGACTCCATCGGAACCGGACTCTGCATCTTCTCAAAAAAATGATTCAACCAAATCTTAATTGATTTATTATGAGCCAAAACACTTTTAAAAACACAGAGCCTGTCGAATTCGTGCTCAATGAGTACACGAAAGGTTATGCACAGTGCGTGGACAACAACTGGAACTACGCCATCTATGCACAGGATCCATCTGTAAGCATCTTCCAGAACGAGTACAACGCCGGCTACGTTCAGGGAAAGGTCCAGTCCAACCATGTGATCAAGGCGACCAGAAACAATACCTGGCGATGGTATGTGCTCGATGAAGGCCCCGGCGCCAACTCTACCGAAATCCCTCCCGGCGGTCTTGAAATCGCAGGGAAAGCTCTGGTCGATAATTACAACTATCTGACCGGATGGGTGGAGAAAAACATGAATACGTGTGAGAAATCCCGGAATATCGCACGCCTTATGTTCCGTATGCTCGGCATCTACCATGGCGCCGCAGACAAGGAACCCCTAAAGAATGTCTCTTTCGACAATCTGAAACTGTCATCAATGCCTCCTGAAGATGCCCGGCTCTGTGCCGGAGATGATCCGCTGACATTCATCGATATCTATTTCATAAATGCTCAGATGGACCTTTGGGATGCTATCTCAAAGCCTCTCGGAGTCGCGCTCAACAAACTGGAGAAGGACATCGAGGAAAAGACTCTCCACGAAGAGCCGATTCCGGAATTGAAGCCCGGACGCTGTTCCGGTTTCGTGAAACGTATGCCGGATGGGGAAATCTATTGGGCACACACGAGCTGGTGCTGTCTCATGGCCCAGACCTGCGCCGTCACTTATGTGATAGGTGAGGACTTCCTTACACAGAATTCCTTCTGTCCCGGTCAGTTCGGTTCGAACACAGATTTCGGCTTCAATGGACATGGTATCGGTTTCAACGAGACCACCGAGACTTATTTCTACAACGAATCTAAAACCGAGGGTCTGTGGCTTACCTGGCGTGCCGCCGCCGCCGAGGGTTTCGCCCGCTCGATCGACGAGTTCTACGACTATTGCAAGCTCGACAATACCGGTACATACCTCAACGCCTACATGCTTGTCGACGCCTACAAGGGTGAATTCGGTCTCGTCGATATGAGCTATGCCCGTTTCGCTCTCTTCAAGAGCGACGGCGAGAAACTGAAGGTTGTGGATTCTACAGGCTATGTGCCAGATTTCCTCGACTGGGATCACCATATGATTTCCGAGGAGCATGTGCTCGGCTGCAACATTCCTATCTACAAGCGTATCTGGCGTGAGCTGATGACCATCGATGGTGCGCCCAAACGCCGTTATCAGCTCTACCGGAATATCGGCAATGTGCGCGACATGGAGTCGGCCAAAAGTCTCATAACCTACAACGAGAGTCTGGAGCCGATTTCAATCGCCGGCCGATGGGATAAGAATTACGGCACATCCGAGTTCTTGCGTTACCAGCCTCACGGTTCAATCGACGGAAAGGCTTTCGGCACAGAGGAAATCAAGCAGGTGCTCGCCTCGCTTTCGATGAAGCCCTCCAAGGATGGCAAGAAGACATCCTTCTGGATGAAGTTCGGAAGTCCGTATATCGATGGCTCTCCTTTCAGCTGGTCCGGTTCAATCTGGGCAAAATTCAAACTGCCCGAAGAGGTTGACTGCATACCGGATGTCATCGACGGAAACTGGAACCGTGTGAAGATGTTCATGGAGTGATGCCTGTCACCACTCCTGTGATACTGATGTAATTTACAATCTTAGAATTATCAAAAAATGGCTAAATACACCCCAAATTTCAAGAACACGGAGCCCACTCAGTTCGTCCTTGACGAATACACTTGCGGATTCGCGCAGTGTGTGGACAACAACTGGAATTATGCCATCTACGCGCAAAACCCGAACGTGAGCATATACCAGAATGAATACAACGCGGGTTACGTTCAAGGTAAAGTCCAGACCGGCAAGACCATTCTGGCCACCCGTAACAATTCATGGAAGAACTTTCTGATCGGTGCGACTCCTCAGAACGCTCTCTCTATCGAGGTCAAACCGGAGTATCTTTCGGCTGCCGGTGAGACTGTCGTGCAGAATTACAATTATCTGTGCGATGTGGTGGAGCGGGAGAAGAACGACATCAGATACCAGAAGATTCTCCGGCTCATGTTCCGCCAGCTCGGCATTTATGACGGCGCTGTCGGTGCTGAACCCAAGAAATCAGTATCGGAGTCAGATCTGGTTCTTTCCTCTTATCCGGCTGACCAGTCCGTTCTCCATGCCGGTGATGACCCTCTCACGTTGCTGGATGTGATTTTCATCAACACGCAGTACGATCTTTTCGACTGCATCGGCGACAAGATCGGACTCGTAATGGGTTATGGAACTGCCCATAAGTCAAACTCAAAGGAGAAACCTGACCATTGCACGGCCTTCACCAAGCTGATGCCGGACCGCAATGTGTTCTGGACACACAACTCCTGGTGCTGCTTCTGGGCTCAGTCATGCGCTGTGACATATTGCATAGGCGATGATTTCGTGACCCAGAATGCGAACTGCCAGGGTCAGTTCGGCTCAAACACCGACTTCGGTTTCAATGGCAACGGCATCGGTTTCAATGAGACGACCCATGTGGATCTCTACGACGAGCCGAAAGTAAACGGTATATGGCTTGCATACCGTTCGGCAGCTGCCGAGCAGTTCGCCCGGACTATCGACGAGTTCTATGATTATTGCTCGCTCGACAATACGGGTACATACCTCAACGGATACCATATCATCGATACAAATACCGGTGAGATAGGTCTTCTCGACATGAGCTACAACCGTTTCGTGCTCTTCAAGTGCGACGGAAAGAATGTCACCCTGAAGGATTCCACCGGTTATGTTCCCACGAAGCTGGACTATGACCACCATCTGATCACTCCGACGCATATTTTCGGCGTGAACCAACCGGTTTCCTGGTGGGTCGGCTATGAGCTGGAGAGCATGAACCTGCGCCCGATGCGCCGTAATCAGCTCTGGGCGCGGATTGACACCGTGACCGACATGGAGAGCACCAAGGATCTTATCACATACACCGAAGATCGTGAACCGCTTTCCATCTACGGACGCTGGGATCTCGGATACGGCACGACTGAGATGCCCCGTACACGTCCCGACGGTTCTGTTGACGCCAAGGCTTTTTCGGCCGATTTGGTCAAGGAAGTACTCTCGAATCTGTCGCGGAAGCCGGATATCAACGGCACCAAGACATCTTTCTGGATGAAATTCGGTACGGCGCATGTGCGTCAGCTTCCCTTCGTATGGAGCATGTCTCAGTTTGCCGACATGAAACAGCCGGAGGATGTGGACTGTGTCCCCGATGCCCTCGACGGTCGTTGGAACCGGGTCAAAATGTTCATGGCCTGATATAACGGGTCAATCTTCTGTCAGAATAATGAAAAGCGGCGCCGCATCCAACCGATGCGGCGCCGCTGAGTATAAGAATATCTTGTGCTTTTTACCAGATGATTACGCGCTCTGATTCGGGGAGGAACATAGCGTCACCCTCGGTCACGCTGAACGCCTTCATGAAGGGCTCGATGTTCTTGAGCGATACGTTCACACGGTTGATGCCGAGTGAGTGTACGTCTCCGGTTGTCAGGTTGCGGATTTCTTCATCGCGGATGTTGGTTGCCCAGAGGTTGGCGAAGTTGAGGTAGAACACCTGGAGGGGATCCAGACCGTCAATCTTCTCGGTTGTGATGTCAACACCTTTCTTCTTCTGTGAGTCGAGGAAGGCGGTGTAGGCCACGCGGAGACCACCCTGGTCGGCGATGTTCTCGCCAAGTGTGTACTGGCCGTTTGCCATGAGACCGGGGAGAACCTCAACCGCGCTGTACTGGTCTGCAAGACCCTGTGTCAGCTTGTCAAATGCCTCTTTGTCCTCGGCTGTCCACCAGTTCACCATGTTGCCGTCTGCATCGAAGTTGCAACCCTGGTCGTCGAAGCCGTGAGTAAGCTCGTGACCGATTACAACACCGATACCACCGTAGTTCTCGGCATCGCTCGATTCGGGATCGAAGAAGGGTGCCTGGAGAATACCGGCGGGGAACACGATCTCGTTGTTCATCGGGTTGTAGTATGCGTTGATGGTCTGAGGAGTCATGCCCCATTCGGTGCGGTCAACGGGTTTGCCCCATTTCTCAAGCTGACGGTCGAACGCCCAGAGACCGGCGTTGTGCATGTTCTCGTAGTAGCTCAGGTTCGGGTCAATCTGGAGAAGCGAGTAGTCTTTCCATTTGTCGGGATAACCGATCTTGACGGTGATGGCGTTGAGTTTCTTGAGTGCCTCATACTTGGTGTCGTCGGTCATCCAGGGGAGGTGCATGATGTGCTTGCCAAGCGCCTTGCGCAGGTTCTCCACGAGTCCTTCCATATATACCTTCGAGCTTTCGGGGAAGTATTTCTCAACATAAAGCTCGCCGATACCTTCACCCATCACACCTTCGACAGTGCCGAGTGACTTTTTCCAGCGGGGACGCTGCTGCTGCACACCCGACATCACCTTGCTGAACTCAAAGCTTGCATCGGCGAAATCGTCGCTCAGGTAGCGTGCGGCACCCGATACGATGTCCCAGAGATAGAGGTCTTTCTTCTCGCGGTCAGCCAGACTCTTCATCAGGTTGTCGGCCTGCTTCACTGTGTTGATTTCTGTAACGATAGCCATCTCCGGAACAGATATGCCCATATCCTCGATCATCGCGCGGATAGGAAGGTTGGGATACATGGCCTCGATCTGCTCCATGGTGCGCGGGTTGTACATTGCCGGAAGATTACGGCTCTCTTCGCGTGTCCATGTCGAGTCTGCTATGAGTGTCTCGACCTTCAGTACGTTCTTGGCGATACGCTTGGCATCTTTCTTGCTGTAACCGGCAAGTCCCATCTGTGTCTCGATGAGCTTGATGTATGCGTTGCGCACTTCCTTGTTGCGCTTGTCGTTGAGCAGGTAGTAGTCGCGGTCGCCGAGGCCGAGACCACCGCCACTGACATACATGGCGTAAACCTGGCTGTTGCCGAGGTCTTCCATCATCGAAACCCCGAAGAGAGGTGAGCTCTCGTAACGGTGCATGTAGCGGAACAGGTCGCCCATCTCCTCGGGCTTGGTGTTTTCAATCTTGGCGAGCTTTGCCTTGATCGGAGCTGCTCCCTCACGGTTGCGGCGTACTGAATCCATGCCCTGCTCATAGATTGTGGCAATCTTGAATGCGTTGGTGCCGGGCTTGGGATTTGTGGCTGCAAGACCGGTAACAATGCGCTGGATGCGGTTGTTGCTTGAGTCGTTGAGGATGTTGAACTGGCCATAGCGTGAGTACTCGGCGGTCAGGGGATGGTCTTTCTGCCACTTTGTGTTCACGTGGTGATAGAAGTCTGTCTTGGGCGAGATGCTGTTGTCAATCCCGTTCACGTCAAGACTCTTCGTGTGTTCCTGAGCAACTGCCGGCGCAAGTCCGAAGCCGAGCGCGAGGCACATTGCCGTTGTCATCTTTGTCTTAATGCTCATAACTGTTTATTTAAGGTTAGTTATTATTAGTAGTTCTTATTTTGTTATCAGATGTTCGAGAAGTGTGGCCGATTTGCGTCGTGTCTCCTCCCATTCGTCCGATGGTTCGGAGTCAGCTACAATCCCTCCTCCTGCAAAAAGGCAATATCTTGCATTTTTGATTCTTGCAGACCGCAGATTGACGTAGAATCTGAAGTCACCGTTGTCGGCGATAGGTCCGCAGAATCCTCCGTAATAACCGCGCTGATGTTTCTCAATCCGTTCAATCATCCCGATGGCCGATTGCTTGGGAAATCCGGCGAGTGCAGGAGTGGGGGAGAGTCTCATCGCGGCTTCGAGTGCGGCAGCGTTCCCGTTCTCTGGAAGCGTTGCCGATATTTCGGTCACGATGTGCTCCACGGGGCCTGCCCGGCGAGTGGTGGTTGGCTGCTCTTCAGGATCCAGACCGCACTGGCGTAGTGTGTCGCATATGTAGTCGGTCACAATCCGCTGCTCGCCTATGTTCTTCTCATCCCATTCACCACCGGTGCCTGAGGGGCGTGTGCCGGCCAATGACATGGTGCGTAGTGACCGGCCCTCTTTTATGAGGAGTGTCTCGGGACTCGCTCCAATCCATGTCCCGGTCTCGGGCGTGTGGAAAGTGAATACGAACGCGTCGGGATACGCACGGCATAGAGCATGAAATGTTGCCTGTACATCTATTGCCGAGCCGTCGGTAATGACGCGTGACGCGACGCACTTTGTCAGCTGTCCCGATTTTATGGACTCGACAATGGTGCGGACCATTTGGCCATGTTCATCGGGAGAAGTGCTTTCAGCAGGAAACGGATACAGTGTGCGGCTATCATCAGAATCAGTGGCACAGACTTCATGACTGTCCGGGCTTTGGAGCGCCGCAAGTGCCCCGACACCTTCTGTATCGGCGGGAATCGTGAAAATTCCGTCGATGCTCCCGTCGAAGGGTACCACGGCGAAACCTCCGCAGCAGAATCCTCTGTGCAGACGTTCGGAACTTCCGCTTTTTATCTCCGTGGTGCCGGGCAATCTGTATGCGTACAGGTTCATTTCAGTATCGGTTATTCTTTATGCAGCTGTTCAAATTAAACCGCTATTTTGTAGATTTTGCGATGAAGTCGAAGGGCATCGCCTCGGTCACAATCGCCTCGATAAACTCCCCGGGTTCCGCATCGGTGTCGCTTACACGGTATGTCAGGTCTACCTCGGGCGAATCCCACTGCGAGCGGCAGATTGCCGTGTCTCCTTCATATTCGTCAACGAGAAGACGCACGCGTGTTCCGACCTGACGTTCGTTCAGCTCTTCCGAAATTTCCTGCTGGACTTCCATGAGCCGGTCGAGCCTCTGCTGCTTTATCTCCTCGGGAACGTCATCCTCGTAGTGAAGGTCTGCGTATGTGTCATCCTCACGCGAGTATGCGAACGCGCCCATGCGGTCGAATTTCTGAGTGCGCACAAATTCAAGAAGCTCCTCGAAGTCCTGCTCCGTTTCTCCCGGGAATCCCACCATCAGTGTGGTGCGTATCCTTATGCCGGGAACCCGTTTACGGATTTCATCGAGTAGCCTGAGTGTCCCCTCCTTATCTATGCGGCGGCGCATACGTTCCAATTGCGGGTCGGAGATGTGCTGGAGGGCTATGTCGAGGTAGTTGCAGACATTCGGGCGGCGTGCCATCACGTCGAGTATGTCGAGCGGGAAGTCGGCGGGATATGCGTAGTGAAGGCGTATCCATTCAACCCCCTCTATGTCGGCCATGCGGTCTATGAGCTGCGCGAGCCGGTGCTCTTTGTAGAGGTCGAGTCCGTAGCTCGAAAGGTCCTGGGCTATGATGTTGAACTCACGCACTCCCTCTTTGGCGAGGTCACGGACCTCTTCCAGTACCTCCTCTTCCGGACGCGACTTGTGTCGTCCGGTTATCAAGGGGATGGCGCAGAAGGCGCAGAAACGGTTGCATCCTTCCGAGATCTTTACATACGCGCTGTGCGGGGGAGTGGTCAAAGTGCGTTCCCATTCCTTGGGACGGCGGTCGGCTTTCAGGTCGGGAAGGTCGTTGATGAAGCGGTCCCAGTCGAATTTACCATAAATAAGATCAATCTCCGGCATCTCCGCCTTTAGGTCGCTGAGGTAGCGTTCGGTAAGACATCCCATGGCGGCAATCTTCCCAATCTCTCCTTCCTCTTTAAGTTCGGCAAGTTCGAGCAGCAGGTTTATCGACTCCTCTTTGGCATCGCCGATAAATCCGCATGTGTTGACCATGACATATTCCCCGGAGGGCGTCTCGGGGTTATGGGTCACGGTGTAGCCTTTGGCTGTGAGACGACGTATCATTCTCTCGGAATCTATCAGATTCTTCGAGCAGCCCATCGATATTATGTCAATGTGATTTTTCAGCATTCCACATTCTCAAAAAGTGAGCGTACGAATTCGGAGGGATGGAAAATCTGAAGGTCTTCCTTGCCTTCGCCGAGGCCAATGTATTTTACGGGAATCTTGAACTGGTCGCTGATGCCGATCACCACGCCACCTTTAGACGTGCCGTCGAGCTTGGTGATGGCGAGGTTGTTGACTTCGGTTGCGGCAACGAACTGGCGTGCCTGCTCAAATGCGTTCTGGCCTGTTGAGCCGTCGAGAACGAGAAGAATCTCCTGCGGAGCGTCGGGCACAACCCGTTTCATGACGTTCTTTATCTTTGTCAGCTCGTTCATCAGTCCGATCTTGTTGTGGAGTCGGCCGGCAGTGTCGATAATAACGACATCCGCGCCTTGGGCCTTGGCCGACGAAAGTGTGTCGAACGCAACTGCTGCGGGGTCGCTGCCCATCTTCTGCTTTACGACGGGCACGCCGACGCGCTCACCCCAGATGTCGAGCTGTTCGATGGCTGCGGCGCGGAACGTATCGGCCGCTCCGAGCACAACCTTGTTGCCTGCAGCCTTGTACTGGTGGGCGAGTTTGCCTATTGTAGTGGTCTTTCCCACGCCGTTCACGCCCACGACCATGATTACGTAGGGTTCACCCGTCTTGCGCACCTCGAAGTCGTCGAGGTCGCTGTCGTTCTCCGGTTTCTCAAGCATGTCGCTGATCTCCTCGACAAGCATACGGCGGAGCTCCTCGCTGCCCACGTATTTGTCGCGGGCCACGCGTTCCTGAAGCCGCTCGATTATGCGGAGGGTGGTGTCGGTGCCGACATCGCTGGTGATGAAGGCTTCCTCAAGGTCGTCGAGCACGTCGTCGTCAACCTTGCTCTTGCCCGCTATGGCGTGCGAGATCTTGCTCCATACTCCCTCTTTGGTCTTCTGGAGACCGTTGTCGAGTGTCTCTTTCTTCTTCTTGGAAAAAAAACTTTTGAATCCCATTTAATTTCTTATCTGTTCAATCTCCAAAATTAGCAAAATTTATTGGAATGGGAAAGAGCCGAGGGTGGATTATATTGCATATTTCGCGCTTTTAGTTTACTTTTTGGCGGGGAATCGGCATTTACATGCCGATTCCTTTGCTTCCGGTGCTCTTGCTGTCGTTGTTTTCAAGGTCTGCTCCTGTCTTTTTGACCTGGTCCTGGAGATGTCCGAAGTTCCATGAGAGGCTTATTCCGACGTTCCAGCTGCGGTTGTACGAGGTGTTGTCTATGGTGTGGGTGCCGGTGTAGGTGTGGCCTTTCCATACTGTGTATTTGGTAAGGAAGCTGCTTGCGTTGACCGCCACCGTAAGAGCGTCGTCTTTGAGGAAACTGCGGCTTATTCCGAGTCCGTAGTAGTACCATCCGTCGTAGTTGCCCTGCAATCTCACGCTTCCTGTCGACTGTCCGCCGTAGAGTGAGTATTTCATGCGCCACGGACCGGTGTAGTTGAAGTTGGCGCCATAGTTGCCGTTCCACCCATGGTTGCCGAGCAGTCCGTCGCCTGAACGTATGGAGGTGAAGTCGAGGCTTCCGTTCACGGAGAGTGACATTGACTGTGTGATGTTCCAGTTAAGGAATCCGGACAGTTCCGCCTTGCGGTTATGGCCGAAGTTGCCATAGCTCTGGTATGTCACGCCATTCTCGACGTGCACGTAGTCTTCTATGGAGTTGTCCGACTGGTAGTAGCTGAGCGTTACATTGCCACCGAGCACGCGGCCGAAGTTGGAGTAGGTCAGGCTGAGACTGTTGTAACGTTCGCTTTCGAGGTCAGGGTTTCCGACCTGTACCATATCCTGGGTTATTCTGAACTCCGTGGGGTTCATCTGGCTGATCGCCGGGCGGTTGATACGCATTTGGTAGGCGAGGCGGAGGTTGGTGGCCGGGCCGAACATGTAGGTTACGGCAGCGTTGGGAACCACGTCGTCGAGGTTACGGCGGAAATCGGTGTAGTTGCCGCTGATGAAATCGAGACCCATGTAGGTGTGCTCATAGCGGAGTCCGGCTGTGACTGCAACGTTGCCGAACGTACCGTTGTACGACGCATATGCGGCATAGACGTTCTGTATCTGGTTCGTGTGTCCGTTGTCGTCGGCTACGACCTGCATCGCGTCATCGCTCATGCCGGCATATTGTGTTGTGATGGCCGAGTTGTGGCGGAAAATGCCCTTCGCGCCAGCTTCGAGAGTGTGTTTACCGTCTGCGAACGTGTTGACGTAATCTGCAGTTACGGTGTGCTCGCGCTGGTAGGTGTTGTTGAGATTGTGCTGGAAAGGTATGATGAATGTCTCACCCTCTTCCACGCGGTTCTCATAGCGCAGGTCCCACGGGTTGCGGCCGTAGTTGAAGCGGTATGCGGCTGTGAACGATTGGCCTTTGTCGTCGAGAAGACGGCGGTAGCTGAGGTTTCCGCTTGCACCAAGATTCTTCATTGTGCCGCGTATCTTCTGGAATGTCGCCCACCGGAGATCTCCGGCGCGGCTGTACATTCCGGTGTTGAGATCAAGTTTGCGCACCTTGGCATCAATGTCGTTGACATCGGCTCCGAACGAGAAGAGGTCTTTTGCGGTAGGCTCCCACGACAGGTTTAGGCTCGCCCCGAGATAGTTGAAGCTGAATGACTGGTCCATTCTCGCAATCTGCTCATACATGTCGTCGGAGGTGTGGTCGATGGTACGCGTCTCGTTTATGTTCGACTGGCGTTGAAGGTCGTTGTTGGCGTAGTTGATGCTTGCATCGGCTGTTACCTTGTCATATTTCATTCGTCCGTAGAGCGACGCCCCGAAGTTCTGCGACGAGGCTGAAAGACTGACTGCGCCCGTGTAGCCATCCTTGCGCTGCTTGCGTTCGGTGACAAGGTTGAGTATTCCTCCCGTTCCCTCGGCATCATATTTAGCACCCGGCTCGGTGATGACCTCAATTTTGGAGACTGACTCCGAAGGCATCGCCTTGAATACTTTCGATGCGTTGGCGGTGAGCATAGGGTCTTCTTTGCCGTTGACGTACACGCGGAAGTTCTGGCTCCCCTTGATGTAGATGTTGTCCTGACCGTCCACGGTCACCATAGGCACCTTGCGGAGTGCGTCGAGCACGCTCTGTCCTTTCGACGAGTCATCCTGTTCGAGGTCGTAGGTGAGTTTTGCGCCGTCGGATTTCACTACCTCTTTCTTTGCTGTAATTACCAGTTCGTCAAGCTCATCGTAGAGCGAGGATACGGTGTCGGCGGGTTCCTGTGCGGACGCGGCGAGCGCCCCCGTAGCCACGGCGGCCACGGAAATATAATGTCTGATTCCCATGATTTCTGTTGGATTTTGTGAAGGCCCCGGCCCCGGGGCCTTCACTTGGTTATGATTGCTTTGTCGTGGTTGGGGTTACTTTGTCGAGATATAGTTTTTGTAAATCTCCACGAATTGTTCGGGTGAGATCCGGAGTGCGTTGAGCCGGTCCATGAAGTAGGGGAGCTCTTTGTCGAAGAATACCTTGCGTCGCATCTCCAGAACCTTGTCTCGGGCGTCGTCGGCATAGAAGTAGCCGATGCCTCGCTGGTTGTAGATAATACCCTCCTGTTGCAGCCATGTGTAGGTGCGCATCACAGTGTTGGCGTTGACTCCGTTCTTGGCGGCGTAGTCGCGGACGGACAGCAGACGCTTCCCCGATTGCAGGTCCGAACTCTCGACTTCATCCATAATCTGGTCGGCAAGCTGGAGGTATATCGGTTTGTTTTCGTTAAAATCCATTTCGGCAGGTTTTGTGGCCGTATCAGATTACGGTGCTGTTTTTGAACTTGCGGAACGACAGCCACATGATCAGGGCCGCAACCGCGGTGATACATCCGATTATTGACCAGCTGAGAGCCTCGCCATTCTCCACCACGATTCTCCACTGGAATTCCATGAGGAATTTACCGAGTCCGGCTGCCGCGAAGAAGAGTACTATCTGTATTGCCGCGAACACTCCGAGGCTTTTCAGGAATGATTTCTTCGGCCATGCCACAGCGCCATACATGAATATCGATTCGTTGAAGAGGAACATGGCTGTCACGGCACAGATTGTCGAAATTGTGTTGGGATTCTCGGCAGCCCCCTTGAATGGATTGGGGAGTGGCATCCACATGTCATATTTAAGACCCAATGAAAGCAGGTCGGCGTATCCGTAGGCGAGGTATCCTAATACCACGAGAAGAATCATTCCGGGCAGTACGCCGATGAAGCGGGTCAGATATTTGTCGCTCGCGGTGGCAGGTGTCATCAGCAGCGCGGTGCGTCCCTCCTTGCTTGTCATGTCGAAAAACATTTTCGAGGCGACCAGTCCGCATGCGAGTCCGGAGATGAGTATGTAGACTATCATAGTCTCTGCGCGTGGCGTTGCTCCGAGGTAGCCGAACCAGAGTCCGAACAGGGCGCAGGCCCCGAGGTAACTGCCGGCCATTATCATCAGTGTGCGCTTCTGCTCTATAAGCAGTTTTCGTGCCACCATTGCGAATCTTCCCATCCCCTTGTTTCTGTTTGCTTTATATGTTGTTTCCATCGTTTAGTGTCTGTTTGTGATTTCTGTTTTGTTTTACGTTGCTGTTCTCCCTTTGGTTCAGCGGGTCTTTACATCTCCGCTTCCTTTCTCCTTGACCTCGATGTCCGGGCATTTGAATTTTTGTGCATCGATGTCGCCGCTGCCCATAGTGCTCAGCTCGGCGCTCGTAGCCTCGCCTGCAAGGCTGATGTCACCGCTTCCTTGTGACAGCGCGGAAAGGGTGGTGGTAAGTATCTCCTTGAATTTGATGTCACCGCTGCCTTGTGTGATCATCGACACCTCCTGGCAAGTGGCATCAGTGATTGTGACATCTCCGCTTCCCTGGCAAAGAATAGAGAGGGTAGTGCTGTTAATTGTGCCAACCTCGATATCTCCGCTTCCTTGGGTAGTGAAGCTGACTGCATCTCTTTCGAGACTGTTGATTTTTATGTCTCCGCTGCCCTGGGTCATGAAGCTGCCAACGCCGGGATACGAGACTGTGAGTTTGATGTCGTTGTCGTAGTTCATTCCGATTACGAACCCGTTGATGATGCTGCTTTTCGTCGAGTTTTCTTCTTTGGTAGTGACAATCAGGTCGCCATTCTCGACTTTGACTTCCAGACGCTTCATCACGTCCTCAGGGGCGGTGAGGGTGATATGTGCCGGACCGTCGGTGTATTCAACATCCGCGCCACACCGTGTTATGATTCCTTTGAATGTTTCGTTGACGGTAATCTCTTTGGTGACTTCGGGTGAGTCATCTTTGCTCTGTACCTTTACGATTCCGTTGCAGCTTGTCATTGCGATAGCGGCCAGTCCTGCTGCGGCCAAGTATATTGTCTTTGTCATGATTTCCAAGTTTTTGAGGGTTTCAGTTTTTGTGGATTTCAGTTTTTGTGTATTACTTTCCGTTCTGCGAGAGAACAAGTTCGAAGAGTGTCTCAAGGTTCACGTCGGTCTCCTGCGACGGGTCTTCGAGTGTCTCGGCGATGTTCATGCCGCCGGGTACGTCGAGGCTGATGAGTGCCTTGGCAGCGCGGTCGCGGTCGGTGGTGAAGTTGAAGCGGTATTTCTCGGCTACCTCGGTCATCGAGGCGTTGAGCAGAATACCCTTGCGGTCGGTTATGATTACGTGGTCGAGAATCTTGTCTACGTCATAGACCTGATGGGTGGAGATGAGGATGCTCTTTTCGTCGTCCATGCACTCGGCGATTGCGCGGCGGAAGCTCCGCTTAGCAGTGATGTCGAGTCCGTTGGTCGGTTCATCGAGAATGAGAAGGCTCGTGTTGCATGCCATCGCGAAACTGATGAAAGCTTTTTTCTTCTGTCCCATCGAGAGGCGACCGAGGTGAAGGTCGGGCGTGAGCTCGAATATGTCGAGGTAACGCTCTATGTGCTCGCGGTTGAACTTGGGGTAGAAGGGTGCGTTGATGCTGATGTATTCGTCGAGCGTGATATTGGGAAGTGAGAACTCCTCGGGCACAAGGAAGATGTCTTCGAGAAATCCCACCTTGCGGTCAAACGGTGTGTAACCGCAGAAGTCGATTGTACCGGCTTTGGGGCGGAGCAGACCACAGATGAGGTAGATGAGCGTTGACTTGCCGGCGCCGTTCTTGCCGAGCAGGCCGCATACCGTACCTTTTTCGAGTGTCATCGAGAAGTTGTCGATCAGACGTTCCTTGCGTG
Source organism: uncultured Muribaculaceae bacterium (assembly GCA_910578385.1). GTDB lineage: Bacteria > Bacteroidota > Bacteroidia > Bacteroidales > Muribaculaceae > Lepagella. The sequence goes on along the minus strand of CAJTQV010000001.1, from coordinate 268,759 downwards.
AGTATGAGTAACTCAGATTTTTAATTTGAAGCATATTCTTTGGTTTTTATAATTTACTTTTTCGGTTTCTTACCCTCGGTCAGGAGTGTCTGTCCGGGTGGGTGAGTGTCTATTGATTTAGTGTACTACTATACTAAGACACTGCAAAATTAGAAATTGTTTTTGAAACTACCAAATATTTTCGATAAAAAATTTTGATGTTTGATTTGAAAGGAGTTGTTCTTCATGTAGTTATGAAATAATATTAGTGTACTAATGCGCTAATACACCGTAGTTTGCGTCAATATGTGCAGTGTCTGAGTTTCGTAGAAAAAATTTCGGCTTTTATTGAATTTTCTTGAATGGGCGCGATTCTTTCATTATCTTAGCGCAATGAAAATCTTGGATCGCAACCGTCATGCCGAGACGGTGATATATGCAGTGGTATGGTTGATGGTGGTGGCATTGTATCTTATCAATGCCATGCGCAACCGTGCGTGGATGCTTCAGCCGCTTGTCGACGCGGAGGTGATGTTGCGTATGACCCGCACATTGCTGCCGTTTATGATTTTGTTTCTTGTCAACAATTATGTGTTGATTCCACACTATCTGTTGAAAAACAAGTTGTCGCGCTATCTGCTCTACACGGTTCTGCTTGTTGTCGCGCTCTGGTGCGTGCAGTTTCTCTCTTTTGAGAGTGACATGCACCGTATGCCGCGTCCACGGCCGCGTGGCCCACATCATACTCCGACATTGATACCTCTTCCGCTTTTCCTCGACTTTACATACGCGTTGCTGGTTGTGGGATGTAACATGGCAGTCGCGCTCATGTTCCGCATGTTCGACGACCGGCTGGAGCGTGAGCGGCTTACCAAGGCCAATGCCGAGAACCAGCTCGCTTATCTCAAGGCCCAGATCAATCCGCATTTCTATATGAATATGCTCAACAATATTCATGGCATGATTGAAATTGATCCTGAACGGGCCCAGACGATGGTAATAGACATGTCGCGCCTCATGCGTTATATGCTATATGACAGCTCAAAGGCCCGCATCCCGCTGCGCGACGAAGTGGATTTCATCAGCAATTATCTGCGGCTTATGCGTCAGCGTTATCCGGAAAGCCGTGTGGCGATTTCCTCGTCGGTGCCGTCTGCACGTGATGTGAACGGCATCGAGATTCCGCCGCTTCTTTTTCTTGTGTTCATCGAGAATGCCTTCAAGCATGGCATAAGCTATCGCGACAATTCATTTGTCGATGTATCGCTTGAAGTTTGCGGCGAAGACATACTGTTCAGGTGTGTGAACAGTAGGGTAGGAGGCCACTCCGAGATGAAGGAAACAACCGGCATAGGCCTGCGTAACGTCTCGCGGCGCCTTGAACTGCTCTATGGCGAACGGGCGGTGCTGACGCTTGCCAAGGATGACGATACTTATAATGTGGAACTCTCAATACCGACTCACGATGATCAGAACATTGATAATTGACGACGAGCCTATCGCTCTTGAAAAGCTTCATAATTATGTTGCCAAGACTCCGTTCCTGACTCTGGCAGGAGAGTGCCGTGACGGATTCGAGGCTTTGGAGTTTACCGCCGCCAACGAGGTGGATCTCATAATAACCGACATCAATATGCCCGACCTAAACGGTCTCGAGTTCATACGCACGCTCGACCCGAAGCCGATGGCGATTTTTACGACAGCGCATCCTCAGTATGCTCTGGAGAGTTACAGTGTGTCGGCTGTTGATTATCTGTTGAAGCCGTTCGGCTTCGCGGATTTCCATCGGGCCGTTCAGAAAGCGCAGGCATTGCACGATGCCCTTGCCATCAAACGTGGTTCATATCATGTCTCGCATCATGAAGAGGAGAGAGGCACCGGTCAACCGGAATCACTTTTCGTTAAGGTCGATTACCGATACGTCCGGGTATCGCTTGCCGATATCCGCTTTATAAAGGGATATGGCGAGTATCTTCAGATATTTGTTCGTGGAAAGTCCGCTCCTCTTGTCACATTGAGCTCCTTTGCCGCTGTTAGGGAGCGTCTGACAGAGGACTTCCTGCAGGTACACCGTTCCTATATTGTAAACATGAACCATGTAGAGCAGATCGAGCGCAGCCGTCTTATTATGGATGCGGAGAATGTCATACCGGTCAGCGACAGCTTCAAACAGGCGTTTCAGCAATATCTCGCCACGCGTGCCGTAGGCAAGATTCCGGCTAAGTAGGGGAGTCATATCATATGACAAAATCCACAGTAAGACGGAAAGTTTCCGGTTCGTTGAAAGTTAACGGCGATTGGTTGAAAGAATTTTCCAATCGCCGTTAAATTCATTAATATTGCAATGCAGTAGTAATTGTTCCGGTCTGTTAGGTTGAGGCCGGTTGAATCCCGCAAAAATCAATTGGAACAGCCAAATGAAACATTCAATTCAACATTTCAATTCAACTTTTGCCTGCTGTTGCATTTCTTCTTTCCGTCCGGGAGTCGGCTTAGCCGACCTCGGATTTATTTTTCAGAGTTTGTCGTATTCTTCGTCGGTAACCGGTTCGAGCCAGATATTCTCTCTGTCCTCGCCTTCGATTTCAAAAGCGAGATGAGCGAACCAGCTGTCCGCTGCTGCCCCATGCCAGTGCTTTACGTTAGCGGGTATGTGTATTACGGTTCCGGGAAGTATCTCCTGCGCAGGTTTGCCCTCTTCCTGATACCAGCCGCGTCCGGCAACCCCGATAAGCATCTGTCCTCCACCTTTCGAAGCCTTGTGGATGTGCCAGTTATTCCTGCACCGAGGCTCGAAAGTAACGTTGGCGATAGGAACCTGCGAGTCTGATACGCGTGCCAGATAGCTGTTGCCGGTGAAATATTTGGCATAGGCAGTGTTAGGTTCACCAATCGGGAAGAACATCTCACGCTCGAATTGAGCCTTTGCATCTTCTCCGGCAGACTGATTTTCGGAATCGTTCCAAACCTCTTTTGCCTGACGGAACGCACCCCATGCTTTGGGCCACCCGGCATAGAACGCTACCTGAGTAAGGATTTCTGCGATTTCAGTGCGAGTCACACCATTTTTCTTGGCTTCCTGAAGGTGGTACGTAAGTGAAGAGTCGATGATGCCGCTGCTTACGAGAGCAGTGACCGTAACGATACTGCGGTCGCGCAAAGAGAGTTTGTCTGTACGGCTCCACACCTCGCCAAACAGTACGTCATCATTAAGTTCCGCAAACTTAGGTGCGAACTCGCCAAGGGCATCGCGTCCGGCGGTCTGTTTGACAGCGGCACGTGAAGAACCCTTGGAAACCGAATCAACGGCCACAGTTCCGGCCGCAGAAGTATTCTGAGAATTTGCCATAAAAGCAGAAAATAATAAAGAATAAACAATTAAAGCCTTAGTTCTCATATCAAAAACATTTACGCCACAAATTTACAAAAACTTCTCCGTACCCCACCAACCAAATTCACAGTTCCGTGAACCATTTTCACCTATGCCTTGTTATGCTTATGTGAAAAAATAAAAAGTTAAAGTTTGCAATTTATGTAGGATGTGATTTTGCATAAATTAACTGATATTCAGCTTTATTAAGTACGGTTAAATGTACAGCACCAAAGATAGTCAGATTGCGGATTAAAAGGAGAGTCCCCATTGCGAGACAAATTGTTTAAAAAAGTTATTGAAATTTTTGGCTGTTTCAATAAAAAGCACTAACTTTGTACCCGCTATCAAGAACGACCATTGGAGAGATGCCGGAGTGGTCGATCGGGGCGGTCTCGAAAACCGTTGTACCTTTTGGTACCCAGGGTTCGAATCCCTGTCTCTCCGCTTCATGATGAAAGCCAGTTTAGCCTGTACACCCAGACCGAACTGGCTTTTTCTTTTTCATCTGATTATCTTGGAGTTGGCTACCCCCCCCCCAAGACGAGGCTCGCAGATGTACAGTTTACACGCCGTAACTTTATGTTGAGCCTCTCTCAGATATTTATGTGATTGATTTGTGCATGTTTTATCATTCTAAATTAGAGTACAATAATTGAAATCTTTTGATATTAAAGATACTCAAAGTATGAATAATCCGTGGAAGGAAGTTGCTCTCGATGACTAAGAGAAGCATATGAAAGTTGAATAATGCTTGATATTCGTGAGATACTGTCAGATCCAAGACAGTTTATTAATCTGCTGCTGATCGGTGACGAGCAGGAAGATATGATAGACCGCTATATTAACAGCTGCCGATTATTCATTGGTTATATAGACGGGAAGCCTTGCGCTTGCTGCGCAATCAAGGTGGTTGACACAGCTACCGTAGAGATTAAAAACCTTGCTGTAGTTGCTGAGTATCGCAGACATGGTGTAGGACGAGCCATGCTTGAGCATGTCGAATCTCTTTTGAGTGGCAACACATTTATAATCGGCACCGGAGAGACACCCTCGACCTTACGATTTTATCAAAACTGTGGCTATAACTATTCCCACCGCATTCCGGATTTCTTTACCGACAATTACGATCATCCTATCATAGAGGAAGGAATACAGTTAAAAGATATGCTCTATCTTTCAAAGCATATGTAGTTGTTTAAATTAAACTTGATAATGTGATCATCAGTTTGAACGAAGTCGCGAGATATTTTTTCTTGTGGTGTTTAAGGCGCTTCTGAGGCCGGGTGACAGTGGTTGCAGTTCCAGCATGTCAAGGTGTTGCTTCAGCTCGGTGACAAGTTCCGGATAAAACCTGCACATCTTGAACGCGCAGTATATGCTGAATGCTCTGATTGCGTATGGCTCGCATTCCGAATTGATTTTCGTAAGACAGTAATCAAGAAAGTCGGTGCGTATATTTTCAGGATCATAATCCTGCTCTCTCAAAAGTTGCAGAAGCATACGTCGCTTGCCTACGTGCTGTTCGGCAAGCAGCATATTGATAAAATTGTCTTGCCGGGATTGCAGGCGGTCGGTATTCTCTTTCTGAATATGGGTCAGACACCACAGCGCATTAGCCGATGTCCGTGTGTCGGCAGATCTGGTCATTTCTAAAAGAGACTCCAGGTTAGCTGAACAGGCGTGCGCCCAATTGACGATATCCCGTATTTCAGGAAGATTAATCTTGCTTTCAAGTCTTTCCGCAATCTCTTCTTGTGTCATATTTGCCGATTATTCAAGTTTGAGGCTGTAGGCTTTTCCGGAGATGTTATCGTGATTGTAGTCCTCAATCCATTCGAAGCCGCATTTCCCGGCTACCCGTTGCGAGGCGATGTTCTGACTGTCGGTGGTTATCAGAAGAGATTTCAGCCCCAGGGTATTGCGACAGTAGCGGGTCAGTGCATTGAGAGCTTCGGTTGTCAGACCTTTGCCCCAATAGGGATAACCGATCCAGTATCCAACCTCTCGTTCGGAATCGGCCGGCGTGTAATGTTCATCTCCTGATGGAACAAGTCCGATACACCCTATGGGTTCATCTGTCTCCTTGAGTATCATTGCGAAACAATACGGATTGGGCATGAAGTATCGTCTTATGACCTCCTGGCTCATTTCCAAGGATTCATGACGTGGCCACAATGCAAGCTCGCTGACCCTTGCGTCGGAGGCGTATTTGAATAAGGCTCCGGCATCTTGCGGTTGCCATGGCCGTAATATCAATGATTCAGTCTCAATCATTTCTACAATGAATTTGAACAGCCGCTCGATAGCGGCTTACAGGTTTGGAATAACTGAAAAGTCATCAATGATGTAATCGGGCGATGCCTCCTTGAGCGACGCGATGGAGCCGTTTCCGTATGTCACGGCGCATGTCCTGCAACCGGCTGCGTTGCCCATCATTATGTCTACATCTGCATCGCCCACAACCAATGTGTCGTCGGCATTCCAGCCGAGAGTCTTGAGAACTGTCAGAACAGGTTCCGGATCCGGTTTTCCCTTGGTTACACTGTCAGCTCCGACCACCATTTCAAACATGTCGCGGATTCCGAGTCCGTTCAGGTAGGCTTCAAGCGAATACACCCTGCGGCTGGAGGCTATGGCGAGTCCGCAGCCGGATTCATGCAGTCGGCGGAGTGTCTCCATAACTCCTGGGAAGGTTTTCTCTTCGGCACCCTGCTTCAATCGGTCGTAGTTTGAGCGGAATACGCGTGCAAATTCCTCATTCGATATGTCGAGGTCTGGATAGAGATATTTCCCGGCCTCATTGGTACGGATACCGATTATGGAGCGGCATTCCTCCTCGGTCTTTTCAGGAAGTCCCATCTCCTTGATGCTTGCCTTGATTGTGGCGAGTATTACCCCCGATGTATCCATCAGGGTTCCATCGAAATCAAATATATAGTTCATTTCTGAAGTTATCTTGTGACTCTTTGCCGGAGTCTGTTTTACACATGGATCTGTTTTACATAATGGTCAGGCCGATTATGCCCTCCAATAAAATGGAGGGAGAAATCGGTGTTGCGATTCAACATGGTACTGTTTCTCCTGTTGCTGTCGGGTCTTCGGTTTGTGAAATGAATGGTGCCACATAGCCTTGAAGAGCCTCCACATATTCCATGAATGCTTTGCGTCCGGCATCGGTCATCCGGCACACCGTCCGCGGGCGTTTCTGATGAAAGGTTTTCTCAACGGATATGTAGCCGGCTTCCTCCAGTTTTGTAATCTGCACACTGAGATTGCCGGTTGTCGCCTCTGTTTTCTGCTTCATGTACATGAAGTCTGCCTCTTCGACACTCATGAGTATGGAGAGCACCGACAGGCGCAGCTGCGAATGAATAAGCGGATTAAGATCTTTCATCGGTTTCTTTACTTAGATCATGTTTCATTTTGTATGCGGGGAGAACCATCATTATCAGCATCATAATGGCGAATATCAGAATCTGGTTCAGACCGGTGACCCACCATAGCAGTGCCGACACCACGAAACCCGGAATGGAACTGTATTTCAAGAATGGATAACGTATGAGTTCTCCGGTTGTGAAGGAGCCGATGGCGAGTATAATCAGAACCACCGCCAGAATCTTGAAGTTTATGAAGAATGATAGTGTTGAAAATACTGTTATCAGCACCGCGAGCATCTTCCATATCACCACCAGCGATCGTGATATCGCCGTGGTAACGGGTCTTACTGAGGGTTTCAATATTTTTACGAGAGGAATTCCGACAAGGAGTATAAGGAACCATGCGAAATTCCATCGGAAGTCAGCTGTAAGTCTGAGTCCCGCATAAACGAGAACAGACACGGCGAATGACAACCATCCCCACACAAGCAGTGGCATGCGCGAATCGAGCATCACGTTGCGACGTGTGTCATTCATCATCTTGCTGATTATATCAAGGCTTTCCTTGGGATACATATGTACTCTCTTTGATTATGCAAAATTACAAATTAGTTGGCAAAATAAATAACTTTTGCCAACTAATTCTAACGCTAAGGCCTCGTTTCATAAAAAATAGCGGCCAAGGATGCGAGTCTGCGACCGCTATTTTTTTTATGAAACGGGGCCTAAATCCAAGTCCCGGTTACGAACCCCGGGTTTCTGTTCGGTTAATCAGTACTGTATCAGCTGCAAATCCAGTTCGGTGTCATCTGGCTTGACTGTCATCTTGGTCTGGAGGCATGGCTCCATCGGGCGACCGTAGGAATCGAAGTCGAGCGTCCTGTTGTCGTTCATGTCCTGGAATGCCTTGATCTCGATTTGCCGGCTCTCGCATTCCGGCATGTCAATATGGATTGTCACGAGGTCTGAGTCAACTTCTGCCGCTGATTTGTGAATCTCGGTTCCATTGCAGCTCACGGCCACGTAGATTGTTCCCTCAGAGTAGGGTAGTTCAGTAAACTTCAGGTCGAGTTTGTTGCAGTTTTCGGCGGCAGCCGAGGATAATGTCGCCGTAACAATGGCGAGCATGGAAATCATTTTACTCATTTCTGTACGTTTTTAATTGTTTCGTATTGGGTATTGTTGTCAAGTTTCTTCTGAGTGGCACTCCTGCGGTTTCCGTGGAAAAAGTTAATGGTGGCTCCGACCCACACAAGGCAATTGGAGGATGCTGCATGGTAGGTGCGGTCATATCCTGCAATGGCCGACAGGTCCCGGCTTTTCAGGCTGACGTTACCGACAGGATTGACTATTCCTGCCATGAATGTAGCGGATTTATATCTATAGCCCACGCCGATATTGAGCAGGTTGTTGTTGATGGTGGTTATCATCTCTCCCCATAACATGTTGTAGGCATTGTTATATTTCGCCATTATCCACCAGTTGCCACTCATGTACATGAGCTGTGCATTCACAAAGGGTTGTGAATATGTATGCCTGTAGGCAGTTCCCCGGCTAATCATCCTGTGCCATCCTCCCTCAATGCTGAGAGTGAGCTGTTTTATGATTATTGGCATCCGGACTTGACCCTTTATTATGAAATCATTGTGGTACCGACCATTTTGGAAGCTCTGTATTATCTTGCCGTCATCTATCCATTTTATGCCCATTATCGGGTGGCGTGAATATTTGTCGCTAACCGATAGTTTGCCCTGAATGTCCTTTACATTGAAGTCAAACTCAAGCGATGTCTTGTAGGCAAAATAGGGTGATAGTGCCGCTGAACCTACTGAGTATTGGAAACGGTCGATTTGCTGCATGGCCGGAGTCAATTGGCTGAGCGTGGGATTGACCATATTCCCTTCCAGCTGACAGCATATTCCTCCCCACTGAAGAGGCGCGTAGCGGACAGACAGTTTTGGTGATATGCCAAGACAGTTTCTTGAAACCGGAGTCTTGAGGCTGAACCAGCTCCCATCTATACCGGTGGAATATGAAACCTTCCCGAGATTCTGGCTCCACTCCACAAAGCAATGTCCGTCAAAGCTATTTTCTTTTGCTGTTGTGCCATAAGTAATGTAATCGGCCTTAGTGGTTTTGAAGAATCCCCTTATTCCTGAGGTTAGTGTCCCCCTGCTTATACGTTTTTCCCATACACCTTCCGCAAGAAACATATATCCGTTTGTTTTGATTTTGGAGTCAATGTATATGTCTTCGCTTTCATAAGTGCGGTTGCTTGTGGAAGTCAGCAGCGTCGGCACAAAATTGAAATACAGCTTGTTGCTTTGGTTAATCCTGAGATGAAGATACAGGTCAAGATCCCCCTGCCATGATGTGAAAGGTGCGGTTTCTTTCTCAAACGCCTCGGTTACAGTGCCGTTATAGTCGGTTGTGATGTTGCCCGCTGATACATACTTGTCATTCTGCCGGAATAGTCTTGCCTGAACATTGAAAAGCAGTCCGGACTTGGCTGCATATGAATATTGCAAGGCTCCGCGATGTGTCACCATGCGGTTGGGAGTCTTGATTCCGTTCTCTCTGCGGCTCACGATTCCCGCCTCTCCTAAATCTATCGTTTCACGATTATCTCGATAGCTGTCCATCTGCCACATCGGATTTGAATGATAGTCGATGCTCCATTCGCTACGGCCTATGCTGTACTTCAAACCTGCGGTATAATCGCCCCATCCACGGTTGGCCGATTGCAGAATGTTCGATATTATTCCGAATCCTTCAGACTTTTTTCTGACCGTGATCTCAAGGACACCGGCGGCCTCACCATATCTTACACCCGGATTGGTTATATATTCAACCTTCGTTATATTCTTGGAAGCTATTGACATCAGATCTGTTTGCGATGCTGCTCGCCCGTTTATGCGGATTGAGAGCTTGCCACCTCCGCTAACAGATATATCACCTGTTGCCGGATTGACAATCAACTCCGGAATCTGGAGTCCGGCGAGTAATTGAGAAGAAGTTGTCAACTTCTCTTTCATTTGACCGGTAGGGTAGTAAGAGCTGCTGTTGGCAGACCTCGAAAATTCAGGTGCTTTCACAACTACCTCATCCAAAGTTACTGAAACCGAGTCGCTATTATCAACCGGCCTACTGACTGTCTGTGCATTGGCAAAAGACAGTGCACAGACCGAAATCATCATATTTACCCATCTGATATTCATCTAAATAACGCAATCACATCAGATTTAGTCCGTCGATTGCGCTACAAAGATAATTATATTTATAAAATAAACCAAATTACAAAACAAATAACTTAAATCATCCAAGCACCAGTTTCCACAAATTCCGGTTTATCGGTATCGACTTTGTAGGGACATGCCTTTGGCATGTTGATTGAGAACAATCATGTTTTCAGTACATTAAACGTGTATAACCCAAACATCGCGAAGCGATGTCCCTACAGAGACAAACCGACAAACCGGGATTTGAATTGAGGTCTTTAAGCTCGGTGTGGCATTTATTCGTAATCCCAAAACTATTTGCGGGGTGTCTTTATATCTAACTTCTATGACTTGTCGGTGCACTTGTTCAAAAGTATCTCATAAATCTGGAGGGCTTCGGTCTCTTTCAGACTTATTACCGAAAAGCTGGAGCCGGGTGTGGAGATTACTAATGTGGCCCGGTGAAACCATCTTGAAAATGGGGTGCGCCTGATGCCGACCACCTCGACTGTGGAATATTTGACATAGTTCTCAATATCGGCAAACCGGCCGTTGTGTACTATGAAATATGATTCTTTCAATGTAATTCGGCTCTTCCGCATTGCGTAAATGCTCCTGAGCAACACGAACAGTAGGTACAAGGCCGGAATTAGAATCCATATAATGAGTTGCATATATAACAATATGCCGATTGCCCCAGCACTGACTGTCAACCCCGGTACAAACGAACGATAGAATACTCCTTTCCCTGATTTTGCGGAAATGATTTCTGACTCGGTAAGATATTCATCGCCGAGCCACCATTTCAGAAAGAATGAAGAGGTGTCCGCACCGTAGAGTTTCAGGTTGTCTTCTTCGTTCTCTGCCGTCACATTCAATGCCTGTTTCAGCATGAGTGTGCATAGTCCGGATTTCTTCTCGAAGAAATTACGTTTTACCCAGATTGTACAAATCTTGTCGTATGCGAACCGGCTGCTCATGCGCGACAGCAAACCGTATGTGAATGAGAGGAGATGTTTATCATACGACATTTCCATGTCGTAATACCGCAGCAATATCTTGCCTAACCACAATAGTAAGACCATGATATAGACAGCAAACAATATGACACCGACACCGGTCGGAGTCAATGTCAGCTTGTCATAATAGGATGTTGCGTAGTCGGTTATAGTATCGGTCTTGAAATAATCGTCGATATGTTCGAGAACGACCGCAACCAGACCACCCAATACGGCCATACCTTTCAGATGGTTCTGGCACAGGGCGTCAAGTATAAGTTTGCCGTTGTCAAAGCGTATCGACGATACTGGGTTGTATTCAGGTGGAGTGCAGGCATCGGTCTGTTTGGGGTGCTCCTCCTTTTCAATTCTCGACAGGAGGCTTTGCCAGTCCGCCTCGTCGAGTATCAGTTCTATTTCTTCTGCTCTTGTGGCGAGTGTGTCAAGCATTATGCCTCTCATTTTGAAGAGGCGGTACCATAAGCCCTGACGTGTGCGCAGTGAATGAACCCGGTCTAACGGTATGCAGGCGTTCTCGCGTTGTATTATGCCACGTGTGTAAATGATGTTTCCATCCTTTATGTAGAATTTCCTCGGGAAGTATGCAGCGGCCGCCAGTAGTAATGAAATCGTGACGCATGCCCCGATAGCTGTACCCAGTCTAATCCATAATCTGATGTCCACGATGTCCATTCCTGAACCGATGATGTCGAATGCGATAAATATCATCACAGGCGCGGTCACGCTTTTCAGCATCTTTATGAAGAGAATGAAGAATGCGCCCGCACTCATTCTTCTCGGTTCAGAGAAATCAGTTCGGGTCATGTTTCAATCTATCGATTACCATGTTCTTGATTTGGTTGGCTCTCTCCTCCGTAAGTCCCGGTATGGTCAGCGATGACAGTCCTTGTGCTCCGTTTATTATCTCGACAGTAAATAATCCGTAGAATTTCGACACAGGATTTTGCTTGACACTGACCTGTTGGATTCTTTCGAAAGGAATGGTGGTCAGCTTCGGGAATATTATTCCGCTGCGGTATGTTATGTCGTTTTCGCGCATCGCATATCCCTTGAATTTCCATGCCCGGGCCACGATTGATAGATTTATCAGAGCCGAGATGATTATCAAAATCTCGGCAGGTATGCACCAGATAGGATAGTCTGTAAATAGCAACAGCAAACCTAACACTGCTAAAACGGAATATATCAGTATTATAACAGCAATATGAACGGATCTGTATTTTTCATTGACATGTTCGAACAGCAAATCCTCCACGGGCGTTATCTTCTCTAAAAATATCTGATGGTTGGTCATTCGGTCATTTGTTGAGTGAGGTATAGACTATCCTTGAGATCTCTGCGATCAGCTCCTCAGTCTTGGACATGTCATATCCTGAGTTTTCGATAAATACGGCTATGGAATAACACTGGCCATTGGAAAGATGGACGTATCCTGCATCGTTGACGGCCATCAGTCTGCCGTCGGGCAGGACAAAACCGGTTCCGGTCTTATGGCCTATTACTGCGTCGTGCAATGGTTTGGGGAGTCTGGCAGTACCTGTCCCGCAAGTTTCCATCAGCCTTTTTATCTTTGTAGAGATAGAATCGTTCGCTTCACGGTCAAATTTGTCCATGAGCGATGCAATGCCGGTAGGTGTGGACGAGTTTGCATAACAAAGATTATTGTCGATGTGCATCTCATTCTCGCTGCTTTTCACGTTGACACCGGTTATGCCGTGCTGTTGCAGATACTTCTCTACCTGCTCGGCACCGCCGGTTGTCTTAAGTATTATATCGGAGGCGACGTTGTCGCTCTGCTGAAGCATGTATTTCAAAAGTTCAACAGTCGGCATCTTCAAAGTCTCTCGGATGTGTGCGCCCGAGGCAATGAGTTTGTCTGTCATAGGGCTGTATGTATCCCTGTGTAAATCTTCCGGCAAGACGGCTATCTGTTCGCTGAGCGAAAGATTATTTATGCGGTAATGTTCCCCGAGAGCCAAAGCGATAGGAAACTTGTAGACGCTGAGCATCGGGAAATATTTGTATCCGTTGACAGCCACGGTATCTTTACCGTTGATGATTACAGCAACACCGATATTCGCATCCTTGTCAGCGACAAACTCCGTCAAAGACTCCTGCAAACTGTCATAATTCACAAGTCGGTCAGCTCTGGCCCCGCATCCTGTCATAGCCAACGCTACCATCAATAATGTGAGTATAATCGGCTCTTTACTTCTCGTTTTCCTCAAAGTCCTGCTTTGATTGTCGTGGAATTGAGTTGCTGATACAAAATCCATATTGTTAAAAATTTGGTAAATATAACAATAATATGGCCATTTCACAATGCTCTTTAATTTATTTAACACATTCCGGGAATATGAGTCGGCTGCGGGTATAATTGCGTGTCGGTCTCCGTCAGTTGGCAGGGTATCGCGATTTGTTCCTGTATTGAATGGGGGAGAGGCCGGTCTGCTTTCTGAATATGCGGCACAGATATGACGGGTCGTCGTAATGCAACCTTTCGGCTATTTCTTTTACCGTCAGTTCAGTTGTATCGAGGAGCATTTTGATTACCAACCCCAATTGGATGTTTATCTGCTCTTTTGCAGTGACTCCCAAAATACGTTTGGCAATTATATTCAGGTAATTGGGCGATATATTGAGTTTCCCGGCATAGAAAGCAACGTCATGATGGTGTGTGTAGTAGCGGTTGAGCAATCCTAAAAAATCATTTGCAATCAGCCATGCCCTGTTTTTTGCCGGATTGGTGCCGAGCACGCCAAAATGAGATTCGGCATATTCAGACATTACCATCATGAAATTCTCTATTTCGTTACGCAACACCTTTTCAAAAGTGTCATCGGAAAAATTAGCTTTCAGCCAATCAACCGAAGTGAACCAGCGTTTGGCCATATCGCGTCCCTCTCTGCCCAAAGTGAAAACCGGGAAGGTGTAAATATACTCCCAGAAACGGTTGGAGGTAATAAGAAAGAAAATATCCTGTGCCGTATCAAAATCGACGGCTATGAATTTCGCCATAAAATCGTCCGACATCCTTACCGGAACAGTCACGATGTCAAATACGATAAATGCCATATCACCGGGGTGCATTACACATCGCCTGGAATTGGTAGTAATCTCCATTTCTCCACGCTCGCAAAACATTATGAGGCAACCATCCACCGTAAGCGGATGCTCCATTTTTAATGTTGTAGGATCTATTTCCCCAACGCGGAAATGCGTTGCTGTTCCGGATGGTATTTTTTCTTTCATACTGACATGATATTTATGCAAAGTTACATGAGATTTAGGGGAAATCCAAAAGATGTTATAAAAAGTACCCGGATTGTGCTGTTTTACACCATTTATATTTCCCGATTTGGCACTAACTTTGCAGCCGGATTTCCAAACCCTAAATTTTGCATGTATGGAAAGAGATAAACTTGATTTCGGAAACGGGAAAATCAGGCAACTTTTCACCGCCATGTTTTTTCCGACTTTGATAGGAATGTTTTTTAATTCGGTGCTCAACATCTGCGACGGCATGTTTGTCGGCCATGGTGTGGGTAGCAACGCTCTTGCCGCCATCAATATCGTGGCGCCCCTTTTCCTTATATGTACCGGTGTCGGGTTGATGTTCGGTATCGGGGCTTCTGTCATCGGAGGCATACGTCTGGCTGAGGGAAATGTGAAAGCGGCAAGAATCATAATGACTCAGGCATACATTGCCGGCGCCATCATATTCGGAACGGTCATTCTCGGTTCGTTGCTCTTCACCCGTGAGCTGCTGTATATGCTCGGTTGCAGTCCCCTTCTCGAGGAACTCGCAACCGACTACCTGCTATGGCTGCTCCCCGGTCTGGTGTTCTTTTATCTGCAATGTGCCGGAATGATGCTTATACGTCTTGACGGTTCTCCGCGTTACGCGATGAGTGTGCAGATTGTGTCGGCTGTCCTTAATATTTTCCTTGACTGGTATATGGTCTATCCTCTCGGAATGGGAATAAAGGGAGCTTCAATAGCCACTTCTCTCTCATGTATTGTAGCAGGAATAATGGTGGTAGCTTATTTCATATTCTTCTCCGAAAAGCTGAAGTTCTATCCTCTGCGCCTTACTGTAAAATCCTTCAGACTTTCTGTTAGAAACACAGGTTACATGGCGAAGATAGGTTTCGCGACCTTCATCGCCGAACTTGCAATGGGAGTAATGATGGTGACAGGCAATCATACGTTCTTCTCCTTGCTCGGTGAAGACGGAGTGGCGGCTTTCAGCGTAGGTTGTTATCTGTTCCCGCTGATATTCTCAATAAGCAATGCCGTGGCACAGTCGTCACAACCGATTATCAGTTACAACTATGGAGCGGGTCACATGGCGCGGGTTCGTCAGGCCTTGAACGTGGCACTGACGGCAGCTCTCTTCTGTGGTGTGGCTATATCCTCAGGAATGTGGGCCGGTTCAGGAATCTTGACCGGAATATTCCTTGATTCATCTGAGCACTCTTACGAGATAGCAAAAGCTGGCTTGCCGATGTTAGGTCTGTGTGCGTTGCCCTTTGCACTCAATATAACATTCATAGGATATTATCAGAGTTGCGAGCGTGCCACGCGTTCCATCATATACATGTTGCTGAGAGGAATCATCTTCATGGTCCCGGGCTTCATTATCCTGCCGCAGATAATAGGCGTGCCCGGCTTATGGCTGTCAATCCCGGTATCCGAACTGATGACCATGCTGATAATAATAGCCTGCTTTTTTAAGAAGGTGTGAAGCAATGTAATTTATTTGTCACACCCATTTACATGTCGTGATAATCTTAAAAAACCGGTACCGTTCCAGCCGATTATTGATTTGTCGGCGGCAACTGCTATCTTGTATATAGGCATCGGTAAATTAGGTCGCCGGTCAATTACGTTGCCATCCCAGTCAATTTTGAAGAGGGTAGGGGCTATCTTATCTGCGTCTTCGTATTTGTAATTCCAATAGAGGGCGTATATATACTCCGGAGTGGCTGCAATGTCTACTGTATGCAATGGGTTCAGGTCTTCGAAATCGGCTTCGTCAAGGGTCGCGGGATTGAAAGTGGCGCTACCTATGCGAACCTGCTTTATGAGCTTGCCATCCATATCGAATATGTCAATAACGGGATGAAGCCGGTATGCGAATGCCAGACGATTCCGGTCCTTGGAACAGGCGAGTTCACCGGCATTCGGCATCCATGAGGGAAATTCCGGCGAAATCTCTATTCTCCTTATTGTTTCAACCTGCGAGGAAGCGATATTGGCTTTCAGTGCATACTGTGAGCCACCGTTTGGCTCGCGACCTACAAAAACAAACTCGTCGGGAGTAACCATCGACACATCTTGAACATACTGTGAGAGCGTGAACGGGAGGGAGCCGTCATCACTGAAGATACATCTTTTAGTCCGTGACAGAATGCTGTCATTCACTACGTTATATATCTACGCGTTGTCTTGGCTTGTCACTAAAAGAGAACCATCACAGTTATTGACAGGATATGGCATATACGACACATAGTACCCATCCTCCTTATGTCCCATTTCGGGCCCAACATTTAAGGTGAGGTTCTTGCTGTCAATTATTGCACGGCGAAGTAAACGCTGTCCGTATCCGCCTTCGGTTTCATAAACGAACCATAGCGTATCGCCTGTTATTTTCATATCATTGACATGGCGGATTGCAGGAAGCCTGCTGCCTGTCAGTGTCAGCTTTTGAGCATCAGCCGATTGCTGAGCGTTGACAGAACAGCTTGTCAATGTCAGTGCAAAGATGAATACTATCAGATTCTTCATGTTTATTTAATTTCAAGTGGTTTGTATGGAATAGATTGTTGCGCAGCCTTGGCAATATCTATTTCTTTTCCGTCTTTACCGACTATATGTAGTCTACTTGCGTCACCTCCCATGGATGCGATATCAAAGCCAACCGGTGATTTGAAATAACGGACAAGCGTTTTTTCCGCTTCTTCGGCGCTGCAATTTTTCTCATTGGCATTCCGGTATTGATATTTCATTATAGGCTCGTTTGAGCGTTCAAATCCGACAGCCTCCCAGATGAACTGCTGTTCGGCATCTTCTATTTTAAGAATCAATCCGGGTAATCCACCGAATTTGTAAGGACCATACGGAAGTGGAAGTTCTGATGTGAACCATGCAGTGTATGTGCGCCCCGCAAACTCTCCGGTAGCTTTTGAACATTCATATCCAAGTATTGACGTGCTTTCTTCCGGTAGAAATGTCCAGTTGATAGTCGGAACAGAGTCGGCATATACCAACGTGTTTACGTTCAACGACAATCGCAACCGAAGGTTTGCCGATGTTCCGCGCGTCGGGCGTACCAGCTCGACAGGCCACGGCATTCCAGAAACATTTGAATAAGAATTTGCACCGCGTCGCACCTGCTCGGTTGCAAGAGAGTCAAAGTGCTGGATTATGTCACTGTAATCCTTGATGCTTTGCTTGCCAATTTGCACAATACGGGTGTCATCGTAGTAATCCTGTATATCAGGATGGTACTTGTATTTTAAGGTGTAAGTGACCTTGTATCGGGCGGTATCGACAGCGGTTGCCTTGTCAATCAGTTGCGACCACGTGTCATACGCGTAGGCAGACATGCACATGAATGTGCAGATGATTGTCAAAATAAAATGTTTCATATCATTGGAGATTAAAGTATTCGGAATCTGACTTTTAACAGTACACTGCGTGCCCGTATATTATATATTGAGTTGGTCTCGATTAGTGCCGAGCGATTGGAATACACATAGTCTTTCCTGTTAAGTAAATTGTCGCAGGTAAGAGTAAATGTAAATCGTTTTATGGCGTAACGTGCTTCTGCATTAAGCAGTATAAACGACTTGTCGCCATCGTTGAAGTTGTTAGAGTAATGATATAGCGATGCACCGACAGTTATACCCCACGGCAAAGTGAAATCGAACGATGCGTTGTTTGTAAGTGTCCTTATCCAAGGCATACGGTCAAAACCATTCTGACGTGATGCTGATTGATAATATTTACCTTCGTATGATACTGACAGCCATTTGAATGGTGTCAGGCTTATGTCTCCATTAAAACCGAAGGAATCTCCTGAATAGCGCAGAATAGTGTTCTGTACCAACAACGGGCTTTCATAATGGCTGTATGAAGCCGACAGCCCTATTTTCAGACGCCGCCAATCAAAACCCTGACTGCCTCGGATAGCGGCAGAGAACATATCGGATGTTTCATTGGTACGCTGACTTATGACGCGCTCCACAAGGCCGTCATAATATGCCCCGTACAGCACATCCGGCTGCTGTCTGCCCCAGCTTAAATCCACCCCGGCAAAACTCATGGCAAGAACATTCTTGAAATTGTAGGAAAGTGTATTATACAGGTTCAGCCCCTCGAATAAACCCACGACATCGTATGCCGACAGTTGCCGGTAGGATGTGAGTATATTGTTGGAATAGAGATTCTGAATTGAAGGGGTCGAATAGTTCAATGACGATTTTACACTGAGATTATGGCTGCTGTTGATTTTGTAAGATAAATCCAAGTGCGGTTCGACGCGCACACGGTTCTTTTCTGTCGCTATGCTTGACAAGCGGTTATCCAGCTTGAAAAATTTATATCCGATTGGCAGTTGGAACGATATATCAAATTTGCGGTTGCGCCATGCAATTTCAGCTTTAACGCCCGTATTAAGGTTGTCAAGGCATAAATCGTTATTGAAATCAGGCAGTTCACTTGTTAGGCTATTGCGGGTATAATTCAAGAAAAATGTGGGATGCAGGGTTACATTGCCGATCCTTAACGCAGAGAGCAGCCCGATACGGTTTTCCGTCGATAAATCACGGTAATCCACGCTCTGATGCAAAGCATCGCCGAGTATCACATCCGGGAAAAGATTTGGTGATACAGACAGGCTATGGGGTCGCTTTTCAAGATTTATTTCTGAATATATCTCATAACCACGGTATTCGGAACTGCGGCTTGTCATGTGGAGTTTGTTGAACAACCTGAATGATTCAGTCTTGCCCGTTTGTGTGATATTGTCGATGTCGGCCATTATCCGGCTGTCGGCGTCGGTTGAGAACCAATCGAATTTCAGTTGCTCTTTCAGATACCGGGTGTCACCGTTATTCAGAAATGTCAGGTCGCCGTATGCTTTGTGTGTCTTTGATAAGCCGTCCATCAGCTCGTCAACTATGTTTTGCGAACCATCGGGCAATGTATTGGATGTTGAGGAATAACTTCGGCGGGAATCACGGTCGTTGAGATATGCGGCATTGATACCAAATTCTCCGGAATCTCCGACACGATATACGTTGTTGAACGTCGCACTATGTGAGCGGTTATAATAGTAAAACCGTTTGTCAATGCCGGGTGCTGACGGCATTGATATATTGGTGATGTTGGATGTGCTTGAATAATCATTATCGAAGGAATAAAGCTCCTGCGACAAATCCTCTCCGGTATTGTTGCCTTTGTAAGTGGCAAGAAATTGGCTGTTGCGTTTGAAATAAGTCGCTATTGCAGAATTATTCCACAACACGTCGTCGCCATATCCTCCGCCCAATGTGGCTATAAGATTGAAAACCCCTCTCACACCCTCCTTTAACCGGATATTGATTGAAGCTTGTTCCTCCGGGCGCAATCCTTTGAGAGCCTTGATGTCCTGATGATTCTCCAATACCTGCACAGTGGCGATATTGTTTGGATCTATATTGTTTGTTGCAATGCCGTAATGACCTTTCATAAGATCCAATCCTTCGATATAGAAATTCTTAATCGGCTTGCCTTGATACGACACCTGACCCGACTCTGCCACAGTCATACCGGGCATCTTTTTTAATACATCGGCAAGGGCCTGATCATTCTGTGAAAGGAATGAGGCTACATTATAATTGATGGTATCTCCTTGTGAATAGATTTTCTTGGATTTCACCACAACTTCTTTCAGCTCAATCGCCTTATCCTCCACGATGATGTCGTGTGTTCCTGACCGATTGGGTATTTTTATGGTCGCAGACGAAATTTCAATACTTGATGCTTTCAGCAACAGGCTGTCGCAATCGCTTTGTGCCGAGATGCAGAACCGTCCATTCTCATCAGTAAAGGCTGACGAGATTATTTGTTTGGGTGAATTGGCAGGGCTGACAATCACATTGGCAAAATCCACACCTTTCCCTTGCGAAGTCTTCACGACCCCACAAACCTCAACTTGCGCAATGCTCTGAAAAACAGACAATAGCACAATGGATGCGGCAATGGTGTGTCTGATATTATATTTTGGCATAGGTGTGGAATTAGCCTGTCACCGCAATGCGGCAACATATAAAAATTGGTATAAGTAGTTGATTTACATTGGCAGAGACTCTTTCCGGATAGGTAGGGCAAATCGAGTGCTTACCTTCCGGTCACCATCTTTCACAACCTCAAACACAATTTGATTGGTAGCGCGTTCAACAGCAACACGCACTTCGGGATTGTCGTCATGATCTGTTGTCGCACTCACGATATTTCCTTCTTCATCGGCCTGTATTCTTACAAGTATCTTATCCGGAATTAAATCTTTATCGGCCAACTCCATCGACATTTCAAATTGCTTTAACAGCGGATTCGGGTCATTCAAAGGAGATGGAATCCTCTTGGTGATTAATGTGGCAGGTAATTCTTCGCGGGACTCTTTTTCAGCAGAAGAACCACCAACCATCTCTATTTTAGTGTCGGATGGAGCGGCCGATTTAAATTTATGACTTGTGATAGCGTTATGTACGGCAACAGACCACGGGGTTGTATCGGCATAGGCTGCTATTGCAAGTGCCGGGAGTATTGTTGCGGCAATCCATTTTATCCCTTTTGAAGATTTGGATTGGCTCATCGTAAGTACACGCCTGCGGAAATCCTTCCTGCTCATGGCAAAATTGTTTGCTATATGCAGTGTGCGATTGCCTACCGCTTTGGCGATAAGCAGCCTTTGATAACTCAATACGTCAATATCCGAACCTATAACTTCAGCATCAGCCTCATATTCGTGATTGAGCTTGATAAGATTCTTAAGCATCCAGGCAAACGGATTATACCACATGAAAATGCATAAAAAATCAGCAATGGTAACATCAATCCAATGTTTCTTAGATGTATGCGCTTTTTCATGTATAAGAATGGATTGCTCGTTTTCCGAATAGGGGAGGACTATAAATCGGCCCCAGCTGAATGGAGCGATAGCCCTGCTTCCATGTCGGCACAGTACATAACCCTCCTTATCCTGCTTTTCAGATTTTGATATGATACGCCACAAGTGGGTATATGAAATGACCTGACGGGCAACCAGAATAAAAACACCAATCCAATAAAGGCCAAGTATCCAAGTAAGAATCTCAACGTGTGATGTCCCGGAAGCGGGTAAAGCAGCGTCAAGTGCTGTCTGTAGCGGGGATTGAAGGTTGTATGCCTGTACCACCGCATGAGATGGCACTGTATCCGGAAGTGGTTCATATGACAAGGCAATCGGAGCGCAGACGAGTATTGCAATCCCGACAATATCAGAAACCGGTTGAACTTGAACGAGCGGCACCGGTTGACCATGATGTGGAAAACCGGATAAATAAACATAAGCAGAATAGATGCCGAAAGAGAGAGCGAGAAGATGGTGTTCATAGCTATTCGGTTTTATTAGATTGCTCAACTTCGTCGAGTAGCTTCCGCAAATCCTCAATCGGCAGATTGCCATCTTCTACAAATGAAGAGACAACCCGAAGATACGAATTTTTGAAATATCTGCTCACAAGATTTCCGATGGATTTCTTGCCCATTTCCTGCTCGGCTATCGCTGCATGGTATAAGTATGTCTTGCCCTGTTGTGTATGCCCGACATATCCCTTGTCTTCCAACGTGCGCACGATAGTTGAGATAGTGTTGAAATGTGGCTTTGGTTCGTCGTACAATTCAACAATATCCTTGACATGTAGTGCCCCATGTTTCCAAAAGAAACCGAGCACTTCTTCCTCTTTAGCCGTCAGCTTTTCCATAACAATCACTTTGGTATATTAATTACACGCCGCAAATATAAACTATATTTTATAGTTATAACTAAAATTTATAGTTAATAATTGTTAATAGAGTCAGTATTTCGAGATAGCAACAATCTAAATCGCCGAGATGATCAGTTTGTTGGCTCTGTCAACGACTGATGTGTCAAGGCTGGCGAGGTAGATTTGTGTAGTGGTTTCGTTGTCGTGCCCCATGCCCTCGCTGATCACACTTACAGGGATGCCTTTTGCTTTGGCGGCCGATGCCCACGAGTGTCTGGCTACGTACATTGTTATTGGCACTTCCAGGTCTATCATATTGGCGATTTTTTTCAAATTGTGGTTGATGTTGTAGCTGGCGTTACGGTAGGCGCAACGCTCATTGCAGCCAACGGTCCTTATGATTGGCAGCAGGTATTGAGTGGGATTTTCCGGGTATTTATCAATTATCGCCTGCATCTCAGGAGTCCATCCGATGGTGAGCTGTTGGCCGGTCTTGCGCCGGCGGTAGACCACAGAGCCATTTTTAAGGTCTGACTTTCTAAGATATGACATGTCGATGAAGCTCATTCCCCGAAGGTAGAAACTCAGAAGGAACATATCGCGGGCATAGTCAAGAGCCGGAATCATGGATAAATCAAGAGCCTTGATCTTCTTAATTACGGGTATTGGCAATGCCCGTTTTACGGTCTTGTCAACTCCGGTGTATACGTGACGGAACGGATTACGGCTTTCGATGATTTCCTCCTCGACGGCACGGTTATAGACCGCCCGTAGAATGCGGGTGTAGAAAGAGATAGTGTTGGGTGAATTGCCCCGCTTCTTGTGCCATGCCACGTATGCCTCCATTATCTCGGTGGTGAGACTGTCGAGCATCAGATCCTCCTCTTTGCGGAAACTTTTAAAGCTGTTGAGCGCTACTTTATAAGTCTCCGAAGTCCGTGTTCTGCCATTCTGCTTATGCTTGATTATCAGAGTCTCCATGTAATTGAAAAGAGAATACTCCTTCTCATAGCGCTTGAACTCATCGATTATGTCATCTGGAGTAAACGACAAACCGTCAGTGTCGAGTTTCTTGGCTATCTTGGTGAGCCGTTCAACATCCCATCGGATACGCTCGCGTATTGACACTATGAAAAATTTCCTTTCGCTGTCTGGGCTGGCAGTTACCATCGAACGGGATTCATTCCATTCGAAAGTATGGACATGATAATCTGTAGTCAGCTGACGCACTTTCCTCTCATGGATTATCTGGTAATAGATAGCACCCTCTCTGTCAACGACAGTAGAGGGGCGGTATTTAACTTTTATTGAGGCCATATTTATCTGTTTTTTGTCTAAAGTTACGACAAATGCACAAGATAAATCACACCTCGTAAGCCTCCATCGAGGAATATGTTCAAGAACAAAATATTACCGGTGCTGTTAGTATATCAGTAATATCACTAAAACATGGTATATGAATGATATAGATAAAATATTTGACCTCGGGGGTAAGGTCGCCGTGGTGACCGGTGGCGGCGACGGTATTGGTCGCGCTTCGTGCGAGATATTGGCCGCGGCCGGAGCGTCGGTGGTGGTGAGCGACCTTTCGGCCGACAAGGCAAAGGTGGTAGCCGACTCCATAGTGGAGGCCGGAGGTAAGGCCGCTTCAGTGGCGTGCAATGTGCTTGATGATGCTGATCTGAAGCAGCTGATAGATTTCGCGGTAACGACCTATGGCACGGTGAACATACTTGTGAACAATGCTGGAATGGGTGGCGGCGGCCGTGAGAATCCATTTGAGATTGACCGTGATTATGTGGAGCGTATATATGCCATGAATGTATTCGCGCCGTGGCAGCTGTGCAAGTTGGCAGCCCCGCACATGCAAAGTTCGGGGTATGGCAGCATAATCAATATCACATCGATGAGCAGTGTCAACAACGATCCAAATATGGCTATATACGGGTCGTCGAAGGCCGCGCTCAACCATCTGACATCGAATCTTGCATACGACTACGGATCTATGGGTATCCGCATCAACAATGTGGGCCCAGGAGCAACCCGCACGAATGCGCTTGCCTCGGTGCTGACCCCGGAGATGGAGGAGCGGATGCTGTCCCACACACCGATAAGACGGCTTGGCGAGGCGAGCGACATAGCCATTGCCGTATTGTTCTTTGCATCACCGGCCTCAGCCTGGATAAGTGGCCAGACACTGATGGTAAATGGGGGAGGGGTGCAGACCCTAAATTAAAACAGTTCAACCATATTCTCTCCTTATAAACTCCGTACCCTTTTGCTTGTCTGCATGACATGCATGAAACGACACGCTACTACGTTCAAATGCACATACCGTCTAAAAATACCTTAGGCGATAAGCCTCTGTGGTAGAGGGCTTATCGCCTAAGTGACTTATTTTAAGGGTCTGTTTCTTACTTTTCGATGGCTGCCTGCGCCGCTGCTACGCGGGCGATAGGCACGCGGAAGGGTGAGCAGCTGACGTAGTTCATGCCGAGGTTGGCGCAGAACTTCACTGATGAGGGCTCGCCACCGTGCTCGCCGCAGATACCTACCTTGAGGTCTTCCTTGGTTGAACGGCCTTTCTTCACACCCATCTCCACGAGCTGGCCTACACCTTCCTGGTCGAGTACCTCGAACGGATCAACCTTCAGGATGCCAATCTCTTTGTAGTGCTTGAGGAACTTCGGAGCGTCGTCGCGTGAGTAACCGAAGGTCATCTGGGTGAGGTCGTTGGTACCGAACGAGAAGAAGTCGGCTACCTCTGCGATCTTGTCGGCTGTGAGGGCTGCACGGGGAACCTCGATCATTGTACCGATCTTATAGTCAACACGCTCGCCACGCTCGTCGAATACCTGGCCGGCTGTTGTGTTGATGACGTTTGCCTGATGCTGGAGCTCCTTGAGAGTACCTACGAGGGGCACCATTATCTCGGGATGTACGTCTATGCCCTGAGCCTTGCAGTTGAGAGCAGCCTCGATGATGGCACGTGTCTGCATCTCTGTGATTTCGGGGTAGGTGACACCCAGACGGCAACCACGGTGACCGAGCATCGGGTTGAACTCAGCGAGTTCCTCTACCTTGTTGCGTACCTCTTCGAGTGTGAGACCCATCTCGTCGGCGAGCTCCTGCTGGGCAGCCTTGGTGTGGGGTACGAACTCGTGCAACGGCGGATCGAGAAGACGGATTGTCACGCCGAAGCCATCCATTGCCTTGAAGATGCCTTCGAAGTCCTCACGCTGCATGGGGAGGAGTTTCGCAAGTGCCTCGCGGCGGCCGGCCTCGTCTGATGAAAGGATCATCTCGCGGACAGCCTTGATACGGTCACCCTCGAAGAACATGTGCTCCGTGCGGCAGAGACCGATACCCTGCGCGCCGAAGTGGCGTGCCTGATTTGCATCGCGGGGAGTGTCGGCGTTGGTGCGGACAAGTGTCTTTGTATATTTGGCAGCGAGGTCCATAATTGCGCCGAAGTCTCCATCGAGCTCGGGCTCAGCTGTCTTAACCTCTCCGTCGTAAACGTCGCCTGTAGAACCGTTGAGTGAAATCCAGTCACCCTCGTGGAATACCTTGCCATCCATGGTGACAGTCTTCTCCTTGTAGTCAACAACAATCTCACCGGCACCCGATACGCAGCACTTACCCATACCACGGGCAACCACGGCAGCGTGCGATGTCATACCGCCGCGCATTGTGAGGATACCCTGGGCAACTGCCATACCGCGGAGGTCTTCGGGAGATGTCTCGATGCGGACAAGGATAACTTTTTTCTTGTTCTCAGCCCATGCCTCGGCATCGTCGGCCTGGAATACAATCTGACCGGTAGCGGCACCCGGAGACGCGGGAAGACCCTTGGCGACAACCTTGGCAGACTTGAGCGCGCTCTTGTCGAAGACGGGGTGGAGAAGCTCGTCGAGTTTCTGCGGCTCCATGCGGAGGAGGGCAGTCTTCTCGTCGATCATGCCGTCGCGGAGAAGATCCATTGCGATGCGGACCATAGCGGCGCCGGTACGCTTACCGTTACGGGTCTGGAGCATCCAGAGCTTGCCGTCCTGGATAGTGAACTCCATATCCTGCATGTCGCGGAAGTAGTCCTCAAGCTTGTGGGCAGTGGCAATGAGCTCTGCTGCGAGGTCAGGCATTGACTCCTCAAGAGCGGGATATTTTGTGCGGCGCTCCTCCTCGCTGATACCCTGGAGGGCAGCCCAGCGGCGAGAGCCTTCGATTGTGATCTGCTGCGGTGTGCGGATACCTGCCACAACGTCCTCACCCTGTGCGTTGATGAGGTACTCACCGTTGAAGATGTTCTCACCGGTGGCAGCGTCGCGGCTGAATGCCACACCTGTTGCGGAGTTGTCACCCATGTTACCGTAAACCATGGCCTGTACGTTGACAGCTGTTCCCCATTCCTCGGGAATCTGGTTCATGCGGCGGTAGATGATGGCGCGTTCGTTCATCCAGCTGTCAAACACAGCGCAGATACCACCCCAGAGCTGTTCCCATGCTGATTCGGGGAAGTCCTTGCCTGTATATTCCTTTACAGCCTTCTTGAAGCGTACAACGAGCTCCTTGAGGTCATCAACTGAAAGTTCAGTGTCGAGCTTTACACCCTTTTCCTCCTTCACCTCGTCCATGATTGCCTCGAACGGGTCGATGTCGGTCTTGCTCTTCGGCTTCATTCCGAGAACCACGTCACCGTACATCTGTACGAAACGGCGGTAGCTGTCCCATGCGAAGCGGGGATTGCCGCTCTTCTCGGCCATTGTGGCAACGGTAGCGTCGTTCATACCGAGGTTGAGGACAGTGTCCATCATACCGGGCATTGATGCGCGGGCACCCGAACGTACAGATACGAGAAGGGGGTTGGAAGGATCGTCGAATTTTGTTCCTGTAAGGCTCTCGACGTGAGCGATAGCCTTTTCTACATCTGATTTTATGTCGGCAACGACAGCGTCACGGCCGAGCTGAGTGTATTCTGTGCAGACTTCTGTGGTGATTGTGAATCCCGGAGGCACCGGCATTCCCAGCAAATTCATTTCGGCGAGGTTAGCACCTTTTCCACCGAGCAGGTTTCTCATTTCGGCGGTACCCTCGGCTTTACCGGCTCCGAAGGTATAAATTTTTTTTGCCATAGTGATTTTGGATTATTAATTTCTTTTTTTTTGAATTTGTACCTGCAAATTTAATAAAAGATTAGGGAAAATCACTAAATTTGCATTGAAAAATATAGTTGAATTATAATTTTTTAGGAAAATAATCCGTTATGAGGGCTTTGTTAACGGTTGAACGCGGTTGTAAAACAGTGTTTAACCTTTTCCCGGCCACATTGCGGAGCATGATGTAAATATGGCACGAAAGAAAAAAGCTCTACCCGAATTGAAGTCGGTGGTTATTGAGAGTGTTGCTGCCGAGGGCAAGGCTCTTGCAAGGGTGAAAATCCGCGAGACAGACGAGAGTCCGATTGTCACGTTCATACCGTTCGGTGCCCCGGGCGATGTGGCCGACGTGCAGATCGACCGCAAGAAGCACAGTTACGCCGAAGGGCACATTGTGCGTCTTGTTGCACCTTCTCCGGTTCGCGTCGAGCCTCGGTGCCGCCATTTCACGGTGTGCGGAGGCTGCAAATGGCAGCATCTTCCATATGCCGAGCAGCTGAAATGGAAGCAGAAGCAGGTGACAGACGCACTTACACGCATCGCAAAGGTGGAGCTGCCGGAAATATCGCCAATTCTCGGCTCTTCCGAAATATGGGCTTACCGCAACAAGATGGAGTACACATTCTCCGACAAGAAGTGGCGCACATGGGAGGAAGTGAAGTCGGGCAAGGATTTTGAGGACTCTTCCAATGCCCTCGGCTTCCATATCCCAGGCGCTTTCGACAAGGTGCTTCATATTGATGAATGCCATCTTCAGGCAGACCTCGGAAATGAGATTCGTAATTTTATCTACGATTATGCCGAGGAGCATGGGCTTACCTTCTACAATATACGTGAGAACCGAGGCTTGCTGCGCACGGTCATGATACGTATTGCCTCTACCGGAGACGTGATGGTCTGTCTGGTGTTCGGCGAAAAGGACAAGGAGGCTTCCGGGGCAATCTTGTCTGCGCTCCGAGAGCGGTTTCCTGTTATCTCCGCGTTGCTTTACGTAGTCAACCTGAAAGTGAACGACACAATCGCAGACCAGGATGTTCATGTATTCTCCGGATCTGAATATATAGAGGAGGAAATGGAGGGACTCCGTTTCAGAATCAACGCGAAGTCTTTCTATCAGACAAACTCGCGTCAGGCATACGAACTCTATAAGGTGGCTCGCAGGTTTGCAGGACTGGAGGAAAAGAAATCCGATGGGGGAGAACTGCCTCTGGTCTATGACCTCTATACCGGTACGGGTACTATCGCCAACTTTGTGGCCCGTAATGCCCGTCAGGTTATCGGCATAGAATACGTAGAGGAGGCAATTGCCGACGCCAAGGTGAATTCAGCGGTGAATGGTATCGGCAACACTCTTTTCTATGCCGGCGACATGAAGAATGTGTTGACCGATGACTTCATAAGCCGACATGGCCGTCCGGATGTGATGATTATTGATCCGCCTCGGGCCGGAATGCACGAGGATGTTGTCAAGGTTATTCTCAACTCAGAGCCGGATGTACTGGTATATGTGAGCTGCAATCCTGCCACACAGGCGCGGGATCTCGCTCTGCTCGATGCGAAATACCGTGTTACGGACGTGCAGCCGGTTGATATGTTCCCACACACACATCACGTCGAGAATGTGGTGCGACTCGTAAAACGCTAAGAGTCCGTCTCATAAAAAAATTACCCATAGGGGCGGCTTATTTTTGAACTGATTCGGTTCAAGACCGCAGGGAGCAGCCTGATGGCTGTGACCGGAGGGCTTGGAGCGAAGCAGTCAAAAAGAAGCCGGACGGAGTAAATTTTAACGGATTCTGTTGTGTATAGTTAAATTGAAAAGTATTTGAAATAAATTTTCAGCATGTCCGTTTTGATAAAAATTACCAAAGACTCGCTGGCTTAAGCCATCTCAGGCACTTGACTTCCAGTCACAACCGAAAGGTTGCTCCTTTCAGCCAAGCACCTGATATGACTCAATCCAGCGACCCCTATGGGTAAATTTTTTATGAGACGGTCTCTAACCTTATTCATATGATTCAGACTGGAGATACCCCCGTAGTCGAGATGCCTGAGGTGCCCGATGCTTCCTCTTTCTGGGATAGCATAAAGGGCATGGGATTCGACGAGTTCGTCTCTACGGTTACTAATTCCCTTATCAGTTTCGGGCTGCGCCTGATGCTGGCGATTCTGGTCTTCTATGTCGGACGGTTCCTTATCAGCCGGATATTCAAGACCGTTTTCGGAGTCATGACCCGGCGCAAGGTCGATGCCTCGCTCACAACATTCGTGCTGTCGCTCGTGCGGATATCACTCTATTTCTTCCTGATTATTATTGTAATAGGAATACTCGGAGTCGAGACAAGCAGCTTCATCGCCATCTTTGCATCTGCCGGTATGGCAATCGGTATGGCATTGAGCGGCACGCTTCAGAATTTCGCGGGTGGAGTGCTTATTCTGCTCCTTAAGCCTTATAAGGTAGGAGATTTTATTGAGGTGCAAGGCTTTACGGGTACTGTCAAGTCCATTCAGCTCTTCAATACCGTAATCAATACGGTTGACAACAAGGCTATAATACTTCCCAACGGTGTGCTTTCCACATCCTCGATCAATAACTATTCGCTTGAAGATTACCGACGTGTTGACTGGAGCATAAGCCTTGCATATGGAACCGACATCGAGGCTGCAAAGGCAGCCGTGCTGAAGATTGTAGACTCCGACCGACGTGCCGTCAAACAGTATATCGAGGATGACATCGCATATCGCGAGAAGGTTGCGGAGGAGAAGTATCTTGCCGAGCATGAGGGAGAGTTGGCTGTTGAGAAGAAACATGGCTTCATCTACCGCATGTTCCACCGTCCGAAGAAAAAGATAATTGAGGTTGCGAACGACCGCACGCTCGACATGCCGGTTGCCATTCCTGTCAAGGTTGACCGCAAACCGTTCGTGGGACTTTCCGAGATGGGCGACAGCGCGATAGTGTTTGTGGTGAGAGCCTGGACACACTCGTCGAACTACTGGCCATTGTTCTTCGACCTGAACGAACGTTTCTACACCGAATTGCAGGAGATGGGCTTCTCATTCCCCTTCCCGCAGCTCGATGTACATTTGCCTAAAATCTGAAGACTTTGGCCTCGGCTTCGGAGAGGTCGAATGTGAACAATCTATCATAAAGCATCTTGCCGTGACCGGTGAGGTGCTTTATTGCTTCCGAGGCTTGCGTTGAGGCTGTCACACCTGCCGCCGGACCGAGCACGCCGCCTATTGAGCATGGAGTAAGACCTGAACATGTCGGGATATCCCCGAAAAGCTCCGCGTAACCCATGTGTCCCGGTGCCCACGACATTACCTGTCCTCCGAATTCCCGTACTCCACCTATGCAGTAGGGGATACCCAACCGTTCGCAGACGTTGGCAGTCATTTTCTTGGTGGCCGGATTGTCGCTGCCGTCAATCACAAAATCATATTCCGGAAATATTTCAGAAGCCGCTGTCTCATTGATCATAGCAGGATATTCGCGGACTGTTACCTCTGAATTGATGGCCCGCATTCTTTCCGCCAGTGTGCGGCATTTGCTTTCGCCCGTACTGTTCTCATCAAAGAAGAGTTGGCGTTGCAGATTGGAAATATCTATTGTGTCGAAGTCAGCTATGCCGACAGTGCCGGTGCCCGAAGCGGCGAGATACATTGCGCACAGCGATCCTAAAGCTCCGCAACCGACAACCATGACTTTCCCGCCACGTAGCTTTGCCACACCCTCGGCACCTATGCCGGGCAACGCCTCCAACCTCGAATATCTCACTTTTTCCATTTGTACCTTATCGAGGTTGTTTTATATTGTCAAATCTAAAGATAAGTCACTTATATCTTTGAGTCGTTTGCCGTTGATGAGAATCTTTAACAATTCCTTAGAGTCTTCAGCTCCTATGGCTTCAACTGCTTCAACAAGTTCGTATAAGGCAAAATGATAGATACAATCAATGTCTCCTGTTCCTAATGCAAGTGATGCAATACGAGAGGGTAAAGGCTCAGCTGTCACCACAACAATATGGGGCGTTCGTCCTTTTCTATTTCTTATTAGACCCAATGCTTCTGTCCTGCTGTTTTGTGCACGGTCGCTGCGCATTGTCCATTTTGCTGATATGGACGCGTGTAATATCGGTTTGCCACCATTTTTCTCTCTTATGTCGGTCTGATGACATACAGATTCATCTATTACCGTCAACTCTGAATTTATCGACATATCAGATTCTGTTTCACGATAAATCACGACATCCGGAGCTACCATATAATCGTTACCCATACTGGCGGCAAGTTTTGCATCATTTTTTGTCAGATTATATAGATATTCCAAATGTTCATATTGGGCAAAACTGCTAGTCTTGACAGAGTTTCGATTACCTAATTTAACAATGTGCCATTTGCCGGGACGAAGGTTTTGAAGCATTGGAAACGTATCAGATATATATTGCATGCATATCTGTTCGAATTTTGCTCCGCTTGTCTGGCCTGCCGTCTTTTCTTGAATTCTTGCCATTAATCTTATTGCAATTCCAGAGGCGATGTTAATTGACAGACGTGACGAGCTGTCTGCATTACTCGGAATCCCTTTTTTGTCTATTGTCAGAAGACCTGATTCCAATAATGACTTGTGAAATTTATTACGTGCTTCAACAATCAGTGGATACATTGCTTATTGCTTTAATTATTTGTAACCCAATTTGTTCTGCTACAGGCGGAGGAAACGCGTTGCCTATCATGCGGCAAGCGGCGGTTTTTTTAGTTCCGAATGACCAAGAATCCGGGAATCCCTGCACTCTGGCAAGCATTCTTGGCGTGAGACGTGGCATTCCTTCAAAATCATGAGAGGGGGAATCATTGGCTATGCCTTTACCATCTATTCCGAGTTCGGCCCAAGCTTTCCGCGCCCTCGTCGGGCCCAAATCAGGTCCGCCGTGTTTTTTGCTTCCTCCAACAACAGTTGGTGCGATCTTCAATGCTTTTTTACGCCAATCGTCAACATGTCTCCATCCGTTGGATGCCATTAGTTCAAAAAGGACATCTCCTACAAGAGGCGTTTTATCAGGTGATGGTTCAGGGAAATTAAAAGTTGTATTTAAATCCTTTCTTATCCCTATAATTATTACTCTTGGCCTTAGCTGCGGAACCCCATGGTCAGAAGCATTGATTAATTTTACGTAAGTGTTATATCCAAAATCATCAAGCTTTTCCAAAATT
This sequence comes from uncultured Muribaculaceae bacterium, assembly GCA_910578385.1. Lineage (GTDB taxonomy): Bacteria > Bacteroidota > Bacteroidia > Bacteroidales > Muribaculaceae > Lepagella. The sequence continues at coordinate 236,405 of CAJTQV010000001.1, read as the reverse complement.
GATGTGCGGTAATCATGGAATTTAGCATCAAGTAAACCTCTTACATTTTCTATCATTACTGCTTTAGGGTTAATTTCTCTTACGAGTCTCAGCATATGAGGGAATAAATCTCGCTCGTCATCAGCACCGCGCTGTTGCCCGGCGATACTGAACGGGGGACATGGAACCCCTCCAGCTAAAAGATCAACCTTGCCGTAATAATCATTACCGCCAAACTCCCTGACATCTTGGCATATGACATTCCATTCGGGTCGATTCTGTTTTAGACAAGAGCAGTACTCTTTTTCATACTCCACAAGTGCAAGATGACAAAACCCGGCTTGCTCCAGTCCAAGTGCTTGGCCACCTGCACCCGCACATATTTCAATAGAATTTAACATGCATCTGTTTTTTTGCAAATTTACAAAAAAATACCTACATATGCACTAAATTTCGACCTATGTTAAGAATAATTTACATCCTACAGAGTATAAATTACGCTCCCAGATGTTTCAAATCTGAGAGCGTGATTATATATTTTGCAGATTGCCGGATTATCAGCCGCAGTGCCAGTATTTGTTTACGAGATTCAACATCTCCTGCCGGTTGCCGGTAAGCTCTTCGCGGAGACGTTTGTCGTTGTACGATTTGAGCTTCTTGATTATACCGTCGATCATCTGCGGCGGGAACACGTCATGCTCCTCGAACACGGCGCGTGCGGCGTCGAGAGCCTTGGCAGATTCAGAGCAGTTGGTCGGGAGTGAGCGGAGTGACTCAAGTTTCTCACGGTTTGCGTCGTTGTGGATGTTGACGCTGACGTAGAGTTCTTCGGCGCGTTTGAGAGCGTCTGGATTCTCGAATCCTTTGCGGGCAGCTGTCACCATAGCCGCGATGAGCTGGTAAACATCGGCCGAACCGTCGGCGCTGCGAAGCTCCACGGTCTGCTTCTGAGGCTTGCAGTCAGAAGCGGCCTCAAGAGGATTTGCCTGTGAACACATGTCATTCTCTCCGGTCCAGCCGAGGGGTACGCGGATAAGAACCGAGCGGTTGCGGTCGCCCCAGCAGATTGAAGTGGGAGCCTCCTGGTGAGGAACCAGACGGAAGTAGCTTGTGGGCACTTTGTTGCCCATTGCCGTGATAGCGTCAGCGTATTCCAGAATGCCGACGATAGCTTTCTTGGCGGCATCGCTGAGGTGACCGTTCTCGGTCATCATGTTCTGTCCATCCTTCATCAGCTTGAAGTGGATGTGGAGACCGCTGCCTGCCTTTCCTTCCGTAATCTTCGGAGCGAAAGTCACGTCATAGCCTTTCTTCATGGCAAGCGTGCGGATAATCCACTTTGCGAGCATGAGGCTGTCGGCTGCTTCGAGAGCGTTGATGGGAAGGAACTCGATTTCGTTCTGCTCGAAAATCTTGTTGTTGAGCGTAAAGTTGCCCACCTCGTTGTGGCCATACTTGATCTGACCGCCGGTCTGGGCGATGAGATGCATGCACTCGGTGCGGAAGTCGTTGAACTTCGCGAACGGAGCAGACTCATGATAACCCTTCTGGTCGGTGGCACCGAACAGACCGAGGTCATCGCTGATTACGTAATATTCAAGCTCGCCCATGGCGTAGAACTCCATGCCGGTCTCCTGCTTGAAAAGTTCGAGCGCGCGGCGGAGTGACTGTTCGGGAGATGAAGCGAGAGGTTTGCCTTCATTGTTGAAGAAAGAGCAGAGCATGGAGAGTGTAGGAATCTCTGCGAAGGGATCAACAAATGCTGTTGCGAAGCGAGGAATCACATAGAGGTCACTGTTTCCTGCCTCGATGAAGGGGAAAAGGCTTGAGCCGTCCACGCGCTCACCGTAAGTGAGAATGGAATCGAGGTATTCCTCGCTGTTGACCACGAAATTGAGGGTTTTCAGGCGGTTGTCATCGGCCGGATACATGAAGTTGATCATCTGTATTCCGTTCTCCTTCACAAAGCGGATGATGTCTGCCTTGCGGAACTCGGCCGGAGTTTTTCCGAGAAATTGCACCACCTTATTGGGGCACAGAGCGATATTGGCGTCCATGATTTTAATGTATTAGATTTAAATTGGTTAGACTAAAGGTATAATGGGTTCCATCTTCGGCGGAACCAACGCCACGGCAAATATAAGACTTTTATTTTTATCCTGCAATCATTTGTGCAACATATTTTCAACGGTAGTGGAAACTAACCCCGAGGTGAGTGCGTTATAGTGATGTGAACTAAAGTAAAACAGTAAGTACTATGGAAAAATTTGAAGATATCATCAAATCTGAGAAACCGGTCTTGATTGACTTTTTCGCCACTTGGTGTGGCCCGTGCCAGATGATGCACCCCATTCTTGAGGAAGTTGCGAAGAACGTGGGCGACAAGGCACGTATCATCAAGATTGACATCGACAAGAATCAGGAGCTGTCTACGGTCTACAATGTCCGCTCGGTTCCGACACTCATGATTTTCAAGGACAGAGAGCTGAAATACCGTGTATCCGGTGTTCAGCAGGCTGCCGCTCTTGAGGCAGAGCTTGCGAAGTATTATTGATTCTCAGCAAGATGAATATGAAATAACAGGGTGTGTTTCTTCGGGGACACACCTTGTTTGTTTTAAACCTAAGCGGGGCTGACGGACTCTAATGTGAAAACGAGAATAATATGAAGACGATTAAAAGCACTGTATATGCCATCTTGTTTGTGGCTCTTCTCGTGTCTGTTTCAGTTTCGGCACAGGCTTCCTCCGCTTTCGGCAACGAGACCTTGCGTTATGTCATTTCCTACAAGTGGGGGCTTATTCACAAGGATGCCGGAGAGGCCACACTGAGTCTCAGACGACATGGTGACCGCTATGACGTAATGCTCGCGGCCAAGACAAAACCCTGGGCTGACAAGGTCTATCGGGTCCGCGATACATTGCAGGGCTCGATCCGTGTGCGAGACCTGAAACCGCTGTCCTACACAAAAATCACACACGAGAAGGATAAGTATGCACGCGATGAAATACGCTACAACATCTCAGGCGCGTCTACTACCGGGCATGTGCGGAAGTATAGAATCCGGAACGGCGCACCTCAGACCACGGAGAATACACTCTCCGCTTCCGGCCCTGTCTACGATATGCTGTCTGTTTTTTACTATCTGCGTAAACTTGACTATTCGCAGCTTAATAAAAACAAGGTATACACAGCCACTGTATTTTCAGGAAGCAAAAAAGAAACAGTAAGAATAAAGAGTCTCGGTCTTGAGAAAATCAAACTGAAAGACAAGACTGAGCGCGAGGCTTATCACATCAAGTTTAACTTCACCAGCAAAGGTGGAAAGAAAACCAGCGATGATATTGATACCTGGATCTCGACCGATCCGGCTCACATTCCTCTTTATCTTGTCGGACGGCTACCGGTAGGAGAGGTGAGAGCCTACTTTTTGGGCTCCTGATGATTTCATTAGACAGGTGAAGCTCAATGCTTGGTCGGATCAAAGTGGCAAAGTGGGCCGTTTGCCGGGAAGAGCCGGTAGCTCAGCCCTCGTCTGATTGCTCCGGTTATGAACCGCTTGGCCAGAGCGACCGACTCGTCAAGCGACTTGCCGCTTGCCAGCCCGCACGCTATTGCCGACGACAAGGTGCAACCCGTTCCGTGAGTATGGTCTGAATCAATTCTGATGGCACTGAATGAAGATTCGGTGCCATTGCTGTAATAAAGGGAATCTGTGCATTCGTCACCGTCTGAATGCCCGCCCTTCACCAGTACGGCATTGATTTGATGACGGCTCATAAATTCCCGCGCGGCCTCATCGGTACCAACATTGTTTTTTAATCCTGACAGGGAATATAGTTCCGGAATGTTCGGGGTAACCACTGTGGCAAGAGGAAACAGCAATCGTTTTGCCGCTTCTGCAGTGGGCTGTGAATTACCGCTCAGACTTCCCCCGCTTGTAGCTTTCAATACAGGGTCAACTACAACGTTTTCCCATTTGTTGCGTTCGATAAAGTCCGCTACAATCTCTACTCCTTCCGCGCAAGGTAGCATACCGGTTTTTATCGCATCGGGACGCAGGGAGGAGGCTATACATTCCAGTTGGCTGCGCAGCATGTCAGCACCGACATAATCCACTCGTGCGACACCTGCCGGATTCTGGGCCGTAACAGCCGTTATTACTGTCATGCAATATACCCCGAACTCCGAACAAGTCTTGATGTCGGCCTGTATGCCGGCGCCTCCGCTGCAATCTGAACCGGCAATGCTCAGCACCACCGGAAGCCGGTGTCCTGATGTGTTTATAGCATTGGGTGCCATGATTATTTGCCCTCTTCAACCGGGTCGCGGTCAGCCGGTGGCAGTGCGGAGTTGATTTCAGAACGACATTCGGCCATAAGTTTCTTGGTGTTGAATCCACGCTCACCGGGATAAATAGGTTTGTGGATTACAAGGCGGATTCTTGTCGGCGTCATGTTGTAGGTGCTGCGGGGCATCGCCTTGAAGCTGCCGTCGATTGTCACCGGTACGACCGGCAGTTTGAACTCTCCGGCGAGCATGAAAGCTCCGCGTTTGAAAGGAATCATCTTGCCGTCCCAGCTTCGACTTCCCTCGGGGAAGATAACCACCGACATGCCATGCTTGAGCGTCTGCTCGGCTTCAGCTATCGTCTCCTTTATGCCCGCCACGCTCGAATCGTCCACAAACACCTGGCCAGCCTTGCGGCATGCCCAGCCGACAGCGAAAATCTTTTCAAGGCTCTTCTTCATGAGCCATTTGAAATTGTGGTTAAGGTAGCCGTAGATTGACCAGATATCGTATGCGCCCTGGTGGTTCGCCACAAAGACGTAACTTTCACCCTTGTTTATATTCTCACGCCCGATCACCTCCACACGCATCAGAAAGATGATGCACGTGAATCTCGCCCATATGTGGGCCGGCCAATATCCCCAGAAATCCTTGTTGCCGATACTGCATGCCAACGCCGTAATCAACGCTGTCAGAAATGTAGCGACTACAAATATCGGTCCGGCTATGAGGTACTGGTAAAAGAGGTAGAAAGGTCTGAGAACTTTGTTCATGGCTGTCTGAGGATTCGGTTTTTAGAAGTTGTTGGAGAAATCCGTCGGCAAATTTACAAAAAAATGATTATTTGACATAAAAATTTGCGGACAAATTAAGGAAATTTTTCCTTAATTTGTCCGCTCGTGCCCTCAGCTGTGACTCAGGCGATATTTACTGACATCAAACAAGTGTCAATCCTCCTCTTCCGGAGCGATGAGCTTGTAGCCCTTGCCGTGGATATTGATAATCTCGATCTGGGGATCATCCTTGAGTAGTTTGCGGAGCTTGGTGATATATACATCCATGCTTCGTGCATTGAAATAGTTGTCGTCAATCCAGATTGACTTGAGCGCGTAGTTTCGCTCCAGGATCTCGTTGATGTGCTGGCAGAGTAGCGAAAGCAACTCCGACTCCTTGGTGGTGAGCTTCTGCGACTTGTTGTCGGCGATGAGCGTCTGCTTCTGGGTGTCGAACGTGTACTTTCCGATTTTGTAGACGGTGATTTCCTTGTCTTTCTTGCCTCTGACGCGACGCAGGATGGCGCTGATTCGCGACACGAGTTCCTCCATAGAGAACGGCTTCGTGATATAGTCATCGGCACCGAGCTTGAATCCCTGGAGAACATCCTCCTTCATATTCTTGGCGGTGAGGAAGATTATGGGCACCTCGCTGTTCACGTTGCGGATTTCCTGCGCGAGCGTGAAGCCATCTTTCTTGGGCATCATGACATCGAGCACACAGAGGTCATATTTCCCCTTCAGGAACGCCTTGTAACCTTTATCGCCGTCTGAACATAAATCAGCGTTGAATCCCTTTGCCTGCAGGAACTCCCTGAGGAGCATTCCCAGGTTCTCATCATCTTCGCAGAGAAGTATTTTCAATTTTTCATCCATGGTTATATGGTGTTTTATTAATTTTTCTTATTTAATAACAACCGAATCGCATAAATTCCGCAGCGAGTCATTCAATTGTTAAATTAATTTTCCGATACAAGAGGCAATGTAATGATGAACACGCTCCCCTTGCCAAACTCACTCTCGACCGAGATTGTGCCTCCGAATGCCTCGATCATTTTCTTGACATATGCCAATCCGAGTCCGAATCCCTTCACATCATGCCGGTTGCCAGTAGAGACGCGGTAGAATTTCTCGAAGATGTGCTTGGCATCCTCGCGTTTGATTCCTATTCCATTGTCCGCCACCCTGATTTCGAGCCGGTTGCCGGGAAGATTTGTCGTGATTATCTCCAGATGCGGCTCCTCATCTTCTTTCATGTATTTGAGGGCGTTGTCGAGAAGGTTGAAGATCACGTTCGTGAACTGCATCTCATCGACGTTGACATCCGCATCGAGCGCGTCAAGCCGTGTGTCGAGCGTGCCACCCTGCTTCTCCACTTTCAGCTTGAATGTGTTTACCACATTGTAGATGATGGAGTTTGCATTGACATCAGTGAATTTCAGCGTGCTTCCGGTCTTGTCGAGCACGGAAAGCTGGAGCACTTTCTCGACCTGGAATCTCAACCGCTTTGTCTCGTCAACGATAACTTCGGAAAGATGCGTGAGCGATGATGAAGATTTGCGGATTGACGGATCGCTGAGCATCTGTCCCGCCAGTGAGATTGTCGATATAGGGGTCTTCAGCTCATGGGTCATGTTGTTGATGAAGTCGGTCTTCATCTCCGCGAGGTTTTTTTGACGGAAAGCGAGAATGAGCGTATAAATGAATATCACGAGCAGAATCACCGTAAACGCCAGTGTCGGGATAATGAAGCGCACAGACTTGAAGAGATATGTGTTCTTAGTCGGGAACTCAACGCACAGCGTATAGTTCGCGTCCGTATTTGTGAACAGCGGAATTGAATAGATGTCTTTAGCGGAAGGAGAGTAACCCTCCGTGGCATAGACCATATCGTTGCGCGAATTGAGAACGGCAAAATTAAAAGGTACCGTAACACCGTTGTTGGCAAGCTCTGCGGTCAGGCAGTTGCGTATCACCGTCGAATCGGCACGCTCCATCACGGGCCGCGTGCTTGAATCGCGTAATATGGAGAGAATGACCTCATTGAGCAGTCCTTTCTGATACAGGTACTGGCTGCGGATTACCTCCTGCATAGTGCCGTAGCGTGCGCCCACCTTCTGAATGGGAGAGGGGAAGCTTATGCCCTTCGGCTTGGCAGTCTCGACCTCAGACGACAAGGTATATTTAGTTACGGTGCCGTCGGGATTCTCGACCGAATATTTAAGGTCTGCATCTCCAGTGGAACCATAGCTGTCGTAGAGACTCGATTCTATGATATTGACATCCTGCTCCAGAAAGTATAATGTCTCCTGTTTCTCAAGAAACTCGGAGGTGGTATTGAGTGAACGCATTACACCCTCGGTGAACTGCTCCTGACGCATTTTCACCATGTTTTCCAGATACATGATCTGGAAATAAAGCAGTGCGACGAATGTTATCGACATCACTACCGTCAGCATCCACATCAGTGATTTCTTCATTTCGGGTTTTTAGTCGGTTTATTAGTCGGTTTATGAAATTTTAACAATTCAGAATACCGGTTTGGTTCTGAATTTTAACACTTGAGTGCAAATTTAACATTTTAATTGTTAAAATGCAAAATTATCGCGAATATATCGCAAAAAATTTTATTGGTGGTCCCTTTATAATTTTCTCAACCTAATAAATCACCTTGTAATTCGTTAAGAAATAGATGAAACGCATATTTTATTACTCGTTCGCACTTCTCGCGCTGTCGGGATGCGGCAAAGAGGATACGCCCGATTTTCCGGCTCCCGTTCCTGCGCCTGCTCCTGAAAGCGTGGAGAGGGCTGTGCTCGTATATGCCGTGAACCGCAGTAGTCTTTCGGCTGATTTCAACGATGATTCTAATGAGATGCTTGAAGCAATGGGCAATGTTGATTCCGACAAGTATCAGCTGCTTGTTTTCAGAACTGATTCCGATTCGGAGTGCGGCCTGTACCGTGCGGCCCGGAACAGCGATGGAGACTTTCAATTCGTCCTTCTCAAATCGTTCGACCGCGATGTGACTTCCACGCATCCCACGCGTGTGGAGGAGGTCATGAAATATGCGCTTGACCTTTATCCCAATGCGTCGTACGACCTTATCTTCTGGGGGCATGGCATGTCATGGAGACCATATTTCACCGACCATAACGTGACGGATACTCCCGTCCTGCATGCATACGGAGGAGAGTATAATCCTGATTTCACGAGCACAGATTGGACGGAAATTGATGAGTTGGCCGACGCAGTTCCTGACGGCCGCTTTGAGACGATATGGTTTGACTGTTGCTACATGACCGGAATAGAGGTCATATATGAGTTCCGCGACAAATGCCGGACGTTCGTAGGCTATCCGACGGAAGTCTGGCAGTATGGCATGGCCTACGACATTGTGCTCCCTTATCTTATGCGCTCTACGCCCGATGTTACCGGAGCTGCGCGTGCGTTCTATGATTTTTATGCCGCGACTTCCGACCCGGTCACGGTGGCAGTGGTTGACATGGAACATCTGCAGCCTGTTGCCGATGTGGCGCGTGAGATTGTGCGCTCCGGATCTGTACGCCCTGAGGCCCGCGACCTGCTTAACTATTCGCGCACGGCCAGTTCCCCGTTCTACGATTTCAAACAGTTCTTCACAATGACATCCTCGCTAAACGGTGCGGAGCCGCTGGGCAGAAGGCTCGATGAGGCAATGAAATCGATGGTAATCTACCATGCGGAGTCGGACAAGAACTTCTTCGGACGGCCATGGGATGTGTCGGCTGTTTCCGGCATAAGCACACACTACTACAAGGGAACTGATTCGGTTGATGAGGCGTATTACCGTACGCTCGACTGGTACAGACGCGTCTACGAATGATGCCTGTTTGCGATTATTCCTTCCGAATATTGGGATAGGTGGGCTTTTTTTTGTATTTTTGCAGAGAAAACCCCACCGGCCTTGTGCCGTGAGTTGAATAAATACACTTCAAGCCATATGAAGGTACTGAAATTCGGAGGCACTTCGGTAGGAACCGTGGCAAGCCTTATCAATGTTAAGAATATAGTTGACTCGCTTGAGGAGCCGGCCGTAGTAGTCGTATCGGCACTTGGCGGTCTTACCGACAGACTGATTGCGACGGCCAAGGCTGCCTCGCAAGGTGACATGTCTTTCCGGACAAGCATGCTGGAGATGTCTCGCCGTCATTATGATATAATCGATGAACTTGTTCCGGCAGACCGCAGGGAGGCCGTGACTGAGACAGTCTCCGCTCTTCTCTCTCAATTGGAGGATATATATACAGGACTCGCACTTATAAAGGATCTTCCTGAAAAAGCCCTGAATCAGATTGTGAGCTTCGGCGAGCGCATGTCTTCCGTAATCGTTGCCAACATTCTTGAGAATGCTGAGCACAAGGATTCCCTTGAGTTCATGAAGACCGAGAAGTGGTTCAACCGCGATATCGCCGCGCGCCAGCTTACTGATTCCCTTATCAAGGAGTCTTTCGCTCTTCCGCTTTCCCGCACTGTCGTGACCGGAGGTTTTATCTCACGCGACAAGGACAGCGGGGAGATTACCAACCTCGGGCGTGGAGGCAGCGACTACACAGCGGCTCTTATAGCTGCGGCACTCGATGCCGGATCGCTTGAGATCTGGACCGACGTGGATGGTTTTATGACAGCCGATCCGCGAATCATACCCGATGCAATTGTGACCGACCGCATGTCTTTCATCGAGAGCATGGAACTGTGCACATTTGGCGCGAAGGTAATCTATCCGCCGACAATCTACCCGGTGTTCCATAAGAACATCCCTATCAAGATACTCAATACCCATAATCCTTCGGCTCCCGGCACATTGATCACAGACAGCAGCGCGGGACTCTCGGAGAATGTCCGTGGAGTGTCTTCGGTCAAGAATACGGCTATGGTTTCCGTTACCGGAAGCCTCGCCGCAAATGTCGCGGAAATAAATTCCCGTTCATTCAATGCCATGGCACGCAACGGCATCAGCATTTTCCTTGTTGCCCAGCCCAAAAACGATGTGGCGTTTTCTATCGCGCTCGCCCAGTCGGATGTGGAGCGTGCGGCCGATATACTCCGCGAGGAATTTGCACCGGAACTTCAGTCCGGCTCTGTGGTCGACGTGGCGGTAGAGAACAATCTCTCCATCATTGCAGTGGTGCGGGAATCAATAAAGGAGATAAAAGGACTCGGCGCAAGGCTTGTCAACACGCTTCAGCGCGATGGAATCACTGTCAAGGCTATTTCCGACGGTGCTTCCGAGACAACAATCGCTTTTGTGACGGCTGTTGAAGATACCGACAACAGTCTCCGCCTGATACACGCAGCCTGTTATGGCTCATGAAAAAGTTAGAATATGGATATAAAGACAGCAAAATTTCATCTGAGCAGTCCGGATGTCACCCAGTGTCCGGTGACAGATGTTCCGGAATACGCTTTTATCGGCAGGTCTAATGTCGGCAAGTCATCGCTCATAAATATGTTGGGTAAGAGCAAGAAACTTGCCAAGACATCGCAGACACCCGGAAAGACGCTCCTTATAAATCATTTCAGTATCGACGACGGTAAGTGGTTCCTTGTCGACCTTCCCGGCTACGGCTTCGCTGCCAGGGGCAAAGAGCAGCGAGAAAAGCTGACAAAGCTGATTGAGGGTTATATTCTGGACCGTCAGCAGCTCACCTGTCTGTTCGTGCTGATTGACATCCGTCACAATCCTCAGAAAATTGACCTTGAGTTTCTCGATTGGCTCGGGGAGCATGACGTGCCTTTTGCAATCGTGTTCACCAAGGCCGACAAGTTGGGACCCGTGGCCGCACAGAGAAATGTTGACTCCTACTGCAAGGAGCTTTTGCTGTCGTGGTCGGAGCTTCCGCCTGTCTTCATCACCTCGTCTGAGAAAGGGAAAGGCCGTCAGGAGATACTTGACTACATAGCCAAAATCAACAAGGAGATAGCGGAAAACTGTGAGGGGGCTCCCGCTGAGGAGGATAATAAATAAAGTCACCATGGACATTAAAAAATTCGTCAATGATGCCGGAAGGCGTGCGGAAGTGATACGCTTCGCTCTTGTGGGAGGATTCTGCACGTTGCTCCAATATGGCATCTATGTGGTTTTCGTCCATGCGGTCGGAGTTCCGGCCGTGGTATCGACCATGATAAGTTACGCCATAAGTTTTGTGGCAAATTATCTGTTGTCGAGTTTCTTTACATTCCACAGCGACCCGAATGCCAAGAGGGGAATAGCTTTCACCATCAGCCATCTCGTCAATATGGGTATGCAGACCGGTCTTGTGGCTATCTTCAAGGGCATTGTCGGGCCGACTCTGGCCCTTCTGCCGGCCTTGGCGATATGTGTGCCGTTGAACTATTTCCTGGTGCGCTACGCGTTGAAGAGCGACCGTTTCTCTTGAGAAGACGCATAATCGGGCGGTACGGATGAATCCGCACCGCCCACAAAATATTACATCTACACTTAAATCTAAAAAAATGAAAGTAGCATTTGCAAGCGACCATGCCGGTTATGAACTCAAGCAGTCGCTCATGGAGCTGATGAAGCAGCGCGGCTATGAGCCGGTAGACTTCGGAACCAATTCAACAGACTCATGTGATTATCCCGACTATGCCCATCCGGCAGCCGACGCAGTGGAGAAAGGGGAGTGCGCGTTCGGTATCGCCATGTGCGGCACAGGCAACGGAATCTCGATGACCCTCAACAAACATCAGGGCATACGTGCCGCACTCTGCTGGGAGCCTGAAATCGCCGCTCTCGCAAAGCAGCACAACAACGCCAACATTCTTGTCCTGCCGGCACGCTTCGTAAGCGAGGAGATGGCTGTAAAGATTGTGGACGCATATCTCAATGCCGAATACGAAGGTGGACGACATCAGCGTCGTATCGACAAGATTCCTGTTCATTGAACCTGTGCGGAACCGGTCTCTGCCAAATTTTATTTCATCGGCAATGGATAAATTTATAATTCGTCTTGAGAGTCTGAGGTTCTACAGCCGCATCGGTGTTTTCGATCAGGAACGCGCTGTCGGCAACGAATTCAGTGTTGATGTCACCGTCGAGGTTGCCGCCACCGGATTCGAGAGTGAGAATCTTGACACCACAATATCGTATGCGGACATTTATGAAGTGGTCCGCGAGGCGATGTCGGGCGAATGTCTGCTGCTCGAATCTGTGGCCAAATCAGTCGCCGAAACCATAAAACAGCGGTGGAAGAGCGTCGGTGAGGTAAAAATCAAGATTTCGAAGCTCGCGGCCCCAATCCCTGGCATTCAGGGAGTTTGCAGCGTAGAGTACCTCTCCGCGAAATAATCGCTCAAAAAAAAGTTAAATTTTTTAGCTGAAAAATTTGGTAGATTCGAAAAAATGCACTAATTTTGCAATCGCAAATCGGAAATGATTGCAAGGCTCCTTAGCTCAACTGAATAGAGCATCTGACTACGGATCAGAAGGTTACAGGTTTGAATCCTGTAGGAGTCACTACTTAGGTGGATAAGTAAAGGGGACTCGGGAACGGATGGATTAAGGGAATTTAAAAATGGCTCCTTAGCTCAACTGAATAGAGCATCTGACTACGGATCAGAAGGTTACAGGTTTGAATCCTGTAGGAGTCACTTAAGCATCGGCTTTACAGCCGATGCTTTTATTTTTTATACCCGTGTGCCGCGCAGGTCGGACAGAGACCGGAGATGACGAAAGTGGCATTCTCTGCCCGGTAGCCGGCCGGGAGGGGAGGTAACGGTATCGGAGTGTCGGCAAGACATTCGGTGCTTCCGCACATCCGGCAATGGAAATGCACGTGCTCGTCAGTGTGAAGTCTGTCATGGCAATGAGAATGGCACGGCTCATACTTCATCGACGAGGTGCCGTCGGAAATCACATGCACAAGATGTTCCTCGGTGAAGAGCATCAATGCCCTCGTGATCGACGAACGGTCCACAGTCTCAAGCCGGGTTTCAATCTCCTGGGCTGACAACGGCCGTGCAGCGTCTACCAATGTGCGTAATATGAGGATACGCACGGGCGTGGGACGAATCCCTGCCCGTGCGAGCATTCCGGTTATGTCGGTTTTGTTTTTCATTCCCTCTCTGTTTAGCATTTTAAGCGTTGTCTGGGGCTTTCGACGGCAATAGATGTATTACCTCTTAAGTTGCCATATTTTGAGCCGCCAGAGCGTCCATAGAATCGTTATTACCGTCACTCCGGTGTCGGCGAACACGGCGGCCCATAGAGTGGCTATGCCAAAGGCTCCGAGCACCATGACAATAAGTTTGACTCCGAACGCGAAACAAACGTTTTCCCATACAACGTTCCGGACCCGCGCGGAGATGTCCATTCCCTCGGAAATTTTTCGCAGGTCATCGCCTGCCATCACCACGCGGGCGGCTTCTATGGCAATGTCTGTGCCCACGTGTCCCATGGCTATGCCGACATCGGCTGCGGCCAATGCGGGAGCATCGTTGACACCGTCACCGGCAAATGCCACCACTGAGCTGTCCGATTTGCATTCCGAGATTATCCGCTGCTTGTCGCCGGGGAGCAATTCAGCTTTGTATGTGTCCGCGCCGATACTCTCGGCCGCATCTTTGACTGCATTTTCGGTATCCCCCGAAAGTATTCCGACACGGCTTACTCCATGCTTGTGAAGGCTCGATACAGCTTCGGAGACACCGGTCTTCACCGTGTCTGAAAGTATGATGACTCCTGCCGGAAGACCATTGACGGCAACATATATCGCTGTGGAAGCTGCATTGTCAGCCGGAAAACGTATCCCTTCCGCTTCCATGAGGCGGCGGGATCCTATGATCACCTCTTTCCCGCCGACGGTTGATTTCATGCCATGCTCCACCACCACCGTGTCAACCGCCTGCGGCAATGCAACGGCATCTGCTTCGGCTTGCGCCGTTATGGCCTTTGCAAGCGGGTGTGGACTTCCGGTTTCGACTGCCGCAGCAATTGCCAACACCTGACCGGCGGTAAAGTTGCCCGACATCTCTATATTCCTCACATGAAACTCTCCGGTGGTCACGGTTCCGGTTTTGTCAAGAAGGACAGTGTTGACCTTGCGGAGAGCATCGAGGCTGTCATGTCCCTTGAAGAGAATACCCTTCTTGGATGCTATGCCGATTGAAGCGAAATAGGTGAGTGGTATGCTGACAATAAGGGCGCAGGGGCAAGAGCATACGAGAAACACCAGAGAGCGGCGCAGCCATACTTCCCATTCGAAAATGAATGAGGTGTTGACAAGGCTCACCAGCCATGGAACGAAGAAGAGAAGCAATGCGGCTCCGAATACAACCGGCGTGTACCAGCGTGTTATGCGACGCAATATGGTCTCAGAAGGCGCCCTGTGACTCGAAGCATCTTCGATCATCTGCATGATCCGTGTCATTGAGCTGTCGTTCCAGGAGTTTGTGACACGTATCTGAACCTCGCGGTCAACCGGTATGATACCCGAGTCAATGGCATCTCCCTTGGCGTATGTTCGCGGAAGACTTTCACCCGTTATTGCAGCAGTATTGAAATCAGCCTCGCCATCTGATTCGACGATACCGTCAAGAGGCACGCTCTCGCCCGGTTTCACGGCGATAAGCATTCCCGGTTCCACCTCCTGTGGCCGCATGGTCACACGGGCACCATCGCGTAATACAACAGCCTGTTTCGGCAGTTTGCCGAGAAGCCGTCTTATCTGCCCCTTGACATCACCCGATACTACATCTTCCAGTTTCTCACCAAGCGAATAGAAGAGCAGCACCGCCACACCTTCCGGATATTCCCCTATGAAGAAAGCTCCGAGGCTGGCGAGTACCATCAATGTAAACTCATTGAATATGTCACCACGCATCCACTCCTTGAAAGTGGATACAAGTATCGGCGCCCCGACCGGAAGCAGAGCCACTATATATGCTAATGCCGCGTAACTCCCCCAGTCAATCATCAACGCTATGATCAGAAGAACAAGCGTGACAGCTTCGGGTATGAACTCGCGGAGTGTTGACCATATTCGGCCACCCTTGTCATCGTGGTTGTGGTTATGGTGACCATGATTATGGTCATGGCTATGCCCATGGTTATGATTATGACTGTGGCAATGGCCGTCGTGACAATGATTCTTACACATGACTGTTCGTTATTTTGTTTTTACGCTGCAAAGTTAATCATTGTCGCTTGCACATCAAGTGCATGTTTTGGAATGCCTGTGTGTCAGTGTCAGGATTGCTCTATACCGCGGTCAAGATAGATGATCCGCTGGTTGGACGAACCCCTGAAGCGCAGGTCGGTATCGCGTAACGTCTCGATGAACGGGCCTTCTACAATCGCCTCGACATCATTCAGGGCATTCCGGAGTCGGGGGCTTTCCTGAATCTGTTCCCATGTGAAGCCGGTGTATACCCAAACGGTATGTCCCGTCTCCCGGATACGCCTTGCCAGTTCGCCGACCACCTCAGGCTGATATAGCGGGTCGCCGCCCGAAAGGGTGACATCGAAATCCTCATCACGCACAATCTCCATGATTTCATCCAGATCCATCTCCGTGCCTCCGTCAAAGTCCCACGACTGCGGGTTATGACAACCGGGGCAGGCGTGACGGCACCCCGCAAAATAGATGGAGGTCCGGAAACCCGGACCATCCACTGTTGTACCTCTTATTATGTCAAGTATCCTGACTTTCATCATTGTCTGCGTTAAAGACCTTGAACCGGTTCCCAACCGGGTTCTTACTTGTGTACGATCCTGTCGTGGAGCTCGGCGAGCTTGCCGGAGTTCCAGCGGTCGGTGGTGCCCACAAGATAACCGGTGATGCGCTGTATGGTCTCGAAATGAGTTCCGCACTTCGGGCAGGTTGTCTCATCTTTCGAGGCGTTCTCGTAGCCGCATTTGGGGCAGTGGTTGCGGTTATGGTTCACTGAACCGTAACCGAGATTGTACTGGTCCATCATGTCCACAATCTGCATGATCGACTCCTCATTGTGCGTCGCGTCGCCGTCAATCTCCACATAGAAGATGTGGCCGCCGGTTGTGAGGGGATGATAGGGAGCCTCGATTTTCGCCTTATGGCGCGGAGAGCAGTGATAGTACACCGGTACGTGGTTGGAGTTGGTATAGTAGTCCTTGTCGGTCACACCCGGAATCACACCGAATGTCTTGCGGTCCTTCTTTGTGAACTTGCCCGAGAGGCCTTCGGCCGGAGTCGCGAGCACCGAATAGTTGTGCTCATACTTCTCGCAATATTCATTGACGCGGCTGCGCATATGGCTCACAATCTTCAGACCGAGGGCCTGCGCCTCCTCGCTCTCGCCATGGTGCTTGCCGACAAGGGCAATCAGGCACTCCGCGAGTCCGATGAAGCCTATGCCGAGTGTGCCCTGGTTAATCACAGATTCGATGGTGTCGTTCGGCTTGAGGTTCTCCGTATGGTTCCAGAGAACGCTCATTACGAGCGGGAACTGCTTGGCGAGAGCCGTCTTCTGGAAGTTAAAGCGTTCGTTGAGCTGTCGTGCCGTAATGTCAAGAACATCATCGAGTTTCTCAAAGAAGCGTTCTATGCGCTCCTCCTTGTCCTGCACATTCATTACCTCGATGGCGAGACGTACGATGTTGACCGTGGTGAACGACAGGTTTCCGCGTCCTACCGAGGTGCGTTCACCGTAACGGTTCTCGAACACACGTGTGCGGCATCCCATTGTGGCTACCTCGTGGAGATAACGTTTCGGGTCGTCCTCGCGCCAATCCTCATCGCGGTTGAATGTGGCATCGAGATTTAGGAAGTTGGGGAAGAAGCGGCGCGCCGTAACCTTGCATGCCAGTTTGTAGAGGTCGTAGTTGCGGTCTTCGGGCAGGTAGCTCACGCCGCGTTTCTTTTTCCATATCTGGATAGGGAAGATGGCTGTCGCGCCATTGCCCACACCCTCGTAAGTTGATTTAAGCAGCTCGCGGATCACGCAACGGCCCTCTGCCGAAGTGTCGGTACCGTAGTTGATAGAGGAGAATACCACCTGGTTGCCGCCACGGGAGTGAATGGTGTTCATGTTGTGGATGAAAGCCTCCATCGACTGATGAACGCGCTCCACGGTCTTGTTGATGGCATGCTGCATGTATCTTTCCTTTCCGGTCATGCCTTCGAGATCCTTCTTGAGGAAATCATCGATTTCCGCTTCGTAAAGGTCGGAGAGGTTCTCGCCTGTGAGCTGTTCGAGGGTCTTCACCTCCTCTATATATGAGCGGCGAACGAACGGAGCGAGATAGAAGTCAAAAGCCGGGATGGCCTGGCCGCCGTGCATCTCGTTCTGTGCTGTTTCGAGAGAGATACAGGCAATGACGCTTGCTGTCTCTATGCGCTTGGCCGGACGCGACTCGCCATGGCCGGCCACGAACCCGCGCTCAAGAATCCGGTCAAGCGGGTGCTGCACGCAGGTAAGGCTCTTTGTGGGGTAGTAGTCCTTATCGTGGATATGGATGTAGTTGTTCTTGACAGCCTGCTTTACGGCTGCGGTGAGCAGATAGTCGTCAACGAATGGTTTTGTGGTCTCGCTCGCGAACTTCATCATCATGCCGGCCGGGGAGTCGGTATTCATGTTCGCATTCTCGCGTGTCACATCGTTGTTCTTGGCTTCGATGATCTCCAGGAACATGTCGCGTGTCTTTGCGCGACGTGCTATGCTGCGCTGGTCGCGGTACGCGATATAACGCTTGGCCACATCCTTACGGGCCGATTTCATCAGCTCAATCTCCACCTTGTCCTGAATTTCCTCGACAGTCATGCGGTCTTTGCCCGACATGCCGACGCGGTCGGTTATCTTCTGGATCAGCGTCTCATCCTCGCCCATCTCTGTGGTGAGCATGGCCTTGCGGATTGCTGCCTTGATTTTCTCCTCATTGTATCCGACTACGCGTCCGTCGCGCTTCACAACTGTCTGTATCATCTTGGTGGAATTATGATTTTCAGGGTTATCGCCACGTCCGGATTGCAACCCTCGCGTGGCTTTGTTTCGGTTTATTCAGGCTTTCCCTTCAGGTATCTTGAATGGCCTTCCGGAAAGCCGGTACAAAATTACAACATAATTTGAAATCCACAAAATTTAACGTCTTAAATTTTCAAAAGTTTTGGTTTTGGGAAACTTTTTGTGTCTCTATAAATTTTAATATGCTGAAAATAAGGTATATAAAAAATATTTTGGAAAACTTTGAAATTTCAAAGTTTTCCAAAATATCTAATTTGTGAAATATCAGGCAGTTTTATTCAGTGCAAAAATATCTGCGTGATTTCGCCATGAAATTTCTGTTTTCGGCCTAATCCATACGCGACCTATAGTCGTCGTAGGTAAATTCGCGGAGCAGTTGCGGTTCTCCCTCCAGAGGCTGGAACCAGATGGATGGATGCTGGATGCCGTTGAACATGTTTGTCTTCACCGTTGTGTAATGGTTCATGTCGAGAAGAGTGAGGCGGTCTCCGGCCTGAAGCGGGCGTGCAAAACGCCAGTCTCCCACAAAGTCGCCGCTGAGACATGAGTTGCCGCCGAGACGGTAGGGGATTCCCTCATGTTCCATGCCGCGTCCTTCGTTGCGCGTGGCACCCCCTTCATCGGGAAGAGCTTCCGCAATCGCGGGCTTGTAGGGCATCTCAAGACAGTCGGGCATGTGGCAAGCGAACGAGGCGTCAATGATAGCCGTGCGTATTCCCGCGTCCTCGACAACGTCGAGCACCTCGGTTACAAGGTCGCCGGTCTGCCATGTGAATGCGCTGCCTGGCTCGATGATCAGTTCGAGGTGGGGATACCGCTCATGGAGCGAGTTGATAATACGGACAAGATGGTCCGTGTCGTAATCCTTGCGCGTAATAAGATGTCCGCCCCCCATGTTGAGCCATTTCACATGGGGAAGGAGATGTCCGTACTGTGCGATAAATGCCTCAAGAACCGCTTCGAGGTCGTAGCTCGATGACTCACAGAGGGCATGAAAATGCAAACCCTCGATTCCCTCAGGCAGTCCGTCACGAAGGTTCTCGGGATTCTCTCCGAATCGGGAGCCGGGTTTGCAGGGGTTGTAGATGTCTGTCTCTATCACGCTGCAATGCGGATTGACCCTCAGACCGGCGGACACATGACGGCCATGCGCCTTCATCTGCGGGTAATACTTGCGGAACTGGGCGAGTGAATTGAAAGTAATGTGCGAGCAGCCCTCAAGAAACTCCGGGAAGGATGCGTCGGTATAGACCGGACAATAAGCATGTACGTCCGAGCCGAGGAACTCAAGCGACAGTTTCATCTCATTGAGCGAGCTTGCTGTCGAGGCCGTGAAATATTCCTTTATCACGGGGAAGGTTTTCCACAGCGCGTTGGCCTTGAATGCCATGATGATTTTCAGGTTTGCCTCGCGGCTGACGCGCTGGAGTTTTTCGAGGTTGGCACGCAGGCGGCTCTCATAAACTATGTAGTATGGTGTCTGTATCTTTGTCATGTCTTGGATTGGTTTCAGCTAAGTGAGTGAGACAGATCTTGGTGGTTTCGGTCCTTAAAGCAGCTTGAATTTTGCGTAACGCAGCAGCAGGTTTTTCGTACCGGTTGTGTCAAACTGCACGGTGATACTCGGTTCGCCGCTTATGCTTCCGGTCTTGGTGATTACACCTGTGCCGAATTTTGCATGTTCTATACGCACTCCCACTGAGAGCTGGTCGAGTGTGTATTGCGGAGCGTCGTTGCCGGCAGCGGCACTTCTTACCGATTTAAGCGGCCGTAACGGTGTGCGCGGAGCCGTGAAAGTGAATGAAGGAGAAGGCTCGCGGCTTGGCGTTGACTTCATTCCGGAATCCTCAGCATGGATGTACCGCGGGTCAATGTCGGCCAGGAAGCGCGAAGGGGATGTCATCTTGGTCTGACCGTTGCGGAAGCGGGTCTTTGCGTGTGTTATCACGCAGCTCTTACGCGCTCTGGTGATGGCCACATACATAAGCCGTCGTTCCTCCTCGACCTCGGCGAGTGTGTTCATTGCCATTGCCGAAGGGAAAAGTTCCTCCTCCGCTCCGACTATGTAGACATGCTTGAACTCAAGACCCTTGGCAGCATGAACAGTCATCAAGGTAACCTTAGGCTCGTTGCTCTTGTCTTTTTCGTCGGCATCGGTGGCGAGTGAAATCTCCGACAGGAAGGAAGCCATGTCAATGTTACCTTCGCCGCTCTCCTGACGTATGTCCACGAAATCTTTGAGACCGTTCAGCATTTCAGAAAGGTTTTCCTGACGGGATATGCTCTCGGGGGTGTTGTCGTGGGCATAGAGGAGAAGTATTCCGGTGCGGTTGTAAATCAACTGCCCGAGCTCGTAGGCGTTTGATTTTTCATTGTCCGCTATGAATTCATGGATCATGTCGACAAACGCGTTGAGTTTCTTCTGTGTGCCGCTGTTTACCCCTGTCGTGTATTGATCGGGGTTGTCGAGGACAGTCCACATGCTGACCTCGGCTGCCGATGCTGCGGCCTGGATTTTCTTCAATGTGGTCTCGCCAATACCTCGGGCCGGGAAATTGATGATACGGCGCAGGGCCTCGTCATCGTCGGGATTGACGGCGAGTCTGAAATACCCCACGATGTCTTTGATCTCCTTGCGCTGGTAGAAGGCGGTCCCCCCGACAATGCGGTAGCTTATGTTGCGTTTGCGCAAAGCCTCCTCAAGCACACGGCTCTGGGCATTTGTGCGGTAGAGCACGGCATAGTCCTCATATGAGTCATGCTCCGTGAGTTTGGTACCGTTGATACCCGTGGCCACCACATAAGCCTCTTCTATGTCGCTGTATGTGCGGATAATCTCGACAGGGGCTCCGGTCTCATTTTCCGAATATACCTGTTTGCGAAGCTGGCGTGTGTTCTTGTCGATCAGACTGCCGGCTGCGTTGACAATGTTTTTGGTAGACCGGTAGTTTCGCTCCAGCTTGAATGTCCGGAGTCCCGGGTATGCCTTTTCGAGGTTGATGATGTTTCCGATATTCGCACCCCGGAAGGAATAGATGCTCTGTGCATCGTCACCGACCACACAGAGCATGTTGTCGGGCTTTGCGAGCTGCGACACGACCATGTGCTGGGCAAAATTCGTGTCCTGGTACTCGTCGACCAGGATGTAACGGAAGAACTCCTGATAGTGACGGCATATATCCGGATTGTCGCGGAGCAGGATGTTCATGTGGAACAAAATGTCGTCGAAGTCCATCGCGTTGGCCGCCTTGCATCTCTTTACATATGTCTCGAATATGCTTGAGATCATAGGCCGCTTTGACTTCCGGTCCGTGTCGTAATATTCCCGGCGGTATTGCTCCGGTGTCATCATCGCGTTCTTCGCGTTGGAAATCTGCGATGCTACCGATGCGGCCTTGTATTGCTTCTCGTCAAGGCCATATTCCTTGATGATGCTTTTCACGAGGGAGCGTGAATCGGCCGAGTCGTAGATTGTGAAACCGCTCTTGAAGCCGATCACGTCGGCATGGCGTCGCAATATGCGCAGAAAAACGGAGTGGAAAGTCCCCATCCAGAGCCGGGCCGCTACATTCGGGCCGACCACGGCCGAGATACGCTCTTTCATCTCACGCGCCGCCTTGTTGGTGAATGTCAGCGCGAGTATGCGGTAAGGCTCTATGCCGAGGCGCAGCAGGTGTACTATTTTGTATGTCAGCACGCGGGTCTTACCCGAACCGGCACCGGCAATCACAAGCGACGGACCGTCGCAATATTCCACCGCCGCCCGTTGCTGCGGATTCAGCTCGTCAAGGTAATTGTATTTTGAGTCCATTGTCAATATTCCACGCGTCGGGTGGAATCGTTTATTCAGTTTTCAGCCGCCGGAAAGGCGAGTGTCTGGTAGTCGGGAATCTGAGGTATGAAGTGGTAAGTGTTGGCTGCATAATCAATCTTGCAGCAGTAATGGTTCAGACCATTCGACACTATAAGGTATTCGGCATGGAGCCGCATGTTGTAGCGGACAATCTGGTCAAACACCGCCTGGGTTACGTTTATTTCGGGAGCCTTGTACTCCACGATAAGCAGCGGAGTGCCCTCGCGGCGGAACACCACTGTGTCGCAACGCTTGCGTGTGCCGTTGACCTCAATTCCTATCTCGTTCGACATCAGCGAGGCGGGGTAGTGGTATGTGGCCTGAAGCCAGGCGGTGAAATGCTGTCTCACCCATTCCTCAGGAGTGAGCACGACCCACTTCTTGCGAAGCGGGTCAAATGCTTTGGTAACGCCATCCTCTTCGCGCACGCGCAGCGGGACAGGAGGAAGGTTGAGTTCATCGAATTTTCTCATTCTGTCTTCACCTCCGGTTTAGAGTCCGTCTCATAAAAAATTTACCCATAGGGGTCGCTGGATTGAGTCATATCAGGTGCTTGGCTGAAAGGAGCAACCTTTCGGTTGTGACTGGAAGCCAAGTGCCTGAGATGGCTTAAGCCAGCGGGTCTTTGGTAATTTTTATCGAAACGGACATGCTGAAAATTTATTTCAAATACTTTTCAATTTAACTTTACACAACAGAATCCGTTAAAATTTACTCCGTCCGGCTTCTTTTTGACTGCTTCGCTCCAAGCCCTCCGGTCACAGCCGTCAGGCTGCTCCCTGCGGTCTTGAACCGAATCAGTTCAAAAATAAGCCGCCCCTATGGGTAAATTTTTTATGAGACGGACTCTTACTTTTTTACCGCAGGTGCGAGAACATCATTGAGAACCTTGGCCAGACGGAGTCCGCCACGCAGGAACTGCTGCTCGATGACCGGTGTCCAGTCTGCAATGTATGTGTATTCGATGTTCATGTCCGCAGGAGTCTTCTCATAGACTTCGCGGCATATGCCGTAGGTCTGCTCCGCCCATTCAGCCGGAGTCGTGAGGCTGAGAATGGCGGCTTCCTCCTCGGGAGTGGCGCGGTCAATCTGCTGCTGCCATTCGGTGTAGCTCCATTTGTGTGCAGATTCCACAAGGCGGCTGTCCCAGACTGTGTGT
This sequence comes from uncultured Muribaculaceae bacterium, assembly GCA_910578385.1. Classification (GTDB taxonomy): domain Bacteria; phylum Bacteroidota; class Bacteroidia; order Bacteroidales; family Muribaculaceae; genus Lepagella. The sequence goes on along the minus strand of CAJTQV010000001.1, from coordinate 213,371 downwards.
AGATTTGTAGGGTTCTTGAAATAGCGCACTTCATGGCGGTTGCCTCCGAGGTCACTGAGTCGTCCGAGGTGCATAGGCTGGTGCATGTCGCCAAGGAAATGCACAACCATTTTCAGAGCCAATGCACGCTCCTCTTTCGATTTTGTGGTGTCGCCCAGAACGAGAATCTGCTCGTTGAGTGCGGTCACGATGTCACCCTTGTCATTGAGCTTTGCTTCGGCAAATGTCTCGTCGGCATCTATATTCTTGTAATGCCAGGTCTTTGTGTAGGCATATTCGGGAGTGTGCGAGGCATTGTCCATCCAGTTGGCGTAATAGACGATAGATTTGCCGTCGAGCAGCTCTTCGGCAGCGGCTTTTGCTTCGGGAGTGAGATGGCACTCAGCTATATACGCTACTGTATCATGACCCTTCTGCCCCCAGGGCAGCGCGGTGAGAGCCGTCGCGAAACCGGCGGCTACCAATATGTTTCTGTTAATGATTTTCATCGCTGTTGAATTTGGATACAAAAATAGCGAAAAAAGCTGAAATAAAAAAGATGCGCTCCACATGGAACGCATCTTTTGTGAAAGACCCCGGCCAATCCGAAGATGGCGGGGTCGGTAGGATAATTGATATTACATAACGACCTTTGTAGCCTTGCCGTTGAGAACGCGAACGAACAGGCCGTTTGCGGGGTTCTCAACGCGTACACCCTGAAGGTTGAAGTAAACAGCCTCGCCAGCCTCGGCAACCTCAACAGTCTCAACTGCAGTTGAACCTGATGCAGTAAGAACGAGAGTCTCGGGGTTGAAAGTGAAAGCTGCGTCGCCTACGAGCTCGCTTGTCCAGTTAGTACCGTTAACCATTACAGAGTAGTTGCCTGAGCCGTTGATTGTAGCAGCGTCAGCATCAGCAGAAGAGTACCATGCGGTCTGGACGCCATTCTCCATCTTCCTGATACCGAATGAACCGGGAACTACAGTACCGTTCCAAGACCAGTTGCCTTCAGCATCCTCTGTCATTTCGAGGTCAACCCAATCCTGAGCATCACCGGTAGTGATTGTGCCATAGATGTTGTAAGTCATAACAATCTCACCTTCATGGTTCACAACGGTGATTGTGTTGGTGGCGCAATCAAAAGTTACGTCATACAAAGCACCCTCGGTAGCGCCTGTAATTGTGATAGCGCAGTCAATCTCAGTGCTCTCTGTCATAACTGTTGCTACATCGGTTGCAACTACGTGACCGGCTGTTGTGTAGTAGATATCGTCTGTTCCATTCCAAACTTTCAGTTTGAATTCGTCAGTGCCGATTGCGAGACCGTCGAAAGATACTTTGCCATCAGTCGGAACTGCCATGCCTCTCCAGTAACCGGTGATAAAGTCGCCACCGAGATTCACATACCAGCCCTCGTAGTCATCGCTGGGTGTCGGAGGAACGGGGTCGTCGCCACCTTCGGTTACGAGAGTAAGAGTACCTGATGTGTAGTCAGAATTAACTACGAGCTTTACAGTAACATCTGAGCATGCTTCAGCCACAGATATATTTAGGCTACCTGACCCGAGAGGATACTCTGTATTGACATTAACAGTGCCACCTGTGTAGGTCAGTTCGCGAAGTCCCCAGTTCCCACCGAAGAATTTGAACTGATCGGTAGTGGTGAATGACTGATTGGACAGTGTATATGTAACACCATCAGTTGTCTCCATTTTGTACTTGGCACTTGCGCTCCAACCGTTCATATCTCCGACTAAGTACATTGCAGGGAACTTATCAACCGGAGCAGAGTAGTCAGACCAAACGCCATTTGTTATTGTGGCGATAGGATCAATGCTACCTCCGTTGGATTTTATGCTGGCTTTGCCATATACAGCACCGTCTGTCACAGGGAGGTTCGCTGTCTGCATAGTGTCAGACCATGCAGCAGAACCTTTGAAGATAATTTCTTCGTTGTCAAGCTCGATTGCGTATACCTCGTGACCGTCAATGGTCGTTGCGCTCAGTGTCTCGTCAACACTGGGTTCCCATGAGTAGGCGATTACCTCGGTCCAACCTGTATCGGTGTTGTCCCAATACACAGTCTTAGCACTTGCTGACACTCCAACGAGGGCAGCAGCTACCAAAAGTGAAAATTTTTCATTTTTTTGTGATTAAAAGTTATTGTTGATGTTGGTTTATAGCGTTTTTTCGGGCACAATGAGCCGCTATGAGCGTCAACAGGTGACGTCATGTTGATTCTATGTGCCAAATATTACCATGTGTAGCGTAGGTTTGAGTTTTTTGGTGATGGTAATAAGATTGTGGAAGTGGTTGATAATAAGTGTATTCGGTAGGTTATAACGTGGCAAAGAGTCTCGTGGTTCCTATTATCGGCCAACTTTCGGTTGCAAAATTACGGATATATTTCCACAACACCAAAAATTTAGCCTTAAAAATATCGCTATTCGCGTAAAAGTCAGCTGTGGCCTGACTTGTCAGACCTCTCTGACCTGTCAGATCTGTCAGACGTGTCAGACTTGTCGGACCAGTCTGACCAGCCAGACAAGTCGAACACAAAAAAATAGCCGGCGGATTTCTCCGTCGGCTATTCTGTGATGTTTTATTGCGTCATGAGTTGACAGCTGCTTTCTCGGTAGAGTTGAGCTGAACTGCGGTTTTCTGGGCTTTCTTGTTCATCTGGGCTTTGCCGCTGCGAACTTTCTTGTCGGCTCTGGCGTGCTGGCGATTGTGGTTCATGTTGCCTTTCTGCATCATCTTAGGCTGTGCGGGAGCCGTGACATACATGTTCTCAAGGTAGATTACATAGTTGTCCGGGCCGATGATGTTCTTCACTTCCTGAAGGTAGGCGCGACGTGCGGCCTCACGCTCATCTTTTTTGGCGTTGCGGTCGGCAGTCTTCTTTTCTTTGTTTGCCTGACGGTCAGCCTGTGCCTGTGCTTTCTGGGCCTCGCGTGCGGTACGCTGCTTTGCCTTCAGTTCATTGAGCTGGTTCTTCTGAGTGTCTGTCAGGTTGAGACCCTCGAACTCATTGTTCGCTCTGAGACCCTGACGGTCCTTGCTGCCTTTGTTTCCCTTGGCCTGACGGTTGCCGTCACACTTCCGGTTCTGGTTGCAGTCCTTATTGTTTGAGGTGCATGAAGTGGTTTCTGTTTTCGATGCGCCTGTAGCGGTATTCTGTGCGGTTGCGGGAATTGCGAAAAGCATCATTGCTGCGAGTGCAGCGCTTACAAATTTCTTCATCATAATATCTTATTTTTTGTACGTTACGCCTCTTTGACGTTTGAAAAAGAAGTTTGTTTAATCGCAATCCGCATATTAACAAAGGTTTAACAATTTATTGACCAATATTGTAAACAATGTTAAATTCCATCCGGACAATTAAACCCAATGTACTTTATAAAACTCATGGGCTGCCGGAACCGTTTTTCCTGACACCCCATGATGTATACTTATCTTGCAACTTTGACGGTGCGGTCTGAGTAGCGGAGAATATATATGCCATGAGCATCCATATCTTCAACTCGCTGGCCGGTTATGGTGTAAATCTCGGGCACTTCGTCAACGGTAGCAGTGGTCATATCAAGACCGGTTGCCTGCTTGGTGAAAAGGAGAGTGTTGTTACCGAGGTCAACTATCATCCTGTGGCCGTCGATGCCGGGAGTGTATTCGATATTTTTGCCCGCATGAACCAACTTGAAAGATTTCTCAAGTTCCGGGGTCATTCCTTCCTCTTCGGCTCCGAGGTCGATTGGATCCCAGTTGTCAGTTCCAATTTTATAGCGTTTTTCGAAAGTCAGATTGTCCAGTTTGAGTTCATATTTATTGTCACCGATATATGTGAACTTATAGTCCGAGGCGTTGCCAACGTTCCAGCCATTGTCATCTCCCAACAGATAAAGCTCGTAGACGCCCGGTTCCGGATCGTTGTTGCCAGGTTTGGCACCCCACCGGTCACCAAGCCAGTCAACACTCTTGCGAATCATGGAGATCATGTTGTTCTTCTCCGACACTACATTCTCGTTGCCATACTGGTTCCAGCGGTTGTAATTGCTGCGCGCGGCAGTTGAGATATAGTCTGCATAGTCTGTAAGGTAGTCCTCAAGTCCGGCATAACCTGACTGGCAGAATTCTTTCCAGATTTCTTTCACACGGTTCTGGAAAGCGGGATATTTGTAAATCTCGCCAATCCATGTCTGGTTGAATGTCGGGTTTTCCCATACGAACTGACACTTGTCGCCACGCTGGAATGCATTTCCGAAGTCCCATACCGGGCCGAAGTGCCACTTGTCGTCACCGGTGTTCTTGTAAAGATAGCATGAACCGTGATATGACTCGGTGTCATCAAGAATCTCCTGGACGATGTAGAAGCGGACGGCGTCGTCGAGATCGAGATGGTCGAACAGTTCGGTAGAGTTCTTGTCCTCGTTATATATAAGGTTGTTCAGCAGAGTCATCTGTTCGGTGAGGTAGGAGAGCTGGGGATCGCTGAGTTCCTCGGGGCTCTGGAAAGTGAAATAGATGGGATAGCCGGTAGGTTCCTCAAGAGTGATGTGGGGGTCAGTGTCGTAGTTGTCAATCTCCACAAGCCATCCGCCATCTACATTCTCGGTGGCGAGATCATCCTGCTCGGTGATGTTGACACGGGTTTCGTCTATACGGATGGTCTGTGTAACGAAATAGAGGCCCTTGTAGTCACCGTTGAGATAGAACTCCACGGGCTTGTCCATCGGAGTCCAGGGGAGACCGAGGCGGCGGCTGAGCTCGAAACCGGCGATGTTGCGCATGAAGCCCATATTGTCATCAGCGTGGGCTAGAAGAGCGAAGTGCTTGTTCTTGTCCATGCCCATGAGTGTGGCTTTTTTCGCAAGTTTCAGCTTGTAGGGTTTCTTGTCGAAGCCGGTCCAGGTGTAGTTTCCACGGCCTTTGATTTCTGTCGCCACCTGATTGTCGGCATCGCCGATCGATTCGATTCCTGCTATGCCGCAGTTGTCGAGATAATATGTGGCATCGACATACTCACCTTTCTTGATATCCTCGGTGGGTACCTGTGAGTTAACGTAGATTACCGGGAGAGTGCCGGAGTGGCTTTGCGCCATAGCCGATGCCGCGGTGAGCATTGACGCTGTCGCAAGAAGAACGTTCAGTTGTTTCATGTGTTGGTTTAACTGTGAATAAAAGTTAGTCTAAGTTACGTAATCATAACGAAACCTTGGCCCGGATAGTATAAAAGTCGGCCCATCGCAGTGTCTGCGATGGGCCGACTTTGTTATGTCGCTTCCGGAGCATTAGCTCCGGAAGCGATTGTCGGAGTCTTATTTGTTTACCTGATATTTGTTCCAGCCATCCTTGAGGTAAGCGATTACCTGCTCGGCAGCTGCCACGCCGGCGTTGAAGTTGGCCTCAGCTGTCTGGGCACCCATCTTCTTGGGTGTGAAGAACACGCGCGAAGCGAATTTCTGCTCGAACTCCTCGGCTGCATCCGGCTTGATGTCGGAAACATAGCGGAGGTCGGGACGCTCCTCAAGAGCTTTCATCAGACCTTCCTCGTCGATAACCTCCTTGCGGGCTGTGTTGATGAGCACTCCACCCTGCGGCATCTTCATCATCAGGTCATAGCCGATAGATTTCTTTGTCTCGGGTGTAGCGGGGATATGAAGCGAGACGAAGTTGTTCGCGAACAGCTCCTCGGGAGTGTGAACAGGTTTCACGCCCTCGCCTTCCATGACAGCATCGGGAACGAATTTGTCGAGAGCCTCCAGCTTCATGCCGAAGCCCTTGGCGATGCGGGCAACGTTGCGGCCAACCTGACCGAAGGCATAGATGCCGAGGCTCTTGTCTTTGAGCTCTGTACCCGATTTGCCGTTGTACATGTTGCGGCACATCATCACAACCATACCGAACACGAGCTCAGCCACAGCGTTTGAGTTCTGGCCGGGAGTGTTCATCACGCAGATGCCATGCTTGGTGGCTGCCTCAAGGTCGATGTTGTCGAAGCCGGCACCGGCACGAACGATAACCTTCAGCTTGGGAGCTGCGTCCATTACCTCGCCGTCGATTTTGTCACTGCGGACAATCAGACCTTCGGCGTTCTTCACTGCTTCGAGGAGGTCGGCACGTGTGCCGCCTTCAACGAGCTCCAGCTCATTGCCCGATGCGTTGATAGTGTTCTCGATTGCCTTGACAGCTGCGGGAGCGAAAGGCTTCTCTGTGAAAACGAGTATCTTCATAGCTTTCAGAATTCTTAAAAGATTACCTTGTTACCTGTTTTCTCAGTGTTTTGCCTCGAATTCCTTCATGACGGCAACGAGTGCCTCCACGCTCTCTTTGGGAAGCGCGTTATAGAGAGAAGCACGGAAACCACCAACCGAACGGTGACCCTTGATGCCGACCATACCCTTCATGGTTGCGAACTCCATGAAGTCCTTCTCCAGTTCTGCGTAGTCGGGGTTCATCACGAAGCATACGTTCATGATTGAACGGTCCTCCTCGGCAACAGTGCCACGGAACAGTTTGTTGCGGTCGATCTCATCGTAGAGGATAGCTGCCTTCTCGATGTCGCGACGCTCCATCTCTTTCACGCCACCCTGCTCCTTGTACCAACGGAGAGTCATGAGAGCTGAGTAGATGGGGAGTACCGGGGGAGTGTTGAACATCGAACCCTTCTTGATGTGGGTGCGGTAGTCGAGCATTGTAGGAATCTGACGGCTTACCTTGCCGAGAGCGTCCTCCTTGATGATGACGATAGTCACACCTGCGGGAGCGAGGTTCTTCTGGGCACCACCGTAGATGCACTCGTATTTTGTAACGTCGAACTCACGTGAGAATATGTCGGAAGACATGTCGCACACCATCGGGATGGGGCTGTCGAAGTCCTTGCGGATCTCAGTACCGTAGATAGTATTGTTTGAAGTATAGTGGAAGTAGTCCGCGTCTGTCGGGATTACGAAATCTTTCGGAATGTAGTTGAAGTTTGATGCCTCTGAAGAAGCGATTACGTCAACCTCGCCGAAGAGCTTGGCCTCCTTGATGGCGTTGCCAGCCCATGTGCCGGTGTTGATGTAAGCGGCTTTCTTGTTGAGAAGGTTGAAAGGAACCATGCAGAACTGAAGGCTTGCACCACCGCCGAGGAAGAGCACATGATAACCTTCGGGGATGTTGAGGAGCTCCTTTGTGAGAGCTACAGCCTCGTCCATTACAGCCTGGAACTGCTTGCTGCGGTGAGAAACCTCAAGGATCGAGAGATCCATGTCTGCGAAGTTGAGAACAGCGTCGGCAGTTTTCTGAATCGTGTAGGGAGACAGAATGCAGGGGCCTGCATAGAAATTATGTTTCTTCATGATCTTGTAATATAGATTTAAAGTTGATGTTGTTTTCTTACGACGCAAAGGTAACTCAAATTAAGTAATCCTGCAACTATTTTGCAATAAAAATTCCCCGTGGTCCGATTTGGCTCGGCCACGGGGAAAATAAAACTTGAATTTTATGTTTTACGACATAATTCCAGGGGTGTAAAACATGTTTTGGCTGGTTTTGTGAGCTGTTATCAGATCACCTCGCTGATCTCGGGTGTCTCTTTCACCGGTTCTTTGCCGGGGCCTTCCTTGATGAAGAACACGCATACCGAACCGATCACGAGCGACACACCGGCCACTGCCATCATCAGGTACTCGGGGGCAAGCTCGCCGGGCACGCTGAGCATGGTGAGAATCCAGCCGCCTACGAGTGCAGCCACAATCTGGGGCACACATATTGTACAGTTGAAGAGACCGAGGTACGCTCCGATGTTTCCGCCGCGCAGCGAGTTGGTGAGTATGGTGAAGGGCCATGCAAGCATAGCTGCCCATGCGCAACCGATCAGCGCGAACGCCACGAAAAGGACATATGGGTTGGTGATGAAAGCTGTCATGAAGAAACCGACCGCACCCAACAGCAGACTGAGCGTGTACGAGAACTTACGGCTGCGGAAGCGGGGGAGCATCACTGCCCAGAGCACGGAGCCGAGAGCCTGGATAGCGTAGAGCACGCCGACCCAGTTGCCGGCCTCGTTATATTGTGTGGAAGTGGCGTCGAGAACAGTGCGTGTGATATATTTGCAGTCAGCCGCACTCTCAATCTTCGCGCTTCCTGTCGCGCTGATGTCGAGTGAGCCGTCAGGACGCGTCTCGACGATGTCGGCTGTGGTCAGAGTGAAGGCCCCGTTATGTGTAGCGAGGAAATCACCCTCCTGCTTGCCATGGTTGAGGATAATCACACTGTCGTTGGCGATGAGGTATTTACCTTCATAATCAGTACCATTGTAGGTGATACCGGGATAGTTGACAGTCTCGGGAGTCTGGAAAGCGTTGTGTGCTACAGTGTTGGTAGCATATGTCCAGAGGAACAGGAACGCGAACCAGCAGAAGAACTGAACCACACCAACTGTCCAGAATGTAGCCGGTGCATGTTTGAGCAGGCTGATGACATCGGTTTTCTCCTTCTTGGCCGGTTTCTCCTCAATGCCGTTATACTCATTATATAACTTCGGCGGCCACTCCTTGATCTTGATAAGGGAGTAAACTACGCAGAGCAGAAGGATTGCCGCGCCGATATAGAATGACCATATCACGGTATCGGGCACCACGCCTTCGGGGGCGGTGTTCTTGATGCCGAGCCACATGAAGAGGATAGGGAAGATGTAACCCACTACAGAGCCTGCGTTGCAGAGGAAGCTCTGGATAGAGTAGGCGAGACCTTTCTGTTTCTCGTTGACCATGTCGCCGACAAGCATCTTGAACGGCTGCATGGCCATGTTGATCGAGGTGTCGAGCATCATCAGGGCCACAAGGCCGAAGAGAATCGCACTCGCTACGGTGAAATGGAAACTTCCGGCATTAGGAAGCAGACACATCACGACAACAGCAATCAGTGCGCCGACAATCAGATAGGGCAGACGACGGCCGAAACGGTTCCAGGTCTTGTCGCTCATCATACCTACGATGGGCTGCACCACGAGACCCATAAGGGGTGGAAGAATCCAGAAATAACTTAGGTCGTGGGGGTCGGCACCAATGGTGGTGAAGATACGCGACACGTTGGCACTCTGCAACGCGTATGCGATCTGAACCCCGAAGAAGCCGAAGGAAAGGTTCCACAGCTTCCAGAAACTTAAATCAGGTTTAGTTCTCATGAGTATATTGTTAGTTTAGATTTCAAGTCAGGCGGAGGTCTGAATCAGACAGCAGCCGTTGATTGTGTATTATTATGTGATACACGCACCTTGTCATTGGCACCGGTCGGAAGATTATTCACGGATCTGACCGTAAAGCCACGCGATTTCCTCTTTCCAACGCTCCGGGTCGGGAGTCTCCAGAATGAGCGGCATGTTGTCGAAGCGCGGATCGTTGACAAGTCGTGTGAAGAATTCCTTGCCGAGGGACCCCAGTCCTATCAGCTCATGACGGTCTATCCGCGAGCCGAGCGTCCGCTTGTTGTCATTCAGATGGAGTGCCCGGAGATAACCGGCTCCGATAACACGGTCAAATTCATCCCACGTTGCGCGGTATCCCTCTTCCGATGCAAGGTCATACCCTGCGGAATGAGTATGGCACGTATCGACGCAGACACCTATGCGGCTTTTGTCTTCCACTCCGTCTATTATACGTGCAAGTTGCTCGAAACGGAAACCAAGGTTTGTGCCTTGACCGGCAGTAGATTCCAGAACCGCAGTCACTCCCTCGGTCTGGTCGAGGGTAATGTTGATGCTCTCCGCGATAAGATCGAGGCAGGCGTCAACCTCCATCTCACCGAGATGACTTCCGGGGTGGAAGTTGAGCATCGTCAGGCCAAGTTGCTCGCAGCGGCGCATCTCGTCGAGAAATGACTTGCGCGACTTGGCGAGTTTCTCCGCGTCGGGACTTCCGAGATTGATCAGGAAGTTGTCGTGGGGGAGAATAACATCGGGGGTGAAGCCGTTGGCCGCGCAGTTCTCGCGGAATTCCGCCGCGGCCTTTTCCGTGATGGCCTTGGAACTCCAGCGGGCACTTGAGCCGGTAAACAAAGCGAAAGCGCGTGCACCGATTTCGGCAGCAGCGAGAGGGGTGTTCTGCACACCTCCGGTGGCGCTGACGTGCGCACCAATATATTTTGTCATAGACATTATTATATTCCGAGTTTAAGTCATGCTCCCGGCCCCCGGTCGTGGCCTTAAAATAAAATTTCGCAGAGCGTAAACAGGGGCTATTCGGGAAAATATATTCAAATTTACTATTATTTTTTTAAATATTAAGGGATTTACTGAAAAATCGGCCAAAAAGTATTAACTTCGCATGTTGAAAAAGTGAAAATGGAACTGTCTAAATCAAAATTCAACGTATATTCATCACTTGGCTCGGCCAAGATGCGTCGCAAGCATGGTCTCTTCTCCGTTGAGGGTGAGAAGTCTGTTTCCGACACGCTCGGTCTGTTCGATGCCGAGGCCGTCATATGCCTGAAAGAGAAAGCTGATTCATTTGCCCGATGCGGATGCAACCTCTATGTAGTGACAGAACCGGAGATGCGCAAATTGTCGAATCTGAGCACTCCCTCGTCGGTGATGGCCATTTACAGGCTGCCTGAATCGGGTCAGGACCATAACCTTCGGGTTCCTGCCGACAGACTGTACATGGTGCTCGACGGTGTGCAGGATCCGGGCAATCTCGGTACCATAATCCGCACCTGCCACTGGTTCGGAATATACCGCATATTCGCCTCGCGCGACACGGTCGATGTGTTCAACCCCAAGACAATACAGTCTACCATGGGCTCTGTTGCAAAGGTGAAGGTAGATTATGTGGATCTTGCGTCGCTTTTCGAGGCGAACCGGAATCTTCCCGTATATGGCACGCTCCTGGAGGGGAAAGATATTTTCAAGGCTGAACTCTCTGCGTGCGGATTTATATTGATGGGCAACGAGGGGAAGGGCATCTCACCCGCGTTGAGAACATACATAACCGACCCGCTGCTCATTCCGCCGGCCGGCCCCGACCATAGCGAGTCGCTCAATGTGGCGATTGCCGCCGCCGTGACAATCGCTCAGTTCCGCAAATAAACGACCGGAATCATGAAACGCAATGTAACATACCGCTATAATGCCGATACCGACAACTTCGAGCGGATCTACCCGTCGCTCAAGTCGCGTATTATCAAGATTGCCGCGTTCTTGGGTTCTTCGCTGCTCGCGGGCGGCCTTATAGTGCTAATCCTTTTCTGGACGTTAGGTACCCCGACCGAGGACAGCCTGCGCCGTGAAAATTCGATGTTGAAGAGCCAGTACAACATTTTGAACCGGCGTCTTGACAACTCGCTCAAAATCATGGAGGACATCCGCAACCGTGACGACAACTTCTATCGTGTCATGATGCAGATGGAGCCTATGTCGCGCAGCCAGCGTTTCGCCGGCCTCGACAATGAGATGCGTTACAAGGAACTCCGCAAGCTGCCCGACGGCGGTCTCGTAAAGCTCCTCACCCAGCGTCTTGACCTGTTTGACCGTCAGCTCTACGCCCAGTCCATCTCTTTCGACCAGCTCCGTGCCGAGGCCGGCAAGCAGAAAGACAAGCTCTCGCACATCCCCTCTATTATTCCGATAGATGTGAAGGATTACACTATGTCTTCAGGCTACGGATACCGTCGCGATCCGGTGTATGGCTCCACCAAGTTTCATGCCGGACTTGACTTCGCCGCCAAGTCAGGCACCCCCGTCTATGCCACCGGCGACGGTACGGTCGAGGCTGCCGACCGCCGCAGCGGATACGGCAACTGCATCGACATCTCGCACGGCTACAACTACGTGACCAGATACGCGCATCTCAGCGAGATACTTGTCAAGGCGGGAGACGCAGTAAAGAGGGGAGACCTTATAGGCCGTGTCGGCTCGACCGGTAAGTCCACCGGGCCGCACCTGCACTATGAGGTCCGCTTCAAAGATGAGCCTCAGAATCCCGTGAACTATTACTTTATGGATGTCACTCCCGAACAGTATGCCGACATGGTGCGCGAAGCCGAGAATGCCGGACATGTCATGGACTGACCCGACCCTTATCCCTACTCAAGATACACACATGGAAGAAGACTTGGAGATACAGGAGGAATTCGGCAAGCAATTCTACAAGATACGCGATGTGGCGGACATGCTTGATGTCGCGCCAAGCACCCTGCGCTACTGGGAAATGGAATTTCCGGAGATAAAGCCGCGCCGCAGCCAGAGCAACCAGCGGTATTACCGTCCGGCCGACATACGCGTGCTGCGCATGATAAACTATCTTGTCCGGATAAAGGGCCTGCGCATAGAGGCTGCAAAAGAGGAGATGGCCAAAAACCGAAAGAATGTCTCACGGCGAATGGAGGTCATAGACCTTCTTACCGACACACGCGACCGTCTGGAGGAGATGCTGTCAGCGCTCAACAAGCGACGATAGGTTCGAATTGTAATAGGCCGGGTTGCCGGTAACGTTCTCACCTATAAACGGTGGAACAGCATAGGTCTCACGTTCCGAGGACAGTTCAATCTCAGCGAGAACAAGAGACTGCAAAGCTCCGGCAAACTCATCGACTTCCCAGCACTTCCCTTCGAACGGGACGATATAACGGCGTTTTTCAATGACCGGAGGCAGACACATGGCCAACAGCTCGGAGGCATCTTTCAAGGGAATCTCATATTCAAATTCGGCGCGGACGCAATCGCGTGTAACACCCTTCACGGTTATAAATCCCTTGTCGCCAAACGTACGGACACGCACCGTGCGTTCCGGCTCACGCGACAGATAACCCTGCTTTATATCATACGATGCGGTTGCCATGTCGCGATATGAAGAATCCTTTACGAGATACTTGTGCTCAATTTCAAGTGCCATATAGCCAATATTTATAATAATGGTGCGAAGCGGGCGTTATTTTATCTATGAGTGCAATTGCGCAACTCAAGAATTGAATCGTCTTCGCATTCTTTTGCAAATTTAACAATTATTGCCCAATTACAGTGTGGTGGAATCACAAATTGTGACTAATCCGCCCGGTTCAGTAATGTTTATAGCAAGTAACAAATACACTCATATATTCACTCTGATTGTGCTGTCGGTAATCTCTTTCGCGTTTCCTTCGGTGCAGTCGCACGCTGCGCGTACAACCGACCGCAAGGTTGTCGGCGTGGTGGTTGACTCCGTAAGCGGTGAGCGTCTTCCCTTTGTCAACGTCTACTCGCGCAAGGCCAAACGTGGCGTCACAACCGACATGAACGGTGTCTTCACAATCCACGTGCCCTCCGGTTCGGAAATCGAAGTATCCTCTCTCGGCTATGATGCCGCGAGGATGACCGTCGGCGCGAGCCGCGACACCATGCGCTTCTTCATGTCACCATCTACCACGGAACTTGTGGAGGTGGTTGTAAAACCCAAGAAGCAGAAGTATTCCAAGAAGAATAATCCGGCTGTCGAGCTTATGAAAAGGGTCCGCGCCGACCGTAAGAAGATTGACCCGACCTCAGCGCCATATTACAGCTATGACCGTTACGACAAGATGATGCTCGGTCTGAACAATTACAACGGATACCGACCCGGAGATGACGGGCAGATCAAGGGTAAGTTCAAGGCAATCGCGGAACTTGTCGATACCGGCATTTGGACAGGCAAGCGGATACTCGACCTCTCGATGAAGGAGAAACTGGCCACACGTATCACGACCGGCGAGGGGACTGACAAGGAGATTGTCACGGCACAGCGCACGAACGGCATAGACAAGTCGCTCGACGAGAGCTATACCCGTGCCCTGTTTGAGGATGTTCTCCGGGAGGTGGATGTCTATGAAAACGACATACCGGTGATGCGCAACCGCTTTGTGAGTCCCCTGTCGGCCATCGGTGCGGACTACTATATGTATCACATCGAGGATACGACCTATATCGGCACTGACCGCTGCGTGGAGCTTTCATTCGCCCCTCATAATCCGGAGTCGATGGGATTCAACGGCAAGCTCTACATACCGGTTGAGGATTCGGTGAAATATGTGCGCCGCGTCATGATGCGTCTGCCGAAAGCTGCCAATGTGAACTATGTGGAGAACATGTACCTTAGCCAGACTTTCTCGAAGGACTCGCTCGGTTATGTCAGCAAGACTCTCGATGACATGGTTGTCGAGCTTCATATAGCCGGCGCGGTAGGACAGGCATACATGAGCCGCCAGTCTCGTTACGACAATCAGTCTTACGAAAAGCGCGAAGACCTTGATGAGTATTACAGCAAGCTCGGCAATCTGTTTGTGATTGACGAGGCATCGCAACGCAACCAGGATTTCTGGACTCAGGCGAGAATGCTCCCTCTTTCTTATGCCGAGTCACGCCTTGCCATCGACGAGTCCCCTTTCCGCAAGCTGCCGATAATCTATTGGACATCAAAGGTGGTGGAACTTGTCATAAAGGGTTATGTCGTGACCGGAAAGAAGAGCAAGTTTGACTTCGGACCGATTGACACGTTCATCAGCTACAATGCCACCGAGGGACTGCGCCTTGCATTGGGTGGACTGACCACAGCAAATCTCTGCGATCGTGTTTTCGGACGCGGTTATGTGGCCTATGGTTTCAAGGATAAGAAGTGGAAGTATAACGCAGAACTGGAGTATTCGTTTGTCAAGAAGAAATATCACTCACGTGAGTTCCCGATGAACGGCATCCGCGCCACGTACCGCTATGATGTCAACAAGCTCGGGCAGCACTATATGACCAACTCGGCGAGCAACCTGCTCAACTCCGTGAAGCGTCTTGATAGCAATCTTACTACCTATGAACGTCTCGCCAAACTCGAATACAATATAGAGTGGCGCAACAATCTGTCGCTCAATGCGGCCGTGCAGTATCAGCATCAGGAATCGTCGCGGTTCGTGCCGTTCATGACGGCCGATGGTCTCAGTGTGCCGGGATATACCCAGAACAGTATGCGCCTGCAACTCCGATATGCTCCCGGTGAGAAATTCATGCAGACTTATAATGAGCGCCACAACATCAACCGCGATGCA
Source organism: uncultured Muribaculaceae bacterium (assembly GCA_910578385.1). Taxonomy (GTDB): domain Bacteria; phylum Bacteroidota; class Bacteroidia; order Bacteroidales; family Muribaculaceae; genus Lepagella. The sequence goes on along the minus strand of CAJTQV010000001.1, from coordinate 198,368 downwards.
ATCTGTCTGATTCTCGCCCACACATTCGGTCCGAAAGGTCTTTTCGGGTCTGAGTTCACGCTCAACCTCACTGAGTTCTGTCTCCAAAAACGTTTCTGGTTCTCCGCTTTCGGTTATGCGGATGTTATCTTCAAGGCGGCGAAGTTGTGGGACCAGGTGCAGTTCCCCGCACTCCTGTGGCAGAACGCCAACGTGGCTTATACCGTCCAGTCCGAGACATTCAGTCTGCTGAACCCTATGGAGTTCGCGATGGACCAATATGTGTCGCTCGACCTTAACTACAACCTGAACGGTCTTATATTCAACCGTATTCCCTTGATTAAGAAGTTACGGTTGCGCGAGGTCATTACATTCAAGAGCTTTGCCGGAAGTCTGACAAAGAAGAACAATCCGGCATACAACGACAATCTGTATCGCTTCCCCGAGGGTGGAGGCACGCGTGTGATGGGCAAGACACCTTATATGGAGATAGGTGTCGGCATAGACAACATCCTGACTTTCCTTCGTCTTGACTACATATGGCGTCTCAGCTACCGCGACACGCCCGGTGCCCCCAATTCGGGACTCCGTTTCTCATTCCATTTTGCTTTCTAAGGCAGTTTTTATGAAACGGGTCCTGCGGCAGCATCGGCTATCAGCTGGGCTGTGCGGCGGTTCGCGCCCAATGATTCAAGGGTAGCGAGGTCGGCGTTGAAGGCGAGGTCGAAATCCGCTTCATTTCCTTCGGCTGAAAGGCGGTAGAAATTCACAGCCTCCTTGAAATGTCCCTGCAGCAGTGCTGCGTGCCCGGCGTTCAGATAGTCCGATGCCTGAGCACCGAGTGCGATGATGCGTGAATAGTAGTCTGCGCTCTTGGCGAAATTCCCGTTGAGCAGTTCAACCCACGCCACGGCGCGCATGACCTTCTGATTGTCACTGCGCAGATAATTCGCGTGATAGAAATGGCTGAGCGCGCCGGCCACATCTCCCGTCTCCAGCAGCATGTTTCCGGCGTTCATGATCAGTGAAACGTTGTCGGGATCCATCTCCAAGGCATTTGTGTAATATTCCGCAGCCTCGGCATAGTTGCCCAACCTCCGGTTCACATAAGCTAATTTGTTGGTCAGCCATGGTCCGGGAGTCTTCAGAAGCGCAGCCTTTGAATATGCCTCGCGTGCCTGAGCGAAACGTCCGGCTGACTGGTGACAGAATCCTATCTTCTCCCATAATGTGGCGTCATCGGCATTTTCAGCGGCCAACGCCTCAAGCATCGGCAGCGCATCGGCATAGTAACCGCGCTTGAAATAGAATTCGCCGACAAGACGCAGCACCTCCTCCTCGCTCATCATAGTGCCGACAACAGGGAGGTCAAGGAATTTTAGCGGACGTGCGAACGGGTCGTTGAAGCCCTCGCGTTTGCGGAACAGTTTGAAGAAGCGGTAAAGGTCGCGCACAGTCTTGAGTGCGGCGGTGTCGAAAGCCGGTTCGGAAGACTTGGTCAGCGTTGACTTAGCCTCTTCCGACATATTCTCGAACTGTGCCGAGAGCTGTCCGGTCATCATGTTTTTCTGTGCTTCGGGCATACGTTCGGCGGCGAGAGCCAACGAATACATGTCTGAGTCGCAGATTACGCCACCTATATTGTGAAGCATCTCCACCATGCGTTTCATTTCAGGAGAGAGATTGAGTTCCGAACGTTCAGAATCAAAGGGGAGGAACCAGTTGGCCGCAGTGTTGAAGAACGGGAACTGCTTCAGATTGGAGAACGTCACCATCATCAGGTCCGCGCCGTCGCTCTGCATCTCGCTGAGTTCCTGCATTTTCTTGGTGAGGTCGCTTTTGGAGAGAATCTCTTCCCATTCAGGGTTGTTCTCAAGCATGGCGGCATCGAGTTCGGTGCTTCCCTCGCGGAGGGTCTTCATTATGTCGGGACGGAGCTTCATAAGCTCGGGGATAACCTCATCTTTCATTTTGGCCGCGACACGCTCGGTGTCGCGTGTTCCGATTATTACCTTGATGACTTCCTGAAGTCGTCGGTATGTCTCGATAGAGTCATTCCAGAGAGACAGACGGCTCATAAGCGCAGTATCGGCCTCGATGCGGGCCTTGTTGTCAATCATAGAGAGGACGATACCCACAAGGGCGCGTGCTGCCAGTTCCGGATTCTCGGCGTTGTCGTAGATGTCGAGCATCGCGGTCAGCTTGGCTTTGTCGTAGAAGCAGAGCTGGGCGAGAGTCATCGCGCTCAGAGCCTGTGCAGCCACGTTGGTGTCGGCATAACCGGAGTTCAGATAGCGGGTGAGGTCGGCATAGTCGGCATCCGCGCCGAGAGATGTGAAGAGAGCGTTGAAGAGCCGCGTGAGCTGGCTTTCGCGTCGCTTGCGCAAGTCTGTCACGTCATTGCCGCCGAGTTCGGCGAGGCTCATCTCCGAGGAAATCTCTCCATATTCCCTCAAGATGTCAGACACATGCTCGTCTCGGAGTGTATTGAACCGCAGAAGCGAGTAATAATAGTCAGGGCAGTCAACAGCCAATGCCGCGCGCAACGCGAGGTCGGCGTATCCGCGCAACTGTTCCGAAATCTCAGACAGCAATCTGTCGCGGCCTTCGTCGGGCACACCTTCGAGAAGATAATGGAGCATGTAGCGGAAGGTTTCGCCTATGCGTTCCACATTGTCCACCTGACGGTTAAGACCTGTTTCTTTAAGCATAGCTTTAACGGTAGAGATAGCTTTGCCGAAGTGTGACGCGTCGAGTTCAGAGTTGACGCGCGAATGCAATTCCTTGATTTTATCTAATGTCATAGAACAGTTTGCTTGGTTATGCGGAAGTATGCCGATATTGACATACCCCTGTTATCAATAACAAAAATCGAACCAAAAATTATTCCGGAGTCCGGTCTTGTTGTTTTGGCCCGGCTCATGTGTCACATGTGGTTCGTGCGTCATACACGAATACAGTCGAGCAGGAGAGTGGTGCCCTTTTCTCCGGCACGGCAACCGTAGATGAAGTTTTCGTTGCCGCCGGGGAGCACTTTTAGTTTTGTTCTCAGCTGTTCGGCGGTGAGAGGGTAGTTACGGACAGCCACCTCCCGACGGGAGCCTTTCAATTTCTTGATTTCTTTGCTGTCGGGTACAGACTCTATCCTGAATCTTCGGCCGGGAAAATCCTCTATGAGTTCAGCGGACCAATACAGGTCGGTGTTGGCCGCTACCCGGAAGAGTCCCGGATACGCCTCGCACAGAGCTGAAGCACAACGCAGTTTGTGCACTGCGGCATTGGGGTCATAGAGATAAGTGCCGGGAGTTATGGCGGATATGTCTGCAATCGGCGCGGCTGTTCCCAATGCGTCATAGGTGCATTCCCACCGGCTGATTTCCCGCAGCGACGCGTCGGGAGTATCATCCAAGTCCACGGCGGTTATTGCCGGTGCTACCGCTGCCGCTATTACCGATGATGTGTGAGTGTCCGCACTGCCTGCCGTTTCGGTTCCGGCGGCAATCAGCAGCACTTCCTTGCATTCCCCCTTCACGCAGACGAGGTGTATCTCCTCTATGCCCGGTATTTCCTGCAATGCACATTCTATGTCGAGCAGCGGGGAGGCCTTGACCATGATTCTCCGGGCTGAGGATCGGATCGTATCCCATGAGCCGACAATATCTGGCAGGCAGTCGCGCAGCATGAACTTGCGCCGGTCGGCGGCGTCACGCCTCGCCGGATCCACGAATATCATGTCGAACGGCTTTCGGCCGGTCCGTTGCCGGAGCCATTCTATCGAGTCAACATTCTCGATTCTGATGTCAGTCAGGCCTAGAACCTTGGCATTGTGGCTCAGTACTTCGGCGCGTTCCGCGTCAAGCTCGCACGCGGTGACGGAATTCCCGTTCGCGGCAAGAGTGAAAGCATCTATACCGAGTCCCCCGGTAAGGTCGGCGATTCTTTTCCCTGAGCCGACAAGCCGTGCATGATATGCGGCGACACACTGGTGGGTGGCCTGTTCGGCAGCCTGCACGGAGGGAAAGAGGAATTCGTCATGCGAAATGAACGACGACAGCTTGCGCGAGGTCTTCTGACGACATTCTATCTGAGTGACCGCAAACCGTACCGGGAAGTCATGATTACGGCCATGCGCGGCCAAAATCAACCCCCTTACGTCGGCCGATGAATTTTTTTTTATATATTCATGGAAATTTCTTCCGAGTTCAAAATTATTTTTCATATATTTGCATAAGATTTGCAACCCTTACGGGCTGCAAAGATAAAAGAAAAAATCAAGATTAACCTTAAATTGTTATAATAATATCAGAGAAACTGTATGTACAGTTTCCAAAAACAGATTTTAACCATGAATGCATTAGAAGAAGAAGCACTTAAGTACCACATGGAGGGACGCCCCGGAAAGACCGAGGTGGTTCCCACCAAGCCTCATGCCAACCAGAAGGATCTCGCACTCGCATACTCGCCGGGCGTGGCATATCCCTGCCTTGAGATCGAGAAGAATCCTTATGACGCTTACAAGTACACCAACAAGGGTAATCTCGTGGCAGTCATCTCGAACGGTACAGCCGTATTGGGTCTCGGCAACATCGGTGCCCTCGCATCGAAGCCGGTTATGGAGGGCAAGGCTCTTCTTTTCAAGATTTTCGCAGGTATCGACTCTTTCGACATCGAGGTTGACGAGGAGAATCCCGATAAATTCATCGAGACTGTCAAGGCTATCTCCAAGACATTCGGCGGTATCAACCTGGAGGATATCAAGGCTCCTGAGAGCTTCGAGATCGAGACTCGCGTGAAGGCTGAGTGTGACATCCCTGTCATGCACGATGACCAGCATGGTACAGCCATCATATCAGGTGCCGCTCTTCTTAACGCACTTGAGATTCAGGGCAAGAAAATCGGTGAGGTAAAGCTCGTCGTGAACGGTGCCGGCGCAGCTGCAATCAGCTGCACCAAGCTCTATATACGTCTCGGTGTCAAGCCGGAGAACGTCATCATGTGCGACTCGAAGGGTGTGCTCCGCGCAGACCGCACTGACATCAACAAGTACAAGCAGGAGTTTGTGACCAACCAGGATGTACACTCTCTCGAAGAGGCCATGAAGGGTGCTGACGTGTTCCTCGGCCTGAGCGTGGCCGACGTTCTCACTCCGGAGATGGTTCTCTCAATGGCTCCGAAGCCTATTGTGTTCGCGCTTGCCAACCCGAACCCCGAGATTTCGTACGACCTCATCCACTCAACCCGTCAGGATGTTATTTTCGCGACAGGCCGCAGCGACTATCCCAACCAGGTTAACAACGTGCTCGGCTTCCCCTACATCTTCCGTGGTGCTCTCGACTGCCATGCAAGCGCTATCACCGAGGAGATGAAGGTTGCGGCAACCTACGCTATCGCCGCTCTCGCCAAGGAACCCGTGCCCGAGTCTGTTCTTGAGGTCTATGGCCTGAAAGAGCTTTCGTTCGGTCCCGAGTACATCCTTCCGAAGCCTTTCGACCCGCGTCTGCTTTACAAGGTTTCTCCGGCTGTGGCACAGGGTGCGATGCTCTCAGGCGTGGCTGCCAACCCCATCCGCGACTGGGAGGAATACGACCGTTTCCTCCACACCGTGCTCAAATAAGCAGCCCGCCATACCCTCTCGATAACAACCATTTCACATACAATAGCCGCCCTTCAATCGGGGCGGCTATTTTTTGATGTCTCATAAAAAATCATTACCTTTGTATGCGCTGACACGCACCGCTCTGATTTACGCGATTCGGCACAAATACAACGGACTATGATAACAGGACAGATAAAAAATCAGATAGACCAGATATGGCGGACATTCTGGGAAGGTTCCGGCATAACCAACCCCATGACTGTTCTTGAACAGATGACATACCTGCTGTTCATGAAGATGCTCGACGATGTCCAGATCCAACAGGAAAGTCTCTCGCAGGAACTTGGACTTGACATGGCTGTAAGTGATGCAACCTTCGAATATGGTTCATGGCACAATCCGGAAACCGACAAGGATGTTCCGGTTGAGACTTTGCGCTGGCACAACTTCAAGCATTACGAGGCCGACAAGATGTATCGCACGATCAGCCGGGATGTCTTTCCTTATATCAAGAACCTCGACCGTGGTTCCGATTCGGCATACTCGCGGTTCATGGGCAACGCCGTCTTCCTGATTCAGAGTCCCAAGGCACTGGTAAGGATTGTTGACGGTATCGATGCGCTCGATCTGAATGACCGCGACACGATGGGCGATGTCTACGAGTACATACTCGGCAAGATGGCGGCCTCGGGACAGAACGGGCAGTTCCGCACTCCCCGCCACATAATCAGGATGATGGTGGAGCTGATGCAGCCGTCGCTCCGCGACACCATATGCGACCCGGCAATGGGTTCGGCCGGTTTCATTGTCGAGGCTGCAAAGTATGTGAAGGAGCATTACAGCAGGGAGCTGATGCAGCCCGCGCACGACGAGCACTTCCGAAACTCGATGCTTCACGGATTCGATACCGACCAGACCATGCTCCGGATCGGCGCGATGAACCTCATGCTCCATGACATCAACAACCCCGACGTGGCTTTCCGCGACTCGCTGTCGGGCGACAATACCGATACTGACCGCTATTCCCTTATTCTTGCCAATCCCCCCTTTGCGGGCAATCTTGATTATGAGGGAGTGGCGAAGTCGTTGCTTGCCACAGCCAAGACTAAGAAGACAGAGCTTCTTTTCCTGTCGCTCTTCCTGCGTTCGCTTGCGGTCGGGGGCCGGTGCGCGTCGATTGTCCCCGACGGAGTACTGACCGGCTCCTCCAATGCTCACAAGGCCATCCGCAAGGCTATAGTTGACGGCAACCGTCTGGAGGCCATCATCTCGATGCCGTCGGGCGTGTTCAAGCCCTATGCGGGAGTCTCGACAGCTATAATAATCTTCACCAAGACGGGAGCTGGTGGTACTGACAAGGTCTGGTTCTACGACATGAAGGCTGACGGCTTCTCGCTTGACGACAAACGCAATCCAGTCAGCGACAATGATATTCCCGACATCATAGCCCGTTTCCACAATCTTGAGCCGGAGGCAGACCGTAAGCGCACCGACCGGTCTTTTATGGTACAGGCCGACGAGATTCGCGAACATGACTACGACCTTGCCTTCAACACCTACAAGGAAACCATCCGCGAGGAAGTGCACTACGATGCCCCCGAAGTGATTCTCGGTCGTATCAACGACCTCGAAACCACCATCACAGCCTCGCTCGCCCGCCTGACGGAGCTGATAACCCAATAGGCCGGATAGGTCTTATAAGCCAAATAGGAGTTATAAGCCCTATAGGACCTATAAGACCCATAAGCCCTATAAGACATATAAGCCCTATAAGACATATAAGCCTTATAACCAACAAAAATACTAACCTTTAAAACCGAAAAACTATGCCGACCGACTTCCTGCCGATCAAGGGCAATTACCGCAACCTGATTGTCTTTCAGAAGACCGAGTGCATCTACGACATCACCTATTACTTCGCGCACAAGTACCTGCGCCCCGGTGACCGTACGATTGACCAGATGGTTCAGGCTGCGCGTTCAGGCCGGCAGAACATTGCGGAGGGTTCTGCGGCTTCGACCACTTCGAGCGAGACGGAGTTGAAGCTGCTCAACGTAGCTAAGGCGAGTCTTCAGGAATTGCTGTTGGATTACGAGGACTATCTCCGTGTGCGGGGGCTTAGTCAATGGGAGGTCAACAGCGAGAAGAGTGTGAAGACACGCGCCATATGCGCACGGCATAATGACTCGGCATACTACCGCGACGCGATACAGAGCCGCAGCGACGAAACAATCTGCAACATCGCAATCACCCTGTTGCACCAGGCAGACCTGTTGCTGCTCAAACTCATAGAGCGTTGCAAAACCGACTTCGTCCAAAACGGAGGCATCAAAGAACAGATGTACCAAGCCAGAATCAACTACCGAAACAAAATCCAAAAATCATGAAACATAATTGGGAGTATAAACCTTGGCAAGAAGTACTTACTATTATAAACGGTAAGAATCAGAAAAATGTAGAAAGTCCGCATGGGCAATATCCAATATATGGTAGTGGTGGTATAATGAGCTACGCAAACTCATATCTATGTCCAGAAGATTCTGTAATACTCGGCAGAAAAGGGAGTATAAATAAGCCAATATTCGTTAAAACTAAATTTTGGAATGTTGATACAGCTTTCGGAATAGTACCAAATAAGTCATGTATCGAGGCAAAGTTTCTCTATTATTTCTGTGTGGATTATGACTTTATGAGGCATAATAGGGCTACAACTTTGCCAAGCTTGGTCAAAGCAGATTTATTGAAAATCGTAATGCCTATTCCCCCGTTAGTAGTCCAACGGCGGATAGTAGAAGAGTTGGACGGGATCAATTCGGTGATTGAGGCTAAGCGTGAGCAAATCAAACAGCTTGACTTGCTGGCGCAATCACTGTTTTATACTATGTTCGGAAATCCGGTGTATAATGATTTTGATTGGGAATGTACAACACTTGGTACCATAGCCTCCTTCAAGAATGGGTTGAATTATGCCCCTGATGAAAGTGGAAAACCTATAAAGTGTCTCGGTGTGGGATGTTTTAAGGATAATAAGTATCTATCGCCATCAGATTTCCTTGTTCTTAGCATCTCGGATTCAATATCTAATGAGTATTTGCTAAAAGATAATGATATTGTCTTCGTAAGATCAAACGGAAACAAAGCTCTTATTGGCAGATCTGTGCTTGTACGGGATGTTGATGAAGATTGTACATTCAGTGGCTTCTGTATAAGGTGTAGAGTCAATTCGGATAGTGTTAATCACTCGTACTTGCTACATCTTCTAAGGACAAAAGAAGTGAGAGCAGTTCTTACAAGTTCCGGACGTGGTTGCAATATTGCCAATATCAATCAGAAAACTCTAAACGCTTTTCCTATCATTCTGCCGCCTCTCGAATTGCAGCGGAAATTTGCGGCGAAGGTGGAGGCGATCGAGGCCCGGAAAGGGGAGATTGAGAAGTCGTTGAGGGAGTTGCAGACGCTACTCGACAGCCGCATGGATTATTGGTTCAATTAAAAAGTAAGGTATCATACTCCATTTTTAATTTTAAAGTTATGTCAAATCTGATTCATAATAACAACCTTCCAACTGAAAACCTGTTCTCTCAAATCAGTCAGATTTTGAAAGAAGCCCGTACTAAAGTCGCCAACACAGTAAATACCACTATGGTACAGGCATATTGGCATATCGGTGAACTTATTGTCAACGCCCAGGGTGGAGAAGATAATGCATCATATGGCGACAGCCTTATCGATTCAATTTCAATGAATCTTACTAAGGTTTTCGGTAAGGGATTTTCTGCACGCAATTTAAGAAATATGCGTCAGTTTTATCTGACTTTCCCAATTTGGCAGACGCTGTCTGCCAAATTATCGTGGTCTCATTATCAAATTCTTATGCGAGTTGATAATCATAAGGCAAGGGATTATTATGCAAAATCGGCGGTCAAAGAGTCATGGAGTGTGCGGCAACTTGAACGCCAAATTGCTACCCAGTATTATGAACGGTTGCTATCGTCTCATCGTGATGACAAGGAAGTAAGAGATATAATAGAAAGAAATATCCCGGTCAAACCTGAAAAGTTCGATCCATTGGAATTGGTACATGACCCATTTGTACTTGAGTTTCTTGATTTGAAAGAAGACCCGTCTTTGCAGGAAAGAGAACTCGAAAGCGCAATCCTTACTCATATAGAGGATTTTCTCCTTGAACTCGGGAGAGGATATGCATTTATGGGCCGACAGAAGAGGTTCACTCTGGAGGGAGACCATTTCTATCCGGATTTAGTTTTTTACAATGTCCTTGCTCACTGTTATGTAATTGTTGACCTCAAAATGAATAAGGCGAGCTACGCAGATGTTGGTCAGATGCAGTTGTATGTAAACTATTTCAATAAGGAAGTTTGTACTCGAGATGATAATCCGACAGTAGGAATTATTTTGTGTTCGGAGAAAAATGACACTGTCATTGAATATACTCTTGGAAGCAGGAGCGACATCAGCATCTTTGCACCTAAGTATAAGTTGATGCTTCCGACAGAGGAAGAATTGCGCCGCGAGATTGAAAAGACTAAAGAGAATTTCAAACGTATGAAAGGATAATTAGGCCATGCTGAACTTTGATTATCTCAGGGAGTTTCCGGAGCTTGCTCAGCTGCACAGTCTGTGTGACCTGTGCGAGCAGCGTCAGTACACCGAGCCTGACTCGGCGGCCATCAATGCGCGGAAGGCGTTGGAGTGGCTCGTCAAGGCTATATACCGGATGAAGAGGGTGGAACTTCCGGAACGCGCCTCGCTCCACCAGCTCAGCACCTCGCCTGTGTTCGCCGATTTTATCGCCGACGCTGACCTGATGCGGGCCGTCCACTGGATACGGAAAGTCGGCAATCTCGCTGCCCACGACGGCGCGGTGACGCGCAGCGACGCATTCTTCACTACCCTCAATCTGTATAATCTCACCGGTGCGGTGCTTCTCAAACTCCGTTTTATTGATTCACTCGCGCCGTTTGACAAGTCGTGGCTGCCTACCAGCAAGCCGCGACCACGAATTTTCGTTCCTCGCGCGGCTGAGTCGCCCGAGTCATTTGCCGCCAAGATTGAACCGGCCAAAGTAGAGGAAGCCCCTGCTGTCACCGCCCAACTTAGCTGGGGTGACATATCGGAGGCAGAGACACGCCGCCGGTTTATCGATCTGATGCTACGCGAGTCCGGTTGGGAATTACTCGATATGGAAGGAGACATCGCTTCATCAAAGGCATGTGTTGAGGTGGAGGTGGAAGGTATGCCCAACGGATCGGGCAAAGGCTATGCCGATTATGTGCTGTTCGGCGCTGACGGAAAACCGCTTGCTGTAATCGAGGCTAAACGCACAAGCAAAGATGCCGTGGCGGGCAAGCATCAGGCGGAACTTTATGCAGACTGTCTTGAAAAGCGTTACAAAGTCCGCCCGGTAATCTATTACACGAACGGCTTTGAAATATACGTGATTGATGGTTTGGGTTATCCGCCGCGCCAACTTTTCGCATTCCATACGGAGAAAGACCTTGAACTGATAATGTCGCGGCGCACATCGCCAGTGGCCATAACCGACTTCTCGGTAAAGGATGCGATAACCGACCGGTATTATCAGAAGCGTGCGATAAAGAACATGTGCGAATGGTTCAACGCCCACCATCGGCGCGGTCTGTTGGTCATGGCCACAGGCACCGGCAAGACACGCACGGCAATCTCGCTTGTGGATGTTCTCCAGAGGAACGGACGGGTAAAGAACACTCTTTTTCTCGCCGACCGGACATCGCTCGTAAATCAGGCGGCGCGGTCATTCGCCAAACTGTTGCCAAACACGCCAATCACCGTATTGAGCGACAAGACCACGGAGATTGACCCCAATGCCCGGATAACATTCTCTACCTACCAGACCATGATCAACTACGTCAACACTGACGAAAAACCTTACAGCATCGGACGTTTTGACCTGATAATAATAGATGAGGCGCACCGCTCGGTATTCGGCAAGTATGGTGACATATTCCGCTATTTCGACTCGCTGCTTGTCGGTCTGACCGCCACTCCGCGTGACCAGGTTGACAAATCCACCTATGACCTTCTGGACCTTGAAGGTGGCGAACCGACCGATTATTACGAGTATGAGACGGCCGTAGACGACGGCTATCTTGTGGACTACAAGGGACTGATACACGGCTCCAAGGTTGTGAACGAGGGTATAAAGTATGATGACCTATCCGACGGAGAAAAGGAACAGCTCGAACAGGTGTGGGAATATGAACAGGCAACCAAAGATCCTGACGACAATGCGCGACCACGCGACATCGGCGAGCAGGAAATCTACAAGTATATCTACAACACCGACACAATCGACAAGATGCTCCAGGACCTCATGGAGAACGGCTTTAAGATTCATTCGGGCGAGATGATAGGCAAGACAATCATATTTGCCATGAATACCAAGACGGCCGGTCTGATTGTGGAGCGTTTCAACGTGCTTTATCCGGAGTATGGCCCGCACTTCTGCGAGCAGATTGATTACTCGATAAAGTATTCGCAAGACCTGATTGACCGGTTCAGCGAGCGCGACTCGGAACCTCAGATCGCGGTGTCGGTAGATATGCTCGACACCGGAATTGATGTACCCGACGCTCTGAACCTCGTCTTCTTCAAGCGTGTACGCTCCCGGATCAAGTTCCTGCAAATGATAGGACGAGGCACGCGATTGAGTCCGGACATCTACGGTGCCGGAGAACATAAGAAGAAATTCTGTATATTCGACTGGGGAGGGAATTTCAAATACTTCGGAGCCAACCCGAAAGAGGGGAAAGCTGTCCGGGCGGTATCACTCACCGAGAGATTATTCGGGACACGCGCGGCAATCGCCTGTGCGCTCCAGTCAGAACAGTATCAGGCCGACGGTTTCGCCAAGAGTTTCCACGACGAATTGAAAGATATGCTGGTAAAAGAAGTCGGGCGGCTCGACGACATGCACATATCGGTGCGCAGCCATTGGGCGGCGGTATGCCGGTTCCGCGAGGCTTCGAGCTGGCAATTCATCTCCGAGGTCGATGTGCTCGAACTTAAAAATGAGATAGCCCCTTTACTCCCTAAGACAAAAGAGGATGAGCTGGCGAAAAAGTTCGACCTACTGTCGCTTTATGTGCAACTTGGCATGGTCGATGATAATTTTTCCGCGACAGGGTATGAATCTCAAATCACCCGGATTGCAGATACGTTGCGAGGCAAAGCGACCGTCCCGGAAATAAAGTCGAAATTACCGCTGCTCAATGAGGTGGTGACATCAGCATTCTGGGAGAACAAGACACTCGGCTCCATAGAACGGATGCGCCGGGAACTGCGCGATCTGATGAAATTCCTCAAAGCCGAGGCAGGGAAGACATTTACTGTCAACATAGGGGATGTGATTACCGACGGAGGCGAAGCCCCCTCGATAAACTCTGATGTGACCTACAAGGAGCGTGTTCTCGATTATCTCTCCCGAAACCGCGATTTACCGGTGCTGCAAAAGATTCAGAACATCGAACGGCTTACAGCCTCAGACATAGACGAACTGGAGCGCATACTGTGGCATGAGTTAGGCACAAAAGAGGATTACGACCGCTACCTGCAACGGGAGCAGATGACTGCTGACATCCCGGTCGCAGCTTTTATACGCAAGATTTCCGGACTTGACCGGCAGAAGGCGATACGGCTCTTCACTGAGTTCATATCGGTCAATACACTGACAGCCGAGCAGGAGGAATTCATAAACAACATTCTGAACTATGTCTGCCAGAACGGCGACATGGAGAAGAATGTTTTTGTCACCAACCGGATTTTCAGGGAATCGCTGCTGAAATACTTCCCCAATATGGCTGCCAAGGTGGCGCAGTTTGTGGCGCTGCTGCACGAGGCGATTACCGCCGCCTGACTTTATAGGTCTTATAGGACTTATAGGACTTATAGGGCTTATGGGGCTTATAAGGCCTATGTCGTCACTTTTTCCAGAAGGAGCGGGTGAAGAGGAGTAGGATCGTGAAGATTTCGAGACGGCCCACAAGCATTATGAAGCTGAGGAGCCATTTGGCTCCTGTCGATACGAGCGAGTAGTCGCCGTTGACACCGGTAGCGTCTGATCCGAGTCCGGTGTTGGATATGGCCTGCAGGGCGCAGAACAAGCCTTCCGACAGCTCCATGCCCATCAGCGACAGCAACACACCGCCGGCCACTATTATGATGATGAACATGAAGAGAAAGGCGAGCGTCTTGTTGACCACGGCAACCTGTGTTCCCTTGCCGTTGAAGCTGACGGTCGTGACAGCTCCGGGGTGCATCATCTTGTAGAACTCATTCTTCAGAAACTTGCATAGAATGACAAATCTGTCAATTTTGGCACCACCTGATGTCGATCCGGCACATGCGCCGACAATCATCATTATAATCAGCATCACGACCGAAAGTGATCCCCAGTCACGGAAGTCAGGCTCGGTGATACCCGTGGATGACAGCAGTGACACCGACTGGAAAAGCGGGTCGATTGTGAGGTCGGCAACGGTCAAATCCTTACCTCCGATAAGAATATCAATGATAAACACCAATGTGCCTACAAGTATGAACCATATATAAACCTTGAGGGCAGTGTTCTTGAAAAGGCCCTTTGTCTTTCCGGTGGCTGTGTGGTAGAGCAAAGAGAAATTGACACCTCCGAGGAACATGAAAATAATCATGACTATTTTCACGTAGAGGGAATTGAGGTCATGGATTCCACCGTTGTCTGTCGAGAAACCACCGGTCGACATCGTGGAGAGTCCGTAACAGAAAGCGTCGTAGAAATCCATCTCCGAAAAGGAGAGGAGGATTATGAGCAATACTGTCAAGATGGCGTAGACACCCCACAGACCCTTGGCGGTATAGCTGACACGAGGACGGAGTTTGTCGTGGGTTATGCCCGTGACCTCGGCGTTGAACATCTGCATTCCGCCCGAAGTGTTGAGCATCGGCACCACGGCGAGCGTGAAGAGAATTATTCCGAGTCCACCGATCCACTGTGTGACACATCTCCAGACAAGGATTGATTTCGGGACATCGCTGAGCGAGGGGAGCACCGAGGCTCCGGTAGTGGTAAAACCGCTCATGGTCTCGAAGAAAGCATCCGTGACAGACATATGTGTGCCATAGAGCATGAACGGCAGCATACCGAACATCGAGAGCACGACCCATGTGAAACCTGTAAGCAGAATCGCCTCGCGCTTACCCATCTCACGCGACTTGGGCTTGATAAGAGTCATCAGTCCACCGGAACCTCCCGTTATGCCGATACAGATCAGAAACGGTATGAAACTTTCATTCTCGTTGATTATCGCTACAATGCAGGGAAGAACCATAAACAGAGCCTCAATCATGAGAAGCCACCCGACAACACGGAGCAGCATGAGGATGTTTATATATGATCTATGTCTTAGATAATGGGGCATTTACAAGGTGTTAGTTAAACCATCAGTTGAACCATTTCTCAATCTTCTGGATAGTACCCATCAGAGAGAATACCACCACATAGTCCCCCTCATGAATGTGCGTGTTACCGTTGACAAGCATCACATCGTCGTCGCGGACAAGTGCTGCAAGAGTCATTCCAAACGGAAGGTGCAGGTCCTTGACAGCGGCACGCGTGATTTTCGCTCCACGCTTCACATATATCTCGGCAACCTCCGCGTCAGCGAGAGCGAAGAAGCGGGAGTTGCTTTCATCGGCATCAAGCAGTATCTTGTAGATTCGGCTCGATGCGAGAAGTTTCTTATTGATGGTATTGCCGATATTGAGTTTCTCGGCAAGTCCGAGGAACTGTAGGTTCTCAACATCGGCGATGGTCTTGGGCACACCGAACTCCTTTGCCGTGAGGCATGTGAGGATGTTGGTCTCGGAAGAATCAGTGAGAGCCAGGAATGCGTCGTACTGATAGATGTTGTTCTCACGAAGCACCTCAATGTCGCGGCCGTCCCCGAAGACAATCTCGCAGTCAGGCAATTCAGTTGCGAGCTGTTCGCAGACAGCCATATCGGTCTCCAGAATCTTGATATGGAACTTGTCGTGAAACAGTTCGGCAAAACGGCGTGCAATACGGCTGCCACCCATTATGAGGGCCTTCCTTATGACCTTCTTGGTCTTGCCGCACAGTTCACGCACCTGCTGCGTGTATGGGGGAGTGGTGATGAAATATACCACGTCGTCAGGCCGGATCTCATCATTACCGTTAGGGATGATGGTCTCGTTGTTGCGCTTGATGGCCGCAATGTGGAAATCGTGGGTTGTAACCGGAAGGTCCTTCAGCTTGACATTGAGCAATACGGAATTGGAGTGTATCTTGACACCGATCAGCAGAAGTGCGCCGTCGTGAAGTTCTCCCCAGTAGCGTGCCCAGTTATGGCTCAGCGACAGAGCGATGTCGTTGGCGGCAAGATGTTCCGGATAAATCACAAAGTCAATTCCGAGCTCGCGGATAACCTGACGGTTCTCTGGAACCAGAAACTCACTGTTGTCAATGCGGGCAACAGTCTTCTTCGCACCCATTTTCTTGGCGATAGCACAACTTGCAAGATTGCGTGTCTCAAACGGTGTGACAGCGATGTACAGGTCCGCGTCGCCCACACCGACTTCCCTCATGCTCTCGAACGATGAAGTGGATCCGTTCCACGTCATGAGGTTATAGTTGGAATCAATCACATCAAGCTTGGCCTGGTCGCTGTCGAGCAGGGTAATATCCTGATTCTCCTTTGAGAGCATCTTGGCAAGGTGTGTGCCGACTTCACCGGCACCGGCAATGATAATCTTCATGACAGAATAACAATTAAGCCGGGTTTTCAGTGAGTCCGGCCTGCAGTTTTTCGACTGCACGGACTATTCCATCGGTGTCATAGCCACATTCGGCCCGCAGCTCAGGCACTGTTCCCTGATATACCCAGTTGTCGGGAATACCGAGATTGATGACCTTGCATGCTGCACCATGGGCATCAAGCCATTCATCGACAGCAGACCCGAAGCCACCGCGCACAGTACCATCCTCAACCGTGACCACCGCTTCATAACGGTTCATCACATTGCGGAGAGCCTCCTCGTCGAGAGGCTTGACCCACACCATGTCGATATGGTCTGCGACAATACCCTTTTCTTTGAGGACAGAAACCGCCTTTGCAGCGTCACTTCCGACGGGACCGACTGACAGTATGGCGATTCTTGCGCCGGGAGTCTCGGAAAGAGTGCGAGATTTCCCGATTTCAACAGGTTCAAACGGGGTTTTCCAATCGGCGGTGTCAGACTTTCCACGCGGATACCTGATAGCGAGCGGGCCATCCCATTCGAGCGATGCGGCCATGATATTACGCAGAGTGCGCGAATCCATGGGAGCCGCAATCTTCATGCCGGGAATGATGCGCAGATATGAGATGTCGAACACTCCGTGATGTGTGACTCCATCCTCTCCGACAATACCGGCGCGGTCTATGCAGAAAGTTACAGGCAGATTCTGGATTGCCACGTCGTGAATGATATTGTCGAAAGCACGTTGCAGGAACGATGAGTAAATGGCAACAAACGGACGTTTGCCGGCAGCTGCGAGACCGCCGGCGAAAGTAACCGCATGTCCCTCCGAGATACCGACATCGAACATACGGCCGGGGAAGCGTGACATCTTGTTCATCGACGTTCCCGATGACATTCCCGCCGTGATGCCTACTATTGCCTGATTATCAACTGCAAGCTCCACGAGCGTTTCCCCGAATACTTCCTGCCACAGTGGAGGCTGGTTTTCAGAGCGCGATTCGGCGTGTCTTTTAGCAGTCTCGGGGTCAAATTTACCCGGAGCGTGCCAGTTGGCCGGATTATTCTCGGCAGCCGCAAAACCTTTCCCCTTGCGGGTGTGGAGGTGAAGGATGCGCGGTCCCTTCATATCCTTGATGTCCTGAAGAACTTTAACGACCTTGATGACATCATTGCCGTTGAAAGGACCGAAATATCTGATGTTGAGGCCCTCGAAGATGTTCTGCTGCTGGGCCACGAGCGATTTGAGGGCATTGTTGAATCTCAGCATCAAGCCTTTACCCTTGTCGGCTATCAGTCCCCACTTCTTGAAGAGATTGTAGACATTGAACCGGAGACGGTTATAACCGGCCGATGTTGACATGTCAGACAGATAGCGGTGCAGCGCTCCGACATTATCGTCAATCGACATATCATTGTCATTAAGTATGATAAGCAGGTTATTGGGATTCTGCGAGGCGTTATTAAGACCCTCGAACGCCAGACCGCCGCTGATGGAGGCGTCGCCGATGAGGGCGACCGTCTTGCGGTCTTCCTGACCGGGAGTGTTGAGGTCAGCTATCGCCATACCCAAGGCGGCAGAGATGGAGTTTCCGGCGTGCCCGCACACAAAAGTGTCGTATTCACTCTCGAACGGGAACGGGAAACCGCTGATGCCATGTTTCTTCCGCTGATTTGCGAATGCCTCGAAACGGCCTGTAAGCAATTTGTGGGCATAAGCCTGATGACCGACATCGAAAACAATACGGTCGCGAGGAGTATCAAATACATAATGCATGGCGACAATGATATCGACCGCACCCATGCTTGAACCGAAATGCCCCGGATTTACCGACAAACTGGAAATGAGGTATCTCCGTATCTCATCACAAAGATACGGGAGCTGGCTCACATCGAGCTTCTTGAGGTCGGCGGGACTTTTGACAGACGACAGCAGCGGATATTCAGCCGTGCCGGATTTCAAGTTGTCATTCAATTCCTGAGTCATTACTTATCGTTTTTCGCTCCTTTGAAATACTTCTTGAACAGGGGCACAAAAATTATTATCGCCGACATAGCCAGCAACAATAAGTTCTTGAGATTCAGTCCTCCGGCCGTGAGCAGCATCCATGCGAGCCACAGCCATATCACCAACAGTAGGGAGAGTCCTATTATTACAGAAGTTTTCATCAGAATGCGAATTTAACAAAAAATATTCAACTTTCCGCGTCTGCGGGGCATTTATTATTAAAGTTGTAAATAAGTCGCATGGAATTTCATTTATTGCTGAAATTTGCGTAATTTTGCACTTTGTTACTCGCGGACATTATATCTCAGTTTATAATAATTTATAAATGAACCTACTATTACACAAGGCTTCAGTAATATCAATGCTTGCCGGTCTGATGATTGCCTCTGCCGGTTGCTCCGGCAGAAAAAATCACACATCGCAGGCAGCCGATGAGTCTATATATCCTCAGGAACAGTCTATTGACTCAATCAAGGAGGAAAGGGTCCCCGTGCCGGGAGACTCCGATTACACGTTTGAAGATCCTGAGGCGATGGGAGAGTACCTTGACTCAGGCGAAAATGCCATGCACTACAAGGGTGGTATAATGAACACTATCGCCGAATGCGTGCCGGAGTATGCCGAAAAGCTGATTGCAAGCAAATATTCACGCTTCATAGTCGTCGACAAGGCGAGCATGAGGGTACTGCTCTACGACCGCTACGGGCATATCGAGAAGGAATACGACATGGCTTGTGCGAAGAATTACGGTACAAAGCATAAGAAAGCTGACTCCCGCACCCCTGAAGGATTCTTCTCGGTCGAAGGCATTTATAACAGTACCGACTGGCTTTATACTGACGACGACGGTGTGACTTCGAAGAAAAAGGGTCAGTTCGGACCGCGCTTCATACGCATCAAGATTCCCACCACGTCTCAGATAGGCATACACGGAACCTGTTCACCATGGTCGATAGGCCACAGAACGAGCCATGGCTGCATCCGTCTGACCAACGAGAATATCCTCGAACTTGTGGAGCTCGTCGAACCCGGAATGCCCGTCATAATCTTGCCCGGAAAACGCGACAGAGCTGTCAACCGCGAGGAGGGGTATAAGATTCCGTACTTCCCCACGGCACCCAAATATGCCATGTCAGAGTCGGAAAAATCGATGAATCCGAAGACAAAAGAGGAAATCGCTAAAGCGGAGGAAGAGGCCGCACGACTTGAGGAACATCTTCATGAAACTGCACCCGATCCGGAACACAACAATCATGAAGAAGAGGTCAGACATGAATCGGAAGAGATTATTTTGAAAGATTCCATCTGAATTATTCGATGAAACCGAATAATATTAGTATATTTGCGGTCTGAAAAACCGATTGAAATAAATGCGTAATTACGATAATTATACTCCCGAGATAAACTACGGTGAGGAAACCCCTGTTGTTGAGAAAACCGACGCGGAGGAAAAGAAAGCAACATCCGGGCCGAAGAAGCGTCGGAAAGCCGTTAAGAAGGAACCGGAGGCCGCCCGCAAGCCACAGAAGCCGGCCCGCGTATCATCTGTCAGGAAGTTCTTTGCCTGGTTCAAAAGCACGCAGTTCAGAATTCTGGCTGGCATCTTCATAGGATGCCTTACGGTATATTTAGCTGTCTCTTTCTGCGGCTATTTCTCGACCTGCATACAAGACCAGTCGAAGATTGCATCGTCGCCTATCGGATTCGCTCCCAAGGTCGAGAACCCCGGTGGAGAAGGTGGCGCACGGCTTTCCGAGTTCCTGATAAACCAGGGATTCGGCCTCGGTTCGCTTGTGATTATCATATGGACCGGAGCGATATGCCTGAAACTTTTGGTGGGGAAACCACGTTTCAAGACACTCGACTTCACGATCAAGTGCCTTGTGGCCCTCATCACCGTCTCGCTCATAATAGGACTTGTGACATACAGCATGCATACCTCGGTCAACTGGGGTGGCTACCATGGCACGTATGTCAACGAGTTTATCATCAATTTCATCGGTGGAATCGGAGCTGTTCTGTTGAGCATCTTCATGATTGCCGTGTTTGTGGTGATATGTCTGCGCGATCTTGTCAACTGGATAATCCGTGTGCGCCGTGCGCGTGCTGAGAAGCGCAGGATTGCAGCCGAGGAACGTGCGGCGCGTCTCGCCAAAGAGGAGGAGATACGCCGTATGCAGGAACAGGAGCGCATAGATGACCTGAAGGCCGGCGAGGCTGCGGTGATAGCACCCGGATTTGGTGCTGACGACAGTATAGATGCAGACCCGTTGGAGTTCGAAAGCTCAGACACTTCTCTCTATGAAATCTCCGATGAACCCGAACCTGCTCCCGCAATAAACAGTTATGCACCTGAACCACGCTACACACAACCCGTTGAGGAGACGGCCGCTGAAAGGAGTGAGAGAATCACCGGTGAAGAGCCTGTGAAAAGCGTAACGGATTCCGATGAAACCGGTGATCCTTCATCAGATTGTGAAGCCGGTGCCGGAGAAACTGAGCAGCCTGCCGAAGAGGAGCAGAAAAGTGACAAGATGGTTGTCAATGTAAATTCGATTGACCAGTCCGGTTCACGCAGGTTCCGTCCGGACATAGAGCATTTCGAAGCGCAGAAATACAAATTCCCGCCGTTCGACATACTCCGTGAAGGTCAGGAACGTGTATGTGTCGATGCTGACGAACAGATGGAAAACAAACGGAAAATCGAGAAGACCCTTCTTGATTTCGGTATTCCAATCACACGCATAGAGGCGACAGTCGGACCAACCGTCACTCTGTATGAGATTGTGCCTGATGCAGGTGTCAAGATTGCGAAGATTCGCAGTCTTGTAGATGACATCGCTCTCAGCCTGTCGGCCACAGGTGTGCGTATCATCGCCCCTATTCCCGGCAAGGGAACAGTCGGTATCGAGGTCGCCAACAAGGAGGCCCAGACTGTCTCGATGCGCACAATCATCAAATCGAAGAAATATCAGGAGAGCCGTTACAGTCTTCCCGTCGCGCTCGGATCAACAATCTCGAATGAGGTCTACATAGCTGACCTTGCGAAGATGCCCCACCTTCTTGTGGCCGGTGCCACGGGTCAGGGTAAGTCGGTAGGCTTGAATGCCATCATTGCCTCGCTGCTCTACTGCAAGGCCCCGCATGAGGTGAAGTTTGTGATGATTGACCCGAAGCAGGTCGAGTTCAGCCTCTACAACAAGCTGAAAAATTACTACATGGCGATGATTCCGGGAGATGACGAGGAACCCGTGATAACCGACATGGCCAAAGTGGAGGCGACACTCAGTTCTCTCTGCGTCGAGATGGACCAGCGTTACACGCTTCTGAAGAACGCCCACACTCGCAATATCGAGGAGTACAACGCCAAGATACGCGAAGCAAAGCTGAATCCGGCAGAGGGACACCGCTTCCTGCCATATATCGTGGTTATCGTCGATGAGTTCGGCGACCTTGTGATGGTGTCCGGCAAGAACGTGGAGATGCCGATTGCGCGACTCGCCCAGAAGGCCCGTGCCGTGGGTATGCACGTCATAATCGCTACGCAGCGACCCTCGACCAACGTCATAACAGGTATCATCAAGGCCAACTTCCCGGCCCGTATATCATTCAAGGTATCGTCGGGTGTTGACTCGAAGACCATCCTTGACACTCCGGGTGCCCAGCAGCTGATAGGTCGCGGTGATATGCTTATCTTCAATAATTCGGAAATGGTGCGCGTTCAGTGCGCGTTTATCGACACACCCGAGGTAGAGAAGATATGCGACTATGTGGAGCGTCAGCCATATCCGCAGGGTGTCTACTGGCTGCCTGAGCCTCCGACTGAGAACGGAGAGGGTGGAGCCAGCGGTGACGGTGGACCGATCGGTGACAAGGACCCGCTCTTTGTGGAAGTGGCGAGAGCTGTTGTCAACTCCGGAAAAGCCTCGACTTCATCGGTGCAGCGTCACTATGAAATCGGTTACAACCGCGCCGGACGCATAATGGACCAACTTGAACGCGCCGGCATTGTCGGCCCGTCGCAGGGTGGCAAACCACGTGCCGTGCTCGTCGATCCTTCACGGCTTGAAGAGATTCTGGCAACCCTTGAATAAGAAATTATTTTGAAAATGTAATCCGGATTGACTATGAACAGATTCAGAACATTGGTCTCGGTCTTGCTGCTGTTGGTGGCTTTGCCCGCCATATGTGCCGGGAATGCCGCGCAGGTGCTCGACAAAGCTGTCGGGAAACTTAAAGGTTCCTCGTCGGTGGAATGCGCCTTCAAGGTCTCGGGCAACAGTCAGAGTGTGACAGGTAATCTAAAGACCGCCGGACAGAAATTCAAACTGACCACCAGCGCCGGCACTACATGGTATGACGGAAAGAGCATGTGGACCGCAAATCCAGCGTCGAAGGAGATTACCCTCGTGGAGCCGTCACAACAGGAGGTGCGGGAATCGAATCCTTTCTCATACCTTGACGGCTACAAGTCTACATTCAACATCTACTTCTCCCGTCGCAAGGATGCGTCGAGACATCTTGTGCTGTTGAATCCGAAAACAAAAAATTCGGAAATAAAGGCTGTCGAAATAGCCATCAATAAGAAAACCTACCTTCCGGAACGTTTTATAATCCGTGACAGGAACGACCGGGTGACAACCATAGAAATCACATCGCTCAGACTGACAGGCAAAAGTCCCGAAGCGACTTTCACTTGTCCGGTAAAGCAGATGAAAGACTACGAACTGGTTGACCTCCGCTGAACGGATAATAAAACTGTCCGTCCGGGTGTTATAAACTATGACGATGTTTAACATTAAGATAACAAAATCAAGATAACAAACCTTAAATACACCATAAGCAAGACATGGAAGAGACAAAGACAAAAGTGCTGATCATCGGCTCAGGCCCCGCTGGATGCACAGCGGGAATCTACGCTTCGCGTGCGAATCTGAAACCTATACTGTTCGAGGGTGAGCAGCCCGGTGGCCAGCTCACACAGACAACCGATATCGAGAACTTCCCCGGCTATCCCAACGGTGTGCAGGGAATGCAGATGATGAACGAGCTACGTGACCAGGCGGTCCGCTTCGGAACAGATATCAAATCGCGCAGCATCGTTAAGGTAGACTTCTCAAAACGTCCTTTCAGGTGTGAGGATGACCATGGTGACGTTTACATGGCAGAGACAGTGATCATCAGCACCGGTGCTTCTGCAAAATATCTCGGCCTCGCCGACGAGACAAAATACCAGGGACTCGGTGTGAGCGCATGTGCAACATGCGACGGCTTCTTCTACCGCAACCGCAATGTTGCCGTTGTCGGTGGTGGCGACACTGCCTGCGAGGAGGCCCTCTACCTCTCGACACTCGCCAAGAAAGTGTACATGATTGTCCGCAAGGATTATCTCCGTGCGTCGAACGTAATGCAGAAACGTGTGATGGAGCGTGAGAACATCGAGATCCTGTTCCGCTGCAACACTGTCGGCCTTTTCGGAGAAGATGGTGTGGAGGGTGCAAAGCTCGTGCGCGACAAAGGCACCGACCACGAGGAACTTCTCGACATAGCGATCGACGGATTCTTCCTCGCAATCGGCCACAAGCCCAACACTGACATTTTCAAGGAATATCTGGAGATGGATGAACTCGGTTACATCAAGACCAACGAGCCTCACACATCAACGAATGTAGAGGGCGTGTTCGCTGCCGGTGACTGTGCCGACCCCATCTACCGTCAGGCCATCACATCGGCCGGAACAGGATGTCGCGCAGCTCTCGATGCGGAGCATTTCCTCATGGACCACAACGAACTTTAACAGACTCCAACAAACTCAGAATCATGACAGACAAACAGGAAGTACTTGACAGGCGTTATCTCCGCATGGCAACCATATGGAGTGAGAATTCCTATTGCGAACGGCGTAAGGTCGGCGCATTGATAGTAAAAGAGAAGATGATCATATCTGACGGTTACAACGGCACGCCATCAGGATTTCCGAATGTCTGTGAATCTACAGAGGGTGTGACGTTGCCTTATGTGCTCCATGCCGAGGCCAATGCGATCACCAAAGTTGCCCGAAGCAACAATTCCAGCGACGGGAGCACGTTGTATGTAACTGCAAGCCCCTGCATGGAATGCTCGAAACTGATTATCCAGTCGGGCATACGTCGGGTGGTGTTCTCCGAACTATACAGAATCACCGATGGCCTCGACCTGCTCAGACAGGCCGGGGTCGAGGTGGTTCATCTACCTTTAGAAGAATGAATAACAGAAAAAATCTCGGTTATGTGCTCATACCCTTGGTGCTCGCACTTGGGGTAATAGGGGGTATCTTCATCGGCAAGTATACCTCCTTTCAGAAACTTTCTCCGGGAGAGGAGAAGCTGAGAATGATTATGGAACTTATAGACCAGCAGTATGTCGATGAAATCAACACCGACAGTCTGCTCGACAAGACAATCCCTGACATTCTCGCATCGCTTGACCCCCACTCGGTGTATATCCCCGCGTCGGAACTTGCGGCTACCAACGATGATCTTGAAAGTTCATTCGGCGGAGTGGGTGTGATGTTCCAGGTTCTCAACGACACGGTCAACGTGATTGAGGTCGTTGCAGGTGGCCCGGCTGAAAGGGTAGGACTCTTGCCCGGTGACATGATACTTGAGGCTGACGGCAAGAAATTGTCGGGTGCCGGAGTGTCGTCGGAAGATGTCTTCTCAACTCTCCGTGGCAAGGAGGGCACGAAAGTCAAGGTCAGCATAAAGAGAAAGTCGTCGAAAAAGCCTATCACCTACGAGATAACCCGTGGCGAGATACCATCCAACAGCGTGGATGCGGTCTACATGATTGACAAAGAGGTCGGCTATCTCAAGGTAAGCAAGTTCGCGAGAAATACGTACAATGAGTTTTTCACCGCTCTCGGCGATTTACGGGCGCAGGGTGCGAAGAAATTCATCGTTGACCTCCGGGGCAATTCAGGAGGATTCATGGACCAGGCTATCTTCATGGCCAATGAGTTCCTTCCGGCTGGGAAAATGATTGTGTACACCAAAGGCCGCACTCCCGAGAACGAGACAATGGCCGTAAGCGATGGTACAGGTCAGTTCCAGGATTCGGAGCTTGTGGTCCTTACCAACGAGTATTCGGCATCGGCATCAGAAATTTTCGCCGGAGCGATTCAGGATAATGACCGCGGACTGGTAATCGGACGCCGTACGTTCGGAAAGGGACTTGTGCAGAATCAGATCGCACTGCCCGACAGCTCGGCGATACGTCTTACAGTGGCGCGTTATTACATTCCTTCAGGCCGCTCTATCCAGAAAGAATACAAGCGTGGAAAGGATGGCAAATATGAGCTTGACATTCTTGACCGCTTCAATCATGGCGAGTTCTATTCGCAAGACAGCATCAAACTTGACCAGAGCAAGAAGTTCCGTACAGCAGGAGGCCGCACGGTCTTTGGCGGAGGTGGAATAATGCCCGATGTCTTTGTTCCTGAGGACACGACCGGCTTCACTTCCTACTATATCGAGGCATCGAACATGGGACTTGTCCAGAAATTCGCCCGCGAGATGGCTGATTCCTACCGCCCGATGATGAAGGGTGTCAAGACAGTAGAGAACATGGAGCGTGTCATGGCACGCGACAATTCGCTGCTTACGGCGTTTGTTGACTACGCAGCACGTAACGGTCTCCCGGCACGTTGGTATTACATCAACAAGTCACGCAACCTGCTGATAAACCAGATAAAGGCTTGCATAGCACGCGACCTTGTCGGTTATGACGCGTTCATACAGATTTTGAATGAACAGGACGCAGCTGTAATAAAGGCACTCGAAGACCTGAACGCCGGCAAGTCTCCGACACGGTTGAAATAAAACATAGTAACTTGAAATTACGTTATAACTGTGGATGCGGTTTTAAACCGTATCCACAGTTTTCGTTATCGGGATATGTCATACCCGTAAAAATTGTGTAATCAATGGGCTGTAGCAGCCTGTAAGTATTCATATAGTCTTTTACTATGGAAAAGAATGAAATAAGACGCAAAATCAGGGCAATGAAGTCTATGCTTCTTGAAACGGAGAAGCAAGAGGCCGCCGACCTTGTGTTCGCGCAGCTGGAGCGCACAGCCGCGTTTATGATGGCCAAGCACATATTGATGTACCATTCGCTGCCTGATGAATTGTCAACACACAGTTTTCTGAGAAAATGGAGTGAGGAGAAGAAATTCTATCTGCCGCGTGTCAACGGTGTCAATCTTGACATTCTTCCTTATGAGGAGAGCCGCCTTGAGTTGGGAGCGTTCCACATCGAGGAACCGAGCGGCAACGACACCGTGAGTGCCGACGAGATAGAACTCGTGGTGGTTCCTGCGGTGGCCTATGACAGACGAGGCAACCGGCTTGGTCGCGGCAAAGGTTTCTATGACCGGCTGCTCGGAAGCACCAGAGCCACCAAGATCGGTGTGGCATATGAGTTTCAGATTGTAGATGAGGTTCCGACAGAACCTCACGATGTGCCGATGGACATCATCATATCGCCGTCGGGATGCACCGTAATCCGTCATCCGAAGAAACGCTGAGCATTGTCGCAGACATTATAAGTTCAGAGCTTCGACTCCGGAGAAAGCGAGTTAAGACAAAAAATAATGGTTGGAACTTCAAAATTCCAACCATTATTTTTTATCTTGTGGAAAGGGGAGGGATTACATCATGCCGCCCATGCCACCCATGCCGGGAGCTCCCATCGGAGCAGCGGGAGTCTCCTCTTTCTTGTCAGCGATGACACACTCTGTGGTGAGGAACATTCCGGCGATACTTGCAGCGTTCTCAAGTGCCACACGTGTTACCTTTGCGGGATCGATCACACCTGTCTCGAAGAAGTTCTCGAAGCTGTCGGTGCGTGCATTGTAACCGAAGTCACCCTTGCCGTCCTTAACCTTCTGGAGGATAACGGCACCCTCTACGCCGGCGTTAGCCATGATCTGGCGCATAGGCTCCTCGATTGCACGGCGGATGATGGCGATACCAGTGTTCTCATCATCGTTGTCACCCTTGAGTTCATCAAGAACAGCGAGTGAGCGGATGTAAGCCACACCACCGCCGGGGACGATACCCTCGGCAATCGCCGCACGGGTAGCGGAAAGAGCGTCGTCCACACGGTCTTTCTTCTCCTTCATCTCAACCTCAGAGGGAGCACCGATGTAGAGGACTGCGACACCACCAGCGAGCTTGGCAAGACGCTCCTGAAGTTTCTCCTTGTCGTAGTTTGAAGTAGTTGTCTCGATCTGAGCCTTGATCTGGCCGACACGGTTCTCGATTGCCTCCTTGGAACCGGCACCGTTCACGATTGTGGTATTGTCTTTGTTCACAGTCACCTTCTCGGCTGTACCGAGGTCATTGATTGTAGCCTGTGCGAGCTGCATACCCTTGACCTCGCTGACAACTGTGCCGCCGGTAAGAACGGCGATGTCCTCAAGCATCTCCTTGCGACGGTCGCCGAAGCCGGGAGCCTTGACAGCACAGATTTTCAAGCTGCCGCGCAGACGGTTCACGACGAGAGTTGCGAGTGCCTCGTTGTCAACATCCTCGGCGATGATGAGAAGGGGACGGCCTGACTGAGCCACAGCCTCCAGAATAGGAAGCATATCCTTCAGGTTGGAGATCTTCTTGTCGTAGAGAAGGATGTAGGGAGAATCCATCTCACACTCCATCTTCTCGGAGTTGGTAACGAAATAGGGAGAGATGTAGCCACGGTCGAACTGCATACCCTCGACAACATCAACAGATGTCTCGGTGCCCTTGGCCTCCTCGACGGTGATGACACCCTCTTTCTTTACCTTCTGCATGGCCTCTGCGATGAGGCGGCCGATTTCCTCGTCATTGTTCGCAGATACGCGAGCCACGTTCTCGATCTTGCTGATATCGTCGTCTACCTCCTGAGCCTGAGACTTGATGCTCTCGACAACAGCGGAGACAGCCTTGTCGATACCGCGCTTGAGATCCATGGGGTTTGCACCGGCGGTAACGTTCTTGAGGCCTACATTCACGATGGCCTGTGCGAGAACGGTAGCGGTAGTTGTACCGTCACCGGCCTGGTCGCCGGTCTTTGAGGCAACCTCCTTGACGAGCTGTGCGCCCATGTTCTGGAACGGATCCTCAAGCTCGACCTCGCGTGCTACTGTCACACCATCCTTTGTGATGTGGGGAGCGCCGAATTTCTTTTCGATGATCACGTTGCGGCCCTTGGGACCGAGAGTTACCTTCACTGCGTCGGCAAGTGCGTCAACGCCATTCTTGAGCTCTTCGCGAGCCTTGATATTGAATTTGATTTCTTTAGCCATGATTGTGTTGAGAGTCCGTTTCATAAAAAATTTACCCATAGGGGTCGCTGGGTTATGTCATATCTGGTGCTTGACTGAAAGGAGCAACCTTTCGGTTGTGACTGAAAGTCAAGTGCCAGAGATGGCTTAAGCCAGCGAGTCTGTGGTAATTTTTTCAAGCCGGATATGTTATAGATTTGTTATAATTACTTTTCAATTTAACTTTAAACACAGAATCCGTTAAAATTTACTCCGTCCGGCTTCTTTTTGACTGCTTCGCTCCAATCCCTCCGGTCACAGCCATCAGGCTGCTCCCTGCGGACTTGAACCGAATCAGTTCAAAAATAAGCCGCCCCTATGGGCAAATTTTTTATGAAACGGACTCTAAGATTTAAGTGAATTACCACACAGGGTTATCAGCCGATAACGGCGAGAACATCGCCCTGGCGCATCATAAGGTACTTTGTGCCCTCGAATTCGATTTCCGTACCGGCATATTTGCCGTAGAGCACTGTGTCACCCTCTTTGAGAATCATCTCCTCATCTTTTGTTCCGTTGCCGACAGCGAGAACTTTACCCTTGAGAGGTTTTTCCTTTGCTGAGTCAGGAATGATGATGCCTGCCATGGTGGTTTCTTCCGCAGCCGTGGGTTCGATAAGAACGCGGTCTGCCAATGGTCTGATGTTCATGTCTGTTGATTTTATAATTTGAATATTAGTTTTCAGGTTACAAAAGTAAATGGAACATGGAACCGGCTTCCGGCCTCCATGATCCATTTACACTAATACAAATTCCGTGCCAAAAAGGTTCACGTCATTTTTTCTGGAGTATGTAGCTGCGCTCAGGGGCGAGAAGTCCCTTGATGCGTCCGTTCTTCACCTTGAATTCCTTATTGTAGACAACGTCGCGGTATGTCCCGTTGGGAAGTCCGGTCGGAAGGTCAATGAAATTGGCTGATTTGCTGAGGTTGACCATAGCCGCCCCCTTCTTGCCGCGATTCACGAGTAGAACCTGGCCGTTATCGCTGATCTGAACGTCCTCTTTCTGGCCGTTCATGGCTGTACGGAACTTGTTGACCGCTACAACCTCGGGGTGCTTGAACTCGTCATTACCACGGGCACCGAGCACATTGTTACCATAGTAGTTGGAGCGTGTAGAACCTGCGGGACGGCTGAAGAAGAGGGGAGTGCCGTTCTGGCGTGCGGTGAGGAATACCCATCCGATACGGATCTGGTCATCTGTCAGGTGTGCCGACTCGTGAGCATTGGCATATGTGTCATGGCTCTCAACCCAGGTGGTAAGGAATTCCGGGGCTGCCTCATGATGGTAGCTGCGGAGATCAAGGTCTTTTGCCGAGTGCTTCTCAAGAGCCTCACGGAGCACCCAGCCGTAACCCGATGCAGTCTGACCGAAATAGTCCGCATATTCCTTCTCGGGGACATTCTTGTCCTGAAGAACCTCTCCATAGACGAAGAGAGAGTCATAAGGAATGGCAAGCTTGACACCTTTTACAGACTTGCGTCCGGTAGCGACATCCCAGAAGTCATTTTCCTTCACACCCGATGCTGCATCAACCGGGTCAGAATGCACGCCGATATGTTTCGCGGTGTCATAACGGAAGCCGCGCACGCCCATGTTGATGAGGTCGTTGACAAATTCCATGTAGTATTTCTGGAAGTCGGGATTCTCGGTATTTACGTCGGGGAGTCCGCCTGAACCCCAGAGAGTGCATTGCAGACGGTCATTGTAGTCGCGGACGGGAGCGAGACCATTTGAGTGGAACATCTTGTCACGGCCACCGACAGCCTTGTAGAAATCGTCGGAAACCGCGTCGATATCGAAAGCCGTGTGGTTGGGGAGCACGTCAACGATGACCTTGATGTTGTATTTGGCGGCAGAGTCCATCATCTCCTGCATCTGGTCGCGTGTGCCGAGAATATTGTTGCCGATTTTCCAGTCTGTAGGCTGATAGTAGTAGTACCAGTTTCCTTCGGTAACATTCTCGTCGAAGATTTTCTTGCCGCTGCCTTCTGGAGCGTAGCACTGCTGTACAGGCGAGGTCTGAATCATTGTGAAGCCTGCATCTGAAATCTCCTTCATGCTGCGGGCCATCTCGGGGAAATTCCAGCTCCAGGCATGAAGAATCGTTCCGGTGTTCACGGCATCAGGATTTACAGTCACACGGTCCTTCGCAAGACCGGGGGCGCATGCGAGCGAAACGCCGAGTGCGCCGAAAATAAGTTTTCTCATTATATTATAATGTATATGGTTTGGGTTAAGCATTCAGGTATTAAACGGAAGTTGCAGCGATTTTAGCGTATCGCTGCAACTATTTGGGTCAAGAATGTGTAAGTTTTGGCAGATGTCAGAATGGACGTCCTCCACCACCCGATGAACCCCGCTGCTTGGCGGTTACAGAAGTTGAAGTGCCATTATTTACCATTGTGTAGCTGCTGCCTGAAGTCAGACCGGCGCAAGTGATGAGTATCGATCCTCCGCCCATGCCGCCGGGTCCGCCTCCGGGACGGTTGCCGCCCGGGCCGGATGAAGAACCGGCTGCTTTATACTCTTCGGGCACAGTGAACGAGGCAAGTACAGTATCACCATTCTTGAGTATAATTTCTGACCCGGCTGTGGCCTGTCCCGAAGCACTTACGTACGCCTGGGTCGATTCTGACGAAGATGGGACGGAGTTTCCACCGCCTACAGCAATCATCGTGCCTCCGGTGAAAAATACCGAGTATCCACTCTCCTCGTTTGCATCAATTCCACATTCCGGCATCGAGGCACCGAATGCTCTCACGTATCCTCCTGCCAAATACATATTGCCATTCGAGTCAAGACCGTCATTGTTGGTGGCCACGACCGTAATGTCGCCACCGTTGATGTACATATGGCTTGATGAGTTTATGGCATCGTCGTATGAAGTGATATAGATCTGTCCGTCATTTATGGTCAGACATCCTTTGCTTTCAATTCCTTCGCCACCGGCTCCGGTAGTGGTGATATTTATATCACCGCCATTGATAACCACTTCGGTGTCAGCCTTCATGCCTTTCGGCGAGGATTTATGGTCGCTGTCGAGGTTGTCGGTATTACCGGTATAGCCGTCGTATTCACGACCGTTCACATATGCATATATGCCGCCGGTTGTCTTTATTTCAATATTACCCTTGTTGACAACCAGGGTGCCGTCACAGCTTATGCCCTTGCCTCCGCTGCCGGATGCAGAGAGATTGAATGTGCCTCCGTCGATCGTCACATCTCCGTCAGCGCTGATACAGCTGGATGCTTTGGTCTTGAGTTTATCGCTGTCCCATTTACCCTTTCCGGTAACAGTTGCGATAATCTCACCTCCCGTGACTTTTACATCACCGTCGGCTTTGATTGCTTTTGAAGCGTCAGCACTGACTGAGATATTGACTTTGCCTCCTGCTATTGTAATGGTTCCGGTGTCTTCGGCCTCACGGTCCGTATCATCCTTGAATGAAGTCTGGATACCATCATCTCCCGTTCCCGATATGTTAAGTTCCCCGCTTTCAATGGAGAAGTATTGCGCACAATTCACGCCATCCTTGACTGCGCCAAGAACATTGACGGTGCAATTTTTCATCTCTACATATTCCTTTGCATATATAGCATGAGATGTCCGTCCGGTCACATTCAGGATGCCTTGTCCTTTCAGTTCAAGGTGCCCCTTGCATACAAGTGCACCTTTCTGTTTGCCCCCCTCGCCATCGGTAAGACTGTTGACTGTTCCTTTTTTAACCGAGAAATCAATCCTCTTGCCGTTCTGAATTTCGATTGCGGCTCCGGCCGGGTTTACAAGAGTGAGGCCCCGCAGTTCGACAGTAGCCTTGTATGAGCCTTCCATATAGAATGAGCCGTTATCCGACTCTCCGCTGAGTGAGTAAATGATCTCACCGGAGTTGTCACCGACTTCAGGACTCTGGATTATGGACACACCGGCTCCATCTACAGTGGCCGTGATGAATTTTGCGATGTTTCCCGCTATGGTGACCGTAGCGTTGTTTCCGTTGTAGGAAACAGAGACAGTGTTGTCTTCAACAACGGAATTGTCTACATACATGCGCGATATTTCATTGGTATTGAAATCTGCTCCGAGAATTGAAATCGAAGATGAACCGTCATAAGTTGCGTCGCCCATCTGAGAGGCCGGGAAACTGTAAGTGACATTCCCTTGTGACAGATTCAGAGTCTGTGCATTGGAGGTTGCTGCTGTCATAACCAACAGCGCCAGAAGCGGATATATCTTCATTTGATGTTGGTTTTATAGGTTTTTGTATTGGTGCGGAATATATAGAAGCCATCTGCCAGAGCAGACCTGGCCTCTGAATCTGAGGGGTACGAACCAAGATATATACCCGTAGTGGAAAAGACTTCTACTTCTCCGGGAGTGTCTTGCACGCTTTCGATACTTGAAGAATTGCCGGAGAAATAAAACTTGGTAAGTTTGCTGAGGTCAATCTCAGAAAGTCCCCCGGAATGGGATACGAGTAGCCGGTCATTGTCAAAGGTCATGGATAATCCGTCGGACTGGACGGAAACATCAGAACCATCTGCAAGTCCAAACTTCATGACCGGATAGTCAGAAGCAAAAACTGAGACAGATCCTGCAACCATGACAAGGCCACACAGAAATGCTTTTTTCATGAGTAATGGTTTTGGAGTTAACACTTGAATACGCTAATTAAAATCAGCTGAAATATTCGGTTGCATACTGCATGTTGTTTAGACTCTGGAAGTTTCATAACGTTTAATGAACGACACGATTTTTAATGCGAACTTCAAAATTGCACACATCGCAAACATGTGTGCCAAATCATAATAAATTTTAAATTATTGATAATTAAGCAAGTTATGTTTGGTATTCACTTATAAATATATTAACTTTGCAATATCAAACTTAGTCAAGGACGCTGACGATAGGGCATCCGGCGACTATAACGAACTGACCTGAAATGAATTTAAAGAATATCTTAACCACCATACTCCTCGCGTCGTGCTGTGCCGCAGCCTCCGCGCAGACTCCGGCAACCAGCTCAACCATGACAGCTCACCAGCGTGCTCATCAGCAGCAGCTGGCAAATGTGAAGTCATCCAAGATGGACCGCACGGTCATCGGCGACATGCTCAAAGATGACATCGCCAAGCGCGAGAGCGAGATTGTCTCAGCCATCAGCCCGGAAAGCCAGAAGTTAGTCGCTGATCTTCTCGCAGAAGCCAACAAACATATCGGCAAGCCTTACCGTCACGGCATGAAAGGTCCCAACGCATTTGATTGCTCCGGCTTTACCAGCTATGTATACAAACAGTTCGGATATTCAATCAGTCCGGCTTCACGTATTCAATACACAGATGGCAAGAAGGTTGACCGCAAGCATCTCCGCAAGGGAGACCTGGTGTTCTTCACAAGCCGCAGCAGCGGTAAGAATGTCGGTCATGTGGGTATTGTGGTCAGCGCCGATAACGAGACAGGCAAATTCAAGTTCATACATGCCAGCCTGAAAGGAGTGAAGATTTCCGATTGTGAGGGATATTACGCAAACCGTTATGTAGGCGCGCGCAGAATTATTACAGAGTGATTCTGAAAAATACGTAAGCATCGGTTTGATTACGTAAAGAAATACAACAAAAAGGCGGTCCGGAAGGATCGCCTTTTTGGCATAATAATTGTTATAGTTAATGATACGTATGTCTCTTGTCCGCTCATGGCATATTCCGCTCATGATGCAACAGGCATTGCGTCTTAATCAGACTACTTGATGAAAGATAATAGTATGGAACTTGACGCGACTGTGGAAATTCGACCTTCCGACAGCGTGGAAGTATATGGTGCCCGTGTGCACAATTTGAAAAATATAGATGTCACTTTACCGCACAATTCACTGAATGTAATTACCGGGCTCAGCGGATGCGGAAAGTCATCACTGGCCTTCGACACAATATTTGCCGAGGGACAGAGACGTTATATCGAGACATTCTCATCTTATGCACGTAATATGCTTGGTTCTCTCGAACGGCCGGATGTTGACAAGATTACAGGTCTCAGTCCGGTGATCAGCATTGAGCAAAAGACTGTAAACAAGAATCCGCGAAGCACAATAGGAACAACTACTGAAGTTTATGACTTTTTCCGTCTGCTGTTCGCAAGAATGGGGGAGGCCCGCAGCTATAAGACCGGCAAGCCCATGGTGCGCTACACGCGCGAGAAAATCATAGACCTTATCCTTGAACAATATTCCGGCAAGAAGATATATATTCTCGCCCCCTTGGTGAAAAACCGCAAGGGGCATTATAAGGAACTGTTTGAGAATCTACGTAAGAAAGGTTATCTCTACGTGCGCGTTGATGGCAAGCTGATGGAGTTGGCATATGGAATGAAACTCAACCGTTACAGCAATCATACGGTTGAACTGGTTGTTGACCGTATGCGTGCAACCGACTCCGACATCACGCGTCTGAGAACAAGCGTGGAGTCCGCCTTGAAACAGGGTGGCAAGATGATGATGGTCATGGATATGGACACTGAGGAAATCAGACACTTCAGTCAGGAACTCATGGATCCGGAGAGCGGCCTGTCATATCCGGTGCCGGCACCTCATAATTTCTCGTTCAATTCCCCTCAGGGTGCCTGCCGCAAATGCAAAGGTCTCGGATTCGTGAATCTTGTAGACGAGGAGAAGATTATTCCCGACCGTTCCAAATCTATACATGAGGGGGGTATCGTTCCACTTGGCAAGTACAAGAACTCACTTATATTCTGGCAGATTGAAGCTATCTGCCAGATGTACGGATGCTCAATCAAAGATCCTATCGAGAAACTTCCCGCCGATGCTCTTGATGACATACTAAACGGCACCGACGCACGTCTTGATATCAAGACCGAAACCATGTCATTGTCAGGCTATTCTGCCTCATATGAAGGCCTTGTGAAGTATATCGAGATGCAAAGCAGCGAGGATGCAGGAACAGAGGCAAACAAATGGAGCGGACAGTTTTTCTCAAAGATGGAATGTCCGGAGTGTCGCGGCCAGCGTCTTAACAAAGTGTCGCTGCATTTTTTCATCGACGGTAAGAATATCGCCGATGTCGCCAAAATGGATATCGCCGAGCTGTATGAGTGGACAATCGGTCTTGAAGACCGTCTTGACCAGTCAAAAAGGGTAGTGGCGGAAGAAATTCTCAAGGAAATCCGCAGCCGTTTGAAATTCCTCCTTGATGTAGGACTGGAATACCTGTCCTTGAACCGCAGCAGTGCCTCGTTGAGTGGCGGCGAGAGCCAGCGTATCAGGCTTGCCACTCAGATAGGGTCGCAGCTTGTAAACGTTCTTTATATCCTTGACGAGCCTTCAATCGGCTTGCATCAGCGCGATAATGACAGGCTGATAAAGAGCCTCAAGCAATTGCGTGACAACGGAAATACAATAGTTGTTGTGGAGCATGACCGCGATATCATGACTCAGGCGGACTATGTGGTTGACATAGGCCCCGGAGCCGGTAAAAAGGGGGGGGAAGTGGTGTTTCAGGGAACACCCTCAAAGATGCTTGAATCGGCCACGCTCACGGCGGCGTATCTCAATGGTGACAGGAAAATCGAGACACCGGCTGAAAGACGTCCCGGCAATGGCAAGTTCATTGAAATCAAGGGAGCGACAGGTCATAACCTGAAAGAAGTTGATCTGAAACTGCCGTTGGGCAAGTTTGTCTGCGTGTCAGGGGTGAGTGGCAGCGGGAAATCGTCGTTGATAAACGGTACGCTTCACCCCATACTGAGCAAGAAGTTCTACCGTTCGCTTCAGGAACCGTTGCCTTACAAGAAGATAACCGGAATAGAAAACATCGACAAGGTCGTGACGGTAGACCAGACACCGCTTGGAAGGTCGCCGCGTTCAAATCCGGCTACATATACCGGAGTATTCGCCGATATCCGCAAACTGTTTGTGGAATTGCCGGAATCAAAAATCCGTGGTTATAAGCCGGGAAGATTCTCATTCAATGTTTCGGGTGGACGTTGCGAGACCTGCAAAGGCAATGGGTACCGTACGATAGAGATGAACTTCCTGCCCGACGTGCTTGTGCCGTGTGAGGAATGCCATGGCAAACGCTACAATCGTGAGACCCTTGAGGTCCGCTACAAAGGAAAATCAATTTCCGACGTACTGGAAATGACAGTGGACCAGGCGGTTGAGTTCTTTGAGAATGTGCCTGTCATACTCAAGAAGATCAAGGTTTTGCAGGACATAGGATTAGGATACATAAAGCTCGGACAGCCTTCAAGCACCCTCAGCGGCGGTGAAAATCAGCGTGTTAAGCTCGCTACGGAACTTGCGAAGAGAGACACCGGCAAAACGCTGTTCATTCTCGACGAGCCAACAACCGGCCTCCATTTCGAGGATATCCGTGTGTTGCTGAAAGTGATAAACAAACTTGTTGACAAAGGAAACACGATGGTTGTCATAGAGCACAACCTTGACATAATCCGTTGTGCCGACTACATTATCGACCTTGGCCCGGGCGGTGGACGTGAAGGCGGACGCATAATGGCAACCGGTACACCCGAGGAAGTCGCAAAAGCCGACACACCGACATCCAAGTATCTCAAAGAAGAACTGGGACTCTAATCTAACGAATCAGTTCCGGACTAAAGTAAGAACCGGCGCAATTCACAAAAACACTTGCGGCGAATAGAAAAATATCTGAAAGGAGAGTGAATGGATAAGGCTCTCCTTTCAGATATTTTATTACATAATCGGCATTATGTTAAATAGCTCAATTTGGTCAGACAATTTGAGCTGTAATAAGCCCTGTAGGTCTTATAGGGCTTATAGGGCTTATAGGGCTTATAGGACTTTAGGAATTCGGCTGGTGCTGTGGCTGGCTGGTGGTCGGAAGTTACTCGGTCGCGGTGTTGGTGTAGCGTTTTGATTTGATGATGTTGATGTCGCCGCCTTTCTTGTAGGTTTTGCCGTCGGCACCTTTGGCTTCTATGACGTAGAAATATACTCCGGGCTTTACGTACTTCCCTTTGTATTTTCCGTCCCAGCCTTGTGTCGGGTCTGAGAATTTGAAAATCTCGTTGCCGTATCTGTCAAAAATCGTACAGCGGAAGCTCAGCAATGACCGGTAGCCTACTTTCCACACATCGTTGACTCCATCATCATTTGGTGTGAAAGCATTCGGTATCCTCAGATCTGACGAGCCGATTCCTATGGTATAGGTCTCTCCGTAGGTCTCGCACGTGCCGTCGCTGTTGCTACCTACAAAGCGCACATAGTAAGTGCCTTCTTCGGTGAATGTATAATCGAGATTCTGCTCGTTGAAACGATAGTCTATGTATTCGAAGTTCTGGTCGGCTGCAATCTGCCACTCGTTGTGTATAACAGCATCGGTCGTGTATGCGGTAAACGTGAAGTCAGCCGGTGCCGAACCGCCGAGTCCCTGGGTGTCAGTGCTGATCATATTAGAAGCGTCTGCATCAGGATCGTCATCATCCTCAGCATTTGTCTGCTCCGCTTTGGTCTGAACTGCCAGTCCGTTGGCCATAATCAATTGAGACTCAATCTCCATACCCATTCCCCATGTTTCAAGGAACTTGTCACCAGACACATAAACAACTGAATTACAATATAATGGTGGAGTTAGAGAAACGGTGCTCGTGATATGCGAAATCTCCTTTGTCATATCATGCTGGAGGTATGATTCACTTTCCTCGCTCCATTCCAAATTCTTGTATTCCACTTTTATGTCGCGGCTCAATTCGCACTGACGGCCATCAATTGAATAATAATGGATTGCATCTCCTGAGCCAGCCACTTCTAAAGTTGTGCTCTCACATTCCTGTTGCGCCGAAGCCGAGACAGAATTGAGAGAGAGCCTGTGCGGAAGATAATCAGTGAGCCAGAAGCAAGTGTTTCTGCCATTTTCCTCTACAATATAGCCCATGTCTCCTTCCGGCCGAGTCACGACAATATTTCCATCAATATATGAAGAGGGAACCGGCTGCGCATAACCGCCACCGAGATTGCTGTATTTCGAAACCGTTGCAGATGAACTGAATCCGGCAATCGACATTTCCGAGACAGCAGATGAATCATAGACAACATATACTGTTTCGAGCCCCGTGTTTTTATCCGGAGCCACTGATATGACCTCATGCGAAACCCCGGCAAACGAAACCTGAATGGCGGCCTGAAGAGAAGCACACACTGATGTGGCGGCGAGGAGCAAACAAATCTTCTTTATCATAATCGGTTGTGACAGCTGTAGCCGTCCATATTATAGTAAAAGCATAAACTGAATCTGCTTTGACTGTAAAACGTCTACCCTACCGACGTTATTATATTATAAAAGTCGAGCTACTCCTTTACCGACGGCCATGGGAAATTCGCCGGATTGACGGTCAGATGTATATTCTTTCGACCGAGACGTACCTCCATGTAATCTATGAGTTTCTGTCTTTCCGAAGCCGACACTCCACCCGGCGCGTTGACAAATATCATGCTGACCGTATCTGTGGAACTGCTCTCGACCGACGAGGCAACCATCTGCGAAAGTGCGATGTCGCGTATTGATGGAAAGAGCACCTTTATCTCGGGCGACACCTTTACACTTTCATCTGAGAACTGCTCATGCAGATCCACTATTGCCTTTAGCGAGTCAATCGCGCTCTGCCGCTGTGCAATCTCGGCTTGCATGAGCTGATAGAACTTATCGGCATTTGCGGTTTCGTCAAGGTCAGTACGCGAGAGCGAGAAGCCCTGCTTTATATTAAGCACGGTGCCTCCGAGACCAACGGAATCCAGTTTGTTCATCATTGCAAGCTGCAGGGAGTCCTTGGGCAGGGCCTCCCCTATCAAAGTCACGTCAATATAGCGTTTGCCATTTTTGACATACTCATTATGCGACAGTACCTGCGTGTTGGGAAATACCATCTCATTCTGCACGAATTTCGAGGCATTGTCGAGAAAAAGATTCCGGTTTATCATGACAACAGTCAGATAGACACTGACACCGATTGTGGCTGCCACAATTGAATATGCCACAGCCTGCATTTTGCGGGCGCGTTTCTCATTCTGATAGACAACATGTTTGAATCCCATCAGCTTTATACCAATCCATGTGGCAAAGAAGATGAAAATCATGTTGGTGAAGAAGAGATACAGCGCACCGAAAAGGAAGTGCATCTGCATTGTGGCCAGACCATATCCGGCTGTACAGAGAGGAGGCATAAGAGAGGTTGCAATCGCGACACCGGGCAAAACCTGTCCTTTGTTCTTCGCGGCGATGCTGAGAATGCCGGCGGCGCCGCCGAACAAGGCTACGAAGACATCATAGATCGAGGGTGACGTTCTGGCGAGCAACTGGCTTGCACCTTCATATTGGGGGGAAATAAGGAAATAGAGAGCCGATGTCAGCAGAGAACCAATCACCGCTGCTGTGATATTCTTGAGGCTACGGCGCACAAGTTCAAAATCCTGCACGGCGATTCCGAGTCCCATACCGATGATTGGTCCCATCAGCGGGGATATGAGCATGGCACCGATAATGACCGGAATACTGTTGGTATTCAGTCCGAGCGATGCGATGAAAATCGCGAAAATCAGTGTCAACAACTGGCTTCCCTTGAAAGAAACACCCGACCGTATGCTGATTTCAATGTCATTCTGGGGTTCGAGGTCATCCTTGACATTGAAATAGCTCAGAAGGTCGCGCCACGATCTGACCATACCGGCCTTTGCCTTGGTTTTATCCATATATGATAGTTTAGACAGATATAAACAGCTGTTCAAGTTAAACAGCTACTTATAGGTTTAAAGAGAATCTAACCCTATAACGGTATTTTCAACTCATATGGTTGGCAGTGAAAGCCGATTTTTATTAATTTTGCAGAAAATTTTGTCCGTATTTTAAAACGGACTACTCGAAGAGAAGTGAACCACCATGCCAATAATTGAAATCAACGACATAAACGACAGCACCCTCGACGCGTACGCACGGCTCACAGAAAGTGCGCTTAGAGCGGGCAAAGAGGGTGAGATGGGAATATTCATAGCCGAAAGCCCCAAGGTTATAAGGGTGGCACTCGACCATGGATACAAGCCGCTTTCAATACTGTGCGAACGGAAACACATCACCGGCGACGCCTCCGACATAATAGGAAGATGCCCTGATACGCCCGTCTATACGGCCGATAGAGAGGCTCTGGCATCGCTTACAGGCTATACATTGACCCGAGGTGTTTTGTGCGCCATGGAGCGGAAACCGCTCCCCTCTTTGCATGACATATGTGGCGATGCGCGTCTTGTCGCGGTGATACGCAGCGTGACCGACACCACCAACATCGGCGCGATATTCCGGTCTGCATCAGCCATGGGAGTCGATGCTGTTGTGCTGTCATCCGATGCCTGTGATCCGCTGAACCGCCGGGCGGTGCGAGTTTCGATGGGGACAGTATTCACTGTACCGTGGACCATGTGCCTTAATCCGGAGAAAGAGCTGCGCGAAATGGGGATCACGACAGCAGCTTTAGCTCTCAGCGACGATTCCATCTCACTTGACGACCCGAGATTGAAAGAATGTCAGCGGCTTGCGGTCATATTCGGCACTGAGGGAGACGGACTCCCCAAAAAGATTATTTCCGAAAGCGACTATGTGGTTAAAATACCGATGCATCATGGTGTGGACTCGCTCAACGTGGCAGCAGCCGCAGCAGTAACCTTCTGGGAACTGCGCCGATGAAACGTTGATAATCGGGGACTTGACACGGATGAGAAAATTTTTACAAAAATTATACGATTAAAATAAAATATTTCACGCGTGTGCGTGTTATTATATAGAAGTCATAGCGTGACTTTACAAAGATCATTGTGAAAATGCGGAAATGACCCCACGATTTTTCGATGAAAAGAGAAATTGGCAGGTTGTGGCATTTTCTGTGATTGATATTGTACGTAGGGTCTGTCGTGACAGACCGTGCTGAATTTTAGAAAGAGACATGAGACAACTAAAGATAACAAAATCAATCACCAACCGCGAAAGCGCGTCACTCGACAAGTATCTGCAGGAAATAGGTCGCGAGGAGCTGATCTCCGTTAGTGAGGAGGTAGAACTGGCCCAGCGAATTAAGAAAGGAGACCATGCAGCGCTCGAGAAATTGACAAAAGCCAATTTGCGTTTTGTGGTGTCAGTGGCAAAACAATACCAGAACCAAGGCCTCAGTCTTCCCGACTTAATCAATGAAGGCAATCTTGGTCTAATCAGAGCAGCGCAAAAATTTGATGAGACACGAGGTTTCAAGTTTATCTCGTATGCCGTGTGGTGGATCCGTCAGTCCATCCTGCAGGCTCTCGCCGAGCAGTCGCGCATAGTGCGTCTTCCGCTCAATCAGGTTGGATCGCTCAACAAGATTACAAAAGAGATGTCGCGTTTCGAGCAGGAGAACGAGCGACGTCCGAGCACAGAGGAGCTTGCCGAGCGGCTTGACATGCCGGTTGACAAAATCTCCGATACCATCCAGGTTTCAGGTCGCCACATCTCGGTTGACGCACCGTTTGTAGAGGGTGAGGACAACTCGCTTCTTGATGTCCTCAACAACGAGGACAGCCCCATGGCCGACGCAAGTCTTAACCAGGAATCACTCTCCAAAGAGGTGGACCGTGCGCTCAAGCAGCTCTACGACCGTGAGCGAGACATCCTGAAGATGTTCTTCGGTATAGGATGCCAGGAGATGACCCTTGAGGAGATTGGAGCCAAATTTGACCTCACACGCGAACGCGTGCGTCAGATCAAAGAGAAAGCTATCCGCAGGCTCAAAGGTCAGAAAAGCAAACTTCTCAAGAGCTACCTCGGTGAGTAATATTCTCCGCCGAGTCAGCTGTCAAGAGAATTCAACATCAATCATCAAGCCTATGGTAAAGATTTCCAAGAAAATTGCAGTCTTTACTATAGGCTTGCTCTATTTTCTCGCACCGGCTCCCCAGGCCGTAGCAAAGAAAGTAAAGCTCAATCAGGATGGGATTGTGTTGAATGCCGGAGGCGCATCCGGCAATCTTGAACGGGATACCGTTGACAATGACGATGCGCGCGAGAGTTTCTTTCCGGGCAAGACCAAAAGTCTCGCTTTCTCTCATTTCACATGGGGTGCTGAAACCGGAGCATCGGTTGACCTGACAAGCCATGACCTCTCTTCGTTTGACGCAGATGTTCTCTTGGGTTACAAGAATCCGTATATAAAACTTGCCGGTATCGGCGCGGGAATACACCGCTCCATACATTCCGGCAACAATTTTATTCCGGTTTACGCTGTGCTCCGCACAAGTTTCAGGAAAAAGCCATCGTTGCTGTTCCTCAACCTTCAGGCAGGTTATTCCTTCAATACAGTAAAAGGAGCCGGAACTGTCGGAGACTTTTACAGCGCGCTCGGTGTTGGCATAAACCTTCAGCAGACGAGCACGGCGAAATCATACATAATACTTTCGTGCGCTTACCAGAACTTCAGCGAGGCGAGCAGAGTCAAAATCGACATTGACACTCGCGACGTATTTTATGCCAAGCTTGTGGTCGGTGTCAATTTCTGATGCCACTACCCTTCCCTTTACATTGAAAAGTTTATTACCAATAAAACACATATGAGAAAATTAATTATCAACTCAGTAACAGCACTGACCCTTATGACAGTAGCATCTAACGTCGAGTGCTCCGCGGCCAATCCGCTAATAACCGGATCTGATGCGCCGTTCGGAACAATGCCTCTCTCCACGCTTAAGGCAGCCGACTATGAAGAAGGAGTCCTTGAAGGAATCAAGCTCCAGAATCAGGAAATAGACGCAATCTGCAACCAGCGGAGCGTTCCGACATTTGAAAATACAATCGTTGCACTTGACCGCAGCGGCAAAGTGCTCAACAGATCGGTTCTTGCACTCAGCAATCTTGAGCATGCCACGGGTGACACGACCCTCATGAACGCCATGACAAGAGTCACTCCTCTTCTTTCGGAACACTCAACCAACATGATGCTTAACGAGCGTCTGTGGGACCGTGTCCGTCAGGTATATGAGCACCGTAACGATGATCCGTCGCTCACCGACGAGGACCGTCGCCTTATCGAGAAGACATACAGGGGTTTCGTCCATTCCGGAGCGAATCTCAAAGGAGAGGATCGCGAGAAATTCCGCAAACTTAACGCTGAACTCTCCGACCTCAATGTTAAATTCGCTCAGAACGTAACCAATGCCATGAGTGACCCGGTACGCCGTATATGGCTCAAGGCAGAGGATCTTACCGGTATCCCTGAGTCGATAAAGGCCGCGTACCGCGCTGCCGCCGCCGAGGCTCTCGCAGAAGAGGGTAAAGCGGATGACGAGTCAATGTATCTTGTAACCATCTTCCGTCCGAGCTACGGCCCGTTCATGACATATTCTGACCGTCGCGATCTCCGCAAGCAGCTCTACGAGCTTTACGGAAGCACCAATACTTCGGGTGAGTTCGACAACATGCAGATTCTTAAAGACATCGCCAACGTACGTCTCGAAATAGCACGTCTCATGGGTCATAAGAACTTCGCTGAGTACGCGCTCGAAGAGACAATGGCAAAGACTCCCGAGACTGTAATGTCATTCCTCGAGGATCTCCGCAACGCGTACACAGAACCTATGCGCAAGGAGATTGCCGAGATCCAGGACTTCGCCCGGGCATCGGAAGGCAATGACTTCGTCATGATGCCGTGGGATTACTCATACTGGTCCGACAAACTTAAAAATGCCCGTTATTCATTCAACGACGAGGATCTCAAGCCCTACTTTGAGCTAAACCGCACAATCGACGGTGTGTTTGGACTCGCCACAAAACTTTACGGCTACAAGTTCAAGGAGACCAACAAGGTTGACAAGTATCACCCCGACGTAAGAATCTACGAGGTCTACAAGAAGAACGGCGATTTGCTCGGTCTCCTCTATGCAGACTTCTTCTATCGTGCGGGAAAAGCTCCCGGCGCATGGATGACAGAATTCCGCACGGAGAGCAAGGATGACGAAGGCAACAAGACACTTCCTCTCATCTCCATTGTCTGCAACTTCTCAAAACCGATTGGCAACGACCCTGTGCTCCTTACCGCCGATGAGGTCGAGACATTCCTCCACGAGTTCGGACATGCCCTTCACG
Source organism: uncultured Muribaculaceae bacterium (assembly GCA_910578385.1). Taxonomy (GTDB): domain Bacteria; phylum Bacteroidota; class Bacteroidia; order Bacteroidales; family Muribaculaceae; genus Lepagella. The sequence continues at coordinate 153,500 of CAJTQV010000001.1, read as the reverse complement.
GTCTTTCAGCCGAAGCTAAATATGAATCACTCAGCGGTACAAACGTTGACCATGACTTCGTGGAGCTTTTCTCTCAGTTCAACGAGAACTTCCTCACACGCAAGGAATATCTTGATGGCTTTGCCCGTCATTACAAAACCGGCAAGAAAATCCCCGCAGACCTTGTTGACCGCTTCGTAAAGGCTGCCCAGTATGGAGCGGCTTACTCGACCATGCGCCAGCTCGGATTCGGTTACCTTGACATGGCATACCACACCATAACCGAACCGCTGCGCGCCTCTGCTGACATAGAGGAATTCGAAGCCGCATCGCAGGAACCAGTCCGCATTTTCGAGGCTGTTCCCGGATGCGTGCTTTCTCCCTCATTCGGCCATATCTTCTCAGGTGGTTATGCAGCAGGATACTACGGTTACAAATGGGCAGAGGAGCTTGATGCTGACGCTTTCGCAGCATTCAAAGAGAATGGTATCTTTGACCAGAAGACCGCTGCCAAGTTCCTCAAGATGCTTCAGTCGGGCGACACAAAAGACCCGATGGAACTTTACATAGAATTCCGCGGAAAGAAACCGACCGTTGACGCACTTCTTGAGCGCGACGGAATCAAATAAATGAAAACCAGATAATTGTGTCAAAAAGTTAAAGTAATTACTTTAACTTTTTGACACAATATATTTTATTCAATACAACTACCATATAATATATGAAAACTAAAGAAGAACTTATTGACGACCTCCTTAATCTGGCATTTGCTGAAGATCTTGGAGACGGAGACCATACTACCCTCTCGACCATTCCGGCAGATGCCATGGGCACGAGCCGTCTTATCATCAAGGAAGATGGAATACTCGCAGGTGTCGAGGTAGCGAAGAAGGTACTTGAGAAAGTTGATCCTTCAATCAAGATGGAGATTTTCATCAACGACGGAGCCGAGGTCCGCAAAGGAGATGTAGCTTTCACTGCGGAGGGTCCTGTACGCGCACTTCTCATCGCAGAACGTACCATGCTCAACATCATGCAGCGCATGAGCGGTGTGGCAACGATGACACGTCGCTATCAGAACGAACTCGCCGGGTTGCATACAAGAGTACTCGACACACGCAAGACTACACCCGGAATGCGCATGCTTGAAAAAGAGGCTGTGAAAATTGGAGGCGGCACAAATCACCGTATCGGCCTTTTCGACATGATTCTCATAAAGGACAACCACATTGACTTCGCAGGAGGCATAGAGAAAGCCATTACACGCGCACAGGAATACTGCCGTGAGAATAACAAGGATCTCAAGATTGAGGTCGAGGTCAGAAGCCTTGACGACATCCGCCGGGTTAAGGAACATGGTGGCGTAGACCGTATCATGTTTGATAATTTCACCCCGGAATTGACTAAAGAGGCAGTGAAACTCGTTGACGGAGAATTCGAGACCGAATCATCAGGAGGAATTACCATAGACAACCTCCGTGCATACGGAGAAGCCGGCGTTGACTTCATCTCTGTAGGAGCGCTCACCCACAGTGTCAAGGGACTCGACATGAGTTTCAAGGCAGTCTGACAGCCTAAGTGATGAACAAGACGGAGAGGCAGAAACTCGGTGCCGAAAACAGAGAATGGGGACAGGAAGCCGAAGCTCTGGCCGCTGAGTATTTCCTGAAAGAAGGTTATGTGATAAGAGAACGCAACTGGAGGCTGGGGAATCTTGAAATCGACCTTATACTTGAGAAAGACCGCACCATGGTGTTTGTAGAGGTCAAGGCAAGATCTTCAAGCGAAGATGAAGCTCTCTCATCAATCAACTTCAAAAAGCGGAGCCGCATAATCAATGGCGCCGACGTATATCTTAGAAGGGAAACCAAACTGTACCAATACAGGTTCGACATTGTGACCTTCACCGGCAACCGCGACAATTACAAGATGCGTCATTATCCCGACGCGTTCCTGCCTCCGGTCAACGGCGGCCGCAGATGATTCCGGCCACCGGTCTGCCAACACTATAATCCCTGTGTATCCGTGATAGATACACAGGGATTGTTCATATGGCGCCCGTGGTTTCATCCACAAGATATACTATCGATTCATACGGACGCTTGATGGTATCCATCATGGAAATCTCGCAGGTGCGCGCAAGAGAATAACAGCCGTCGTAATCCTCTCCTTCCGTCTCTTTCCTCTCAGCTTTCGTTGCTGAGCGTGCCACCTCCGGGAAAATGAATCCACGGTCGCCGGCGGCACCGCAGCAATAAGCCTCGTCAGGGACCTCGACATATTTTGCACATTTGCGAGCTACCTCAATCATCAGCTTATCCAGCCCGGTTATGCGCGATGCGCAAGTCGGATGAAGCAGCACGCGGTTCTTTGGTCTGACCACACGCAACTTTGGCATGGCATATTCCGACAGCCAACGTGTGATGTCAATAATTTTCAGCCTGCTGTATTTTTCGAGATGTTCCTTGTCAAGAATGCCCTCTTTATGCGCCAAAGAAAGTAAGGTATGTGTGCAGGATGTCGTGTCGCAGACAATCGGCACCTTCCCTTTCCGGCTCAGACGGTAGAAGGTATCGACTGTGGTATGAGCAACAATCCTCTGGCCTTCGGGGTCTCCCTTATGCTCCCATATCTGTGAGCAACATGCTCCCTGCATATCTTTTGGCAGAACCATATTGTAACCGCACCTGGCGGCTATACGGAGCATGACGGTCATCATGTCATCCTTGCCGAGTGTTGAGCCACCGAAAATACGGGTGACACATGCCGGGAAATACACGAAATCAGGAACAGATGCAGACTCTCGCCAAGGTATAGCCGGAGGCATCGGGAAATGTCTTGACCAATGCGGAGACTGTCTGTATAGCTTGTGCATGAAATCTGTTGCCCATATCAACGGATATGGAGATATGACCTTTTCGGTCGCTACAGCAGTCTTCAATAGACCTCTGAGTACTTTCTCCACTTTTCCGTAATGTCCGGCCGATGCAGACAGGGCTTTGTCAAATATAGAGGCGTTTGTCACTGCCCGCACAGCATCAGTTACCGTACCGGTGTTTATATTCATCGGGCATGGCATCTGGCAGGAACCGTCGGCACAACATGTCTCATTGCCGATATAGCGATATTGTTTTTCCAGTTCCTTGGAACCTGTACGGGCAATCACCCGGCGAGCCTGAAGACGTTGGCGAGGTGTAAGAGTGATGTCTCTCGACGGACAGACATGTTCGCAATAACCGCACTCTATGCACTTGTCCGCTTCGGGATAACCCAGTTGCTCACCAAAGATATCCATGCTTTTCATAGGCTTGATATAAGCCTCGGGGTCATCATTGATCATCACACCCGGATTGAGAATGCCTGACGGATCGGCCAATCTTTTGACCTTGCACATGAGGGAATATATTTCAGGACCCCATTCACGCTCAACAAATGGAGCGATTGCACGCCCAGTGCCATGTTCACCTTTCAGCGAACCGTTCAGGCTCAGCACATGCGTCACAAATCCCTCCATGAATGACTTGAAATTGTCCAGCTCCTTCCCCGAGTCCATGCGCGATGTAACCAGCGGATGTATGTTGCCGGCTCGGGCATGGCCGAATATTGCACCGTCATAACCATGCTTGCGGAACAGTTGCTGCACGCCCTCCACCAGTCGGTCAAGATCTTCGACCGGAGCCGCGACATCCTCAAGGATTACAGTCGCTCCCGGCTGACGCACACCTGCCACACACGGGAAAACGCCGTCGCGCAAATGCCACAGTCTTTGACGCTCAGCTACAGTTGTGGTGAAATCATCAAGATGAATCAGACCGGGTAACGCCGATATTTCAGGACGTAACCGTTCGGTCAACGCCCTCATCTCCTCAGAAGAATTTGCACCGTAATCAACCAGCATGGCAGTAGTGCCCTTCGGCATGTCGGGACGAAGTCCTTGGGTGCTTCTCAGCGAGGCATAGTCCATCATTTCCACGGCAAGCGCACCACTTTCTCCAAGAGATGCGGCACAGGCCGCAGCCTGCGTTACGGTAGGGAAATAGAGCATTGCCGAAGAATATGTTGAGAACAGCGGCACAGTCTCCAATACAGCCGAGACAATAAAACCGAGAGTGCCTTCCCCTCCTATCATGAGATGAATGAAGATATCCATCGGGTCTTCATAATCGAGGAAAGAGTTCATGGCATACCCGGTGACGTTCTTAATCTTGTATTTGGTAGCGATACGGTTTCGTATCGCATCATCCGACAGTATGTGCTGTCGGATTTCCGTAAGTCCGGCACACAAATCTCTCTCAGTTTCAGCGAACCGTTTTCTGTCAGCCCCTGATGCCGAGTCGTATGAATGACCGTTTGTGAGCATGAACTTCATTGATACCAGCGTATGGTAAGAGTTGTGCGCGACTCCGGCTTCCATACCACTGCTGTTGTTGGAGAGTATACCACCCATCATGGCAGCCGATGATGAAGCCGGATCCGGTCCGATATGGTGATGATGCGGACGAAGGATATTGTTGACCTGATTTGCAGTCAGACCCGGCTCAAACCATATCTTGCTTCCGTTGTCGCGGACTTCCGCACTGTTCCAGCCGGTACGCAATTCGCAGATTATGCCCGGTCCGACCGTCTGACCGGAGAGCGACGTTCCGGCCGACCGGAAGGTCACACCACAACCCGATGTCTCCGCAATTTTCAGCACACGACGGACATCCTCTTCCGTTCGGGGCCGGACCACGCATTCCGGTTTTATATCGAAATAAGAAGCGTCGCGAGCATAAATCTCGCGCCAAAGGTCATTGTCAAGAACATTGTCCTTGCCGACCACCTGCCGTAAAGAATCAACAATCCGGTTCTCCATAATGCAAAAAAGTTTGTCTATATGTATAACTTTCCGGTCAATGAAAGTGTTCTGCTTCGCGAAAATTTATTAACTTTGTAAGTTGAAGCAACCGGACTGTCAAAGAAGTCAATCTACAGAACGTTCCGGATGCGCTTTATGAACCGTAAATACTCCAAATCACTCAATAAATACATGCTGACATCAAAAGAAATTAGAGAGTCCTTCAAAAACTTTTTCAAAGAGAAAGGACACAAGGTTGTGCCGTCGGCTCCGATGGTTCTCAAAGATGATCCTACCCTGATGTTTACAAATGCCGGAATGAACCAGTTCAAGGATATCATTCTCGGCAACCGTGTTCCCGAGAGCCGTCGTGTGACCGACAGCCAGAAATGCCTCCGCGTGTCGGGCAAACACAATGACCTTGAGGAGGTCGGACACGACACCTATCACCACACCATGTTCGAGATGCTCGGCAACTGGTCTTTTGGCGACTACTTCAAGCAGGAGGCTATCGACTGGGCATGGGAATATCTTGTGGACGTTCTCAAACTGAATCCCGAAAGACTTTATGCCACGGTCTTCGAAGGCTATGCCCCCGAGAATCTGGAGCGTGACAATGAGGCTGCCGCAATCTGGGAGCGTCATCTTCCAAAGAGCCATATCATAAACGGTAACCGTCACGACAATTTCTGGGAGATGGGTGATGTCGGTCCCTGCGGTCCCTGCAGTGAGATTCACATCGACCTGCGCAGCGATGAAGAACGTGCTGCTGTCGATGGTGCAGAGCTTGTCAACAAAGACAATCCCCTCGTAATCGAAATCTGGAACCTCGTCTTCATGCAGTACAACCGCATGGCAGACGGCCATCTCGAACCGCTCCCTGCAAAGGTTATCGATACCGGCATGGGATTCGAGCGACTCACAATGGCACTCCAGGGCAAGAAATCGAACTACGATACAGATATCTTCACACCGATTATCGCTAAAATCAGCGAAATCTCCGGAAAGAAATATGGTGTGGATGAGAAGGTTGATGTCGCCATGCGCGTTGCAGCCGACCACGTGAGGACAATCGCTTTCTCAATAGCGGATTCTCAGTTGCCCTCAAATGCCAAGGCCGGATATGTGATCCGACGCATACTCCGCCGTGCTGTCCGCTATGTCTATACCTTCCTCGGTCAGAAAGAGGCTACACTCTACAAGTTGGTTGATACTCTCGTTGACCAGATGGGTGAGGCTTATCCCGAGCTCCCCGCTCAGAAAGAACTTATAAAGAAAGTCATCAAGGAAGAGGAAGACTCTTTCCTGCGTACGCTCGACAACGGTATCAAGCTTCTTGACTCGCTTGTGAAGAAAGCCAAGGCGGAAAACAAGACTGTCATCAACGGTTCCGATGCCTTCACGCTCTATGATACATATGGATTCCCTCTCGACCTGACCGAGCTTATAGCCAGAGAGCAGGGCATGACGGTTGACAAAGAGGGATTTGACCGCGATATGAAGGCACAGAAAGAGCGTGCCCGCAGCGCAGCTTCTGTCGAGACGACCGACTGGGTGGAAGTAGCATCGGGCGACGAGGAATTTGTCGGCTACGATGAATTCGAGACCCGTACACGCATACTGAAATATCGCAAGGTAAAACAGAAAGGGAAAGAATACTACCAGATCATGCTGACACGCACTCCTTTCTATGCTGAGATGGGTGGTCAGGTAGGTGACCGTGGTGTTCTCGTGGCTGACAATGGCGAGACCGTCGAAATATTCGACACCAAAAAAGAGAACAACGTAGCTGTTCATCTTGCTAAGAAACTCCCCTCGGATCCTTCTGCTGAATTTACCGCGAAAATAGACCTGAAGGCCCGTCGCGCCACATCAGCGAACCATTCGGCCACACACCTTATCCACGAGGCTCTCCGCGAAGTGCTCGGCACACATGTCGAGCAGAAAGGTTCTTACGTGAATCCCGAGTCACTCCGTTTCGACTTCTCGCACTTCCAGAAGGTTACTCCCGAGGAAATCCGCAAGGTCGAGCACCTCGTCAACGAGAGAATCCGCATGGCAATGCCGCTTGAGGAATGCCGCGAACTGCCTATCGCCGAAGCACGCGAGATGGGTGCAATGGCACTCTTCGGTGAGAAATATGGCGACAAGGTCCGGGTAGTGAAATATGGCTCATCTGTCGAGCTTTGCGGTGGTACACACGTGGCCAATACAGGAAACATCGGTATGGTGCGCATCATCAACGAAAGCTCAATCGCGGCCGGTATCCGCCGAATCGAGGCAGTGTCCGGAGAAGGCATGGAGAAGATGATGGACAATATGCAGGATATTCTCACCGATATCCGCGACCTGCTTGGAAATGCCGGAGATGTACGTGCCAACATCAAGAAAGCCATTCTTGAGAATGCAGACCTCCGTCATCAGGTTGAAGGTTATGTCGCAGAGCGTACTGCCCTTCTTGCCAAGGAAGTGAAGGATAACGCCACTATTGCGAACGGCGTTACAGTCTGCCGACTTGCAGGTCCCCGTATTCCTGATGTCGTGAAGAATGTTGCGTTCATACTCCGCAAAGAGGCAGTAGGTCCGACAGTATTTATTGCTGCAACTCTCAATGAGGATCGTCCTACCCTCACTCTCATGATCAGTGATGACCTTGTAAAAGAGGGTTACAACGCCTCGCAGATAGTACGTGAGGCTGCCAAACTCATGAAGGGTGGCGGCGGCGGTCAGCCATTCTTCGCCCAGGCCGGCGGCAAAGATGCCTCAGGGCTCACAAATGCTGCTGATAAGGTCTATGAGCTCCTTGGCCTGAAATAATCCGGCTGAAAAGATACAAAAAACCAACCGGTTAACCCGATAAAAGAATGAAGCGGACTGACACTTGTTCAGCCCGCTTCACTCTTTTATCGGGCACAGGCTCGACGTTCACAAACTTGATGTTTATGATATGGAGAGCCTGATTTCACATAAACTTACTTGCCGAGAGATTTGAACATTTTGGAGATGCAGCGTTTCTTCTGTTCCATATTGGTATGGACATAGAGATTGAGTGTGGTGGAGATGTCAGAGTGACCCAACAGCACGCTGACAGTCTTGTAGTCGCAGTTGCTCTCGATGCAACGGGTTGCAAACGAGTGCCGCAGTCCATGAAACTTGATTTCCGGGATTTTGAGCGATTTCATCAGCCGTTTATAGTAGACGCGGTACGTCCGGGGTTCGATAGGCTTCACATCATTTGAGATGACGTAAAAATTAGGATTGACCACCTTCATTAGGGGGCGTATGATTGACAATGCTTCTGAGCTCAGTGGAATCTCCCGGAGAGAATTGGGTGTTTTAGGGTCATTGATGACCAGTTCGGTATGTTTCCTATCCCCTTCGAGAATGTAGATTCGTTCGATCGTCCGCTTCACGTGCAGTGTGCCGGTCTGGGCATTGATATCGTCCCATCTCAATGCGCATATCTCGCCGATACGTAGTCCGGTTGTAAGGCAGATGTAGATGCCCAACGCCTTGAACGAGAAGTGCCCCTTCACGTAATCGAGCACCTTCTTATGGTTGGCAATGGTCAGCACCTCGATATTCCCCGGCCCGGTTGATGTAGGATACTTGATATCCCATTCGGCATATTCCAGCCACTTGTTTTTCACACCATGCTTCATAATCATTTTCAGCACGATGAGAAAGTCCTTTACCGTCTTGGCACTCAACCCGGCATTGAGTTTCTGGAGCACAAAGGACTGTACTGTCGCTTCAGTCAGCTCGGTCATATTGCCGAAAAAGGGCAACAGATGGTTTTCAAGCGCCAGCATGTAAGTTGCGAATGTTGACCGCTTGACATACGGACGTTTCTCGTCTTTCCAGACATCCGCGATTTCTCTGATAGTCAGATGCGTCATAATGTTTAATAATATTGATTAATTCAGAAAAATAGAAAGGTTCTATATTTCCAAAACATAAAAACCGCATCTTTGCCTCCGCAGCAGAAAATTAAAATGACCAATAACAGATACAACTGTCCCGGGTTTACTGATGGATGAACCGATCTCCTCTTATAATAAATTACTTAGGCGATAAGCGCTCTGTGGCAGAGTGCTTATCGCCTAAGGTATTTTTAGACGGTAGGGTATTTACCGGATGGGAGTTCGCTGATTAGCCTTTCAGGTTGGCGAAGGGTCTTTTGCCGTGGGTGGCCACAAACTGACGGATCATTTCTGATTCTATCGCTTCCGGAATCTGGAGACCGGTCTCTTTCCATGCTACGAGAAGGTCTTCGGAATCGGCTAACTGCCAAAGATACCTTCCACCCCAATGCCCTACGGCACTGCCTTCTCCAAAACTGAGTAACTGTCTGACACGCTTGCGCAGACAGTTCGCTTTACCGATATATACGGTCGTGCTGTCGGAAACGTAGTTCTGATTGAGCTCGGGTATGGTGACGTTGGGATCTTTGCCTTTGAAAAATCCGCCTGTCCCCTTTTCAAGGAACTCCGGAGCATTCTCTGAGGTTCTCAGAACGACATAGACACCACCGGTTTGGGGCATCACTGACAATGTTCCCCGGAGAGTCTTTACAGGAATGAATCCTTTGAATCCGTTATTCTTATACTCGGAAATTTCGTCGATAAAGTTTTTCTCAGCCATGATTATATGATTTTTGGGGTTTATATATTACGGTTTGTAGTTCAGACTATTCTGAATGTCGGAATGGATTCTCATAGACTGTTGCGGTGCAATGCCCGGTGGTAAATCTCATTGAGTCTCAGCTTAAGAGATTCGGGCTTTATGACTGTCAGTGAGTTGCTTCTCGCAAGGAGTGCCATTACAAAATCGTTTGTGATGCGGAGATTCAGTCTTATGCGAAATTCCTCATCGTTATCAATAAGCACCTCTTGCGAGGAATGCAACGGAGTTGCTTTAATGAAGTAACCGTCGAGCGCAGAGTAAGAGAGCTCTATTTCCTCGATGGGAATTGTCTCGTCGTCCCATATTCCGTAGCTGTGCTGGAACAGACTATTTGGGTCAATGCTCGTATCCCTCGTGAATTTGTCAGGGAGAAGAGTCAGGTTGTCTATCCGATCAACAGCGAAATTACGCTGATTGTCTGAATCGTCCACAGCTACGAGATACCACAAGCCTAAAGACTCTTTGAGAAAATATGGATAGACAGTCTTGCTTATCAACCGATTGTTCTTCCGTATCAACTTATAATCAAAACTGATTACATTTCTCATCTTGATGGCGTGGATAATCGCCGGAATACTCTCAGTACCTTTCGGCCTGTGATGCTCGGGAATAATGAACCCGGAAGTCTCTGCCGAATTATTCAATGAGGTCAGTAAATCAAAATTCAAGATCAGTTCCTCATATCTTATGTCGGCATTGGCAACCTTTTCATTGATATAATAACCCATTCCCCGGCGGTTCTTGATCTCAATCTCAAACATACTCTCTATATCAGCTATATCACGCTGGAGGGTACGCGGACTCAGACCGACCTCATACCCACGCAGCTCCATCTGGAGAGTCAGATATGAAATCAGTTCATCGGCCGGAACATATTTTGTTTTGCCCGACAGCTTCTGAATTATGAGTATATAGCGTATGAGACGCCCCATTTTTTGATTCATGCTGCAAAATTACAAAATGAAAACGTCAATTCATGTCGTTTTCAAAATAAAAAGGATCTTTCATGGGGAATGACTGACTATTATGGCTAAGTTAAGGTTATTATAATGCAAATTTGGCATACATGATGTGCTGAGCAAGACATTTGTCCCGTTAAAATATTTTCGCATATTGTCTTTATTGGACAATTTTCTGCGGGATTGTTCCGTTTGGAATCGTAAAAGTAAAGGGTTGAATCATCGGTCTGCATCTCGTGAATTTTTAGCATTCATGAGCCATGAAATTTGCTTACAACCTTAATCTTTTGACAGTTGCTGAAATTAATCGATATGAATAGTTGATGTCTCGAAACCGCATCAATATGATTATCTTATAAATACGTGTTAATTTTCAATATTTTTCACTAACCATTCAAATTCTATGAAGAAAATCAGTTTGGTAATGATGTCGGCCTTTGTGGCGTTGTCGGCTACAGCCGCTCCGCCGAAAGAAGCATCAGGTACACCACTGGCGGCTCTTCCCAAAGCTCCGCCATCTTTATCCGCAATGCCAATTCATAAGGCAGCCGGATTCAGCGACATGAAGCAACCGCTGACAAAAAGTCAGGTGAAAAACGCACGCAACCGGTCTGCCTCAGGTGCCACCATGCGTGCTATGGCAGAAGATATTCCTGACCTGAGAGGTTGGGTAACTTGGCCCGCCGGAATGCTTGGACTTTACACACTGCCCAGAACCAACGATGCTAACTTCACTCCGGTCGGCACAAGCTCATACGGCGTTATCAACGGTGGTGGTTACGACGATGGTCACGGGACATATCACGGCGTGTACTACGAATTGGGTTCCGAGGGTGTAAGGGATTTGAAATTAATTGAATTCAATTCCGATACTTTTGACATAACCGATGTGAATCAGCTCGATCCGAGTGTGAATCTCGGCATCGTAGCCATGGATATTGACCTTGACCCGACTTCGGGCGATGTTTATGGCTGTTACATGACCGACAATGGCATGGGCTATTGCTGGGGCAGGGGCGATTATTCCACTGCCACTCGTACCCTGATCTCGAATATCGATACAAGCAGCCGTATGGTGGCTGTCGGATGTGATGCTGCCGGACAGTATTACGCACTGACCGCAAGCTCAATGCTCGTGAAAGTTGATAAACAGACCGGAGCTGTCACTACCGTAGGTCAGACCACTGTTCCCAACGATGGATTTCTTGCCGGTTACGCAGCAGGCGGCGCTGTTGACAGGGAGAACAACAAGATGTATGTAACGTATATAACCCCCGACTCGAAAAGCGGAATATATGTGGTTGACCTCGCCACGGCCGAATCCGCACCGATGGTAGATTTCAAGACACCCGCAATGGTAGTGGCACCATTCTTCGCATCGTCAGCGGCCAATGCCGTTCCTGCCGCTCCTGAACTAACAGTAAGCGCACCGGAGGGCACTCTTACAGTTTCATACACCATAGTACTCCCCTCTCAGCTTGAGAACGGCCAGCCCGCTACCGGTGAGCTTGATTGGGAACTCTATCTCGAAGGCACGCTCATAGCCAACGGCACAAAAGAAGCCGGCCAAGCCGTCAACGGAACTTATACTCTCACCGCGCCCGCGATGTGCCGGTTCACCGCTACTGCCGCCAACGGCTCTGGAAAGTCTCTGGCTGCATCCGCTTCAGCATTCATCGGCAACGGTCTGCCGGCAGCCCCGGCAAATGTGTGCGCATCATGGGCAGACGGGAAAGCAACTGTCACATGGGATGCCGTAACAACAACAACCGACGGCGGATATATTGATGCTGCGGCGGTGACGTACACATTGCTTCTTGGCGACAACATCCTTGAGGAAAATATAACCTCGACAAATTATGAGTATCAGCTCGTGATTCCTGACAACCGTGAAAGCTATACCTACAGTGTGACGGCTGTCAACAAGGGCCTTACGTCAGAAGCCGGAGTGTCAAACATGTTGTGGCTCGGCTCACTTGATGTACCGTTTGCTACTGATTTCTCACCCTTAGGCTACTATGACACGATCGAAGGAATCGGTTACACCGTAATCGACGGCAACGATGACGGCTGCACATGGGGCCCGATGGGCATGGGCAAAGGCATACGCTACAAATACAGTTCAAGCAATAACGCCGACGACTGGGTAATCACCCCGCCACTGCGCCTGGAAGCCGGCAAGGTTTATAACTTCACGGCGTTCGTGTCAAACTATGGATCCACCGACGAGGAACGCTTTGAGGTCAAGGCCGGTATGGGTGAAACAGCCGCTGACATGACACTCGATGTAATCCCGGCCACGACGGTCAACAACCTTGCAGGATACTATGCATCCGGTCTGATTGCACCTACCGTCACCGGCGAATGGAACGTAGGAATACACTGCATATCTGATGCCTACAAGTACTATCTGATAGTACGAGACCTGAGTGTCGGCAAGGGAATGCTCCCCACCACCCCGGGAGCTGTCAACGATGTAGTTCTCACACCCGAGGTTTCAGGACTTTTAGAGGTGACAGGCAAATTCAGAATGCCCGAAGCCGATGTGACAGGCAAAGCCCTCTCCGGCAGCGTAACAGTAAAAGTGAACCGTGGCGATGAAATTATAACTACACTGACCGGAGCACCCGGAGAAGAGGTCTCGTTTACCGACACTGCAATACCCTCAAAGGGAGATTACACTTATACCATCACCACAATGCTTGGTGACGAAGATGGTGTATCGTCAACATCTACAGTATTCGTTGGCCCCCACGCCGCATCATCTCCCGCTGCTGTTGCCGTAACCGAGACTGAAGAACCCGGTATAGTAACAATAACATGGGAACCTGTAACCTCCGATATCAACGGCAATGAAATCTTGGCCCAGAATGTCACATATATGGTTTACAGCGTTGTGCAGAACGATACTTTCGATACGACTGTAACTCCGCTGCTCGAAACGCCCACCGCCGACACATCGGCTACCGTAAAAGTTCTGGCGGATTCCTCGGTGCAGAAATTCATCCAGATTTCCGTGACTGCATTTAACCGCGACGCGGAATCGGACGACTGCGTGAGCGACATGGTGGCGGTCGGCGAAGCTTACAAGATGCCTGTAACCTATTCAGGATCGGAGTCGAAAGAGAACTACATCGAGCGTATCAGCAGCTCCGGCACCGGTTTCTGGGATTTATATGATGACACCACACTCGTCAACGCACCCAAACCCGTTGCCACAGGTGACTACTATGGATGTTACGCCGGAGCAGCCGAATTATACGGAGACCTCTATACCGGTAAAATTGACCTCACTGGCGCAGAACATCCCGAAGTTGCGTTCTACACCTACAAGTTCCCTGCGAACCATGACTACTTCATGGGAGAAGATACTAACTTCATTCAGGTCATAGCACTTGCCGATAACAAGATGACTTTGGTGGGCACTGCCCTGCATGCGGACATGACCGAAGGAAGATGGAACAAGGTGCGCATGGATCTCTCCGAGTTCAAGGGTAAGAACGTACAGCTGATATTCCGTGCTGTTGCCAAATCGGGCAAATACACTCTGCTGGATGAGGCTACAGTAAAGGAAACGCCGGCTAAGGATCTTGCGGCCCGCTACATCTCGGCTCCTGCCAAGTGCGTGGCATCGGAGACCTTCGATGTCGTGGCGCAGGTCGCCAACGAAGGCTACGAGCCGTCATCTGCTGCAACAGTGAAATTGTTCCGCAACGGCACACTCGCAGAAGAACGTGAGGTTGCAGCACTCGCCCCCGGTGAAGTCACCGACATAACATTCAAGCAGCAGATAACATACTTCGACTCCGACAACAGCGGCGCAACATATACCGCAGAGATTGTAATGAACGGTGACGAGGTTGCCGACAATAATCTCTTCGACGGTGTGGAAGTAGTACGCCAGATTATGGATCTTCCTGGTGTGACCGACCTCAAGGGAGAGTCTGCGAACGGCGGCAACCGCCTGACATGGACCAAATATTCGTCAGAGATACTTGAACCGACCGAAATAACCGAAGGATTCGAGGAGGCCACACCTTGGGCTTTCGAATATGAAGACTGGACTTTCATCTCCGAGAACGATTCTCCCGTAGCATCAATCTACGGATACCAGTTCCCCGGCGTAACAGCCTACGAGACCAAATTCGCGTGGATGGTTGTCAATAATCTTGGAGTTGAGGACGAGTTGCCCTCAGCGGCAGGTCAGCAGTACATCGCCTCACTCTGCAAGAGCGACAAGGGAGCCAACAACGACTGGGCAATCTCACCCCTTCTGTTTGGCGATGCCCAGAAAATCAGTTTCCAGGCGAAGGGTGTGCGTGCATACTACCCCGAGAAATTCGAGGTGTACTATACAGACAAAGACTCGACAGACCCTGCTGACTACATAAAGATTTCGGGAGATACTCCCGTCGAGCCCTCAGCACTTGAATGGGAACAGTTCGAATACGACCTTCCGGAAGGTGCCCTGCATTTCGCGGTGCGCTGCGTATCGGCCGACTGCTACTTCCTGATGCTCGATGAATTTGTATTCACGCCCGATCCTCAGGTAGGTGCTCCCGTGCTCGCAGGTTATGACGTATATCGCGACGGTGTAAGACTGAACGACACAGCTGTTGCGGAAGGTGAATATCTTGACCCTGCTCCCACCGGAGACCATACATATCATGTTGTGGCCAAATACAGCAAGGGTGATTCAGAATTGTCCAACGCCGTGACGATTGAGTTCTCGGGGGTCAATATTGAACCGGCTGAGTCAAACCGAGTGTATGCAGACGGTAGCGACATAGTTGTTGAATGCGCACCCGATGCTGAAGTGAGCGTATGCACAGTCGATGGCAAGGTTGTGTTCCAGGGTCGTGGCGAATGCCGCGTCGCAGCGACACCGACAGTGTACATCGTAACCATCGGTTCAAAAGCATATAAGCTCGTAATCAGATAACCCCGTAGATCAGCTGCTTATAAAACTGCTTAATAAATGAGACAGGCTGCCCGACATCGATTGTCAGGCAGCCTGTTGTATTTAAAGCCGGCCGAAGGTCACTTGTCGTCGGGGATTTCGTCGGGACGGAAGGTGATGGACGATGAAACCGGAGTCGTGGCAATGAAGTAGCCGAGACATCTGTCGCCGGTAAACATGTAGGGGCCGTTAGTACCGTTTTCCAATGCCTCAAGATAGTCGTACATGGATGGTGAAACCGGTGTGACGGTAAGTGTCACAATGTCGCCGTCGCGCAACACGGTGCTCTCATCTTCTGAATCAATGTCCTTGCGGCTCGTCATCTTCATCACGCTGACAAGTCCGTTGACCGCGTATGTGTCCTTGACGATTCCTGTCATATATGACTCGCCGTTACGATAGATGCGTAGCCAGTAACAGTCGCCCGAGGTTTCTGGATTGTCTGTCAAAGATGCCCTGAGTACAGCCACATCATCATAAGGCATCGCAATCCATGAAAAGGCAAGCTCCGTGATTTCTGTACCAGCATACATATGTGTCATCGCACTGTAGGATGCCGCACCCCTTGTCACGTCCAACCGGTAATCATGCCCGACAATACCTCCGGCTGCGGATGTATAGACACCATCATTGCCGACGGTAAGGAGATATTCTTCACCGGTGGTGAGATCAGAAAGAACCACATCGGCATCGGTTAGGTGCGTACGGTCCATAGGCTCATCCATTGGGGTTGTCTGGGTGAGAGTGACACGCACGCCATCAGGGGTCAGTTCCCCCTCTATGACGGTCAGAGGTTCAATGTCGTGATATTTTATATCCAGCTCCTTCTCACACGAAGAGAGCAGGAACGTAAGAATCAATGCGGAAACACTGTAAATTAAAGTTTTCATAACGCTTATGATTTTGCAGGAATGCCTCCCCGTGAAATTAAAACTTGAGAGTGTATGAAACCGAGGGTACTATTCCGTACATGGACTGCTGGACAGCACGCGTGCCCGAAGGCTTCGACGAATCCGGTTCGAAATAAATGACATAGGGATTATATCGGCAATAGGCATTGTACACACCGAACGCCCATTCATAGGTCAGCTTCTTGCCGACATGAGTGTAAGTTGCCGAGAGGTCGAGACGGTGTGTCGCAGGAGTTTTGTAGGAATTGCGCGCGGCGTAATAGTAGTATGTCGTGCCGTCGAGCTCATACTTCACGTCGGGAGCTGTGAGGGGCTGACCTGAAGAAAAAATCCAGGATCCTGAAACACTCCATTTACCGGAGAAGCAGTAGTTGGCCGTGACCGAGAAGTCATGGCGGCGGTCATTGCTCGCATTGTACCATCTGCCATCATTTATGCCTGGAATCTTAGTCTCGGTTTTTGAAATGGTGTATGAAATCCATCCGGTGAGCTTCCCGGTGTTCTTGCGCACCATGAACTCCGCGCCGTAGCTCCTGCCCTTTCCACCGAGAATTATGCTTTCAAGAGAGATTGCAGAGAAAGAGTTTCGACCATCCATGTAGTCATATACATTGTCGAGATTTTTCCAATATCCCTCGACCGACCAGTCGAAAGCCCCTGTCTCTGTCATTCCTGAATAACCTATGCCATACTGCATGGCACGCTCCGGTTTCACAACCGCAGAAGTCAACGCATAACGGTCAAATGGGAAAGATGTTGCACTTGAGCGTATGGCGTGAAGATTCTGCGTGGCTATGCTGTAACCGGCCTTGATGTTATGACAGGGAGTGATATTGTATTTCAAGCTGATGCGCGGTTCGGCATCAACGTAAGTCTTGTCATCAAACTGTGCCCGGGTCTCTCCATAGGTGAAGTAATCATGAAACCGTGAACCGGACAAAGCCGTGGAAATATCAAGACGGACACCGGCTGCCACCTCTACCCTATCACCAAATGAACCTGTCCAGTCTGCCCAAAGGGAGTTTTCCCACAGTGAGCGGATCTCACGCTCACGCGTATCATTGTATTCCCATTCAGCCGACTTGACGCGAAGAAGTTCCGACCGAAAACCGAATTCGAGCGTATGAGTGTCAGCTACAACATACCTCATTTTCTCGTTGAGCGAATAGTTATGGATATATGTCCACAATGTCTGAGAGACATCCGCAATGTCAGCACTCATCTTCGGTGCGAAATGAGTAAGTGCAGCTGTAGTCATGAAAGATACCCGGTCTGATGCACGCGCCGACCAGTTGAGTGCTCCTCCTATGTTTCCCCAGTACATACCCATCACTCCCCCGATGGCCATGTTGTCCTGACCGATGAAGAAAGACCCGTCTATTATATGGTCTGCCGAAGGCCGGTAACGCAGCTTTGCCGAAGCATCGTAGAAGTTCATTACAATATGCCGATACTCCGGTACGAGTTTCAGGAAAGCATCTACATACGACCGGCGAGCGGCGACGGCAAACGACAGCTTGTCTTTCACAATCGGTCCCTCGGCAGCAATCTTGGCTGCCAGTATTCCTATGGTGCCCGAAGCGTGGTAACGCTCCATATCACCGTTTGCAAGTGTTGTCTCAAGCACGGAAGATGTTGCCCCACCGTAACCGGCGGGAATAGGACCCTTGAAGAGCGTGGCCCGGCCGATGGCATTGTCGTTGAAAGTCGAGAAAATACCCATCACATGCGACGGATTGTAGAGCGTCATCCCGTCGAGCATAACAAGATTCTGCGAACCGTTGCCGCCGCGCACCTCGAAGCCTCCGGCACCGTCACCCTCGGCGTGTACGCCGGGGAGGAGAGCTATAGCCTTTATTATGTCGTTCTCTCCTGCAAAAGATGGGACCTGAGCCAGACGCGAAAGCTCCAGTTTTTCGGCTCCAAGCCTCGGCTCACGTATGCGTTGCCGTGCCGATTGCCCTGTCACGACCACTTCTGAAAGCTGTTCGACTGCGACTGAATCCGTGACTTCATGAGCGGCACACAGCGATGACATGACACCGGCCAATGAACCGGCAAATAATAACCTTTTGTTTACCATACAGATTTTTTCTTGTAGACAGGAACGGGAATGACAGATGAGTGAACAGCTGTCATTCCCGTTCTGCAATGCAAAATTAAGAAGAAATCCGTTAAGATAGATAAATTTGAGATAAAATTATCAGTTTCTACGACTAAACAGTCATAGACCCTGACAAGGAACCATCATAGACTATGACGGAGAATCTCCTTGATTTCGTCGGGTGTAAGTTTCTTGTAACCGGCATCGAATATGATGGTCGCATCAGCTATGCCGTCAATCATTTCGGGTGTCACGCCGAGAGAAGAAATCTCGGAAGCGGCACCTATTTTCTTAATCCAGTCGGCAAGAGCGTCGATACCTTCCGAAGCAAGCTGCTCCTCACTTTTCCCTTCGGCGGGAATATCCCACACCACTCGGGCAAAGCGTGCGAAACGGCTCAGTCCATACTTCATGACGTGACGGTAGTAGGCAACCGAAACACTCGACAGAGTCATGCCGTGCGTGGCGTTGGTGTAGGCACCGATAGCGTGGCCAATCATATGAACCATCCAGTCCTGCGTCTTGCCCTCGCCGATGAGGGTGTTGAGTGCCCATGTCGATGACCACATTATGTTTGAGCGAGCCTCGTAATTCTCCGGATCTTTCACAGCCACAAGGCTTGATGCAATCACCGAGCGCATCAGGCCCTCGGCCAGATAGTCGGAGGTAGAATCATCGTCACCCGAGAAGTACTGTTCCATGATGTGACTCATGCAGTCGAAGATACCGGCCACCATCTGATAGTGCGGCAACGAGAATGTGTAGACAGGGTTGAGGACAGCAAATTTAGGGAAGACCTCTTCGCCGAATACCTTGCCGATCTTCATGTTGGCGGCATGGTTAGTTATGACAGAGCCGCCGTTCATCTCTGAGCCGGTTCCGGCCATTGTCAGTACCGCGCCGACGGGTATTATCCGTTCGCCGGGCTGAGGATCCTCCTGCTTCACCCAGAAGCGTTCCCATGCGTCGCCGTCATACCAGGCGGCAACGCTGACGGCCTTGGCGTAGTCTATGACTGAACCGCCGCCGACAGCGAGAATGAAGTCAACGTTATTCTCGCGGGCCACGACGCGACCCTCATTGAGTTTGTCAACGGTAGGGTTAGACATCACGCCGGGGAGTTCCACCACCTCCTTGCCGGCGGTGCGGAGCGAGGCGATTACGTCGTCATAAACGCCGTTACGCTTGATTGAGCCGCCGCCATAAATGAGCAGCACTTTCTTACCGAAGTTCTTCAAGGCATCGGCAAGATTTTTCTGAGCCTCATCGCCAAAATAAAGTTTGGTCGGATTGGCATAAACAAAATTACCTTTCATATCTAAATATTGAGTTTACAATCAATAAACAAATTCCACCGCCAATTTCCGGTTTGTCGGTTTGTCTCTGTAGGGACATCGCTTTGCGATGTTTGGGTTGCACACGCGTAATTTACTGAAAAACATGATTGTTCCCATTCTACATGCCAAAGGCATGTCCCTACAAGGTCGATACCGATAAACCGGGATTTGGCAGGAAATGAACATTAATCATGGTGCAAATTTACAAACGATTTATGAAACCGCATTACCAATTTCATCGAAACATTTACCAAATACACCGGATGCCACGATGCTTTCCAAAAAATCACGTAATATAAACAATTGGCGGTGATACTGAAATGTCGCCGCCAATAAGGTCTTAGTACAAGATATGTATATTTTACTGTAAGTCAGGTTGTCGATGGAAGTATTTATTGATTCTCCTCCGGCTCAGATCTAAATATAATTTCCACTTCGCTGACCGAATTCTTAAGAACTAACTTGCGATCTTCGCCATTATCTTCATACCCACCTATTACTGAATAATATATGCTTTGATAATCTAAACCCCAAGAAGTGGTTTGACCACACCATATTTCTATGTAATCTAAATTTGATTTGGCATGGTCAATTGCGAATGATGTCGGATACTGCAGGTGTATCTCACCGAAACTGTTCTTCGTAATATTTACGAGATAAGTGTTGGGCACAATCGGATTGTCGGGCATACTTACATATTTCAAGGTACATCCCATAATACCTCCGGCCATGCTTTCCATGAATTCGGTAACATAGATACGATACCATGACACCTGATCATAATTGCGGTGGCGAATTACATAGCCGTTACCCGGCAAACAGGCTGCCTGAGTGCTGAATCCTGAAGTCGGATACGCCTGTATATTTCCCAATCCCGCTACTTCTCCTACTGATATTATCTCTCCTCTTCTTGCTACCAAATTGTTGGATGAGTTCATTCTCAGCTCTGCTTCTCCCATGTAGATAAATTGGTCATCATTGTTGAGGAGGTTTACCAGGACCGTGTCATCGGGGTCAGCCACCGGCTGTGTGGGGTTCTCCACAGGTGTGCCTCCGGGAACGTCCGGTTCATCACTGTCATCGCCACCTCCGCATGAGGAAAGAGCGAACATCACTGCGAGACAGGAAACGAGTCTCGCCCAAAATCGAAAAGTATCTTTCATTTGAGTATGTTGCGGGACCAATCTCCGATTCCTCAGCATTATATGTGAATATACAAAAAAGGTGTGGAGATTGTATTCTGTCTTATCCGATATTCAGGTCTTGGCCAACCTTTGCAGCAGATAAGACAACAGCCCCACACCGATGCGTATATACTACACTCCCGTAGGAAGGATTGTACTTGCATCAATGCAGGTGCCATTGTCGTCTACCTTCGCTGCAATTCTAACGGCCAAGTTTGAATATCGAAGATAATCGAAAATAACACCTTTATTATTTAGGGCTGTACCTCTGTACTCCCTATGAATTGCAAAAATAATCAAATTATCATTAACACCAAAATTTTTGAAAAAGAATAATCAAAAGGAATATAAAAATGAGTGCAGGCAGCCCGGGGTGGGCTGCCTGCTGCGGACGATTGACTCAACTTGATTAGGACATGTGGGCAGATAAATGTTTTATTCTCATACCTTGTTTGGTGATGTGCGGTCTCACTAACCAGACAATCAGTATTCTATCAGTCGTAAGTATTCTATCAGTCGAGGGAGATGATTTCGTAGTCGAGCGAGCCAAGGCCGATGGCTGCGGCGTGGTCGATGGTGTGGGTGCCGTGACGGCTGTTGATGCGCTCTATGAGCGGCGCGTTGTCGTTACCTTCACTCGGAGTCATGTTGAAGATGATGTCAACACATGCCTTGTCGAGAGCGACCGGATCGGTCGACGCAAGAATGCCGTAGTCTTTCAGAAGAACTTCCGAGGGGTGAGCGGCGCAGTCACAGTCAACCGACATGTTGTTCATGACATTTATATAGACTATGTTGTCGCCGAAATAATCATCGACACCCTGGGCTGCGGCAGCCATCGACTCAAGAAAGAGATCCTGGTCGGCTATGTTCTGCCATATTTCCTCGGTCTTGTCAGTCTTGCCGGCAGAGTGGATATAGGTCTTGCCGTCGGCCGACGCTACTCCGATGCTCGCGTTTTTCAACACGCCACCATAACCGCCCATGGCGTGACCCTTGAAGTGAGCGAGGTTGACCATGTAATCGTAACGCGGCAGGTGGTTGCCGACTATGTCATACTTGATATGGCGGCGGTCACGCACGGGAATCTTCATCTGTCCCTCCTCATCCATCAGGTCGACCGGGGCAATTGAATCGAATCCATGCTCATGAACGGTCTCCCAATGAGCCTCGAAAGTGTTGCGCTTGCCATTATAAGCTGTATTGCACTCCACAATCGTTCCATGCACAGTATCAACCAAGTTCCGGATTAGTGCGGGACTGAGATAGTTGGGATTGCCCGACTCACCCGTACTTATCTTGACAGCGACCCTGTGTCCGTCGGCAGGACGGCCAAGTGCCTTGTAGACTTTGACAAGAGCCTCGGGAGTAATATCACGCGTCATATACACCTTTGACTTGGCAAATGCACCCGTAGCAGATATAGCCAAAGCGAGGGCTGCCATCATATATTTTTTCATACTGCGGAAAGTTAGATTAGTTTTTATTATAACGTTATACGGAAGCCAACTTATATATGCACCCGGCTTAACAGGCGGGTTTCTATAACAGGCGTTTACTTCCGGTTGCAAAATTAACATGTCATGCGGTCAATGTAGTTACCATTTTCACGGCAAGTCTTACCAATAACACGGAATATCACAGCAAGCCTATTAAACTAAAGAAATTTCATATTAATTTTGCAAGTGGAAAGTCTGAACGCGGATTACAAACACGCGTCACCTGGACTTTTCCCGTCTAACCCAACAACGTGAATCATGAACCGGAAACTGACAGTCATTCTATCTGCAATAGTAGCGGGGAGCACACTGCCTCTTGCCGCTAAAACCGATACAAACGAATCAACTGCAGCCACACCCGACTCCGTGCGGAATCTTGGCGAAGTTGTGGTGACAGGCTCGAACTTGGCCGTGTCGAAAAATCTTCTCCCCTACACCGTGTCGGTCATCGGCAAAGAGCGTCTCGAAGCAACCGGACAGACGCAGGTGCTTTCGGCAATCTCGGGTATGGTACCGAGCCTCTTTGTTACGGAGCGGAGTATCTTCGGCTTCGGTGTCAGCAACGGCGGATCGGGTCACATCAAACTGCGGGGCGTGGGCGGCGACCGGGCCAGCGCGGTGCTGATGATGGTGGATGGTCAACCGCAGTTCGCAGGAATATATTCACACCACATCGCCGACTTCTACGACAAGGAATATGTGGAGCGCGTAGAGGTATTACGTGGACCCGGCTCGGTGCTTTACGGATCAAACGCCATGGCCGGAGCAATCAACGTGATAACCAAGAATCCCAAGGAACGAGGATCCAAGACCACCATATCCTCGCAATACGGCTCCTACAACACATGGCTATCTTCGGCGACAAATATGCTTCGTTTCGGTAAGTTCAGCTCGTTGGCCTCAGTGTCGTACAACCGCACCGACGGCAATGTGAAGCATTTCGATTTCAACCAGGTTGACGCGTATGCCAAAGTCGGTTATGATTTTTCAGATCACTGGAAAGCAGGGGCCGACTACACGTTCATGCACTTCACCGGCAATGACCCGATATATCCGACGCTCTCCAATCCGGAGTCGACCGACATATATCATCAGAACATTACTCGCGGCGAAGCATCTGTAAGCGCGACAAACACCTATGCCAATACCGGAGGTACTGTCCGCGCCTATTACAGCTATGGCAATCACTATGTGGATGACCCGAGGCATTTCCACAGCACTGATGACCGCTTCGGCATACTCGCCTACCAGAACTTCAACCCGTGGCGTGGTGCCTCGGCAACGGTCGGCTTCGACTTCGACATATATTCCGGACGGATACCGATGTCGGGCGGCACGCAGCACACGGAGGGTTCGATGAGCACAATCGGCTACAAACGGATAATCGAGTACTCCCCCTACGTAACACTTTCACAGTCGTTCATCGGGGAGCTGCTTAATCTCAGCGCGGGACTCCGCATGGCAAACAGCGACCGGTTCCACACGCAATGGATTCCGCAGTTCGGGTTCGCGGTCAACCCGGGACTCGGCTTTACAATCAAGGGAAATCTCGCCATGGGGTACCGTAATCCTTCGTTCCGCGAGCTGTACCTGTACCGCATGGCCAACCCCGACTTGCAACCGGAAAAGATGATGAACTATGAGGTATCGGTCGGCAAGCGGTTCTCCCGTTATCTATCGGCAGACCTGACCCTTTATTACAGCAAGGGTGACAACCTTATCCAGACCCTCGACAACAAGAATCAGAACACGGGCAGATTCATAAACAAAGGTATCGAGGTGACTGCCTCGAGTCATCCCTTCGACAATCTGAATCTTTTCGCGTCATACAGTTACCTGCACACCTCTCTCGACAACCTGACCGGAGCACCGAAAAACCAATATTCCGTTGGAGGCGAGCTGACACTCTGGAAACAGCTCATAATCGCTGCAGACCTGAAAGGAGTCGGAGGATTGTTTGTCTCGGAAGATGTCGCACATCAGAACTACGCGTTGCTCAACATGAAGATAACATGGAGAATATGCCGTTATGTGGACATCTTCGCACGCCTTGACAACATCACTGACACACGCTACACCATCAACAAAGGCTACGAAATGCCCGGCTTTACCGCCATGGGCGGCTTCACCCTCAAATTGTAACGTTGCAGGTAGATTTCAACGTCGTTTGCGAATTAATGTCGTAAAATTTTCTCTCATCACGAAAAATTGGTATATTTGAGGATATTTTACTGACAACCGATTAGATTATGATGAGAAAAGCCGCCACATTTGCAGTTCAAGTCGTGGTAACGACCGTTATATTTACCGCGTGTCTATACCTGTGGTATCTCATAGACCATGGAATCAAGGAATTCGATTGGACTCTGATCATACAAGGATTAGCGTTTTCACTCATTTATGTACCCTTCTCCAACTGGTGGAAGAAAAGCAAGAACAAGAAGGACAATTCATGACAAACACCTTACTCCCAGCCGGGGTTTTGTGTGAGATTGAGGTTCCGGTCCATTTCGACAAGGGGGATTGGCCAGAGTTCATGGCGCGGCTGATAGATACGGGAATACATGAGGTCGCCGAAAATGTCGGTGGCATCTTTTACAGATTCCTTGAGAAGTCCCCAGCGACGGAGATCCCAGTAGCGTTGCCCCTCTCCCGCAAGTTCAAAAGCTCGCTCGCGGCGTATCCGCAGTGACATCTCATCATGATTGCCGACCGCGAGCCACGATGCTCCGGAGTTGAGACCCGGCATACCGACACGCGCTCGTACCTTGTTGACCTCTGCCACAGCCTTTGCAAGCTCTCCTGTCTCGTTATACGCTTCTGCAAGCATAAGCAGGACATCTCCGAGACGGATGAGAGGAAATTCATAGGGTGTACGGTTATACTCACCCCAATATCCGTCAAGGTTACCCGTAGGTATCCACTTGCGCCAGAAATATGAATTCCAGCCTTCGGAATTGCGGATGAAAGCCTGAGCCTCCATTGGGGCACCTCCCTGTGTGGGGTCTGCAAGGACAAACTGCTTGTCCATCGGGTTTGAACCGGCATCAGTGCCGAGATAGTGCGAATATGGTGTTATGACATTCAGGCATAGACGGGGGTCGCGTTTACGGTAGGCATTGGCTACAGCGACAGTATCGCAGCTGAGCGTAGAAGTCACATATGTGCTCCCCTGATCAATCGCCACGCACATATACTTGCGGCGCAGCGAGGAATCACCGGTATTGAATCCGGGGAAAACATCGTCCCAGTTGAACTCGGAGCCATCCTCGTTCTCATACATGTCAACCAAAGTAGTTGACGGCACAATACAATTGGAAGCTATGAGACGCATGGTAGACTTGTTTCCGAAATATGACACGATGTCGAGTGCATAACCGGAAGTGTTTCCGTCGATAGACTGTATCGAGAATATCATCTCCCGACTATGGTTGCCGTTGTACAAGCGGAACAGTTCATTATAATCAGGATGAAGCGAATAGCCATAATGGTGGTTGCGATTATACACTATCTCCTCGAAGTCACTTTTCGCTTTCTCCCATTCGCGGTTGAAGAGATAGACCTTTCCACGAAGAGCATATGCCGCTCCTTTTGTGGCACGCCCGAGATCCTCGGCCTGCCATTCCACCGGCAGCAATTCTATTGCTTCGGTAAGGTCTTCGAGAACATGCGAGCGAATTTCATCGGCTGAGCTGCGCGGGGAGTTGAGATTGGCGAACTGCTCGTTGATGTCGCATGTCTCGTCATAATATGGAACACCGCCCCAGCAATTGAGCATACGGAAATATGCCATGGCGCGGAGGAATTTGGCCTCTCCAGTAACGCGGTCGATTGTCTCACTGCTAATCGGCATTGACTTGACATTGCGTATAACAGTATTGGCACGATGAACAAGTTCATACAGATTCTGCCAATGATTCTGGACACCTGTGCTGTTGGATGCGAAAGATGTCCCTCTCGACACGTCGGACCATGGCGAGGTGCCGTCGGCAAGATCGCTGCACATGTCGAAAGTGAACTCCATACCGAAGCACCACTGTGCCTTCATGGCGGAGTACATGCCGACGGCTGCCTGACGCGCATGGTCCTCCGTCTGCCAGAATGTCTGGTCAGACATCTGGTCAGAGGGGACATAATCAAGGCTCTCACACCCCGTGAGGAGCATGAGAACCGGTAAACAAAGAACAGATATATTTCGTAATTTCATTTCGGTGATGATTTGACTTTTGGAGAGGATGGTTATGTGGTCGCGTAATCAGAATGATATGTTGAGACCCACTGAATATGAGCGGACAGTCGGATAACCGACGGTAGCACCAACCTCCGGATCAAGTCCCGGGAAACGGGTTATGGTGAAGAGATTGTCGATGCTTGCGTAGACCTTGAGGTTCTCGACATAGAACTTTCGGGTGATTTTCTGCGGCAATGTATAGCCAAGCTGGATATTTTTGCAGCGCAAATAGGCAGCATTGTGCACAAAAGCATCGCTTGCAATGTTATTGCGGCCGTCAGCGTTGTTTCGCAGGATAGGATATTTTGAATCGTATGGGTTCTCGGGAGTCCATGAGTTGTCGGTAATATCCTTGTTGAGCGACTGCCCCATCACGGTGACAAAGCGGAAAGCCTGATTGTTGTAATAGACCTTATAGTCGCCAACTCCCTGCAGGAACATGCTGAAATCAAACCCTTTCCATGTCAAGCCGAGACGTGCGCCGAACGACAGGCGGGGCAACGCCCCGTGACCTATTTCCACACGGTCGTTGGCATCGAGACGCCCGTCGCCATTCGCGTCGCGGTAGAGGAAGTCTCCCAGTTCAGGACGCTGATAGGTGGCGAAATAATCCGGATTGCGGTCTACGAGCGACTGCACATAATCCAGGTCCGCCTGATCGCGTACTATCCTGTCTACTGTTATCACGTACAGCTGGTTGTACGGCTTTCCTTCCTGAGTCTTGTAGACACCGCTGATTGATGAGACGTCACCTTGGAAACGGGTAACTACATTATCGACAAAGCCGACATTGAAGCCCACATTGTATGCCACGCGGCCTATGTTGTCATTCCAGTTCAGGTCAAGCTCAAGACCACGGTTCCGCACCTCGCCGGCATTGCGGTCGGGCACGGTCGATGTTCCATGTTCCAGGGGTGCCGGAAGAGAGATGAGGATTCCTTTGGTGTGCTTGTCATAAAGCTCGAATGAACCGCTCAGACGGTTGCTGAAGAAACCGAAATCAAGACCGACATTGGCCATGTAGGTCTTTTCCCAGGTAAGGTCCGGATTAGAGAGAACATTCTGTGCGAAGCCACCGGCGATATTGCCGTTGAGCACATATCCCGCAGTGGCGAACAGTGACTGATACATGTAGTAGTTAGTGGTGGCATTGTTGCCGAGAGACCCGTAAGAGACGCGGATTTTCAGATTATCGAGCCATGAGGCTGTGCCGTACATGAAGCGTTCCTCCGACAATCTCCATCCCGCCGAGACCGAGGGGAAATATCCCCACCGGTGCCGAGGAGAAAATTTAGAGGAGCCGTCGGCACGGAGATTGGCCTCAAGCAGGTATTTGCCGTCCCAGTTGAGATTGATGCGGCCGAAGAAAGAGCGCATGGCCCATTCCTTGTAACTGCCAGTGATGTTGCCGTTGGTGGTTCCGGCATCGATTGATGTGAGCGAGTCGTCGATCAGGTCATATTTGATGAACGACTCCTGGTTATATCGGTCATATTCCTGACTCGCACCAAGCAGGACAGATGTCTCAAGTCGTGATATATCGAACTTGTAGCTCGCCGTCAGTTCTGATTCACGATATATCTCGTCGTAGTTATATCGCCGGATATACGTACGCACCACACCCTCGCGGATAAGCACCGGACCTTCGAAAGTAAAGCGGTAGAGGTCGCGGTCGGTCAGATGCTGCTCAACGCGGCGCGACCATTTATTGTAGGCGAACGAACCTTGGATTGTGAGACCCTTTATAGGCTGGAGACGTGCGTAGACCTTTGCCACCACCCTATTTGTCTTGGTCGGGAAATCATCCTTATAGAACCATTGGCGGCGATATGGATTGAAATTGCTGACGTTCTCTTCCTCAGGATTCTGTATGCCGCCGTAAAGACCTGTCGAAGGGTCGTAAAGAGTCATACCCGGAACCGTATTGAACGCACCTGAACCGAAAATTACGTCTCCACCGGCCGCAGCGTTTTCCGACGACGGGTTATTCTCATCGAGATAGCCAAACAGGTCAGCCCCGACGCTTAACCATGGTTTAATGGTGACATCGATGTTGGAGCGTAGCTGAAACCGCTGGTAGTCCGTGTAATAGATCATGCCCGGGTTGTTGACATATCCGAGCGATACGTTGTAGCGCACAGCTTTTGTGCCACCCGTAACAGATAGATTATGGTTCTGGACAACCGACGGGTTACGGTATATGTGGTCCTGCCAGTCTGTGTTTGGATAGATGGTGGGATTCTTACCCGCATCGTTACGCCACTCGTCAATCTTTCCTTGCGAGAAACGTGGTGCCTGGCCGTTCGCTATCAGTCCGGCGTTCTGGAGAGTCATGAAGTCGGCATAATCTGTCACGAGATTGAGCCGCTTTGCCACCGTCTCGAAAGACACGTTGCCGTTGTAGGTCAGACGCGGAGCCGACACAGCACCATGCTTGGTTGTGACGAGTATTACACCGTTGGCTGCACGCGAACCGTATATTGCCGACGAAGCGGCATCTTTCAGAATAGATATATTGTCGATATCCTGCGGATTGATGTCACTGAGGGATATTCCGGTCATGCCGTCAACGACCACAAGCGGAGCGGCCTCATTGAGAGTACCGACACCGCGCACACGTATGCTCTGCGCCTCGTAGCCGGGAGTGTTGCCTCCGGTGTTCGACACCACGAGACCAGGCGCGAGTCCGGCAAGCGCATTTGTGGCGTTGGTGAGCGGACGGTCCTTGAAAGCGGAAGAGCCTATGGACGACACTGAACCGGTCAGGTCAACCTTACGCTGGGTGGCATAGCCGACCACTACCACCTCGTCAAGATCAGATGATATGCCGGGCCGGAGTACGCCGACGGTGTCGGTAGCCGCACTATCACTAATGCGGTATGGTGCGGAAGAGATTATCGTATCGTTTGCCACGGTCTGCGCCAGCACAGGAATAGCCGGCAATAGCATGGCAGCGGAAAGAATGGTATGATATGGTAATAACGGAAGCTTCATCGGCGTGTCATTGCTGTTCAGGGTAGAAATTCACCCGATGCAAATATAAGACACGCCTGAGACATGACAAAACATGTGTAAACAGACGGTGCGAATGTGACAATGAACGTGCGGCTCAGTCAGTCTGGATGACAAGATAGTTGGAAAGACTCCAGAAACGGTCGGCATCGGTCACAGTCAGAACGGTCTTACCGTCGGAGTCGGAGAGCTCATAGGAACCTTCGGGATGATTGGTGTGTATCTTGGGACGCGATTTGCCGAGGTCTATATGGCGGAGATTGCGCTTGTCGGCGGTAATGAAAAATCCACGGTCGAAGTCTCCCTTCATCAGCCTTGACTTACGGAGAAACGGAGTCTCAAGTATATGATGCTTCTTGAGTTCTGATTTGCGGGCTACCACATAATAGCACGTGTTCAGCTCGTTGGCGAGGCGCACCGACGAAGCCGAGGCCGAGTCGAGGTTTTCCGTAACCTCATCGACTGCGGCGCTGAGCACCACTACCCTGTTGCTCAGCGAATCAATCTGGCGGTCGGCAGCCGTAAGCAATGCACGCACACCACGGGTGTCGCGAGCCTGCACTTCAAGAAGTCCTTTCAAGGCCGAGACTGTTCCTTTCAGTTCATCAGTATACAGGGCTGAACCATCAAGCCGCTTCTCCAGGTCGGCAAGCTGGGCGCGTCCCCGTTTCAGATTGCTTTCAACCACTGTGAGTTCAGCGAGAATACGTTTCCTGGCACCCGGATCCTCACCCGAACGTGAACCGGCCTGTGTCACGATACCTTCTATGGCCTTGATTTTCTCCATGCCTGCGGAAATCTCCTTGACAAGCGAGAGAAGCTCGTCGCGTTCCTCAAGAGCGTCAACCAGCTCCTGACGCGAAGCCTCCATGAGCGACTGAGGCGCGGCACTCTCCTTCTTCTCTCCGCAAGAGGAAAGAAGGACTGAAAAAGCTGCGGCAGCGACTATGTGAAGAAGATTTCTCCGGGTCATGACGATACTGTTTTTCATATGCAAGGCCGGAATCGGGATTGCTCATGCAAATTTAGCGAAATATATGTAAAATCAACTTTTCAGGAGGGGAATAATTTCCAAATATTCATGAACGGCACAAAAGTGTAAATAAACAGCGGTAATAAAACTTGCGGCAAGTGCCGCGGTGTGCTAACTTTGCAATATGAAATCCATACGGAATAAGACATCGCTCATACTCGACCTGTTTTTCTGCATTGTCCTGATGCCGGTTCTGGTCATGTTGGGCCCAGCCCGCTACTGGATAAACCAGTGGCCACTCTTTTCCGTGACCGTGTTCGCATGGCTATATCTCTGCTATTTTGTAATATCAAGGCTTAACATACCGAAACTTCTGATAAACAGGCAATATTGGAAGATCGGCGCGATAGCCGGAACAATCGCGCTCGTGACATGCCTGATCTCATTCTACCCGTTGCCTGACATGGATTTTGTGACTCCCGCGCTGAGCGAGTACCAGACACGGGTGCGCAATTTCGGGGTATCGATAACGCTTTGGCTGATGTTCTCGATTGTGACCGGATATTCACTTACCATATCGTTTGTGAAGGAACTGTATGAACAGCTGATTGCCAACCGTCGTGCCGAAGAGGAACGGAATAAGGCGGAACTGGCCATGTTCAAGGCGCAGATAAGCCCGCATTTTCTTTTCAACACGCTCAACTCGCTCTACAGCCTCGTAATCGGGACGTCGGAGAAAGCCGAGAACGCGTTCATCAAATTTACCGACATACTCAGATACACATACGTCACTCTTCAGAAAGAGCATGTGACACTGGCAGAGGAAGTATCGTACATAAGCAACTATATAGACCTGCAAAAGTTGAGGCTGAACGAGCACACGGATATAGTATGGGAATTCAAGACTGACAACCCCGAAGCCGTTGTCCCGCCGATGCTAATGCTGACCTTCGTAGAGAATGCGTTCAAGTATGGAGTCTCTACAAGCCGTGACTGCAGGGTTGAGATACGGCTGACCCTGACTGATGGCAACCTGCATTTCACAACGCGGAATTCAGTGATGAAGCATCAGGAAGAATTCCGCAAGGATATGCCTGTTGGTGTGGCCAACAGCAGATCAAGGCTGAAACTGCTTTATCCCGGAAAGCATTCGCTTGAAACAGGTGAGACTGATGGTGTGTTCTGCGTTGATCTCACAATTAATTTATATGGGGATGAGACAGGCAAAGATGTAATAGTGAAAAATGGATAGTATGGAAAACCTCATACGCTGCATTGCGATAGATGATGAGCCGTTGGCTCTCGAAGTAATCCGTAAGTTCTGTGACCGCATCGGAGGCATAGAGCTGACTGTATTCTCTGACCCGGCCGCAGGACTTGCGGCAATACGAGAAGAGAAGCCTGCGATTGTGTTTCTCGACATAGAGATGGAGAACATCAACGGTCTTGCCATAGCATCGCAGATACCGCAGGAATGCTGTTTTATTTTCACCACGGCCTATCTTGATTACGCCATGAAGGGATTTGAGCTTGATGCCGTGGATTATCTTCACAAACCTTTTGCATTCGACAGGTTCCGCACGGCATTCAACAAGGCTCTCCGGCGACTTGGCGAGCAGTCGCATCGTCAGGCCGAGCAACGACGGATTCTTGTCAAGCAGGAATACAACACGGTGAGTATTCCGCTTGATGACATAATCTACATAGAGGCTATGGAAGGTTATGTCAAGATATTCAGGGAGAATGAAGTGTGTACCGTATCACGTGTCATTCTGAAGAATATCGGGAGTCAGCTTCCGGAACCTGAGTTTCTGCGGATACACCGCTCGTTTATTGTGGCCCGCAGTAAAATCAGCAGTTTCAACAAAAAGGAGGTTATTCTCCGCGACGGGCGGCGACTTCCCATAGGACGGCTATATTCGCAAGAAGTCACCGGCAAACTCGGGGGAGTATAATTAGCTCTCCCCTATTGTTTATGATGGCTACCGGGCCAACCGTGCCGGGTTACCGTGCTCATCACATACTTCTCCACGCGCAGGGCTTACAGTAACAAGCCACACACCGGTGAATATCAATATTACAGCCACGCCTTTGAGTAACGTGAAACTGTCAATCCCGAGCCATATGCCGGCACATGTCGCCACTACGGGCTGTATATAGTTGTACATGCCGACAACAGTGGGTCGAAGATTCTTCTGCCCGATCATTATGCATATATATGCTATGTATGTAGCGAAGAGCACCACCGATGCGGCTCCAATCCATTCAGCCACAGTTATTGCGGACCAATCAGTAGATATGATAACCGGAGAACTGACCGGTATGGATACAATCGTGGCCGCAAGAAACATCCATTTCATTATGGTGACGAGAGAATATTTCTTTATGAAATTGCGGTAGAGGGTAAGATAGAGAGCGTAGCTCAGCTGAGCACACAGCACTATCACGTCGCCCAAAGCGGGGTTTGAGGCATCGGAACTGCCCGCGATGCTGCCGAGCATCAGAATCAAAGCTCCGGCCGCGCCCAAGGCTATGCCTCCGGCTTTCTTCAGGCTTATCGGTTCGCCGAGAATAACCCATGCGAGAAACATCACCCACATCGGCATCGTGGTCGTAACGAGCGAAGCTTCACCGGGCGAAGTCAGACTAACCCCGACAATAAAGCAACCCTGATTGAAACACACACCAAGCATTCCGGCTCCGAAAAGGCGCAACACGTCACGCCAAGGCACATGCTCGCGAGGAAGAAACAACGATGTAAGCCAGAATAGACAGGCTGCACCCGCCATACGGAAATCAACCAGCAGCAGTGGGGCTATGACACCCGAAGCTAACACAAGTTTTACAATAGGAGCCATCAGACCCCATGTAAGATTGGCACCGAACATTGCTATATGCCCCTTTACTTTTGACCCGTTCATTATAATTCTATTGGTTGACAAATTTATTACAGTTTAGATGATTAAGCAGCACACCGGTACAGGGCGCCGCCATGAAATTGAATACAAAATTACAAATTATTCTCCGAACAGTCAATACGCGGACATTCGTCAGCACCCTCTCCCCCTGGTGCTATCCTCATAATACTCTCTGTACTCCTAAACATAAAATTAGTCCTCTCAATAGGCTACCGCTTCTGAAATTTGATTATTCGGGAGGTTACTTTGAGATTCTCGGATAAAAAATTGCAAAAAAACGGTCAAAGACTTGGAAAATACTCAAATAATTTGTAATTTTGCAGACTATTCCAACACAGAGATGTTAAGAATAGAGAAAACTACCGGGGCTGACTGGCTTTGACAGCGTGTAGAAGCGGTAGGTAAGCATGCAGAGTTTTGGTGTTCAAACTCTATAATCGCAAGAGCATCGACCTATAATTGGCGAAAATAACAATTACGCTCTCGCTGCGTAACCTGAAGTACAGTAGGGTTCCTTTATTCGCCTCAAAGTGAGGTGAACGAGACATCACTCCATTGCCCGGTTCCGAGACGTTTGGACAAAGTGGTGCTAAGAAATTCGGAAATAGGAATGTCGGAGTCCCGACGGCGTTCCGAAACTTAGGGACTAAGGCACAGGTTGGCTGTCGTGAGCCTGTCTATGCACGAAAACCAATTCACAGACTAAGCATGTAGAAAGCTTATTGATTCCGCGTTTGGACGAGGGTTCAATCCCCTCCAGCTCCACCAAAGGCGAATGAAGGAAGACATAGCTCTGTTCGCAGGATAAACAAAATCAGGATATGGCCCTCGGTAAGGGGGCTGTATCCTTTTTTGTGTTCAGAAATCTATGCCGTCGTGATACCACAGCGTGTCAACAGACACAAGCGTATCTGGCAGTATCTCATAGGTTATCCTCAAATGGCACGGCTCTCCATCGGGATTGCACAGGAGGTCTCTGGCGGTGGCTGCGAGGTATTCCGTGCTGTCAACAGCCCATTCAATTTCCAGAAAGCGACGTCTGCCCTCCAAAATATCATCGGGCGAGGCGATGTTGCAAAGCCCGTTGCGGTCTTCGCTTATTATGGTGCCGGGGCCTGTCACATATATGGATTCTGGCAAGCCGCGCCTGCGGATGTCTGGCAAGCTCAATATGGAGGCAAGAGTAGCGCTGTCAGTACGATTCGTTGCGTCAGCATACGCATAGCCCATTTGCCGGAGCATGGCGATGGTATCTGCTGCGGTCGGTGTGAAACTATCTATGCCCCGCACATCTCCCGAACGGTGGCCGCCACAGGACGCAAGCGACAAAGCCATTAATATGCAGATTATTATTTTCATGCCACAAATTTAATCATTTTTGTCGGGATTCAGGCTATCCGGTGTGCTGTGGAGTGTAATTGAAACAGTCGTTTTTCAGCGCCAGAGGGGTGGATATTTGGAGAAAGGCTGATTATTTGTAAAAAAGTTGTGACGCAGGGCTAAAAAACTTGCACAGAGAGTGGTAGCATAAGGATATTTTTTATTAATTTTGCGTTTAGCATGGCTACTATTGACCTCATATCCACAACTGCGGCTGCATTCTCCATGAAAAGCTCCGCATCGGTGCCCCCCCAACCGGTGGTCAAGAATCAGTGCGGTATTCAACCCACCGTCCTTGACGGTCGATTATCCGTCGGACATTAGCAAACCTAAAAAATAACATGAAAAAAGAAGCATCCAAATTGATGACAGAAGAAAAGTTCTGGACAATCATCGAAAAATCTAACCGTGGACGAAATTTGGAAGAATGTCTGACCCCGCTTTCCGAAGAAGAATTATTCGGATTCAGATATTGGTGGAATTATTTCTGCCATATCTCTTACAAGCAGGATTTGTGGGCAGTTGCCTACGTCGTGCTTGGTGGATGCGGCGATGACGGATTCGATTATTTCCGGTATTGGCTTATTGCACAGGGACGCAAAGTGTTTTACAACGCATTGGAAAATGCGGATTCTTTGTGTGATGTTTTCTCGGAACTTGAAGATCTGCAAGGAGACGACTATCCGGAGCAAGAGGACTTGAATTATGCCGTTCAAACTGTTCTTGGAGAACGGACTGGCGATGACGATTACTTCTATGCAACGGAAGAAAACTATTCATTACCCCAATATACTTACGAAATTGAGTTTGAATGGAATGACGATGATGAGGATTCCATACGAAAGGTTTGTCCACGAACTTTTGAGAAATGGTGGGGAAATGATGTATTCTGAAGAACAAGGCTTCTAACAAATGGCTCAACCTTCCCGTAACCGACACTTAGTAGCCGGACATTTACAGTTGAATAATGAAAAGGAATCAAAAGCATAGTGAATATGGAATTTACTGGATATGACTATCTGCTATATTCGCCAATGAACAATAGAATAGTAATTGAATTGTTCAACAAGGCTCTATTGGATGAAGGCTATCAATTCGATAATGCAGAAACAAAGGATGTTGGCACTCATATAGAAGAGTATTCGGCGTTCTTTTATTATAAGAGTCGAAAGATGTATGACACCCATTTGAAAATAGATTATAATACTAAGATAAATGGAGAAGGCTGTATAAATTTTTATACTGGAGCGGAGGCGTTAAATTCTCCTTTTATCGTAGCGGATACAATGGATGTTAAACAAGATTTCTTTCAATACGCTTGGTTTATGGGGCGATATTATTTCTATGCCCTAACTCTACCGGGGGATATTAATCATTGCCCATTTTCAAAACGCATATTTGGTATATTGGCGAACATATTAAAAGGGCAGCAAGAATGTAATCAGCAGCTAATAAACAGCAAACCGACTGAATAAGCGGAATGCTGTAAAACATTAATTGTTATGGTGAAGGAACTTGGAAATATATTTGGGAACAAATCCCAGTTTGCTATAGAAGCAAAATTATGGCAACTTGATGAAAACCCTATATTCATAAGTTGGTGCTTATGGATAAGAGGTGATATGGTAGGAGATATTGAACAAAGTGCTTTATTGTCAGCCGAAATGGCTCGCATTTCGAAAGTAACAAAACATAAAGGGGAACGACATATTCCATCTGTTGAAATGGCGGCAAACAATTTAACAGACAAGTTGGTCGATGCCATTTGGGGTGACGACTATCATTATATGCAATATCCGTTCTCTGCTTATGTTGACATACTTTCTCAACATGGAGAATGTTTTCAAGGTTACTTTGTCTTTCTTGTGGAACAAGAGGGTTATGAATGGCTGTTGGCAAAGGATAATGTAGAAAATAATTATTATGACATCAAATTGTCCGCAGGTATGATATATTCATATTTTGAAGAGTTTTCAGCATGGATTGCTGATTCAACCATGCTGACAATAAGAGCGGACAAAGCATTAATAACGCATGAATAATTGCCTAATGGGAGGTTATCCACTGAACATTAAACTATCGTAAGTTATGTATCGGATAAAGACATCAGAATTGCTTTCAGGAAATTGGATAGCCGAAGAATTGACAAGTATTGAAGTTGTCAAGAACATATCAGATGATTCGTGTGAGACTAAACGTCATTATCTTTTGGTGGCTTACTCTCTTGAATATAAAATTGAGTTTTCTTTTGATAAAGCAAATAAGGTGTGTCAATATATAATGGTCGATGAGAACGAAATGAATAGAGAAAAGCAAAATATCAATATTGAATTTATTGATGATATATCAATTTTTAGACAGCATATCAATAAAGTTAGAGAGAAATTTCAGGACTACATTTTATTTGAAAACTGTTTAAGAATTGGAGATGCCGAACTATATTTTGAGGATGAGAAAGTCGATAGCTTATATTATTTCCCAACTGTATGATTCTACACAAACCGTTTACAATATTATTAGATGACTGGTCAGAGTATCTGGACAGTCATGACAGATCATTACTGAAAGAGGACATGCTTCAATTAGCATATAAGGAATATCTGATAGATTTAGGATATTACTCCAATCAATTTATTCTTTACGTAGTAAAAGACTATGACTGGAATACCCCTGTTACGAAAAAGTATCTCCAAGAAGAAGATATTATGAACAATCTGAATAAAGCTTGTGATGGAGTGCTATATTATTATCAAAATAACAACCAGTACCCCGACTGAATAAGCGGAACGCTGCCGAGCTACTGAAGTAATATGAACAGTCAAGCATTGTTGCCTAAAGACAAATTTGATTTGGACGTGGTTAATCGTCTGTCATCAGCAACACCAGAACAAGTGTCCGGTGTTGCGCACTCTCTATTGGAATGGATTGCTGATATGAATTGGCCTGTTGCCTCTGAGATTATTCAGGTCTTACCCGGATTTTATAAGGTGCTTTTACCGAATATTGAGTCCATATTGACTAATCCTGACAACGATATAATCTGGAGATGCAATATTATCAGCAAACTATTGACACAATTTCCCAAAGAAAGTCTATTGCCTCTTTTTCCAATCATACAGAAATATGCTGACTTTATTCCTCAGAATGAAGATGAAGAAGATTTGAAGAATGTGGCATTGGATTTTGTTGCATGGTATCAATCATTAACTTACTGATTCCATATAAAGACTGATTTTCCAATCTACATACCCGGAGCAACGCAAAACATAATGATATGAGAACCGAAATTTCACAGTTGAAAGATTTAGGGCAAATGCCTAATGAGAGTATCAATGATACAGAAGATATTATTGAAGTAATACGGTCTTATGATGAATTGTTGGAGCAAATTCAGTTCCCCTTATCTCTCGATGAAGCGCAAGCCTTGGTGCAAATCTTTCCTGAAAGCTCTTTTTATGATTTGCAGTGGAGTTTATTAAAACTGGTAGAATCGGTTATTCGTATTGTTGATGGAGATACATATCTTCATTTAATAAATTCTTGTCCAAGCCAAGAATGGCGAGATGTTTTAAATGCTCGCTATAAAAATTATAAAAAGGAGCAAGAGGTAAGCAAATGAGTTTATAACACGCCTCAATCGTCCTAAATGGTCATCGAATCTTTTTTTGTCGATTCTCATATAAAGGTGATCCGCCATTAAGATTGGTATGTTCCCTCGCGCTCCAAGTTTCCGCTACATACCAGATGTAGTCAGTGAAACAAGGCTTGAATCGGTCGGTGGCACTTTTCATGTCGCTATCTCCATAAATAATACAACATAAGGCTGGCCATAAGAGCAACGCTGACCAAAATAATCTGTATGCGACGGCGAGTTTCGGGCTTGCAGTCGTCGAATATCCATAGTTTGCCGCCAAACTGCCAGTGGCACGCCCATTTCCACCGGAGCAACAGCCCAATCAACCATAATCCAAGCAGAGCAGCCACAAAGGGCATAGCGAACTGCGGGTGAGCCTGCAACCACTCGAAAAATTCCTCAGCCTTGCGGTTCAATGCCTCATATATGTCGGTTATGCCCATTGCAGATATTGGTTTGCGGTTTGTAATGCAAAAATAACACATTTTATCCAATCAGTCACTATTTTATGCTAAACAACATAGCTTCGTCAGCCGGTTATCTCCCGCAAAATCGCTAATTTTGTAAAATGGATAATAGTAGCCCATGCAAATGATAAGACTGATACTTACAATCATGCTCTCCGCCCTTGCTTTCGTCAGCATGGACGCGAATGATTATGTAACGCCGACACAGGCCTACGACAGCCGGGGCGGGGTCGTCTGGGAGAGGCGGCCTATATTTGATGACGTTAGATATATTCCTTATGATAAATAATTCAGCATCCCCCATAAATTATCAATTATTTATTCTTCCGCATGAGGCATTTCAAATATGCGTTAATTTTCATGTGCAATTTGATGTCCTGATGTATGTTCTCATTGAGAATGAAGGCAGGTTTAGCATAGTATCTCCTAATTTATTTAGCCATGAGGATATTGATAAGGGTAAATATACAATTTTATTATCATCGGAAATTATTAAGTTTGACAGTGTGGGGAAAAATGAATTATTCGATACATATCCTAATTCTCTTTATTTTCAAGTTGGGGCTTTTTTAGACGGTGAGTTATCTGAATCTTGGTTATATACTCTCAAAACATCTACCAATCCTTTAATAATTGAAATATGGAAGAAGATAGAGCGCAATGTGAGAAAATTAATGTTAAGAGGAGGATATTCTGTTTTTGTGCCAAATAAGTCAAAAAAATTAGTACGTCATTTAAGTTATACTCCTAATGTATATGAAAAATATAAACAAGGAATTATATGCAAACCCGATATAGGTAAGAATATTGTTTTTGAATTAGGATTATGAATATCATCAGTTTACTTGATTGATGTCGGTGTTCCGATAACCGCGAGCTTCGGCAATAGCAAGACCGCCACCACTTTATGCTTTATAACATAGCTAAGTCAGCCGGTTATCTCCCACAAAATCGCTAATTTTGTAAAATGGATAATAGTAGCCCATGCAAATGATAAGACTGATACTTACAATCATGCTCTCCGCCCTTGCTTTCGTCAGCATGGACGCGAAAGATTGTGGCACGCCGTTCCAGGCCTACGACAGCCGGGGCGGCCTTGTGTGGGAGATGTTGCCGGACGTGTACGGCAAGGTTTTGGAGAGCCGTGGCGACGGCGAGGGCAATAAATAGATTTATGATTATAAAAGAATTTCATTATTTATCATTCTCGTATTTAGAGTGTGCCTGGGGTAATTTACTACCTTCCATATTTAAAATATGGAATAAAAGTACTCATTCCGTCCTTCAAAATCAATCATTTTGTGAGATGTATAAAATTGAACAACTTACAGGGGGGAGCCATTTTGAAAAAATTATTCTTTTCCCAATTAAAACTGGGGGATGTATGATGCTATCCAATTATGCAGATGGCATGGAATCTATGACTCATATTATTTCAAAACAATTAAAGATAAATATATTAAACTTTAGAATTTCCTCTAATCGAAATAAGTTCCCAGTAAATTCATTAAGTTGTATATCTTCGGGAGAAATGCTACGGACTGTTTATGCTTTAAAGGATAATAAATGGGTATTTTATAGTTGTGGCAAACCTCTGTGGTTCGAGAATCCAGAATATTATACCAATAGATTAATCAAAGATCGAATTAATGAGTGTATTATATCTAAGTATTGTAATAAATTGGGATTAGATATATTAGATTCTGCTTTTTGGGCAACATCTGATGGAGTCGTTATAGAACGCATTAATTGGTAATCAGTGCTTACATGTTTACAGTCAAATTTCTACCTTTGAGAGGTTTGGATAGTATTCTTATGGTTTCGCGGACAGTAATAATTTTGAAATGTTCTTATGGCAAAGGCGGTGCATGACAAAAACAAGAAAGGTTCGCGCAGCAAGAAGGCCGGACAGAGCAAATGGCGTGAACGGGTGAAGAGTCTGGGGAAAACCTGTTCTTTGCTGTGGTGTGTGCCGCAGTGTACCTGTCGGCTGACGCTTTGATGGGATGCACCATTTTACGGGGAGTTAATGGCGATATTCTCAATTTTGTCACGATTCTTGTCATGGCATTGCCTGTCGTGCTGCTGCCGATCCGTTCATGGATAATTGGTGTCAGGGATTGGCCATCGCTCCTGTTAAATGCCATTATAGGTTGGCTTGCGGGTATCTGTTTGTTTTATCTTTCGATATTAGTATGGCTTGGAACAAACTTTTTGATTCCACGCTCAGCACCATACGAGCGCAAGGCGGTGGTCTATGGACTGAAAGCCGAACAGCGATATAGGCAAGCGGCGCACAATTACGTAAACCTGCGTTTCACGGATAACGGAGAATGGTATAGGTATGACGCGGATTACGATGAATATAAAAATCTGCAACCGGGCGACTCCTGCATCGTGACTCTCCGTAACGGCATCTGGGGTTATCCCACGATTCGCCATCTGCAACCGCCCCAAAAAAGCGTAAGCCCTCAACGTGATATCAAATCGCTGCTGAATCATCTGAATGGACGAAAAACGGATAGATTGTATAAAGCATTAAGTGGTAGTGAGAACAGCCTACGCTATGGCAAGCCAATTTGCGTGAAATATGTGACAGCCGTGGATTTGGCGGATGAGTTTGGCGTGGGACTGTTCAACATCGCCACTTTTGAAGAAATAGCGGACGGCAAACGGGTGTTTGTGGAGTGCACCTGGAATCTCGGACACAAAGACGAGTATGGAGAAGAGCAGCGTCTGACCTATTGGTATGAACAGCGTGCCGGAGCCTTGTATCCCGTGGACTCAGTCTATTGGGACACCGGCATGGATTTTTAGATTTAGATCATGAGTCAACGTAGAAGAAAATATAGATTCAACATAATCGACCACCTGCATTACATGATAGGTCAAGACCGGCTGCACAACGAGATGCCCCAATGGCAGTTCTCGCCCCTTGATGCTGCTATTGCCGTATTCATCATGTGGCCGATGTTGTGTCTCTGTCTGATTATGCCAAACGACAAGATGCAGATTGCGTGGCTTGTGATAACCGTATTGGCTTACCTTTACGGTGAGCCACGATGGGAAAATCCCGTTTTACTCCTGCGCGGGAGAGAGCCTACTACCGTTGCTATCCAAACAGAAAAAATAATTGCAGCGTATGGCTGCTTATAGGGATTAACATTGCGATGGCGATGGTATCCGGTTCACTCTGCCTATGGTTTATCACAACCATTAGATGAATGAGGCCTTCAGGAAAATAGGACATCCTTTATGATTTCATAACATCAGATTAGGCCCAATCGCCGCCTGTGGCGGCCGAAATTTTTGGAATTTTGAGCATAAATCAGCGGAGCAACTCTTCACAGGGTTGCTCCGCTTGGCGATATTACGACTATTGGCTATTATTGCTCCTTTCTGCAAGCCATTCATCGCGCCATTGGCGACAAAGCTCAAGAGTGGATGCTGTTGCAGAGAATAATTCGCCATCGGTATGACGATATTCGTATATCCATTGGAATTTCTTTGAATATGGGCGATAGGGATTGTAGGCTTTAGAGTATAGTTCTTGTCCCAACTTGGGAATTACGAAGTCATATTCAGAATTGCACATATAATGTTTTGATTGTGACCTCCCCCGGTGCGGTGGAGGTCAGGTTAAACTTATGCTCTCTTTCTCTCGGCTATCATCTTGATGTTGTCGCTGATGATTTTGGCAATGCGGTCTTGATATTGGCAGACCTTGTTGGCAAATCCCTAAAAAAGTGCTATCTTTGCAGATTTATCAAATCGCAACAACGATGAATCATATTCGAATCAATGATCTGGCTCTCGCCAATCAAAAGAAAGCCCGTGAGATACTGGAGGAATCCGGCATCGCTGACATCTGGGAAAAAGCAGGTTGCCGGGTAAATCTCATCGGTTCACTGAGAATGGGATTACTCGCTTCTCATCGCGACATAGACCTTCATGTCTATTCTTCCGGTATCACAACAGACAGCAGTTTTGCAATCGCGGCTAAGATTGCAACCAACCCGAAAGTAACAGAGATCAGGTGCATCAATGGTCTGCACACTGATGAACACTGCATTGCGTGGCATGTGTTCTACAAGGCGGATGATGGGGAAATATGGCAGTTTGACATTATCCACATTGAAGAAGGAACTGAATACGATGGTTATTTCGAGAGAATGGCAGAAAGAATTGTGGAGGTAATGACTCAGGAGCAAAAAGACCTGATTCTCCGACTGAAATTTGAAACACCCGAGGGCAAAGACTATCATGGTGTGGAATACTATGAGGCCGTAATCGCCGATGGCATAACAACAATGCCGGAGTTTGAAAAATGGGTAACTGAACACCGAAAAAAGAAGCCATATTACTGGATTCCGTAAGAAGTATATTCAATAAAACGGGTCATGCAAATTTCTAAGCATGACCCGTTAGTCGTATTTCAGGATATATTCGCTTTATGGAAGAAGTTTCTCTATCTTTTCTTTTGGGAACAGGTTTTGGGCTTGTTCTTTTGAAAGCAAGACTGAACATGCTCCATTTCCGATACGCATTTGTACCATTGGAGTAGCCACTACTTCGCCATCGACAGTTATCACGATACGTTTTCCAATATTAGCTTCTGTAATTTTTGCATATCCGACACTGTCTTTAAGCTGGAATGGGACGGTAATATAATCTCCGTCTTTGTCATAATGGATGATTTTATCCAACGATACGCACTCCTGTAAAAGAGCAGGTTCAAGGGGTGTGATTTGCCCTTCTGTTTCCGTGGCTGCATAGATAGCCACATTAAGAGTTTGGTTGACGGTTTCCTCCTGTGGCAATTCATTTTTATTGCCACAGCCTATGACGAGTATGCCTATCGTACAGACTGTCATAATTGCAAAAAATAGTTTTGTGACCTTCATGATATTGAAATTTACGGCTCTTTCAGCCAGTTCTGTA
Organism: uncultured Muribaculaceae bacterium; assembly: GCA_910578385.1. GTDB lineage: Bacteria > Bacteroidota > Bacteroidia > Bacteroidales > Muribaculaceae > Lepagella. The sequence goes on along the minus strand of CAJTQV010000001.1, from coordinate 109,488 downwards.
TTTTATTTAATTTCTTGATATTCGACCTGTATGTTATAAATTCCAAGGAATAACAGATGACTGTGGCAATTGAAATAAAGAGAATTTCAATTGGTCGGTATGGTATAGGCGAGCAAAGGATGCCTGCTATCATCAACGCCAATATAACGCCACAACCATATAGTTCTGAATTTCGATAGATTTTTTTGATTGACAGGATTTGTTTCATCACTTGTAGTTGTGTATCCTCACCAAGATTTATCTTGGCAATTTTTTGTATAAGGAATGCCATAATGACTATACCTGATACAAAGAGGATGCAAAAGGCTCCAATCCACCACACAGGCATTTTTACGACTGCCCATAATCGGGATGTGCCGAGAAGGATTATAGCTACAATTAAGATGATAATCCCCCAACGGAAACGATTTGTAAGAGTGGTCTTTACATCGCGTTTATGATTGGTCAGGATTTCCTCTGCATCATTCTTTGAAATATTCTCGATGTCTTTTTCAATGGACTTCCATGTAGTTTTCAAATCTTCAAGTTCCATATCATATCTGTTTTTGGGATGAAAGTTTTACTTTTATTCGGGATAGACGGGAGGCCACTGTATTGCGTGGAATCCCTATATTTCCAGCTATTTCCTCATAACTCAGTTCGTCAAGCCACATCAAAATAATTGCTTTGTCCATTGGATTTAGTTGTGAGATTGCGGAATATAGCCATTGAAGTTTTTGCAGGAAATCATCGTTTGTTTCAGCCTCAAAATTCACACAAGGTAATTCATCCAATGAAACTGTATGAATTTTACTGATAGACTTCCGCAAAGACAAAAGACAGGTGTTGAGGCAAACTCTATACATCCATGTTGATTCAGTCGATTGTCCTTTGAAACTCCTGTAACTTTTGAATAACGAAATCAAGACTTCCTGCCTCAGATCCTCAAATGCAATATCGGAGTTGGCATAGAAGAAACAGACACTGAAAATAGTCTTTTCGTGTCGTTTCACCATATCTGTGAATTTGCGATTATATTCCGTTTGATCTGTCATACGATATTATGTCTTTACAAAGTTAGTTGCAATCTTGGTCGAAAAGTTCCATTAAAGTCGTATTTTATGTCAATATATCCAAATTATTTCGCTCTTGAAAATCATAAACCGTATATTTAAATCATGTTTCATCAATTATAATCGCTGTTTTGTACAAAATAATGGCGATTGTAATTGACAATATAGTAATTTTATTAACTTGTATATTGAGATTAAGATGGAGAAATTTTCGCAAGCATTTCCCCTCAATACATCATATAATAAATATTTTTATTATCTTTGCATCATTAAATGAATTGTTGGTAATGGCAAAGAATACTATGGGGACTAAGTTGCCCCGGAAACTGGAACAGAAAATGGAATTGATGGGTGAGCAAATCAAGCTCGCCCGGCTTCGTCGCAACCTGTCGATAGCGCAAGTGGCTGAACGTGCTACTTGCTCGCCATTGACTATTGCGAGAATTGAAAAAGGTTCGCCGACGGTTTCAATAGGCATTTATGCCCGTGTGCTTTATGCACTCCAACTCGATGATGATTTGCTGTTGATTGCCAAAGAGGATGCTCTTGGACGTACATTACAAGACCTCTCTTTGAAACATCGCCAACGAGCCTCTAAAAAAGAATAATCTATGGTAAGACTATTTGTAGAATGTCATGCCGCAGGGTGTCGGTTAAATTCACCAACCGCTCTGTAATGAAAAGCGCAATGCCACTGGAGCTCTCACCCAAAGACCGCGACGGATTTATGAAACAGCTCAAAGAAATTAACCCTGCGATTGTTATAAAGGAATGAAGCGACTAAACAACCTATCATTTGCATCAAGGGCGATGTGCACCGGCATCGTTATCCTGACAATGCTTGCAACTGCATGTAAATCCGGAATCAAGTATGCAGTCTATCAGTATGATAACGCCTATGAAATTGAGACATACACCGATCTCAACGACGGCTCCACCCTTACAATAGACAATCGAACCAATTCGGGACCACGACTAAACATCAGTCTGTTCAGGCTGACAGATATTGACGGCGGTATAGCTAAAGTATCGGATGGAACATTGACATTCACCGCGACAGACGCAGCGGGTCAGCCAATAAGAGGACGTATAACCTTTGACGGCGACACGGCACACCTGACATTCACCGAATCTTCGTGGGAATATCTGCCTAATGGCACGACCTATTCCTTTGTCCGTGGCGCGAAAGTAGATTATCAACCGGCAAATCCAATCGGAGGAAGAACTTACATCGGATTGGGGAAAGGTGGAGGATTGGCGACAAACGTCACAATCAAGTTTGACAAAAACGGGAGGTGCCAATGTACGTCAGATTTTTATCAAGCCTTTATTCAGCCGATAACTGTTGACGGGACTTATTCAATAAGATATGATATAGTGGAGGTTCGATGCCAACCCGCTGGATTTGATGCACCAATTATATGGAACTTTGAAATCATGGATGACGGCCAAGGGTTAGGCTTCAATAATTCCGATTCCTCCGAAGAAGGAAGTATCGGTACCGACTGGCTCCAGCTAAAAGTAAAATATTCGCTATCTCGTTTACTATATCTGCTTTAGTCATTTGCGTACTTATCTGATTGAGACAGCAAATTTACTAATTTTTGAGGAGATTGCCTATCGACTCTTGGAAGTGAAGATAATTCTTTGTAATTTTGCGTAATCAATTACGCAATTAAATACGAATATATAGAAATGGACTTCTTTGAACGTACAGGCAAAATGGCTATCGGCAGCAGGTTAAGGGTCTTGACCGAAACGCTGACACGCGATGCCGCAAGCATTTATGGGCTTTATGGCGTTGACATAAAGCCTAAATGGTTTCCTGTCTTTTATTCGCTTACAGACGAACAACCCAAAAGCGTCACTTCCATTGCAAGAGAGATAGGTCAGTCGCACCCCTCTGTAAGTACCATAGTCAAGGAGATGATGAAAGCAGAGCTTATCACAGAAGTTGATGATAAAGCCGACCGCAGATGCACACTTATAACGCTTACGGAATACGGCAAAAGCCTATCACAAGATCTAATAGCGCAACTCCGCGATGTTGAGCGTGCCGTGGAGCAGATTTCATCAGAGTGTGACAATGATTTGTGGGCTGCAATCGCCGATTGGGAGAAAGCCCTCGGGCGCAAATCCATACTTGAAAGGGTAAGGGAGATAAAGGAGCAACGCGAACATTCAGAGGTTGAGATTGTCGAGTATCAACCACAATACAAAAAGGCGTTCTACGAACTCAACCGCAAATGGATAGAATTGTATTGGGAGTTGGAACCGCACGATATTGAGGTTCTGGAAAATCCGGACAAACATATCCTCGAAAAAGGTGGTCATATATTCGTGGCGCTATACAACGGCTTCCCCGTTGGTGTATGTGCCCTGTGCCCCATGCCGGAAGAATCTGCCTACGATTTTGAGTTGGCAAAGCTCGCGGTCAACAATTCTATCCAACGAAAAGGGATAGGTCGCAGACTTTGTGACGCTGTAATCAACAAAGCGCGTGAGTTGGGTGGTGAAATGCTGTTTCTTGAAAGCAATACCCGCCTCAAACCTGCGATAGCCCTGTATCGTAAACTCGGTTTCAAGGAATTACCTGAATATCATCCGGCATACGCCCGTGGTGATATACAGATGGAATTATCACTCTAAATATAATTAAATATATGAAGACCAAAGTGTTTGTACGGAGCGAGGACGCGCTCAAAAAGACATTCAAGGGAGTAAATCTTGATTCCCTTGCTGTCGGAGAGAAGTCAATGGTGACAAAAATGAACTATGTAAAGGGCAATTTTGCCACACTTCACACCCATCCCCACGAACAGTGCGGCTATGTTATCTCTGGCGAATACCGTCTGATAGTGGATGGCGATGAGAAAATCGACGTGATAATGCACCCCGGAGATACATACGCGATTCCCGGTAATACTCCTCACTCTTTTGAGGTAATCGAGGGTGGAGAGGTTGTTGACGTGTTCACACCCCAACGCGAAGACTACCTCTAAATCATATCACAACAGCCAGATATGATGTTAATCCTCGGATATTGCCGAGGATTTTTAGTAATAAGGACTTGTTTGGCTGTTCCACATGATGGGATATGTGGAAAACGGATTTGAAACCTAATCAAGAATATAATCCAATTCCACAAGGGCAATGGGTGACATTGGTTCCAACTGGAGAAAAGAGTGGTACCTTCATCACCAATCCCACGACATATGATGAATATTTCTGGCAACCACCGAATGATTGAGTAGAATATGCGGTTGTATCGGTGATTTTTATTAACTTTGCGGTGAGTCCGAGTGCTTCGCACCGCGCACCGGCTTTGCCGACTTACGCTCTCGGCTCACTCGCGAATTTATGAAATTTGTAGTACAAAATTAGGTGAGAATCAGAGCCTGAACAACAACTTACCGAAAGGTTTGGCCCTTACCGAAAAGTTTGTTTTACTCATTTTCAATCAATTCTGCAAACACGATATGGCAAAAAAAATTGGACTATAATATTGCAAAGCCGCTCCGATGCTTGAATGGCTCGGAAACAAAATGGGCGTTGGTCGTTCTCGTGAAGATTTCCCAGAACGAACCGGTGCGCTTCAACGAACTGTACCGCAATATTCCATCCGTGTCTGAGAAAACTGAAATAATAAAACTGATTGATATGGAAATATTATCTCTGAGAAAGAATCCGGAATACCTTGAACGGGCGATTTCTTATTTTCAAGAGAAGTGGGCGACAGAAGACTCTATGGCGATGTATGATGATTGTATGCGTCATTGTATAGATGCTGCTGTTCCGCTTCCGCAATGGTACCTTTTGGTTGATGGCGACAGGATAATAGGTTGTGCCGGATTGGTGACAAATGATTTCAATTCCCGCATGGATCTATTTCCATGGTTAGCTGCATTGTATGTAGAAGAAGATTGTCGTGACAATGGTTGTGGCAAATTTCTTATCAAGCATGTAGCTGACGATGCAAGATTGCTGGGCTTCAAAAACTTGTATTTATGTACAGATCATATTGGATTCTATGAACGATTTGGTTTCAGTTTTATCGGCTATTGCCATCATCCATGGGGTGAGAAAACAAGAATTTATCATCTTGAACTCACCGATGATAATTTCGGCATCGGCGGCAAATCCATTGATGAGATAAAACGTAATTACATGCTATGAATCCTACTCCAGATACTATATACCCAATCAAGAACTGCAACACGCTGATTTTGGTTAAGCCTACAATTACAAATCCTAATATAATTGTTGGAGATTTCACATATTTCAGTGATGTTGATTTCGAGAGTCATGTGCTGCATCATTATGAATTTATCGGTGATAAACTCATTATCGGCAAGTTCTGCCAGATTGCTTCAGGCGTAACGTTCATTATGAACGGTGCAAACCACCAGATGAAGGCGGCCTCAACCTATCCATTTTATATAATGGTGACGGTTGGAAGATAGAAAAACTGGTACTGAAATCCATAAAAAGTGCTAACTTTGTATATGGCAAGAATAGAACCATGTAATGAAAATGATCACCCGACGCTCGTAGAAATCTGGGAGCGTTCGGTAAGGACAACCCATTCGTTTCTGACAGAAAAAGACATAATGGATATCAGGGAGTCTCTAATTCCTGTATATTTTAAGGCGGTCAGACTTTATGTTATTTATGATAAAGAGACTATTGCAGGTTTTATAGGACTGTGCGACCATAACATTGAGATGTTGTTTGTTGATTCCATAAGTATAGGAAAAGGATTAGGATCGAAACTCCTTGATTTTGCAAAATCATTGGGTGCTGATTCTGTTGATGTTAACGAGCAGAATTCACGCGCTTATAGATTTTATCAGACGCATGGTTTTCGTTTGGTCGATCGCGATGAACATGATAGTGACGGCAGACCTTTTCCAATACTTCACCTCAAACTTTAATGCGCAATGGAAATACGAAGATACGAGAGGAGCGACTTGGAAAAGATAACTATGATTTTCCAAAATACCGTTCACAAGGTCAATATCAAGGATTATACCCAAGAGCAGGTGGATGCGTGGGCTCCGGATTTCATTGATAAGGAGAAGTGGAACAAAACCTTGTCCGAACATTATACATTTGTGGCTGTCAAAGACAATGTTATAATTGGATTCGGAGACATTGATGATTCCGGTTATCTGGATAGACTATATGTCCATCATGATTATCTGAGGCAAGGAGTGGCAACCTTAATATGTTCTAAACTTGAATCAATGATAGATTCTGATTTAACGATCATAACTCACGCATCTATAACTGCAAAGCCATTCTTTGAAAAACGCGGATACAAAGTTGTGAAAGAACAACTCGTAAAAAGAAAAGGTGTATTCCTGAAAAACTACATAATGGAACTGCCCGGTCCCGGAAAGGCGAGTCTGTGAAAATGCGACAACTGCGGCTGGTGATTTTTATGAATTTATTTCTTTCCACCATATTTCTTTTCAAAAAAGTCAAAGTGGTCTTCACCCCATTTGAGCATGGAGTCGATAATGGGAAGCAAGGATTTGCCCAGATCGGTAATTACATATTCCGAGCGTGGAGGCAACTCCGGGTAAATGGTCTTGGTGACAAGTCCATCCTCCACCATCTCCTTCAACTGGATGTCGAGTACACGAGGTGCTGCCTCCGGCAGACATTTATGAATCTCGCTCGGACGCATCGGTGAGCCACTGCGGAGTTCGTCAAGTATGCAAGACTTCCATTTCGACTCTATCAGACTCATTGTCAGCCTAAGCGGGCAATCCAAGTCCACGGGGATTTTCTTTTCGTATGCCATTGCAAATAATTTTAGTTGACTTTGATTGCAAAGTTAGTAAATATTGCTGATAATCAGCATACCGAAAAAATTTTCCATACACGAAAAATTTTTCGGTACTTGACTTTAGTCCATTATCATTATAACTTTGCAGTCAGAAAATCAAATATATAAAAGTTATGAGAGACAAAATCAAGGAATACGAGGCAGTGGCCAAGGCCGCTGAAAATTTCGTCAAGAGTGTTGCAGAGGGCAACAGCACCTATGCAAAGCAACTTTTCACTGACGATGCAGTGCTTTTCGGTATACTGGACGGTGTGCTGGAGCATGGTTCAATCGAACAGTTCTACCACAATGTCGATACCGTCGTAGCCGGTGACAATTTCAAGGCGCGTATAGATGTCCTCGCCGTAGAGGAAACCGTGGCCGTGGTGCGTGTGCTTGAAGAAGGTTGGGGAGGACGCGTAGACTTCACCGACTTCCTGCTCCTCCTCAAACTAAATGGAGAGTGGAAATGCGTAGCAAAAGCCTACAACCAGAATTCCGATACCATAAAGAAATAATCCAAAGAAAATATCGGTCCTCTTAGTCGGCGTTACGCCGACTGGGATGATTAATGCCCCTTAGCCTATAAAAACATAGGACATGAAATTTACCAAAATATTTTCACTGATAACATCACTGTTTATGACAGCATGCAGCGCACGGGCTGCCAACCCGAATGTGGATGTGGTATCGCCTGAAGAGTTTCAAATCCAGTTGACAGCAGAGTCCAATGCATATCTTCTTGATGTACGTAAGCCCGAAGAATTTGCGGACGGACATCTTGCCGGCGCACATCTTATAAACTGGCTCGATACGGACTCATTCAAACAAGAAGCCGCGCATCTCGACAAGACGAGAACAATATACGTATATTGCAGAAGTGGGCGGCGCAGTAGCGATGCAGCGGGCTATCTCGCTGAGCAAGGTTATACGGTGGTAGATATGGCCGGTGGTTTTCTGGCATGGGAAAAAGACGGTCTTCCAATAACTAAGGAGGCAGACGGCGATTGAAGAAATTATGAGGCTGTGTCAATAACCTGGGGCTATCTTTGCCGCACAAGTTCTATTGACTCTTTTCCGGTTATGCTGTCGATGTCTATGCGCAAGACTTTAACCGTATTTCTAAACTTATCAATCTCTTTTGTTGGATCTATGCCCGGACAATATTTGTCACTCAGCATTATGAGGCCATGGAGGATTTCTTCAGCGTCAGTCAGAATCTTGATTCTCCCTGCCACAATAACGCTACGGAAATAGGTCGTGAACTCCTCCGGAACAATGTTGTCCTGCGACACCACACAGAATGAGCAGCGGGAATCAGCTTTAATACAGTCAATCTTGCGACCGCAGGCCGCGCTGTGCAGATATATGTGGTTGCCCCCATCGTAAACATAACTTATGGGCACACCATATGGCGCACCATCCGTGTCAACAAGCGACAGAATCCCGTTTGTGCAACTGTTCAATATTTTCACAGCATCGCCCACGGCAAGCTGTTGTTTGAATCTACGCATCTTACTTTCCATATCAAAATATCTTAAGACCGATTATTGAGAGAATGAGGGTCGTAATAAAAAACAAGCGCAAGAACGTTGCGGGTTCATTAAAGAAAAGTATGCCGATTATAACCGCACCGACCGCACCAATGCCCGTCCATACCGGATAAACAGTTCCTATCGGTATTGTTCGCGCAGCACGAGCCATAAGATACATACTCAAGGCAAGCGAAGCAAGAAAGCCTGCCCACCACCAGTACTGAACGGCTCCAACTGCCGTCTTGGTTTTTCCCAAACAGAAGGTGAAGGCCACCTCCATCAGTCCTGCGAATATAAGAATTATCCAGTTCATAACGTTTGCAATAGTATTGCCCAAACAGCTCTTTACGCAGGATACGAGGCAACAAACATTAAGTCACTACGCACAGACATAATTTTTTCCTACGCTCACTTTATATACGTTTTTCGGGCTTTATTGGGGAGAGGTGGCAGGTGTATTGGCCTTTGGAGTTGGTGAAGGAGCTGTAGGAGATTGCTTTTGCCGGACAGCTGTGGTAACATGCGGTGCAGGAAACGCAGTGATTGTCCCATGATGGTGTGCCGGCCTTCATGGCCATATTACCAACCGGACATGCCTTGACACAACGGCCGCATCTCACACATTCTTCCGATACTTTCCATTTGCGGGGATTGATTCCCCATTTTACAAACAGCGGATATATCAACCGGGTCTTCAAGCGTGGCCATGAGCCGCGCACTACATCCCTCTTCCAGTCCCGGTTTTGAATCGCCATGGCAATTTCCCTGACTCTGCCGGGAGCGCATTCAAGTTTCTCCCTCTCCACTTCCGGCCGATCCACGCTGAAACCGGGAAGCAGGACGTAATTGTTGGGCATAATCACGCTCCATAAACCCTTGACCTCCACTCCCCTTTTACTCCAAGCTCCGCAGAACATCTCGGGAGTCTCTGCAACCTCGTCTCCACAAGTGCATACCATTGAGACCGGTATATTCCTTTCACGCACTTCATTGACAAAAGCGTCCGAAAGGTTTCCGATGTAGTCCAGAACCAACGGCGGGACACCCCACGAATAGACCGGAAAAACAAATATAACGTTCTCGCCCGAAAGCGAAAGCGACGATGCCGGAACCTGAGGCATGAAATATGTTGACTCCCCTAACAGATGACCAAGAGATTCAGCCACATACCGGGAATTGCCTGTACCGGAAAAATAAATTACCATAAGAGTTAGATTTATAGAAGACGGCGATTCAGAGAGTGTAATGCCTATGTCATGTAAAGAGTTTGAAAATAAGTTCACGTAGCAGAGCGTATTCATTCACGTATGAGCCGATACCTTTCGATTTTGTGTCGAACTCGCGCAGATAGTGAATGGCATTGACTGCCTGCATGGCAGAATAATTGCGCAGACCATCCTTGAGACTTCTCAACTGGATCTGTGCCTTGAAGCCGAATGTTTCCATCAACGACTTGTCAGACTTGTCAGGAAGATAATGTGCGATAACAAGATTGGCAAAGTAATTGAATATCACGCTTGTAGTCATCACCGTCGGGTTTGACTTCGGGTTGCTTTCAAAATACTTCACTATCTTCATCGCTTTCGGGTAGTCTTTCGTCGAAAGCGCGTTTATAAGCTCGAAGTTGTTGAAATCTTTAGATATGCCGATGTTTTTCTCTACATCCTCGCTCGTGATCTTGCCCTTGCCACCCTTGATGGAAATGAGTTTGTTGAGCTCACCGAACAGTTTGCTGAGCGGAGGACCGATGTATTCACACAGGAGCTTCATGGCCTTGTCCTCGATGCTCATTTTCTTTGACTGGCAATAATCGCGCACATGGCTCTCCAACTCGTAGTCTCGCGGAACATCGCTGCGGAAAATTACCGCCCCACCCTCCTTGGCACCTTTGATCAGTTTGGAAGATGCACCGAATGGCTCACCCTTGTAGACAATGACAAACACAGTGGTCTGATTCGGCCGTGCGAGATATGAACCGAACCTTTCCAGCTGGGTCTTGGCCTGATTCATGCTCTGGGCTTCCTTCAATATGACAAGTTTTCTGTCGGCCATCACCGGAAACTGCTGGGCAGTAGCGACCACATAGTCAATATCCGCGTCGTTGCCGTAGAAAACATTGTAATTGAAATCCCGATCTGCCTCATTCACGACATACTTCTCAAGATTTTCAACTATAAGGTCAATGTAGTATGCCTCCTCCCCCATCAGCACATAGGTCGGTGCTGCTTCACCATGTCTGATGTCTGCTATTATATCGCGGACTCCCGGTCCCTTAACACTTTTTGCCATATCATCAAGCTTTCGCAGAAGCACCGGTTTGCTGCGGTCTTCTGAAGAATATTTTCCAAAGATAAATTATAAAACCGGTTGTCAGAACCGCACTCACAAGCGCGAACAACCATCCGTATTCACCCCCGGTGCCAATCTCATCGAACCGCACATTGACCGCGCCCCGTGCCGTAAGCCATGCCGACAAGACCACAAGAGAATTGTTAAGGGCATGGGCAGTCGCCGCAATCCATATCGAACCGGTGTAACAATAAAGATAACCGAAAAGGCCACCCAACAGCAGACGCGGGACAAAACCGAAAAACTGGAAATGAACCGCGCTGAAAATAAAGGCTGCCGTCCAGATTGCGAGATGATGGTTCACACCGCTGGAAGTCAGAGCCTTCTGCAAACCGGCTCGGAAAAACATCTCCTCGGCCAAACCCGTCAGGCATCCGACAATAAGGATACCGGAAATCAGGCCGAAGAGAGAAGTGTCGCCGAGAATCATTTCAGTGGTCCGCGCCGCATTCTCTTCCCAAGTACGGAACGTTTGTTCAAGACCCGACATGAACTCCGGCAGTTGCAGATCTGCATTCCAACCGACAATCATGTTGAGAGCGGGAAGCATGATAATCATCAGAACAATGACACCTGCGAACTGACGCGGTGCCACATCCGAAGTCGCACCGACATATTCACTGACAGATGGAGAACAGAGATAGGCTGTCAGCAAAGAAGGAGCGATGAAAGCCAACAGACATTGCAGCGAAGATGAAATGAGAAAAGCATCACGCTGGTCCGTGCATAACGATGAGACAACAGGCTGAAGCAGCGCGACGGCAATCAAAAGCACAAAAAAAGATATGAGCAATGTGCCGAGTTTGTTGCCGAGAGTCGGAGGCAGCAGAATATAGTTTCTTTTTCCGGAAGTATCCATGATGCAAATTTAATAAAATCATGTAAAAAAGCGGTCGAAAGAAGCATTAAAAGTTTTCCGAAACCTCAAATAATAAAAAGAATCCAAAAGAATGAACCTGACAGTTGTCAGTTTTTGAAATTTTCATTAACTTTGCATTTGGATTTTATAGGAAATATTTCTCACGGGAGAACAATGCCGCGAGTTCCGATGTTGAAATCGGCAGTGACCGGTACTCTTCACACAGAATAACCCCTGTTACAGAGTCCTTGAATCATCTTTAAGCTGATTACTAACTAAAACGTTCACAATTAATGGGACTTTTTTCATTTACTCAGGAAATAGCGATGGACCTTGGCACCGCCAACTCCATCATTATTCATAATGACAAGATTGTCGTTGACGAACCGAGCGTCGTGGCAATCGAGAACAAGACCGACAAGTTGCTCGCGGTCGGCACCAACGCTCACCAGATGGAGGGCAAGGAACCTCCCGGCATCCGTACAATCCGTCCGCTGCGCGACGGTGTTATCGCCGACTTCAACGCAGCCGAGCAGATGATTCGCGGCATGGTGAAGATGGTCAGCAACAAGCGCCGCTGGTTCTCCCCCTCTCTCCGCATGGTGGTCTGCATCCCCTCCGGTTCTACCGAGGTTGAGATTCGTGCGGTACGTGACTCAAGCGAACACGCCGGAGGCCGCGATGTCTACATGATTTATGAGCCTATGGCAGCCGCACTCGGCATCGGCCTTGATGTCGAGGCTCCCGACGGCAACATGATTGTCGATATAGGTGGTGGCTCAACAGAGATTGCCGTGATTTCTCTCGGTGGTATCGTGAGCAACAAGAGCATCCGTATCGCCGGCAACGACCTTACAGCCGATATTCAGGAGCATATGGGTCGCGTGCATAACCTCAAGGTAGGAACGACTATGGCCGAGCACATCAAGATCAATGTCGGTTCCGCCCTTCCCACTCTCGACAATCCACCGGAACCATACGTGGTATGCGGTCCCAACAAAATGACCTCGCTCCCCATGGAGGTTCCTGTGACGTACGAGGAAATCTCGCACTGTCTCGACAAGACAATCATCAAGATGGAGAATGCCATTCTGGCCGCACTCGAACAGACTCCGCCGGAGCTTTATGCCGACATCGTCAGAAACGGCATCTACCTCGCCGGAGGCGGCGCGTTGCTCCGCGGTCTCGCGAAACGGTTCTCCGACAAGATACGCATCGAGTTCAAGATTGCCGAGGATCCGTTGCACGCAGTTGCCAAAGGCACGGGCGTAGCTCTCAAGAATATCAACAGATTCTCGTTCCTGATCAGATAAAAGACGGTTTTAAGCCCGTCGTTTTCCCTGTATTGGAAAGCGGACATGAGGAACATCTTAAACTTCATAATCAGATATTCCAAGTGGTTCGTCTTCACATTCTATGTGCTGATGAGTTGCATGCTGCTGGTAGACAATAATGTCTATCAGCAGTCGGTATATCTGACATCGGCCAATGCCGTGACGGGTGGTGTTTTCAGTGTATGGTCGCAGGTTACGGGATATTTCCACCTCAAGACAATCAACGAGAGCCTCCAGGCTACAAATGCTGACCTGCAGAATCAGGTATTGAACCTGAAGAGCCAGCTCGCCGAAATGAAAGTTCTCAGTGACGATTCACTTTTCAATCCAACTGACAAGGAGAGGTTCGGATATGTGTCCGCGACTGTCATCAACAACAATACCCGTCATCCCAAGAACTTCTTTACCATTAACCGGGGACGGCTGGATGGCGTAGAACCGGGCATGGGAGTCGTTGACCAGAACGGTATTGTCGGCATTGTCAATGTCTCAGGCAAACATATGTCGCGTGTAATATCACTTCTCAACGAGACCCAACGCTTCTCTGTCAAGCTGAAGGACACAGACTTCATCGGCTCGATGGCGTGGAAAGGTGGTGATGCAGCTGTCGGATATGTTGAGGAAGTGCCCCGTCATGCAATCTATCATATCGGCGACACGATTGTGACGAGCGGTTACTCGACCACATTCCCCGAGGGAATACCGGTAGGAACGGTCATGAACCGTGTGAGAAGCCAGGATGACAGTTTCTTCACGCTGAAAATCAAACTCTCTTCTGATTTCAGGGCATTGAGCACAGTGCGTGTGATAAAGGACATATACAAAAGCGAGATAGACTCTCTCGCCACATTCGACGTTAATACAGACTGACATGGACAAACCCATATTCCCCACCATCGCGCTGCTGATAGTACTGGTAATTGTCCAGGTGCTGGTCTGCAACAACATAATGTTGTTCAACGTGGCCATGGCATTCGTATTCATATACGTCATAATACGGCTTCCGATGGATTTCAGCATAAACTGGTTGCTGACGTGCGGCTTTCTTTCCGGACTGCTTGTGGATATGTTTGCTGACACCCCGGGGGTCAACGCGCTTTCTTGCACATTGCTCGCAATGCTCAAGCGACCGATGCTGTACGCATACATACCACGCGACGACCGGACAAAGAACATCGTGCCTTCGCTGACCACACTCGGCTTTGCGGTCTATGGCAAATACCTGTTCTCGATGTCGGTTGTCTACTGTCTTCTGGCTTTCACCATAGAATATTTCAACTTTGCAGACGTTAAAGAAATAGTCATAATGTCGGCTGCAAGTGCTATTCTGACATTCCTTATCCTTCTCGGCATCGACAGCCTTATTTCACGGAAGGATTTCAAGTAAAGAAATGTCACACAGGTAAATGATTCGATGAGGAAAGATTATAATTTAGAAAAACGTAAATATGTGATAGGTGGCTTCATAACATTGATTGTGATGATCTATGTCGTGAGGCTTTTCGCGTTGCAGGTCGGTGATGACAAGTATAAGGAAAGTGCCGACAGCAACGCTTTTCTACGCCGCGTGATCTACCCGGCGCGCGGACTGGTGTATGACCGCAATGACAAGTTGGTGGTATTCAACAAACCGGCTTTCGATGTCATGATTATCCCGAAGGATGTCGGAGATTTCGACACCACCATGCTCTGCGATGCTCTCGGTATTACCCGTGAGCAGCTTGCGGAACGTTGGCGAGACATGAAAGACACTCATAAGAATCCAGGGTATTCCGCCTATACACCGCAGAAACTTATATCGCACCTCTCGCAGGAGGACTACGGCAAATTGCAGGAGAAACTGTATCTCCTGCCAGGTTTCTACATACAGAAACGAACCGTAAGGGAATATGGCTACAACTGCGCGGCCAATGTTCTCGGCAATATCCGCGAGGTTTCGGCCGACGACATAGAACGCGACCGTTATTACCGTCGCGGAGACTATACCGGAGACCTTGGTGTGGAGAAAAGCTACGAGGAAGCGCTCCGAGGCAAGAAAGGTGTCGAGGTGCTGATGAAAGATGCTCTCGGACGCATAAAAGGAAAGTACGAAGATGGCAAACTTGACGAGGCTCCGGTTTCAGGCCATAATCTTAAACTCTCGCTTGACATCGAGCTCCAGGAATATGGTGAACAGCTGATGAGAGGTAAAATCGGCGCTATTGTAGCCATTGAGCCTGCAACAGGCGAGATTCTCGCACTTGTCACTTCGCCAAACTACGATCCTTCGCTGCTTGTAGGGCGCGAGCGCGGCAATAACTATGCGGCACTTGTTCAGGATCCGTACAAACCGCTTTATGACCGGTCCATCCAGGGTGCCTATCCCCCGGGATCGACATTCAAGCCCACACAGGGTCTTATATTCCTACAAGAGGGCGTGGTGACAAATGCTACCCAGTATCCATGCTATCATGGCTATGTCAACGGTCTGCGTGTGGGTTGTCACGGCCATGCCTCCCCTATCGCGCTCAAGGCTGCACTCCAGACATCATGCAACGCATATTTCTGCTGGGGATTCAAGAACATGATAGACAAGCGCGGCACCAAACCATCTGACCAGCTTACAAAGTGGAAAGACTATATGGTCGAGATGGGCTACGGATACCGTCTTGGTGTAGACCTGCCGTCGGAAAGCCGAGGCTTTATTCCCAACGCCGACTTCTACAGCAAATCCTTCCGTGGTGCCAACTGGACTGCAAACTCCGTAATCTCTGTCTCTATCGGACAGGGAGAGGTGCTGGCAACCCCTTTGCAGATAGCGAATCTGTGTGCGACTATCGCTAACCGGGGATGGTTCTACACGCCCCATGTCGTCAAGGAGATTGCTGACAGCGCTATCGACAAGAAGTATAGTGAGAAGCACCGTCCCAAAATCAAGAAAGAGTATTACGAGACAGTTGCTGAAGGTATGCGCATGGCTGTTCTCGGAGGTACCTGCCGCACTGCCAACCTGCCGGGCATAGAGGTTTGCGGAAAAACCGGTACGGCTCAGAACCCCCATGGCAAGGACCACTCGGCATTCATGGGCTTCGCTCCATACCACAATCCAAAAATCGCGATAGCGGTTTATGTGGAGAACGCCGGTTTCGGAGCCACATATGGTGTGCCGATCGGCTCACTCATGATGGAGAAATATCTTACAGGAGAGATAAGCTCCGCCCGCAAGGGTCTGGAGGAACGAATGATGAACTCAAACACAATAGTTTCAAGTGGCGTCAAAAAACACTGATTCGGGAATTTCAGCATTCAAGGCTATTGACTGGGTGACGATTGTACTTTACCTGCTGCTGGTAACATTCGGTGCAATCAGCATCTATGCAGCGAGCTATGACTTCGACAACGCGAGTCTGTTTGACCTCAATGAATTTTCGGGCAAGCAGATAATGTGGATAGGACTCTCGCTGGTAATCGGAAGCATCATCATGCTTACCGATTACCGCATATACAAGACCTACGCCTATCCGATATACATCGTGGTTCTTGCCGTGCTGCTTGTCACTATCTTTGTGGCTCCCGATATAAAGGGTTCACATTCATGGCTCAAATTCGGGCCGATAAGCCTGCAGCCGGCCGAGTTCGGAAAGTTTGCCACAGCTCTCGCACTCGCCAAGCTCTTCGATTCGTATAACTTTGTGCTCAACGCAAAGATAAGCAACTACTTCAGGGCGCTCATTATAATCTTTCTCCCGATTATTCTCATTCTTCTACAGAACGAGACCGGAAGCGCACTGGTCTACCTCTCTTTCATCTTTGTACTTTATCGCGAGGGAATGAGCGGCCTCGTACTGTTCTCGGTGCTCTGTGCGGTGACATTCTTTGTGGTGGCAGTCAAATTTGCAGAGCCTCTGATTTTAGGATTACCCATGGGCGAGTTCACCGTCTTTGTAATAATCCTGCTCATTTTCGCTCTGATGCTGCTGTTCTATTGCCGCGACATCATAATTGCACGTAATGTGATTTATGGATTTGTAGGATCCGGTATAATAGTGACAATACTTTCGCTATGCGGAGTTCAAGTGAACGGATTGATATATTTCATCTCTATTCTTGCGCTTGCAATAGGATATACGGCAATAGCGATGTTCCGCCATCGGATAGGTAAATTCCTTATCACGATAGGATTCGCCATAACGTCGGTACTGTTCCTCTTTTCGGTCAACTACGTATTCGGCAACATTCTCGAACCGCACCAGCAGATGCGCATCAAGGTCGCGCTCGGCATCGAGGAGAACCTTCGCGGTGCCGGATACAATGTCAATCAGTCAAAGATTGCCATCGGTTCCGGAGGAATAGCGGGAAAGGGATTTCTCAACGGAACGCAGACCAAACTGAAATACGTTCCAGAACAGCATACAGACTTCATATTCTGCACAATCGGAGAGGAGGAAGGATTCATAGGCACAAGCCTTGTGCTCGCACTCTATCTCGGTCTCATTCTCCGGCTGATTCACATAGCGGAAAGACAGCGCACCGCATTCGAGCGGGTCTACGCATACTGC
This sequence comes from uncultured Muribaculaceae bacterium, assembly GCA_910578385.1. GTDB lineage: Bacteria > Bacteroidota > Bacteroidia > Bacteroidales > Muribaculaceae > Lepagella. Next base: position 91,988 of record CAJTQV010000001.1, on the reverse strand, counting down.
GTGGTGTCGATTCTAATATTCCATCTCGGAATCAACGTGGGAATGGTGATAGGACTATGCCCCGTAATCGGCATTCCGCTACCGTTCTTCAGTTACGGAGGCTCATCGCTATGGGGCTTCACGATACTGCTCTTCATACTGCTCCGGCTTGATGCCTCGCGCAAGGAACGAATGGATTAGAACAGAGCATCGGGATTTGCAGGATTTGGAATAATGAATTAATTTTGCACTTATGGATTTTAAACTTGAGGCAAACGCGCCCGGCAGCAATGCCCGCGCCGGAATGATAACAACAGACCACGGACAGATACCGACCCCAATATTCATGCCGGTCGGTACAGTGGGAAGCGTAAAGGCTGTACACGCACATGAGCTCCGTGACGACATCGATGCCAAGATAATCCTCGGCAATACATACCACCTCTATCTGCGACCCGGACTTGAGGTGCTCAGGAAAGCCGGAGGACTTCATAAATTCAACAGCTGGGACCGTCCGATTCTGACCGACTCGGGTGGCTTTCAGGTTTTCTCGCTCGCAGCCAACAGGAAGTTGCACGAGGAAGGAGCATGGTTCCGCAGCCATATCGACGGCAGCAAGCACCTCTTCACACCCGAGGGTGTGGTTGACATCGAGCGCGTGATTGGTGCTGACATCATGATGGCTCTCGACGAATGCCCTCCCGGAACAGCCGATTATGATTACGCTAAAAACTCACTCGGTCTGACGCTCCGCTGGCTCCAGCGCGGTTGGAAACGCTACAAGGAGACCGAAGGTCTCTACGGCTACCGCCAGGCATATTTCCCCATCGTGCAGGGATGCGTGTATCCGGATCTGCGCCGCGAATCCGCGAAATTCGTAGCGGATCTCGGTGCTGACGGCAATGCAATCGGAGGTCTGGCCGTAGGAGAACCGACAGAGAAGATGTATGAGATGATTGAGGTCGTCAATGACATTCTTCCTACGGACAAGCCGAGGTATCTGATGGGTGTCGGCACTCCTGCCAACATCCTCGAAGCCATAGACCGGGGAGTGGACATGATGGACTGCGTGATGCCTACACGTAACGGCAGAAACGGCATGATATTCACGCGCCACGGCATAATCAACCTGAAGAACAAGAAATGGGCTGAGGACTTCTCTCCTCTCGATCCGGGTGGAGCATCGTATGTAGATGAGGCATACTCACGCGCATATCTGCGACATCTATTCGTCAGCCATGAGATTCTCGGAATGCAGATAGCATCTATTCACAATTTGGCCTTCTATCTCTGGCTTGTCAGAGAAGCCCGCAAACACATCATTGCCGGTGATTTCAAGAGCTGGAAGGAGGAGATGGTAATCAACGTGACCCGGAGACTGTAATATTCCGGGTCAATTGCTGTTTGTAAAATAGACAAGTATAATCTGACGTGAAGAAATTACTGAGACGCATAAGACTCGCGAGACTGAAACGCAGACGGCGCAGAAGTACCGCAGAATCGGGCACAACGCACCGGAAGTTCCGCATATCATGGGAGACTTTCGGCCTCAAGCTGCTTGACGTATTCATTCTCAAGAAATTTCTCGGAACCTACTTTTTCGCGACAATCCTTATTCTCGCTGTTGTCACCATGTTCGACATCACCGAGAAACTCGACGCGTTCCTCAACGCGCCCCTCAAGGAGACGATTTTCGACTATTTCATGTCGTTCCTCCCCTATTTTGCAAACCAGCTCGCCCCGCTCTTCACCTTTATCGCTGTAATCTTTTTCACGACCAAACTTGCGGGAAACTCAGAGATAATAGCCATTCTCTCAAGCGGCGTCAGCTTCAACCGTCTCATGCGGCCATATATGATTGGCGCGGCAGTTATCGCGGCTCTGATATTCAGCCTGAGCAACTATCTGATTCCACCAACCAACGTTAAGAGAATAGACTATACCAACAAGTATGTGAAGAACAAAAAAGTCACCACCGGACTTGACATTCAGCTTATGGCACGTCCCGGCGAGGTTGTCTATATCGGCCGCTTCGAGAACTCCACCAAGACCGGTTATCGCTTCTCACTCGACAAATTCAGCGGCAAGCAATTGGTTTCGCGACTGACTGCGCAGACAATCAATTATGACTCGACACGCATGTATCATTGGACGGTCAACAACTACGTGATGCGTGACTTTGACGGCATGCGTGAGAAAATCACGAAAGGGACAAGACTCGATACTGTTATTCCAATCGAGCCACGCGATTTCATAATCTCGAAAAATGACCAGGAGACCATGACCACTCCTCAGCTCACCGAGTATATAAACAAGCAGAAAGAGCGCGGTGTGGCCAACATCAAAGCATTCGAAATCGAGCGTGAGCGAAGATACGCTGTAGCCGCCGCAGCATTTATCCTGACACTGATCGGAGTGTCTCTCTCGGCTAAGAAAGTTAAAGGTGGTATGGGTATCAACATCGGTATCGGTCTGCTGTTGAGTTTCAGCTACATTCTCTTCTCGACGGTGACAAGCCAGTTTGCCATCTCAGGTCTTACATCGCCATGGGTGGCCATGTGGATACCGAACTTCATCTATCTCGGTATCGGATTAGTGCTCTACCAGCGTGCCCGCAAGTTCTGAGTAACCTATGCGGAAGAAGTTCTGACGGTAATCCCATTCGCGCACCACTGCTCCGTCGCAGATGACTATATCGATGTCTATCGGAACGATTCCCAGACTGCGGCATGATGCGTCGCGCCCGCAATTTATCTCATAGTTCTTAAGCAGGATGTTGAACGACTCAATGTCCAACCCGGATGTACCTTCGACCACCGCGTTGACATACGCACCCGAGCCGCCATTCACAGCCGGAGTGTCATAGAGTCCGGAGGCTCTGAAATCGATAAGCTGTCCTGCCAGCCATGTCACGGCTCTCTTGACATTTGCAAATCCACAATTGGAACCTACAGATAGAATATAATGGAAAGACATGGCGCAAGATGAGGTGTTTTGATCAACTATCAGTTATTCTTCTTTGTGTGAAGTCTGAACAATGTAAGCTCCGGTTTCGCAGCTCCGATACGGGCAGGAAAACCGACCTCGCCGACACCGATGTTTACGTACAGATTCATCGGATTGCCATCCTTGGCAGTGTCGGAGTACATACCTCCCCATTGTTCATATCTGTATTTACTTGGAGACCATTTCCAGTCACCGATTTTGATCATGCACTGCATGGCATGGGTATGTCCGGCAAGACTGAGGTCTATGTTACTGATCTTTGTAACCACCTGACTCCAATGTTCCGGATTGTGGGTAAGTAGAATCTTGAACATACCATCGTTCAGGCCATGTAACTTCCCGGCATCTTCAGGGTACGACTTGCCGAGATCGCCAAGCTGATTGAAAGGAGGTTCACCCCAGTTCTCCACGCCTATCACAACAATCGAGTCATTGTCCTTGGCGACAAAACCGGTATGGTTATTAAGTATCTTCCAGCCCATGACCCGCATCATACTGTCAAGACGCGCCACATCCTTATTGGCATCTCCCGGATTCTTCCACGTTACATAGCCGGCATAATCATGGTTGCCATGCACGCCATACACTCCGTAAGGTGCTTTCAAACGGCTGAATATCTTCACAAAGGGGTCAAGTTCGGAAGAACGTCTATTCACAATATCACCCGTAAAAAGAATCAGATCCGCCTTACGGTTGTTGATTGAATCTACGAGTTTTGAGACAAAAGCCGTATCAGTTCCCCATGTGCCTACGTGAGCATCGCTGAACTGAAGGACCTCAAATCCATCGAACGACTCGGGCAATTTATCAGATACCACGTCGACTTCATTGACCACAATGTCATGACGTGTGAAAAGGCATCCCCACCAGATCACGATGAATACAAGAAGAGCAACCGGCACTCCTACCAATGCCCCCCGGTTCACCCCCTTGCGGGAGAACAGACGACCCATGAGGGAACAGATGCAATACAGGAACTTCGGGATGTAGATTGAAAGTGTCGTGAAAAGCATCCACATCAAGCCAAGTATGGAATGCTCCTCAGACCTCTTCGGAAAGCAGAGTGTGACAGCCACGAGAATCCAGCACAGCACCATAAAGACTGTGTAGACCCGCGAGAATACTCGCCTGTGCCGTGCAGAGGAGTACTGGCGTATATCCTTGAGTATATAGAGGTCTGAAACGACCGCGAATACGGCTAACAGTACAGCCGCCAATAACGGGATTCTCATATTGGTCTGTTTTATGTTAACTCACCAACCGCCACATATTCATAAGTTTCATAAGTCGGCCATGACTGTTCATGCCATGCGGAAACTTCATTCCATGCCGCCGAGTATGGTTTTCAGTTTATTCTTGAGCGGATTTGCATACATGACCAACATCATCTCTAACATAAACTCCCGCTCATCGGGTGTAACGTCTTCGATGTCAATCTTGTTTAGCTGGTTATTGAAATAATTTTCAGTCTCGACACGCTGTTCGGGAGTGTATTTCTTACTGAACCTCTCGGTGTGATGGAGCATGTCGAACGCTATGTAGTTGATGGGGAAAATCTCATAGCTGCGGTGAATGGCCTGGTCGATGAGGCAACCGACATATTTGGCTGCGGTATTGACATCGGGGAACTCGCCGAGCTGGTCGAGTTTCGGATTTATTCTCGGTGTCAACTGGAAATGGACATGTCCCTTGAACTGAAGCAGTCCCGTCTCCATGCTGAAAAGGTCGTCCCTCTGCGACTTCTTGAAATTCGGATTCCTTCTCTTCATCAGGAATTCCTTTACCTTCAGATAATCGTTGGGGTCAAACTCATAGGAGATAGACACTGGCATGAGGTTGATTTCCTCAAGTTTCTCCATGAACGAGCCTTCCCCTCCGAGAGCGAGCATCTTGACAAGAGACTCCTGCGTATGGTCGGAACTGTCTTTTGCCCGGCCCTCACGCTGGGCAATCCATACGGACTCATGCTTGTCAAGTATGGCATGGTGAATGTATGCGGACAATTTCTTTGCAGCAAGCAGTCCCTCGCGAAGGCCTGTGTTACGCTTCACGATAAATGACTTGTTGAGCCGGACAAGATCGGTAATCCAGTCAAAAACAAGCAGGTTATTGCCGATCGCCACTTCCGAGGTAGGCATTCCACGGCGCATGAACGCAAGATTCAGAAACGAAGCATCGAGCACAATGTCACGATGGTTTGTGATGAACACATAGTTCAGCGCGGGATTATAATATTTCACCCCACCCAGACTTATGCCTGCTGTAGTGGTCTTTGCCAGCATCTCAAGGAACGGGAACATCACCTGATGCTGGAAGTCATATTTATTGTCAATTTTGAGCAGATCCTCAATAAGAGCCGGGACATCATCTTTCGGCATGGTGTAATAGACAGCATGCAGAAAACCGGGATCCTTGACGAGCGTCTCCATCTTCTGATGGAAACATTCATCGTCGTAAGGGGCTATATCACTGAAATCCAATTGTTGAACACTCATAATAAGTTTCTTATTTGTTTGCTTGCCGCTCAGGGCGACAACGGCCGCGAGGCCATTTAATCTTTTAACGGACTATTCATAGTTTCTGTTGCCCGTATTTCCCAAATCTACTTACACCTCCTTGCCTGCAGGTTGCCGGTTCCTCCATTTATCGAGAAGGCGTTCCATATCGTCGGGTATCGGCGCCTCGAAAAACATCTCCTTTCCGGTGTCGGGATGCACGAAACCGAGAGTGCGTGCGTGCAGAGCCTGGCGGGGACATATCTCAAAGCAATTCTCTACAAAGCGACGGTATGTGGACGACGGATTCCCTTTAAGAATCTTGTCTCCGCCATAACGGCTGTCGTTGAACAGAGGATGCCCCGTGTGGAGCATATGTACACGTATCTGGTGTGTACGGCCCGTCTCAAGCACACACTTGACTTTTGTGACATACCCGAAACGCTCAAGTACCGAAAAATGAGTCACGGCGTGCTTGCCTTGTGTCGGATCTTCCATTACAGCCATCTGGAGCTTGTTGCGCGGATTACGACCGATATTACCGGTTATAGTACCGCTGTCCTCCGCGAAATCTCCCCAAACCAAAGCTACATACTCACGGCGCGTAGTCTTGTCGAAGAACTGCTTGCCGAGCATTGTCTTTGCCTCAGGCGTCTTGGCTACGACCAGAAGTCCCGAGGTATCCTTGTCGATACGGTGCACAAGGCCGAGACGCGGGTCGCTGACATCATAATCGGGCGAGTCCTTGAAATGATATGCAAGCGCATTGACAAGCGTGCCTGAATAATTTCCATGTCCGGGGTGTACCACAAGCCCGGGAGGTTTGTTGACGACCAGCAGGAACTCATCCTCATAAACTATATCAAGCGGAATATCCTCGGCTATGATTTCAAAATCATAACGCGGACGGTCCATGACAATGCTTATGACATCGCCCGGTTTCACCTTGTAGCTTGATTTAACGGGACGGCCATTTACAATGATGCACTCCGCGTCGGCGGCCTGCTGAATCCTGTTGCGCGAGGTCTTTTCCATGCGCTCCACAAGAAACTTGTCTACACGCAGCAGTTGCTGCCCTTTGTCAGCCTCAAAACGGAAATGCTCATAAAGCTCACGACCATCCTCAAGGACATAGGTAGGCTCGGCAGGGCTTTCCTGATCCTGCGCTTCCGTATTCAATATCTCATCTTCAATATCCTTGTTCATCTCCATATTATTGAATTTGGATATTACATCAGAAATATTGGGAATTTTCTTCCGTCTCCTCTTCCTGACGCTCCGGAATCCTCTCGACGGGAGTGGTCTGCTCACCGCTGTTCTCATACACAGCCTCTTCTGAACCATGATATTCTTCCAAAACCTGACGCTCACGGTAAGTGTCAAGATACTCAAGATTCGTGAGAGAATCCTGGAAATCGGCAAGACGTCCGTCCGACACCTCGATTACTATAGTCGAATTGACCGGGAGTTTCTGCATCTTGCGGACCGGACGACCGTTCGCGAGGATTTTCACGACGCGGTCCGTCGGACCCAGCACCTTTACCACGCGAACATTCTTGAAACCAAGTTCCTCGAACTTAGCAAGCGCGGTACGCTCTGACACACCTTTCATGGCCAGCTCGTTCGGATGATTGTCATCATCGAGAATGACCTCCTTCGGGTGAACGGCGTTGATGTAGAGAAATATCTTCCGACCCGGTTTTACTATTGAATTGGCCTTCGGGAACTGCTCGATAACGAAACCGGGCTTCACATCCTCACGGTACAGGGAGTCGCGGATATCGACTTTCAGCCCTCGGCTGTGAAGACGCGATATAGCCTCGGTGTACGACAGGTTCTCCACACCGGGCACCTGCACGCTGCGGCCATGTTTGGTAAACAGAGCCGTCGCGAGATACGCGGCATATACGCCGAGAGCCGCGATAATGAAGATTATCACAATGTTGGCCATCACCGGATGGCGGTCAATATATTTGCTTCCCCAGCTGTAGGAGTGGTCTGATTGGTTGCTTTTCACCGTCAATCGAGTTTTTGAAGCCCAAAGTTAACAATTTTTGGCGAGATTTGAGGCTATTTCCGATATTTTTTGCTAACTTTGCATGACGGATTCGCAATCAATCATACCGTATCCGCACACCCAACACAACTGTTATGCGCAAATTTTTATTCCTGATACCTGTTGTGGCGCTCCTGGCCTCGTGTACAGAATACACCAAGGTCATGAAAAGTCGTGACGTGGATTACAAGTTTGACTACGCCAAGCGTGCTTACGAAGAGAAAAAATATGTCCAGGCATCGACCGTGCTCAACGACATATATACTCCCCTCCGAGGCACAGCCAAGGGAGAGGAGGCCCTCTTCCTGCTCGCCATGTCATATTACGGTAATCAGGATTACACCAACTCCAACGTCTTTTTCAAGACTTACTGTCAGAGATACCCCAAAGGGAAGTTCGCAGAGCTGTCCCAGTTTTATTCGGGATATGGTTTCTATCTCGACTCCCCGGATCCTCAGCTCGACCAGACATATACTGTAAAAGCCATCGAGGAACTTCAGAACTTCCTTGAGAAATTCCCTAAAAGCGAGAAGGTATCCGAAGCACAGAAGGCTATTTTCGAGATGCAGGACAAGCTCACCCTCAAGGAGCTTCAGAATGCCCAGCTCTATTACAATTTAGGAAACTTCATGGGCAACAACTACGAGTCGGCGGTGATTGTTTCGCAGAATGCGCTGAAGGATTACCCCTACTCGAAGTATCGCGAGGAGTTTGAGTTCCTGATTCTGAAATCGAAATATCAACAGGCACGCAACAGTGTGGCCGAGAAGATGGCCGAGCGTTACAGCGACGTTGTTGACGAATATTACTCATTCATCAACAACTATCCGGAATCGAAGCATACGAAAGAGGCCAACACAATCTTCAAGATTGCAGAAAAACATACGGGACATTAAACGAAACCGCCCGTATTTCCGTTATATTAACCACGCAAACCCAAATAAATCATAATAGAACTTATGGATTATAAGAAGACAAACGCTCCTCTAAATACAGTTACCCGCGACATGATCGCCATGGCGGAACAGACGGGCAACGTGTACGAGACAGTCTGCATCATCGGCAAGAGAGCCAACCAGATTTCATCGGAAATGAAAAAGGAACTTGAGAAGAAACTTCAGGAGTTCGCTTCGACCGATAATATGGAAGAGGTGTCGGAAAACAGGGAGCAAATCGAAATCTCAAGATTCTACGAGAAACTTCCGAAGCCGACTCTCATCGCGACCCAGGAGTATCTGGAACACAAGCTCTATTTCTCTAACCCGTTGAAGGAGAAAGAGCTTCTTGACGATTAAGACACAACCCCTGTCAGGGGTCCGTTAAAAGCAATACCGCCGCGGACTTTATGCTCCGCGGCTTTTGTTTTACATGCGCCGACCAAGACTGTTTATATTTAATCCGGAGACTGATTACGCATTGGCGTCTGATTCGGAATTCTATACACCTCCGGCCAAAGTGGTTGCTCTTCGCCGGGCGAACGCTTTGATGCCGGTCGTATTCGCGGCACCAGGCGATGCTATTCTGCTCCTTGACTCTCCGGCAGAATCTCTGACCGATACACCCCGCTATCATGAGGCATTTGAGTCAAGGCTGCATATTGCGACCATGGATGATGTGCAAAAGTCTCCCGGGGATTATCAGGAATATGTTCCGACACCTTGGGGATGGAACCGTCAGATCCGCAGAACCCTTATCGAGACAATCGGAGACATGTCGGGAATGCCTGACTGTGAAGCATTGCGGCGAATACGTGAACTCTCCCACCGACGCACAACAACAGCATTTATGAAAGCCTGTCGCTCTGTACTCGACAATGAGATAGAGATACCGGTAGAAATAACGGATCCGGCCGAAGGAGTGACGGCCTTCAAAGATAACAGAGGGTTGTTTTTCAAGGCACCCTGGAGCAGTTCGGGACGAGGCATACTTCTGACAGATGATCTTGAGGAAAAGCATGTAGAGCCTTGGTTGCGCGGCATAATCTCCCGACAAGGTTCGGTCATGATGGAGAAAGCCTATGACCGCAAACTCGATTTCGCTACCGAGTGGTTGTGCGAAGACGGAGAAGTCAAATTTATAGGTTACTCCGTTTTCAATGTGTCCCGTCGCGGGAAATATCACGGAAATGTTAAAGGCAGCCAGACCTCGCTCCGGAGAATCATTGAGGATAAAGCAGGACAAAGCCTGACCACAACTGTAGAATGTCAGCGCGAGGCCATTTCAACTCTCATCGCGCCTGATTATGACGGTCCCGTAGGAATTGACATGCTTGTCACTGCCTCGGGAGCAATCAACCCCTGTGTGGAGATTAATCTGCGTCACACAATGGGTATGGCAGGAATATTGAAATACTGAATTGCTACTTATGAAAATAGATGTAATCGGCACCGGAAATGTGGGGACGCATCTTTTCAACGCTCTACGCGAAAAGGCTGATGTCAATTCCGTTCCGGCAAGAACACTCGATGGTCTGCGCACTGACGCTGACATATATCTTATCAGCGTGAGTGATGATGCAATCAGAGATGTCGCAAGTTCTGTTGTGGCATCAACAGGTAGTGACGGCATCATTGCACACACTTCCGGAACCACTCCCCTCTCCCGCATATCGGATTTGGGTGTACGTGCCGGAGTATTCTATCCGATGCAGACTTTCTCAAAGTATGTGAAGCTCGATTATGCCGAGATACCATTCTTTATAGAAGGAATGGACGCAGACGTGACAGCCAGGCTTAAAGAAACGGCTGAGCTGATCAGCGCACATGTTTCGGAAGCTGATTCCGAAGCGCGCTGCAATCTGCATATCGCATCTGTACTCAGCTGTAATTTCGTAAATCATCTATGGTCACTCGCGTATGACTTCCTCGAATCCAAAGGATTGTCGTTCGAATCGATGCTTCCATTGATTAACGAGACTGTCAGGAAAGTTTCGAGGGTAACACCTCCTGAAGCTCAGACAGGGCCTGCAATCCGTCAAGATATGAAAACCATCGGTAATCATCTTGAACGTCTAAAAGATAATGAAGACCTCGGCACACTATACAAACTTCTGAGCGAATCTATCATCAGCCGTCATCATAAACATAACCAACCTGAATAAGCACGAAACATAACCATTCAGTATGAGCGGAATAAATTACGATCTTACCAAAATAAGGGGATTTGCATTCGATGTTGACGGCGTGCTCTCGCCCTCAACAATTCCGATGTCGGAACATGGAGAACCTATGCGTATGGTCAACATCAAAGATGGATATGCCATGCAGCTCGCGGCTAAACTTGGCTACCATATCGCCATTATTACCGGAGGCAAGACAGAATCAGTCAGATACAGATATGAGGCTCTCGGGATCAGTGACATCTATCTCGGGGCGAGTCATAAAATCGGCATATTCCGTGAATGGATGCAATCGAGAGGGCTTACTCCAGAAGAAACTGTCTATATGGGTGATGACATTCCTGACCTAAGGTGTATGCACGAGGCGGGACTTGCTTGTGCTCCCGCCGATGCGTGTCACGAAGCACGGGCAGCCGCCACATATGTTTCCCGCTTCAACGGCGGCTATGGCTGCGGACGCGACATAATTGAGCAAGTATTACGGGCTCGCGGAGACTGGATGAAAGATGATAATGCTTTCGGCTGGTAAAGCATTCCTCCTTACATAACTATAGCTTACATAACTATAGCTGAATAAATCTAACTTTTTCTACAAACTGATCATGCTTGACAATCTAAGGAAATATAAAATATTGCTGGCGAGTAAATCGCCGCGCCGCCGGGAACTTCTCTCGCAGCTGCGTGTGCCGTTCAATGTTATAAGCATCGGCGGAATTGACGAGAAATATCCCGAGGATATGCCGGCCGATGAAGTGCCCCAGTTCCTCTCCAATCTTAAGGCAGATGCCTACATGAAAACGCTCACCGGCAATGAGCTTGTGATAACGGCTGACACACTTGTAATAGCCGACGGACGAATTCTTGGGAAACCACGCAATCATGCCGAAGCGGTAGAAATGCTGGAATTTCTTTCCGGCAAGACCCACAAGGTAATTACCGGCGTGAGCATATCCACTCATGGCAAGCGCACGTCCTTCTCTACAGTGACTGATGTCACTTTCGCTCACATAAGCAAGGACGATATCGAGTATTACGTTGAGAATTTCCTGCCCTTTGACAAAGCCGGAGCCTACGGCATCCAGGAATGGATAGGTTGCGTAGCTGTTGAATCAATCAACGGCAGCTTCTACAATGTAATGGGCCTTCCCGTCCACCAGCTTTACAAAGAGCTTAAGAACTTTGAATAGCATTGAAGACCGCTTATCGAATAACGCGGAAATAATAGTATAAAAAACAACAGGTCGGAACTTCTACGTTTCCGACCTGCATATTTAATTTAATGTGGGGATTATTTCTCCTCTTCCTTCTCTGCGTAGGGAGCCTCGTAGTGATAACGCGCTTCCCAACCGAGAGCTGATGCTCCGAGAACGGCTGCGTCGCTTTCCTTGAGTTCGGAGATAAGAATTTTTGATTTGCCTCTGAAGACAGGCATCACGTTCTTATCGAACGATTCCTTGATGGGCTTCATGAGCAAGTCGCCGCTCTTGGCAAGGCCACCAAAGAGGATGAATGCCTGCGGGCTTGAGAAAGCCGCCATATCAGCGAATGCCTCGCCAAGAATCTCACCTGTGTAATTGAAGATGTCTTTTGCGAGCTTATCTCCTGCCATTGCAGCATCGTAAACGTCTTTGGATGTGATATCTTCGATTTCAAGATTGCGCAGCAGCGAAGGCTCTGTACGAACCTCAAGGAACTCGCGTGCAGTGCGTGCAACACCTGTAGCCGAGCAATATGCCTCAAGACATCCGGTACGTCCGCAGCCACAGACGCGGCCATTGTTGCGCTTCATGATAACGTGTCCGAGCTCACCGGCAAAACCATCCGAGCCGTATACGAGCTGACCGTTGATAACGATACCGGAGCCAACGCCCGTTCCGAGAGTAATCATGATGAAATCTTTCATGCCGCGTGCCGCACCATATGTCATCTCGCCGAGAGCTGCGGCGTTAGCATCGTTGGTGATAGCAACGGGGATACCTCCGAAAGCCTTGCTGACTTTCTCAGCGAGAGGAATGATCGGTCCCCAGGGGAGGTTTGGCGGATTGATAATCTCGCCGGTATAGTAGTTGGCATTGGGGGCACCGATACCAATTCCCTGAATCTGATCCTCGGCGTCGTTGGCCTTTATGAGACGTGAGAGTCCTTCGTGGAGTTCTGCGATGTAGTCATCAAAGTCCACATGTTTTCTTGTCTTGACAGAGTCGGCTGCCACTACATGGCCGCGTGCGTCAACAATGCCGAACACAGTGTTTGTTCCGCCTATGTCAATTCCGACAACATACGGTTTGCTCATTGTTTTTTCTGATTTATGGGGTTATCTAATTTGAGTTTATGGTATGTAACCGCCATCCGGCGTTTGAATATTGATGTAGTTCCGATATTCAGTTGACAAATATAATACAAAAATAGTTATCACCCAAACATATTTGCAAAAAAATGCTTCAGCGGGTCTCTGTCACGAGATTCCTGACATGTGGCACTCGGCCAAACATTATGAAAGTCCTCTGATAGTATGGCGTGGTGAACTTGGAAACGACAACACCTTTTGAAGAAGAGGCGTGGATGAAACTCTCATTGTCAATCACTATGCCGACATGCGAAACCTTGTCCGGATCTTTCCCTGTGGCAAAGAATATCAGGTCTCCCGTATCGACATCAGAAGCATCAAGACGTGTGCAATATTCTGCCTGCTTAGCTGAATTACGGGGAATTTTCTCCCCGGTGATTTTCTCGTAAACTTTCATTACCATACCGGAGCAATCAGCGCCCTCCCCTTTTTCCACTCCTGCATATTTATATGGGGTGCCAAGCCATGTATATGCCTCCTCTACGATTCTTTTCTGAAGCTTAGATGCTTTACCAACATGAACATCAGCAACATCGGGATGCCCAGGACGCGTGGAAGCACGTCTTGAAGTGTGACAGGAACTAAGAGCGCAAATGGTAACAACCCCCACCAACGCAATTGCCATATACTTCCTGAACTTTTTCAAAGCCGGCAGAAATTCTATCACTGAAATTTTATCACTGAAATGAAACATTATCTTTACCTGTAAAAGGGAACCTATAACTGAGGGCAGATTCCTACTGGATAAAAGCCCTGGTCTTCGGGTGACAAAGATACAAATATTTCACAAATTCTCAATGGTTTCACAACGGATTTGGACACGGAGAACCGATTTTTTTCATCTTCAAATGATAGAACGCGGTTTTTATGCGTTATATCTAAAGAGGAAAGAACCAAAAGTTGCAGTTGAGACAACCGGATGATGACTCCGGTCGATTAAGACACTGCCGATAACCCTCGATAAACTTATAAATAACCCGAATTATGCCAAACAAAAGAGAATTCAAAAAGTACGCGGATGCCCTCGGCGCATCAGTAATCGACGAGATGATTTCAGCCTATTACAATGTAGAGGGTGCTGACCGCGATAAGATCGCACAGGCCATGGAGAAGATTCTCGGTGCGATAGGCAAAGCAAAAAACAATGCCAATATCTATTTCGACCGTGGTCCCAAGGCTTTTGCCGATATGAAGGAATATGCCGTTGCGAAGAGAAAATTCTTCAGGGCTCTGTTCGACAAGATCGAGACTGAGTTCAGCGAGGAAGTCAACGAATCGCTCAAACTCTTCAATGCCGCACTTCCCGCTGAGGAGAAGGCACGCAACAAAGAGTATGCCAACGCAGCCAACTAAGCAATGAACGTCTGGGGAACCATATTGAGGTGGTATGGGTGGAAAGTTGACATAACAGCTCCCAAGCGCGACAAATGCGTTATCTGCGTCGCACCCCACACTTCCAACTGGGATTTTATCCTCGGACTTCTCGCATACCGTTCACTGGGAAGAAAAGCCAATTTCCTTATGAAGGAATTCTGGTTTTTCTTCCCATTGAAATATCTGCTGAAGTCTCTCGGGGGCATTCCGGTGCCAAAGAAAGGCTCCGGCGGCACGCTCACGCAACATATCATAGACATGTTTGCAAGCGGCAGTTATATGAATCTTGCCGTAACTCCGGAGGGAACACGCAGCGCACAGGCAAAATGGCGCACAGGATTCCTATATATAGCCACCGGTGCTGAAGTACCTGTTCAATTAGGTATCATTGATTATAAGAACAAGTGCATCATAATACGCGACGAGTTCCGGCCCACCGGAAATATAGAAAGCGACCTGCAGCGGGTCAAAGACTATTACTCAGAGTGGAAAGAAGCGGCGCGCTATCCCGAAAAATTCACAGTAAAATGAAATCATCAGATCTTAAAGTCTGCCTCTTCCCCATGGAAATCAACTGGAATGACAAAGAGGCTAACCTCAGGACACTTCGCGCAATCGCAGCGCAGGTACATCCGGAGACAGACCTCCTGATTCTTCCTGAAACATTCTCTACAGGTTTTCCTGTGGGTAAAGATAAAGAGGAAGTCCGTCCATTGGCAGAGCGTAACACAGGAGAGACAGTTGACCTGCTCAAAGGACTTTCGGCAAAATATAAATTTGCTATAGCGGGCAGTTTTGTGGCTGATTCAGGCGGTTCGCTCTACAACCGGGCATTCTTCATAGAGCCATCGGGCGACGAGACATTCGAAGACAAGCACCACCTTTTCACAATGGCCGGGGAAGACAAAGTATTCTCGCGTGGATACGACCGCCTGAAAATACGCTACCGTGGATGGAATCTCAGCATGGTAATCTGTTACGACATACGCTTCCCGGTGTGGTGCAGAAATGTTGACAATGAATATGACGCACTCATCGTGGTTGCCAACTGGCCTGATGTACGCGTAGGCGCCTGGAATACCCTTCTCCCCGCGCGGGCTATAGAGAATGAAGCGTATGTATGCGCGGTCGATTGCAAAGGCACAGACAGCAAGGGATACACCTACGACGGCAGTTCGGCCGTATATGACTTCAAAGGTAAGGACGTTTCTGTAAGATTTGACCAGAACGGTCTCATCTACGCGACGCTCAGCCGCGAACGCCTCGACTCATTCAGAGAAAAGTTCCCGGCATGGCGCGATGCCGACCCGTTCACCCTACGATAGATACTTGCACTGATACCAAAAGGCTGGACCACCGCGATGATCCAGCCTTTTAATATTTGTCATACACTTATCTCCATCCCATAAACATCTTGACAACCTCAGGGTCATGATGGTCAAAGAATAGGCTTTTCTTTGTGTCGAGACCGGCAATCACAGCCATATCTTCGGCAGAAAGCTCAAAATCAAGGATGTCGAGGTTCTGCTCCATGCGTTCTACATGCACAGACTTAGGGATGATAATAACATCGCGCTGAAGCAGCCAACGAAGTGCCACCTGAGCGACTGACTTGCCATACTTTTTACCTATCTCTGTCAATACAAGATTCGTGAAGAAATTATTGCGGCCCTCTGCAAGGGGAGCCCAGGCCATCATGTAGGTACCGAACTCTTTCATGTATCCCTGAGCCTCGACCTGCTGGTCAAACACATGGGTTTCAACCTGATTGACAGCCGGAACAATCTCAACGTTGTTCGCGAGATTGATGAAATGATCGGGATAGAAATTGCTCACGCCGATTGCGCGGACCTTTCCTTCCTTGTATGCGGCTTCAAGTGCACGATATGCGCCGTAACGGTCGCAGAATGGCTGGTGGAGCAGCATGAGGTCAATGTAGTCTGTTCCGAGTTTGCGCAGACTCTCGTCAATCGATGCCTTGGCTTTTTCGAAGCCATAGTTGGAGATCCAGACCTTCGACACAAGGAAAAGTTCGTCGCGGGCGATACCGCTTTTCTTGACGGCAGCTCCTACGCCCTCCTCGTTATGATAAGCCTGCGCGGTGTCGATCATGCGGTAGCCGACACTCAGGGCATCAGAAACACAACGCTCACACTCCTGAGGAGTTACCTGATAGACACCATAACCAATCCGGGGCATCACTACCCCATTGTTCAATGTTACTGTTTTCATATCTTAATATTATTGTTCTGCAAAGTAAACAAAACTCCGGGATATTTGCTTAACACAGATTTCTGTAAAACTTACCACTTTCACGGTTAGGCATCTGTTTTGTGGAATTTGTAGCGTAACCAGACTATGCCATGAGGCATTTGCTCCACAGAGAGAAGTTCCAGTGACTGACCCTCGGGCGGACGTTCTTCCGAATGGCCGAGGTATTCAAAGATTGAAGGTGAAGTTGTGAGCCCGTCTATTCCGGGATAGACCACAAGACTCAATTCACTGATAAGCCCATGAGCGAGCATGGCACCGTCGATTATGCCACCACCTTGCAGGGAGATGCTGTTGATATTGAAATGGCGGTTTATCAATTCCAATACCTCGCGCAGATTGCAGACATCGTCTGTTACGACATACGATACTCCCTTCTCAATGAGGGCGGAAAGATAGTCGGAAGTAGCATTCTTTCCGAGCACGACAAGGATATTGTCGCCCCTCAGCTTGTCGGAAGTGAAGAATATATCCGCATCAGGGTCAATGGTAATGAAGAGTCTGGCAGAAGACCTGTTTCCGACAAATACTTTCCCGCTCTCCCCGACCGGTTCTCCCTTTGGCATGAATTTATAAGGGAAAGCCTCGCGGGCAGTCGCTTTGCCGAACATCCAGGCATCAGTGCCAAGGCTCTGACCAATGGCGGCATATTCCTTGAAAAGTTCCGACGGATTTGTGCCGTCGAATGGAGCGGTCCAGCGTCCGGGCAACAGTCGCCCATCGACTGAACTCATTATGTGGCATATTACTTTTGGTATCATAATATTATGCTTTTTGTGTTTCGATTACTTTTGATCCGCCAAAAACTTCGCTCATCGGTATGGTGTCGAGTTGGCGGTCAATTGCCTCGACTTCCTCTGTTGTTAGGGTTATATCTGCTGCTCCGATGTTTTCTTTTAGCCGACAGAGGTGCCGGGTGCCGGGGATAGGCACGATATATGGCTTCTTGCACAGCATCCACGCAAGGGAAATCTGCGACGGTGTAGCGTGTTTCTCTTCGGCGAGGCGACGTATAAGTTCAAACAGCATCTCGTTTTCCTCAAAACTCTCCCGACTGAACTGAGGCATTGCTGCACGATAATCATTCTTGGGATTGAATTTTGAATCGGCTGTATAAAAATCAGACAACAGACCGTTGGCAAGCGGAGAGAAAGCGATAAAGCCTACATTCAATTCCTCAAGTGTCGGAAAAATATCCTCGTGCCACCGTGCCATCATCGAATAGCGGTTCTGTATAGCCGTCACGGGACATACCGCATGGGCGCGTCGTAAATATTCCTCAGTAGTTTCAGATATACCCCAATGGAGTATCTTTCCCTCCTGTATCAGTTGCGACATTGTCTCTGCCACCATTTCCGGCTCAATATCCGGGTCTATGCGGTGTTGCAGATATAGGTCGATATGGTCGGTTTGCAAGCGACGTAGAGAACCATCAACAGCTTTCCTGATGCTGTCGGGAGTTGAATCCGGTATAAGTGGATAAGGCCCCGGTTCATGGGATTTATCGAATGTAAGACCGAATTTAGTTGTAATCACTACCTTGTCACGATAAGGTTTCAATGCTTCCCCAATCAATTCCTCGTTTTCATGAGGGCGTGTATCCGTGCCGTAAATTTCAGCGGTATCAAACAATGTATAACCCATCTCCACAGCATCTGCAAGCAGAGTTTTCATTGCCTTTTTATCAGCCGGTGCACCATATGCGTGGCTCATACCCATACATCCCAGACCGACAGGAGAAACTGACAACTCCCGAAGTTTTCTTTCTCTCATTCTCTTTATTTGATTACCTTAATTGTCTTGTTGGCTGATTTAAGTATGTATACACCCTTGCCGACAGTATCAGCAGATACCTCGCGACCACTCAAATCGTAGTAAGTTTCGGATGAGTTTGCAGCCATATCGGCATCTATCTTATTTATGGCCGTTGAATTACTCAGCATAATCGGAGTGAGGAAAGCGTCGAAATCATTACCCCAGACAGAAGAGTTGCCACCACTTCCGTAACCGTGTGGATAACCTTCGAGGATTTTGGTTTCCACTCTTACTCCTGCTTCTTTAACTGCATTTGAGTTTTGGGTAAATTGGCCGGCAAATCCGTCGCGTGTACCCCAGCAATAGAAAGCAGGAGGAAGGTTGGCTGCACGGAGTGTCTCAACATTGTTCATTGATACGCTCAATCTTCCATAGAAAGAATATATCATGCCAACAGCACAGGCTGAGACAGGCACGTTGTCAAGTTCATCGGGACGGTATGAGCTGTCAAGGGCTGTACCGTTGGTAAGGTCACGCCAATTCAGCAGAACCTCGCCGTTCAATATACCTCCGGCTGAAAAACCTACAAGCGCGATGTTTTCAGGATTGATGCGATAGTCCTCTGCATGAGCTTTTACATATCGTATCGCCCTTTGCAGGTCAGTTGCGCTGGCCTGCATGGAATAAGGATTGATGCGGTAGTTCACAATAAAACACTGGTATCCCATCGGCACAAGCATATCAGCTATGTCATAGCCCTCGTTCTGCATACTACGGAAAGCAAATGCACCTCCGGGGCAAATCATCACGGCCCCTTTGGGCTGAACATTCTCAGCCACAGTATATACCAGCATATTGGGCATAAAATCAGGGCCGTCAGAATTATTCACATTCTCCCTGAATCCGGGGATATTGCCATGTTGCCATAACTCGACCGTCCCCTCCATAGGAGCTGCCGCAAAGCAATATGCACCAATCGAAATCAGTGAAATAAACATTGATGTTATTCTTTTCATAAAAGCTCGTTTTATAAATTGCAATGCAAAATTATAGATGGTTGCTAAAACATGACTCATCATTTTTACTACCCTTTTTACCAATATTTCACCAAATCGGGAATTGCCGCAAAAACTGCAAAATCCCCTAACTTTTTTGAAAGTCAGAAGTGATTGATTTGTCGTTATAGAGCATGTAAAATTAATTCAAATGAAAAATAAACTTAAAACAATTTTAATCATGGCAGCATCAGCTATCAATTTCGGCACGGTTCTCCATGCAGAGGATAATCCGTGGGGACTTGTCTATGAGCAGGCAATCACCGAAAACGTACCCGGCAAAGTGAATATCCATCCGGTAAAATACAGTCTCGACGGCATTGAGATAGCCGCGAACGTCTATACTCCGGCCGGTTATAATCCCGATGAAAAGGAATATCCGGCTATCATTGTGGCACACCCCAATGGAGGCACAAAGGAGCAGGTCGCAGGGCTGTTCGCACAACGGATGGCAGAAAAAGGATATATAACCATTGCCGCTGATGCCTCATATCAGGGTGCAAGCGGTGGTGAACCTCGCCACACAGACAAGCCATATTTCCGTATCAATGACATTCACGGTATGGCGGACTATATCTCCAAATATCCCGGTGTTGACCCACAGCGAATAGGTGCATTCGGCATTTGCGGAGGAGGCGGTTATACTCTCGGTGCGGCAAAAAGTGACAAGCGTTTCAAAGCTGTGGCTACACTCAGCATGTTCAATTCCGGCCGAGTACGCCGCAATGGCTTCATGGACTCAGCCATGCCCACAATTCAGCAACGCCTCAAGGATGCCTCAGATGCGAGGGAAAAGAGAGTTACCACAGGTGAAATTGTGTTTACAGGCGACATGAATCTGACGGACGAGGAGATTGAGAAACTTCCGTTTGACCTCTACCGTGAAGGCGCGATATATTATAACCGCACCCATGCTCACCCCAATTCCACATTCCGCTACACAATGGAAAGCCTGATGGACCTGATGACTTGGGATGCGACAGATCAGATTCACCTTATCAATGCCCCGCTGCTTATGATGGCCGGGAACAAGGCTGATACCTTCTACATGACCTCAGATGCCTTTGAAAAGGCAACAGGAACCCTCGACAAAGAACTGTTCCTTATTCCGGGTGCAACCCATATCCAGACATATTATGTGCCTGAATACGTGGATCAGGAAGTCAACAAACTTACAGAGTTCTTCGGCAAAAACCTATAAGAGCAAGTCATCATGAACCGGTTGATTATTTCGTTTCTTGCATTTTTACCTCTAATATGTATGGCAATGAACATATATGATTTTAAGCAACCCTATCCCGCAGGTGCGGAGATGAAGGGCAATCCCAACTTCATCGGCACTGCATGGCTCTATCCTTTGAGCCATGAAAAGGAACTCAATGTGCCGATGTTCAATGTTACATTTGAACCGGGATGCCGCAACAACTGGCACCGTCACAGCGGCGGTCAGATACTTATCGCCACTGCCGGCATTGGCTATTTTCAGGAGAAAGGCAAACCAGCCCGTCGTCTGTTTCCCGGTGACATCGTAGAAATAGCACCCGGCGTGGAACACTGGCACGGTGCCGCTCCCGACAGTTGGTTTGCGCATATAGCTATCGAGTGCAATCCGCAGAGCAATGAGGTCACTTGGCTCAGTCCGGTCACTGACTCAGAATATCTCGAAGCTACAAAAAATCCGGAGGCCGTAACCGAGCTCACACCCCGTCAACAGGCTATTGTTGCAATCGCTTCGTATGCCGCCATCGGTGACACCGACGGCTTGACAAAAGCTCTTGAGCAAGGTTTGACAGCAGGAATGACAGTCAACGAAATCAAGGAGCTGTTGATACAAGTATATGCCTACTGTGGTTTCCCTCGCTCTTTGTCAGCACTCGGTGTTTTCAAAAATCTACTCTCTGAGCGTATGGCAAAAGGCATAACCGACCCGGAGGGCGAATCGGCAGCGGTAGTGAGCGACATTGATAAATACGGTCAAGGTGCTGAAACTTTGAGTAAACTTTCCGGAGTACCGGTTGATGCTCCTGCTCCTTGGTACGAGGACTTTGCGCCCGGTATCAACCGCTTCTTGAAAGAGCATCTTTTCGCAGACATTTTCGGTCGCGGAGTGCTGCCCTACACAGACCGGGAGCTTGCCACTGTGTCTATGCTCACCGCTCTTGGTGGAGTCGAACCTATGGCAACCGGCCACATCGGCATCTGCCGTCATCTTGGAGTTACCACACCGCAGTTAAACTCATTGTTGGACATCATCGAGTATAATATCGGCCCGTCAAAAACAGAACCCATCCGCAATATTGTAAACAGATGATGACGTTAATGGAAATAAAATCGGAAATCAAGGGCTCGTGGCGCACCCCTCCCGCGGGTTCCCGAAGAGATAGCAGCCAAATGTAATGATACTGACCGGAGCGGGTCAGATAGGTATGGCAAAACATCATAAGTATCCACTGATGAAGTTAAAAACTGATTTCAAATCATAGGTAAAGGGGAAGAAATAATAACATCAATATGAAAAGTGAATATATGCTGGCGACACTGCTGATTGCCTGCTCAGTGCTTTGCGGTGCTTGCTCACATGACAGCGATTTTGGAAAAGAGAGTGAACCAATATTAACAACCAACAGCTCGCCGGCAAGGGGCGAAAACGAAATGAAACAAAGTGATGGATATTTCACTGCCGACACCACCGTTGGTGAGGTTATCGCTGATCCGGCCTTCGGAGACTTCGGACACCTGCTGTTTCCGGTTGACCGCAACGTCCCCGCTTCAATGACTCTCGCTCAGGTAAGCACTTCAAACGTGTATGTATGGTATTCCTATATCTCGGTTGACAACACAGTTGAGATATTGAACTATCTACGCAATGAGGCTATGTCGGGCAAACAGATTTTCTATCCGATTTACTCCGAATCAGAAATAGCCGCTGACCCTTCAAAAGCTGATTCCGGACTGTTTCTTTTCAGAGGCACGGAAAGGAAACCATTTGCAATCACCAATGCCGGAGGCGGATTCATGTATGTCGGAGCCATGCACGACAGTTTTCCGCACTCACTTGAAATAAGCAAAGCCGGTTATAGTGCATTTGCGCTGATATACAGACCGTATGATCCCTATAATGATTTGGCACGTGCCATAACCTATATTCATGACAATGCCGCAGAATTGGGGGTCAAAACAGATAATTATTCCTTATGGGGAGGGTCCGCCGGGGCAAGAATGGCGGCCACTCTTGGAAATTCATCATACCTCTATCAACTTACCGGACGCAGAGATATACCTCAGGCCGCTGCCGTCATCATGCAATATACGGGTTATTCAACAGCATCTCAATATGAGGCACCGACCTATGCCTGTGTAGGGTCAAACGACGGAATTGCCTCATGGCGAACAATGCTGACCAGGCTGCAACGTCTGTCTGAAATGGGCATACCGAATGAGTTCCATGTGTACGATGGTTTAGGACATGGATTCGGCCTCGGACATGGTACAGTTGCCGAAGGCTGGATAAATGACGCGCTGAAATTCTGGCAAAAGAATATGAAATCAGGCAACAGTACGGGGTTCACCCCGGTACACGCTGACTAAGGCCCCGTTTCATAAAAAATAGCGGTCGCTGGGGCGGCTTTGAGCGAATGATTTTCGCAAGTTGAGGAGGGAGCATAGCGGGCTATGCGACCGACGAGACTTGGCGAAAAGCATCGCTCAAAGCCGGACAAACCCAATATTTGAACATTTCTCAACGATTTCAATTAGACAGCGCACACCGATTGCGTGGTCGTCAATACTGACCACCAGATATAGGAAACAACAACACAGGTTCAGAAATACCGGAGCATGAAAAAAGAGTGGGAAATCTTCAGAAATCAAAATTTATGTTGCAAAAAACCAATCCAAACATAGTTATTCTGAAAAGTTACCGCAGACTCGCATCCTTGGCCGCTTTTTGTCCTTGACTTGCAGTCACAACCGAAAGGTTGCTCCTTTCAGTCAAGAACAAAAATCGTCGCAAGGCTGCGACCCCAGCGACCGCTATTTTTATGAAACGGGGCCTAAAACCACCAAAAGTGCAATAGTCACCGCCATTCATGAAATGTATCTGACAACGTTGAGGTGTTCTATTACTGAACCAAATATAATAGAATATGAAAAACAGAATATTAGGAACTGTATCTCCGCTTGAAGTATCAGCCATAGGACTTGGGTGTATGGCAATGAGCCACGGCTACGGAGAACCGGCTGACAAGAAAGAAATGATAAAACTTATCAGAATTGCCCATGACTTGGGTGTGACTTTCTTCGACACAGCAGAGGTATACGGTCCCTACACCAATGAGGAACTTGTCGGTGAAGCTCTCGAACCGATACGGAACGAGGTGAAGATTGCCACAAAGTTCGGTATCAGTATGAATATGGACGATTTCAAGCAAGTGCTTGACAGCCGTCCCGAAACAATCCGGAAGTCTGTTGAAGGCTCGTTGAAGCGTCTTCGCACAGACCATATAGACCTCTACTATCAGCATCGTGTTGACCCTGCTGTCCCTATCGCTGAGGTTGCCGGAACAATCAAAGATTTGATGGATGAAGGCAAGATTCTGCACTGGGGCCTTTCTGAAGCCGGTGTCAACACCATCCGCGAGGCAAACGCGATCCTGCCACTTACAGCCGTACAGAGTGAATTTTCTCTTTTCTGGCGTGAACCGGAAAAGAACCTTCTACCTGTTCTTGAAGAACTCGGGATAGGCCTTGTTCCGTTCAGTCCCCTCGGAAAGGGTTTCCTTACCGGCGGCATAACCAAAGACACAAAGTTCGGGAAACACGACTTCCGTTCATCTGTGCCACGTTTCCAAAAGGAAAACATCGAGGCGAATATGGCTCTTGTGGACTTTGTCAAGTCTATCGCTGACAAGAAAGGTATCACACCCGCTCAGGTGGCCATATCATGGATACTTTATCAGAAGCCTTGGATTGTCCCAATACCCGGTAGCAGAAGCCTAAGGCACCTTGAAGACAACATCGCGGCAGTCAATGTAACGTACAGTAAGGAAGAGATGGAACAAATCGACTCGTTTCTCGACACAATCCGGATTCATGGAGACCGTTACAATGCAAACAATCAGTCGCATATCGGACGGTAAGAATACCAACTAAAAGCGACACAACCTCTGATTAAGATTTACTGAAACATGCGCACATGGTATGCTCATGGCGAACGCGATAAGGGCCGACGTTAATAGCGCCGGCCCTCTCTGCAATGTAACAACAAATAACTATTGACGGATTTCCTGTCTTATGATGACGGTCTTATGACGAATGCTTATCTCATTATTTTTCTTGTGCCGCTGGAATCACGGGCAATAAATATTCCTTTCTGCGCCTCAGGATTGCTGACCGGGAGTCCGTTTAAATCGTAAAACAGCGTCGTTCCACCGATGTTCTCACTTCTGATTTCAGCAATCACGCTGCTATCGGGATGAGAGGCATTCCATTCGGCACTGATTCTTTCAATCCATGCTGCTACACCGGAGGTGTTTCCAGTTGTGCCGAGACCTTCGAGGTGTTCGGCTGCCGGAGTGAGATCAACGATTTTCTGAAGAGTCTCGTCGCGGAATGTCGCAGCATAGGTACAGAACGGCACCACTGTCTTTCCGGAGAAATCGTAGCTCTCGGCAAAAGTGGATATGATCATAGGTGCCGTGTGCCACCATACCGGACAACCGATAAAAACGATGTCATACTCATCCCAGTTCTCCACGCTGTTCTTAATCGCAGGACGTGCATCGTTGTCGCGCTCTTCAAGAGCAACCTCGGTACAGGGAGTGTATTCCGAGGGGTAAGGAACAACCGGTTCGATTTCGAAGATGTCTCCTCCGGTCGTGCTCTGTATGGCTTCAGCCATGCGGCGTGTCGTTCCGCCCCATGAGAAATAGGCTACGAGCACTTTCTTGCCGTTGAAATAGGCACCAGACTCGCCGGGAGCCGATTGCGGACTGTCACTCTCGTTTGCGTTGCATGACGTGATGGTCATCAACGCCAGCAAAATGGCAAATAACTTTTTCATATTTGAAGTTGTTAGGTTTCTGTTGCAAAATTACAAATGACACCGCATCGGTAAGTTACCCTTTTTCCCTCCGTTTTAACCATAATTTCAGATGTTATCTGAATTTTCAGATTTTTTTTGTAAATTCGCAATTAAAGAAGCTGAAACGTTATGGAAGAGACCGGATTATTTGACAAGATAGTCATCAGTGACACACTGAGAGAGGTAGCCTCGGAGAAAATGGAAGGCTATCTTGCACATGCGCTCTGCCTGGAAGGGAGCATGGAATTTGATTTCAATGGCAACCACTTCACATTCAGTCGCCACAACCTTATGATTGTCCGCAAGGGCAGCTTGATTGAGAACATGCTTGAGTCGGAAGATTTCAAGGTCATGGTCATCTATATCGAGAGTGGATTTGTAGAGCATTGCACCCCTCAGTCAAATTACGGCATGAGAGGACAGCTCGCTCTGTTCATGAATCCTGTCATGGATCTCAACGAAGCCCAATTCGCGCTGTGTCTTCAGGATTTTCAAGGTGTGAAGTACCGTTATGACACCACCGGATTTGTTTTCTACGAGGAGAGCATACGTTGCGCTGTGCAGCTTATGATTCTCGACTTCTTTGATTTCCACGCCTGGCTTTACGGGGAGAACTCGATTTCCGCCCAGGGGGCATCGATCATGAACAGGTTCTTCGAGTTGCTTGACAGCGGGGTGTACCGCGAGCATCGGGAGGTTACATATTACGCTTCCGAACTCTGCATAACTCCCAAATATCTGTCAGAGATATGCAAGAAAGTCAGCGGCCACTCCGCCAATTTCTGGATCAACCGCTACACTGCCCTCGACATATCGCGCCAGTTACGCAACAAGCAACTGACGTTTGTTCAGATATCCGACATGTTCCACTTCTCATCGCCTGGTTATTTCACCCGCTACGTCCAGAACTACCTGGGCATGAGTCCTTCCGACTACCGCGAATAGGCACCGAATATGGACGTACTTAGAAAAGAAATAACCGGTATTTATGATGCACAGCGACTTGATGAGGAACAACTTAACCCTGCGGTAGTACAACGGAGCTGTCTTGCCGTGGAATGTGCATCTGCCATAGACAACGATTGCCGGGTGTTAACCGATGCTGCGGCCGACCGCTGCTGGATTTACGGTGGTGCGTTCGCACGGCTTTTAGGCATTGGTAATAATGCCGGGGAATTCAATTCGAGCGATGAGGATGTAATTTACTGCCGCATCCATCCGGAAGACCTTGTAGAGAAACGCATGCTCGAATATGAGTTTTTCAAGTTTGCTGACAGTCTCCCGGTCACGGAGAAGCTGCAACATATGGCTACTTGCCGGTTCAGAATCAAGACTCGCGACGACAGATACGTAATGGTAGTTAACAGCACACGTATAATGCAGCTATCGCCCAATGGCAAAATATGGCTGATATTGTGTATTTACAACCTTGATTCAAATCAGGAAGCAGGCCCGGACATCTCTCCCGCTATAGTCAACATGGAGACCGGCAGTATCGCTCATCTTGAGCTTAACGAACGTAGAAGCCGAATACTCAGCCGCCGTGAGAAAGAAATCCTCAACCTTATCAAGGTCGGTAAACCCAGCAAACAGATTGCGGATATATTGGGAATAAGCATCCACACAGTGAACCGGCACCGGCAAAACATTCTTGAAAAACTCAGTGTGGGCAATTCCATGGAAGCTCTGCTGGCAGCTTCCGAGATGAAATTGCTGTAAGGATAATGTGTTGCAGAACAAGGCATGCCAAGAAATTGTAGGGACGCACGGCGCGTGCGTCCGCATTTACACACTTTATCATCAGAAAGGTACAGACGGACGCACGAGCCGTGCGTCCCTACAATTCAGATGTTTAGCAGTATTTGCAACACCCTCGGCAATCAATATTGAAAATACACTATGGTTATAAATCAGTATTTCAGGTGACGTAGTAAAGATGTAATTTTGTCACAAATTTTTAATGTGATGAAAAAACTACTCTACTCTGTCGTTTTGGCAAGCTGCTCACTCGGGGTTACGGCTGCCGTAAATACTGACTCTTTCGACTGGCGGAACGCTACGGTTTACTTCGTAATAACTGACCGTTTCTGCAATGGTGATTCAACCAACGATGTCAACTATGGCCGTATAGTTGACTACGGCAGCGAACAGCTGAATGCGGCCACATTCCATGGCGGCGATTTCAAGGGAATGCTCCGGAAAGCCCGTGAGGGATATTTCACCGACCTGGGCATTGATGTTGTATGGATGACCGATGTCTACGAACAGCTGCATGGCTGGATGTCGGGAAGCGGATCGATCAACGACTTCCCTCACTACGGATACCATGGCTACTACCCTCTTGATTATACTCAGATTGACAAGAATTACGGAACGGTAGAAGAATTCCGAGAACTGGTCAACACTCTCCATTCGCAAGGTATAAGGGTGATGCTTGGGGCTAACCTAAACGACCCCGGCTACCCCACCCTGCTCGATGCCGTGCAATATGGTTTTGCAGAAACCGGACTGACCGAGCAAGAGGCCGCACAACATATCCGGGAATGGAGTTTCGACGATTTCTTCGCGAACCGCCTGAACTGGAACGGATGGTATGACCGCGGATGGATACGAATGCCCGATGAGAACTGGGATGAAAGCAATCCTCTGGAGGCGACACTCTACGGAATGCCTGATTTCAAGGATGAGAGCAAAGAGCCTGTCAAGATACCGACATTTCTTCACCGCAAATGGAAAAAAGAGGGGAAGTCAAACGACCCGTGGGTCAATCCTTCGGCAAGAGCATTGCGAGTGGACAGAAAGTGGAGTCCCATGCAGTATGTCATTTCATGGATTGCCTCGTGGGTTGAGGAATTTGGCATAGATGGCTTCCGGTGTGATATTGTTGAGAATGTGCATCTCTACTGCTGGAAAGAACTGAGCGATGCCTGCAATGCCGCACTTGACAGATGGCGAGCCAAACATCCGGAAGACCCGGCATCAAAATGGACCGACAAAATCTTCCTGACCGGCGACTTCGAACCGTCGGGTATAGAGTACAAACCTGAGTATGCAGCCGCCGGATTCTCGAACATGGTCAACTGTAATTTCCCGAAACGTGGTGACCTCGATGCGATTGTCTATACATGGCAGGCATATGCTGATAGCGTGGCGACACATTCCGACTGGTTCCCGTTCAACTATCTGAACAATTCCTATCACCGTGACGCCGACATGAGCAATATGACCGACTGTGCGACGACTTTGCTGCTCTCTCCCGGTATCGCGCAGATATTCTATGGCGATGAATCGGGACGCAAACTTAGCGACGCACAGTATAATGTAGACAGCAATCAGGCATTTCGCTCAGACATGAACTGGAACGACATGGACACGACGTTAATGAACCACTTCAAACGCCTGGGAGAGATCCGGCGCAATCATCCCGCCATAGCCAGCGGCAGACAGACAACGATAGACAGCCACACATGCATACGCCGCAAAGAGGCTGACACAGTTCTTATCAAGACTATGCCAATAGATGGCGCACCAATAAATGTCAGCGACATCTTCACAGATGGCGAAACCGTGACTGAGCTCTATACAGGCCAGACCGCTCCCGTCACAAACGGAGCCGTTACCTTCCCGGCCTACTCCAACCGGATAGCCGTGATCACCAGGCTCCAATAATACGACAATTAAGGACAAGCTAAACAGACGCGGCCAAATTATAGGTCACGTCTGTTAATTTTTTGAAATCGTGAGAATTTTTACGCGATATAATATGCTGATACTCAGCATTACTAACATTTGAGGGAGGCTACATACACGGTTTTCAGTTCTTGCAATTATGAATTATGGATTGTAATTTTGCACTATCTAAAAGTTAGTAACATTGACTTTCAGATAATAAGCAAGAATATCTGACAACCCAATAAATTGATAATATTATGAAGAAATTGGCTTTACTGGCTACGGGCGCAGTTACTTTGTGTTCGGCGGCTCTCGCACAAAATGACTGCTGCGCAACAGATGCCTCAGAGAAGTGCTGCAAAGCTGAAAAAACTACGGAGTGCTGCGCAACTGTCGGTTCTTTCGATGTTCAGGACTTCGGCACATTCAAACTCCACACATACCTGTCGGGCGACCAGATGGGAGATGCAAGTTTCATAGTGGAAGGTAAAGACTCCCTTGTAACCATGGAACAGCCTTTGTTCAAAGCAAATGCCGCCACTTACGACAAGTACCTCAGCTCACTCGGCAAACCTGTGGCACATCGCATCTCTGACTTCCATCTGGGCAACACCGGTGCAGAGACGCTGCTTGTTCCGGCCGGCATGACAGAAGTCTTCAAAGGCCCCGAATACACCGGCATGATGTCGCATTTCGCTGACCAATATGGAGATGCCATTGTGGCGCTGCCGACAGGAAAAACCGAGGAGGTCGCTTTCGACTCGACCGTGACGCTTGCAGGAATTCCTTTCACATTCCTGAAAGGTGCCTCGAACGATTTTCCCGGGGCTGACATCGTGATAGGCAAAGATGTTGTCTATATGCACTTCGCTCCCGCCAAAGCTCATACCAATGCCCTTTATGCCTCGACAGCAGAAGGTGTCGATGCCCGTATTGCCGAGCTTGAGACACTCCTTGCCACCGGAGCCAAACTCTATGTAGGCAGCCATGGCAATCCCGGCACAGCAGATGACGTCAGATTCCTCATTGACTACCTCAAAAAAGTCAAGGAACTCCGCGCATCACAGCCTGACGCAGATAGTTTTGCGTCGGCCCTGATAACAGCTTATCCGGGACTTCCCGGCGAAAACGGAGTGGCTGATTTTGCCAAAGCCCTTTACTCAGCAAAATAAGAAATACCCAATCTCTGCACTGAGGCGCAGAAACATATCAACCTGAACCCGGGTCACACCACACGTGACACGGGTTCATTTTTTACAGTATTCCCTTCCAAACAGCGTGGTATATAAATATTAAGCTCATAAAGTTGTGCGAAGGAAATTTTTTATTATTTTTGCAATATCAATTGCCTGACTGCTTCAGATATTGATAACCGCGCTATAAAATGCCACAAGCGATTTTCATGTGACCATGGAACTGAAGTGATGTAAACAGATTGTAATTTTAACTGTATGAGGATACTCTTTGAACAGAAGAAACCAGGAAGAACCAGACAGGACATCGCAAAGGTTCCTGTCGATGTCGAAGGCAAGCCCCAAACTGTGGGGCAGCTGATTGAAGCGACTGAGCGCTCTATGGTCGCGGCTTTCAATCGGCGTGCTGCCGACGCACCTGCTGACCCTGACAGCGACATCACTCCCACGCCCTATGGCAGAGGTCCTCTTGAGGAAACTGAAATAGACCGTCTTGCAGAGACGGGACGCGTGGCATTCGGCATTGTTTACAATGGTAACACCGCAGACCCGGACAAGGCTGTGGAGGATGCTCTGCTCGCATATGATGACGGACTCTTCCGGATGTTTCTGAACGCCAAGCCGCTCGGCAACAAAGATGATGCAATCGACCTTAAGGAAGGAGACCTCGTCACGGTGGTGCGGCTGACTATGCTCGCCGGGCGCATGTGGTAGACCTGAGCCTTACTCCAATTCAATGTAATAAACCCATCTTCCGCTAAACAAGATTTAAGAACACCTGTTAGCCAAGAACCTACATAAATCAGCCACGTTATGAAACTTGAATACTACTCACCCATAAACGACATCTGCGCAGAATACACCAACGACCTGGTAGAAAGATCCAAAAATCCGGAGTCTCTTTCTCCGGAACTCCGTAAACTGCTCGACCTGTTCATGAAGACCGCCGACATAGACACGGCCTCGCCCGACGAGAGTTTTGATGATGTCCTTACGCAATACAGTCACGACCACGGAATCACGTCAATAGACCATCTGTTTGACGGAGAGCTGAGTGAACTCGCTCTCTTCATTCTCGGTGAGGAGTTTGCTGATCTCTTTGTGCGCTATGTCAGATTGCTCGCACAGATACCCTATACGAGAGGCTACTACCGACGCTCCTTCCGTTGCGTCGATGCCGACTGTCATATCTACCGGATATACGGGATTCTCAAAGACTTCCTCATATGCCGTGCCACAGGATTCACCACAGCGGAACTGCTGAGGGGTGGCCGGAATCCTGAAGAAATCAAGGAGCTGAGACGAGGAAACAGGCTTTCCTGTGAGGAATGGCTCACGGCAAAGATTAATGCCGGAGACACAGAAGTCATAAACTATCTTGTTGAGGCGATGACTTCGGAAAACAATGCAAACCGCATGGAGTATGCGCACTTCCGGGCCATTGCAAAGTCGGGCAACCGTGAACTGCTCGAACTCGAAGGGAAACTGCTCCTTGCCGCACGTCTTCAGGAGGGTCTGCGACAGGCTATTGTCGAGACAATGGACGACGGCAAACCGGAGAGCTTCATATACCTGCTGAAAGTGATAATCGACAATGACCTGATGCGTTTCGCGTCGGTCAAGCGCGGACTGGCCGTGTCAACCGGTCTCGGCGAGGAGGATGCCGCCGAAAGAATCACGGCGAAGATGTTCTCGCTGGTCCATCAATATCTGTCTGACCATCAGGCAGCCATAGCCGCAGTTGACAGCAAGGATGCCATGGAGATATATCTCGCTCTCTGGGCCATCGCATTCCATGACTCGAAAGAGGCCGCTCCATATATCACACGGCTGATTGAGGAGGGGCCGGCATACCGCAGCGAGGCCGCGCTGCTCCTCCTGTCGAACATGCAGGAACAGAAGATGATGCACGACCTGTCGGCGACGGCAATCCGCATTAACAAGGATAACCATGCTGTGGTAGCCGGTGCCATAGACCTGTATTTCCCCTACAACGCATTCAACATCTCAAGATATTCGGTTTACGGTAAAGAGTCCATCCCACAGCTTCAAGATTATTACAGGGACAAAGAGGAAGCCGAAGCCGATTTCCGGGTTTTCGAGGAGATTTTCGCATCGATGAAGGGTAACGAAACTTTCTCTCCTTATGTTTTCCCATGGATGGAACAGGCTCTCTCGAAAGATAAAGTTGCGATGATTATATGCCGGATTGCGTTGATTCTCAACACCGACGAATATCTGGATAAAGCTCTCGACTACGTAGGTGCACTTGACGCGGCGTTTCATCGCGGCGCATATTTCAAGTTCCTGCTCCGTAATCCTAATACCCGAAAACAGATTGATGCCGTCGTTGCCGGCATGTGCGACAAGAGCACCGACACCCGCGACGAGGCATGCACCATTGCCAAAAGACTTCATAACGAAGGTAAACTTGCTGAGGGAGATTACCTGACAATGGAATCATTCCTGCGGCTCAAAGCGGCGACAATGAGAACAGCCATCATAGGAATGTTGGGTTCGCGGCCTGATGTCGATGCCATAGGTTCGGTCAGGAGACTGCTCGCCGAAAAATCAGCTGACAAGCGTATGGCCGGTCTCGACATAGTGAAATCTTGGATTGACAATGGCACCCACCCAGCACTAATCGAGGAATGCAGGACGCTCGTTGCAGCGATTGCCAAACCAACCGCGAAAGAGCAGGTCCTGATTGATGTCATCCTCTCAGAGGGTGATTCGTCCGACACTTATTCCGAAAAGAACGGATATGGGCTGTATGACCCGGCAGGAGTCACCGAATTCAATGTGACCGCACCGGAGGGCTTCTCTATCGAGAAAGCGTTGGCATACGAAGATCCTGAAGAGCCGGTCCGATTGATGCGCGGCATTATGGACCTTATAGGTGAAAATGCTGATTATGAGTTTAAGAACGCGTATGGAGAGACCGTGAGGCTCGGTAACTGTGTCCAGATTAACACAGCGTGGGAGAGCGGCCTCGAACGACTCGCGCTGCCTGAAATCTGGAAAGAGTTTTATGAGAAGGAGATCGGGTCTCCCCTCGCCCTTTTCCGCCTGAGGTTCGCTATCGCAAACATAAACCCGCTCGACCAACCGCTTACGGACGTGCTCATTCCGTTGTTCGGCAAAGCGATAAGGCCTGACTGGGACAACGAAATAAAGGAGAACGAATACTACAGGCTCGCCATTGACGTGGTGCTCGCTCTGTTCAACGAATATGGCAGATGCGATGAGGTCAATGAGGCCATGACAGACATCATCTCGACAGTAGCGGCCAATGTTTCTGCCGAGGACTCGGTCAAGAATTACAATAACAACAACTACCGGTGGGGTTCGGAGGAAGACCACATCATTTATGCCGTGTCACCATTTTCTTTTATCGCAGACAGAAATTACAAGGAATCCTCCCGGATGTCTGACACCCTTTTCATGCGCTCCTTCACGGCACGTGCAAACCTTTTCGGCAAGACATCGGGCTGCACATCAAACGAACGCAGCTGGAGGAAGATAGTCAGTCCGTATCAATATCTGCGTGCATGGAAACTCGGAATGCTTTCAGATGAAGATATATGGCGCACCATGATGGGCAAAGACTTCTTTGCGGAAGAGATGGTTTCTGATCTCACTGCATCATTGCCGTGCGCATGGCAAAAGAGAATCATCGCCACGGAACTCCCTGTTCTTGATGCCGAAGAAAGCAATCTGGTCAATACAGTGGTGGACCGCATACTCGACATAGAGCTGAAACGAGGTGATACCCCTACCCCTGTCACTCACCTCGCCGAGAAAATTAACGGAATAGCGGGCGCTGACTATTTCACTACCATCATTGCCGGACTTGGCAAAGACTCGCTTGCATCCGGGTACTGGTCAGAGCCTTCACGGCGCAATATTTTCAGCCGTCTGTTACAGAACTGCGTTCCTCTTGACACCGATACTCCGTCAGATCTCATGAAGAAGGTCAAGGAGAGGGGCATCGCGACGGAACGGCTTGTCGAGGCTGCCATCTACTCACCCGCGTGGCTTGAAATTGTGGAGGAAGCCACCGGCTGGAAAGGACTGACCGGCGCGGCATATTATTTTACAGCACACGCCGCCGACCGACTTAGCGAGCGCAGCAAATCATTCATATCGCGCTACACACCGGTTGATCCGGCAGATTTTGCCGACGGTGCATGTGACCCCGACTGGTTCCGCGAGGTGTACAAGTCGCTCGGAAAGAAACGCTATGAAGTGGTCTACAACGCAGCCAAATATGTAGCGGACGGCAACCGCCACACACGCGCCCGTAAACTCGCCGACGCGATATTGGGCAACCTGAAGGTCAAACCGGCAATGAAGGAGATTACCGCCAAGCGAAACAAAGACCTCGTCGTGGCACTCGGCCTTATTCCGCTCGGGCGCAACAAGCTGAATGACATCCGCCAGCGTTACTCCTTCCTCAATAAATTCCTGAAAGAGAGCAAGCAGTTCGGCGCACAGCGTCAGGCGAGCGAGTCGCGTGCCGTAAAACTCGCCCTCGACAACCTCGCCCGCACCGCCGGTTACGGTGACTCGACGCGTCTGACATGGAGCATGGAGGCCGACCTTGTGCGCGAGTTCCGCCGTTTCCTGAGTCCGGCCGAAGTTGACAGTGTGTCTATATGGATAGAGATTGGCGAGGGGATGCCCGAAATAATGATAGAGAGCAACAGCAAACCGCTCCAAAGCATACCCGCCCGTCTAAATAAAGAGAAATATGTCACTGAACTCAAGGAAGTCTACAAAAGGCTCAAAGAACAGCATGTGCGGGGTCGTGCGCTGCTTGAGCAGGCCATGGTAGAGTCAGCGGAATTTTCAGGCGAGGAGATTGCCGCCCTTCGCGACAATCCAGTGATATGGCACATGCTGTCGCGTCTGGTTCTGGTAACATCAGACGGCACGTTCGGATTCCCGCATGAAGATGGTAAATCGCTTGTAACGGCCGACGGAGAATTGGTTGACATCGCGCCCCAAGCACGGTTACGCATAGCGCATCCATATGACCTTTGGTCGGCGGACAACTGGTCAGGATTCCAGCAGTCCCTGTTCGACCGGCAGTGGCGACAGCCGTTCAAGCAGGTGTTCCGGGAACTTTACGTGGCGACATCTGAGGAGAAAGAGCAATCAGACTCGCGGCGATATTCCGGCAACCAGATTATGCCGATGCGCGCAGCCGGGGTGCTAAAGAAACGTCAATGGACAGTAGACTACGACAACGGGCTGCACAAGGTCTGTTACCACGGCGATGTGACGGCAGTGCTGTACGCACTTGCCGACTGGTTCTCACCCGCAGACATAGAGGCTCCGACAGTGGAATATGTATCCTTCCACGACCGTCGCACCTTCAAGCGCAAGAAGATTTCTGATGTGCTTCCAGTGGTATTCTCCGAGATAATGCGCGACGTTGATCTCGCCGTCAGCGTGGCACATGCCGGAGGAGTTGACCCTGAGACGAGCCATTCCACAATCGAGATGCGTCGCGCCATCGTTGAGCACGCCATTCCGATGTTTGGCGTGGAGAATGTAACTGTTTCGGGCAACTTCGCGAAAGTCGCCGGGACGCTCGCCTCATACAACATCCACCTCGGAAGCGGCGTGATACACAAAGAGGGAGGAGCGCAGATTGCCGTGCTGCCGGTTCACTCGCAGAGCCGGGGACGCATATTCCTCCCCTTCCTCGACGAAGATCCCAAGACCGCTGAGATTATCTCCAAAATCCTCCTCTTCGCCGAAGACAGCAAAATCAAAGACCCGATGATCCTCGACCAGATATGAAATACTGAGGTTGTAGCAAAACATGCTAAAACATGCGAATTGTAGGGACGCACGGCTCGTGCGTCAGGATGTACAATTCTGATAATCAAGCGTATAAATGCGGACGCACGAGCCGTGCGTCCCTACAAATTCCTTGGCATACCCTGTTTTGCAACACCCACAGAAAATGACCAACTTATGGAATACCTGTACAGTGAGATTCTTGAAGCAATAGGAGAATTAAGGACTCATAACTCGATCAGAGAAATTCATGGTAATGAACGGATAGATTTATTAGAAAATATTCAAGCCTTATTTGTGAAAGGTAATCCACGAGTTTGGTGGGAATCACTGCGCTACGCACCTGTACTTATGGATGATGACGGCAGCAGTAGCCAATACCTGAAAGTCGCACAATTTCTTCCGCAAAACCAAACATATTATTTTATAGCGGACTTGAGTAGATTCCATATATTTGAAGGAGTGCTCCGGGATATCATTGAAATTATTGGAAACTGCTCATTCTTTGAATACTATATTGTTGACAAAGAGCTTTCGACACTTTTGTGTGAGACTGACCATGGAGCAATCTACATGAGCAAGAGAGAGGGCGTTTAGATTGTGATACATTTCATAAATCAAGCCGGTCAGAACATTACCATTATCATTTACTCAATGTTTAGGATATTTTCCTTTTGGTGAATACGAACAGAGATATATGGTCTTGCTTGTTAAATACCTAAGAAGAATAAAAACAACATATTCGGCATAATGGACCAAAATTTATAATACTCAAAATAGGTTGATTGCATACGATAATTCCAGATTTTTTTTTGTAATTTTGTGTTTAGAGTAACAATTTCTCTTTGGTAGCGTATGGACAACCTCAATTTGTACATCATAGCGGGATGTAACGGGGCGGGCAAAACCACAGCCTCGCTTTCAGCGCTTCCGGAAGTGCTGAATACTTGTCGGGCGAGCTAAAGAAGCCGGATATACGGTGACACTGTTATTCTTTTGGCTGCCATCACCCGAGATGGCTGAGCAGCGAGTAGCAGCCCGAGTTCAATCCGGTGGCCACAATATACCCAAGGATGTCATACACCGCAGGTATTGGCTTGGATTGAGCAATCTGTTCAACTTGTTTGTTCCTTTAGTGGATAATTGGTCGATGTTTGACAACAGTCTGGATCAGAATCCAATCGTAGCGAACAATAAGGTTATAGACGAGTTTAAATTATCAAAAATTAAGGAGTCATGTCTGAACAAGAAATGTTAATCATGCATAAGAATCTATTGCGTTCAATGGCACAATCAACCATGCGTATGTTAGAACGCAAAATTAAACTTGGAGAACCAGTTGTCATCGCTGATGCAAACGGGCAACCAATTAAAGTATCTGCTGAAGAAGCAATGAAAATGTTCCAATCTCGGCACTTCAGTAAGTAAAATGGGAATAACAGTCTTTCAATAAATTACTCCTTGCAATACCCTCTCCCAACATTGACAAACCCGAATTTTGCAAAGGTTGATGGCGAGGCGTTAATCAATGCACAGGAGGATGAGCCAGTTGGCGCGGAGATGACGTCGGATTGTTGCGGCGTGTATATCAGAGCTTCGGCGCATAATGCTTCGGTATTGTTCGGTGTCGGTATTGACCGTGAAGATGCTGTCTCCGAAACTCCTCTCTCCATTGTAGCTGAATTTGCTTTTTTCGGATTTTGCAGCATCCTCGCCATCGAGAACATACACCAACGATTTTTCAATTGATGAGCCAACCGAATAACCATCCACATAACATTGGAAACTATACCCTTTGTGCAGCACCTCATTATCTTGTGAACAAGTAACAGAACTTATAACCTTGTCTATTTCTCTTTCATCAAGATAATTATAGGTGTATCGGCGCACACATTCGCAATTCACACGCTTCAGGAGGCTGTCAAGACGCGCTCTATCCCTGTCGCGTAGTATAGCTTGAAACAATGAATCTTCCGGATTTGTAAGATTGAACGGCGGATAACGGTCCGGTATGGAATCGTACGGCAATCGGTTTAAAATCTCCACAATTTCATTGAACTCCGACTCGTGGTGATCGAGATGTCTGAGCATATCTTCGTCAGAGGGAGGAGTGTACTCACCACACCCTCCAACCACGCAGAGTAAAAACGCTGCTAATACCAGAAATCCTATTCCGAATTTATTCATCATTATCAATGAGGGTATGAAGTTGTTTAAACTAATTTACGAAAGTTAAAATGAAGCTGAATTCCTTTCTTTTATTAACCTTTGCGGATCTTTTTTGCCGCTTTTGCCTCTCTCATCGTCACCAACCATTAGGTTGCTGACTCTTCGAGTGACAAAATCGTCTAAAAAATATCTCGCAAATGTTAATAAAAAATTAGTTTAAACAACTTCTATGTTACAATGCAAAGTTATTAAATTCCGTTCTAAATTACGATAGTAATTGGCTAAATAATGACTTTAGAAGCCAATGAAGTAACAAAATACGCAGCCGATAGGTAATATTTCACTGAAATTTGTTAATTTTGCGTTGAAAGAATAGTAGCACAGCCATCCTGGCTATAACCTGAGTTACTTCTGAAAACATTCATATACAGACACTCTCAGATGAAGTTGCTATAATACCCTAAAATAATAGACGACATGGAATTCTTAAAGCTCGCTGAAAAGCGTTATTCGTGCAAGAAATATAGTGACCGTATGGTCGAAGAGGAGAAGTTGACAGCTATCCTCGAAGCCGGCCGACTGGCTCCGACTGCGAAAAATCTTCAGGAACAGCATATCTACGTAGCCACGACTGCCGAGTCTCTGGCTAAAATTGACGAGTGTACCCCCTGCCGGTATGGCGCACGGACGGTGCTCGTGATTGCCTTCAACAAGGAAAATGTCTACACCTACCCAGGAGGCAAACGTGATTCCGGCATAGAGGATGCCTCGATTGTGGCGACACATCTCATGCTTGCGGCCGCTGATGCAGACGTTGACTCATGTTGGGTGAACTGTTTCGACCCGGACAAGCTGCATTCGCTTCTCGGACTTCCCGAAGATGAGGAAATCCTCATGCTCCTCGACCTCGGCTATGCTGATGCCGAAGCTGCTCCTCTGCCCAACCATTTCTCGCGCAAACCGCTGACTGACACCGTAACACATATCTGATATACACAATAAGTGTATATCAGTAGTAAACAACCTAAGTTCAATCATTTAAATTTTAAAGCCATGACACAGAATACAACAACTTTCAACCGGAACCTCCATCTCCTCATCTATCAAAAAGGATTTATAATCCACAATGTTGTAAGTAACAGACTATATGTTTATAACAGGTAAATATACCACAGCAGAAATATTCACAGAAAATATCGAAAGCGAGGCCATCGGCTGGATTCAGGCCCAGTGTGACCACAAGGCTTTCGAGGGTATAAAAATAGCGCAAATGCCGGATGTCCACGCGGGAAATGCCTGCAATGTCGGCACTGCGTATCAAATCGGCGCTTTCGTAAATCCTGACCATGTGGGTGCCGACATAGGATGCACAATCTCCATGCACCGGCTTTCCACAGCTGTCAACCCGGAACAATTCCCTCTTCTGGATCACCGTATCCGGGAGACTGTTCCGACAGGAAAGGAGATTTGCGCCAAAAACAGTCTCAACGAGAAGGAGCTTTTCAAGTTTCTTAACTCGCAATATAACCGCTCACGCTCTGCCGCACCTGATCTGATCAACGAGATGCCTCGTATCGACGGCCGGTTCATCACCGACTTCTGCCGACGCATCAAACTTCAGGAGGGAATCTTCTACAAGAGCATAGGTTCGCTAGGCGGAGGGAACCACTTCATCGAGTATGGCGAGGATGCAGCAACCGGTGAAGGGTGGATTACAATCCACTGCGGATCACGTAATCTTGGTGCCAAAGTAGCCGGCCACTGGCACAACATCGCCGCTAATCCGAAGCGTGGCGACATGGCCGGATTCCTGTGGGGCGATTCTTTCAACGGCTACCTCTCTGACATGGTCATCGCTCAGGCTTACGCCCGATTCAACCATATCACAATCCGGGACAGGATTCTGGCCATTGTCAAGAAAATCAACAAGGCGAAATGCGAGGAGTCAATCTTCACCACGCACAACTACATCTCAGTAGATGACGAGCATCCCATGCTGCGCAAGGGGGCAATCAACGCCGCCGAGGGGGAGAGAATCTGTATCCCGTTCAACATGCGCGACGGCATAGCTGTATGTGTAGGTAAAGGGAATGAGGATTGGCTATGCAGCGCACCGCATGGTGCAGGTCGCATCATGTCACGTGCGCAGGCCCGCAAGCAGATTCAACTCGCAGAGTTCGAGGACTCGATGTCGGGAATATTCTCGACATCCGTATGCGGCGGCACTCTCGACGAATCGCCTCAGGCATACAAGCCAATGGAGGAGATTCTCAGGCTAATTGAACCAACCGCAGAGGTTGTCGCGATGGTAAAACCGAAGTTGAACATCAAAGACGTACCGAAGCAATGAAGAAGTATGTACAGATAACTGCCGGACGCGGCCCGGTGGAATGCGCGCGCGTCGTTGCGCTCGTCGCCAAAGAACTCATGAAAGCGGTGCCCTCCTTGCAGATTGTAGACACAGAAGAACACAAGGATGCCCGCGGATGCTACATGTCGATGACCCTCGGATCGGAAACAGAGATCGCGCAAGAAGTTATACGGGAATGGGAAGGTTCGGTACTTTGGCGGTCCACGCACAATCCTTACCGGCCCAACCACAAGCGCAGCAACTGGTTTGTCGGCGTTCATTTCATCGACCCATTGTCGCTCCCCGAGGTCAAAGAATCAGACATAGATTATGAGACATGCCGCTCAGGAGGCAAAGGTGGCCAGAACGTCAACAAGGTCGAGACGGCTGTACGTGCGACTCACAAGCCGACCGGGATGTCTGTCAAATGTTCCGAAGAGCGTTCGCAGTCACAGAACAGAACCCGTGCCCGCGAACGGTTGCTTCTGAAGCTAATGGAACTTCGGGAAGAAAAAATCAGCGAGGCGCGAAACGCCAACTGGACCGAGCATGATTCACTGCAACGCGGCAACCCCGTCAAAACCTTCCGGGGACCGTTAGGCTGAATACCAAAAGCGTTAAACCAAGACTGGCCATGCACTGATTGGTGCATGGCCAGTTCTTATTTTTTGTTCGATAATAGAGAGACAGGGACGGATTACACGACACTATTACGAGGGGTGCCGGAGAGGTAGGCGGTCAGGTTGGAGGCTGCGGTCTGCATGAGGCGTTCGCGGGCCTCTACTGTGGCCCAGCCTATGTGGGGCGTCGTGAAGCAGTTGCGTGCCGAGAGCAACGGGTTGTCCGCACGCGGCGGTTCCTGCGACATCACATCCAGTCCGGCAGCGTGGATAGCACCGGCATTCAGAGCATCTGCAAGTGCCTGCTCATCTATCAGCTGCCCTCTGCCTGTATTGATCAGTATGGCCGACTTCTTCATCTCCGACAATCTTTTTGCATTGACAAGATGATGGGTGTCGTCAGTTAGAGGACAATGGAGCGACAGAACGTCAGACTCGGCAAACAGTTCGTCGAGTGAAGCCTTAGTGATTCCCTCCGGCAGCTGCGACGCATCTTTTGACGTATAAGCCTTGACCTTCATGCCAAACGCCAAGGCGATACGCGCCACCGCACTCCCGATGTGACCAAGACCAACTATGCCGAAAGTCTTGCCATAAAGTTCAATCAGCGGTTCGTCCCAATATACGAAATTAGTGGAGCGCGACCATTTGCCATCACGGTTCTGAGCAGTGTAACGTTCCACCCTCGTCACAATGGCAAGGAGGTGGGAGAATACCATCTGGGCAACTGACTCGGTGCTGTAGGCCGGAATATTTGTCACCTCAATGCCAAGCTCACGTGCTGCGTCGAGGTCAACCACATTGGTACCGGTGGCAAGAATCCCGATATACTTCACATCGGGTAATGCACGGAGCATTTCTCCGGTGAGTTTTGTCTTGTTTGTGAGAAGAATCTCCGCACCTGCAGCGCGTTCGAGAACTGTATCGGCAGGCGATGTCTCGTACGACACCACCTCCCCTATCTCCTCAAGAAGTTTCCAGGATTCGATACCATGATCAAGTCCATAAGCGTCAAGAACTACAATCTTCATGGTCTTATCAGAATTTATAGCCTATCGAGAGGGCCAACTGTGAATTGTTGAAAGCGAGTTTCGATTTCACGGCAGTTGCCATATCCATCACGTCAGGACTGAAGGGATAATACTCCGAAGTCTGATGCTTGTAAACATAAGCGAGGTCCGCGTAGAATCCCTTGTGCTTGTAACCGACACCGCATGTGATGTAGTTCGTGGTGTTGTCGAGCGTGTAGTTTGTCATCACTCCCGTACCGGGAATCTCAACTCTGCCATCCTTAGCCTTGGTGGTCACAGGGGAGGTATAGAAACTGTAACCGGCACGGATGCTGAAGCTCGGGAGCACGCGGAACTCGGCGCCGAGACGGAGAGTGTGGGTGTCGCGGTATATCTCCTTGATCTTGGAATTGGCATAGTCGTTCGCACTCATATAGTCAACACGCC
The DNA here is from genome assembly GCA_910578385.1 of uncultured Muribaculaceae bacterium. Taxonomy (GTDB): domain Bacteria; phylum Bacteroidota; class Bacteroidia; order Bacteroidales; family Muribaculaceae; genus Lepagella. Next base: position 49,178 of record CAJTQV010000001.1, on the reverse strand, counting down.
CGTTCGAGCGCGACTGCGGCGCACCATACCAGCCTCCCCAGTCTGACCATGGATCATCCCAGTCATACCAGGGGTCATAATAACCATACATGTCAGCATCGGAATAACGCATCGTTCCGTAACCATCCCACTGATAGTCGGCCGAGACGATCAGATTGTTACCGATAACGCCGGCCACACTCGCAATCACCTTCCAAGGTGTCTTGAAATTGAAACTGTTGGAAGCCGGATAGCCGTCATTGGCCCACGTCTGCACGTAATCCATCTTGAACGGATAGTTGAAGGCCATATGGGTGTCAGAGTATGTCTCACTGAGATTATAGTAAGTCGGCGTGTGGAAAGCGAGGCCGAGACGAAGTTCCTGAATCGGCTTGACAATCACACCGAGCTTGAAATTGAAGCCGGTGCCGTTCACACGGTAGTTGTCATAGAGTGCCCAGTCGGCGTTGTAGCGGCCTACACCCTGCATGTTGGGATTATAGACGTAGGCATTGTCGAGCGACTCACCCCATACCGACTGAATGCGGTAATCAACCGAAGTAATGTCAAAATCCATACCCCAGTAAACCACATTATTGATGTTGCCACCTATGGCGATGTTGTACTCATCGACCGAACCTTTCTCGTTCACCTCGAAATATCCGTTTCCGGTTGTACCTTCGCCATACTGACCATACCAGCGGGGATTGTCAGGATCACCCTCAGGATTGGTAAGCAGGGCATCATAGCCAAGAACAGCCAGCCAAGGCACACTGCGCGAGCCATAGGGAGGATTGTAGGGGTCGTAGTCCGAAGTAGTCATCACATCATCCTCGGTCAAGCCGTTGGCGTTGCATAGACCCGCTATGTAATTGCTCATAGAATTGCGCAAATCAGGCACACCGCCCTTGAACCGGCGGTTGAACGAAGCGGCCTTATTGTAAGTGAAGCCGAAATTGATATTCGGCATCACATTATTATAGAGCTTGAGCGTGAAAACACCACCGATATTGTTCAGATTGAAGCGTGTCATGTGGTCAGTCTGGGTAAGACCGGAAGAATTCGACTGAGACTCATTCATATCAAGGCCGAGCGTGAAGCCAATCTCGTTGCTGCGGTAGATACCGATACCGCCGGGATTCTGGGTAAGGGCAGACAGGTCACCGCCAAGGGCACCGAACGCACCACCCATCGACATGAAGCGGGCGGTGCCACGCAGATCATTCTGGGATATTCTCAACGCGGTGGGTACGCTCTGGGCGCAGAGCAGACCCGGAAGAGCCACAGCTGAGACAAGGGTAAATATCTTTTTCATAGGTTACTGTTTTACAATAGTCTTATCGGCGACCTCCGCCACCACGGTGTCCGCCACCGCCGCCACCTCTTGAGGCTCCACCTCCGCCACGGTAAGCACCGCCTCCGCTGCTGCGCGATGTGCCGGTGTTATAACTGCGGTTTGAAGTAGTGCTACGGTTAGTGGTATTGTAGCTGCGGTTATTTGTAGACGTACTACGGTTGCTGTTTGTCGTAGTTGTGCGGTTAGTGCTTGTCGAAGTAGATGACCTGCGGTTGGTTGTCGTGGTCATTGTGCCGCTTGCCTTTGTCGCATTGGTGCTGCTCTTTGTGGTCGAGACCCTGTTATTGGTTCCAGAAGTCTTTACGTTTGTGCTGACAGATGCCTCTTTTGCAGCGGCACCCGATACACGACGGCCGGTTGTATTCGTAACTGCACCCTGAGGAGTTCTGTTTCCTGCGGGACGGCTTGTGCCAACTGTAGCGGAAGACTGGGTACGGTGTCCGTTATAACGGTTAGTATTGGTTACCGGACGACCTGATGCGGCAGGTTTGCCGGCAGGGCGTGAGCCGGGACGAGCTACTGAACCTGCACCGTTGTAATTTCCACCGGGACGGGTATTGTGCGACCAACCTGCATTAGGAGCGTAGGGACGACCTGCACCGGGACGGTTATATGAGTAATGACCGTTATGAGGAGGACGCGGCGGATAATATCCATGATGCGGCGGACGCGGAGGGTAATATCCCCATGCCGGCGGATAATATGCCCACGACGGACCATATCCCCAGCTCCAAGAGGGTCCCCATGTCCACGACGGACCCCAGTTCCAAGACCACGAGAAGGGACCCCACGCGTAGTTCCAGCTCCACGACGGGCGAATGCACCAGTTATAATAAGAGGGTGCCCAGCCATAACCGCCGGTATAGATGGAGGTGAAGGTCGGATAACCGTTGTCAATCACAATCTCGACGTTGCCGTATGAATCTTCAAGGATATCGGCAAGGACATCCGAGTTATCGACCACGATGGTCGGGTTGTAGTATTTCTGAATCTGCTGAGTGTAGACAAAATCCTCTGCATTCTCGGCGGTCTGGCCGATAGTGTCGACGGCGGTCTCGTAATAGAAACCGCGGCGGTTATAATCGTCCACATCCATGGAACTGAAATCGGCAATGTAGTTCGAGGCATTCTTGGAATCTTTCTTCGTTTCCTTTTTCGACTTCGGATTGTAGTATATGTCATCGAACTCATCCTGGGCAAATGCTCCGGGAAGTGCTATGGCGGTCATCGCCAGACCTAATAAAATTCTCTTCATAGCTGTCGGTTTTATCGTTAGTTTAACCCTTAGACATGTAACAAATGAATCAGTTTAAGGGTTTATATGCAAATATAATCAAAAAGTCTGACAATTAGTGTTAAATCTTTGTCATTTTCAGAATTTAAGGTAAAAATCCCGACATAAGACGCGATGTTCATCAGTAGGCTCGCCGGGGACGTTCTCCAATGTAAGCAGAGGGATATGAGCTTCATCAATCTCATCTCCAATCCGTGAGAACTCAATCAGCACTCTTTTGACGGGTGCGGCAAGATGACCTCTTACCCATGCCGCACGCACTGCAACGAGACCTGCGTCATGTGCCACGTCCAACAGATGCCGATATTGTTCAGAAGGAACTATCATTGCAATCCTGCCGGTGTCGGACAAGTACTCACATCCCCGTGTAAGCAATGCCTCGGGCGAAAGATTGTCCTTATGTCGGGCTACCATGCGCGGACTGTCCGGATGAATTACGCCGCTCTCGAAATAAGGAGGGTTTGAAATTATCAAGTCGATGTCGTTCAGCGTAATATTATTAAAATCTTCAAGTTTTGCTTCAAGGCGTTCATGCCATGGACAGCCACAGAAATTACCTTCTGCCTCGGCAACCGAAGCGGCATCGACATCTATGCCATAGACTCGTGCAGACTCATTTCTCTGGGCGCACATAAGAGCAATGACACCGCAACCTGTTCCTACATCAAGAATCGTCCCGGCCCCGCTCACATCCGCCCATGCTCCGACAAGCACGGCATCGACCCCGATTTTCATGGAACCGGAGCCGTGATGACAATCAAACTTCTTGAACCTGAACAGAGACTTTCGCATAATTCAGAAATTTTATGTAATTTTGCATTTTAAATTCCGCAGACGCAAACGAGGTGCGCACATGAGACATCGCGCCCACCTCTTTTCACGCAGGATTTCCCTGCCCGCACGTCGGCACAGTTGAATCAAAAGCAAATTTACAAAAAATATGTCAAAAAAGAATATTCCTGACGAATCACAGTCCATGATCGACGAGGGTGGTCCGTTCTACAAAACGCCCGGAATGGAGGCTGATCAGCTCGACGGCATGGTAGCGGAGGGAATGCTCCTCCTTCCACTCGAAGACGAAGTATTCTTTCCATATCTGCAGATCGGTGCGATGGTCTCCCACCCCGATTCGATAGCCACAGCCAGGAAAGCTCTTGAAGACAAGGAAATGGCTTTCTTCTTCCTGTCGAGCGACACACTTCCTGACGACACCGGGATGACTGAAGAAGATGACATAATGTACAGCCGCGGATGTGTGGGTCAGGTTCTTGACCTCAAGATGAATCCTGACGGCACAGCACTGATGACAGCTATGCTCGGCGCAAGAGGTGTAGCAGTCAAACTCCGCGAGAAAAATACGTTCCTGCGGGGAGACGTGATTTTCTCCATTCCCGCACCGGCTGACAACACCGACAAAGAAAAAGAGTGGGAAGAAAAACTGCAGATGGCATATGCCGATGTGCTTAAGCATCTCAGCGACGATGACCGGAAACATCTTGGCGAGATGCTCGAAAGGTTTCCCGAGAATTCCGCACGCCGTCTGAACTTCATGATGCAGAACTCTCCTCTAAACGCCGACCAACGTTACAAACTGCTCGAAGCCGAGACTCTCTCTGACCAGAGAAGGATGTTCACTGAAATGCTCATCGCAGAAAAAGACAACCTCAATCTGCGTGCTGAAATCCACCAGAAGACTCTTTCGGAAATGGGTCAGCGTCAGCGCGAGGAGTTCCTGCGCACCCAGATGCAGCAGATAAAGAATGAGCTCGGCGACAGCGAGGAAGCGGAACTTGACGAATTGCGCCAACGCGCCGAATATAAGGAATGGAACGAGGAGACCCGCGAACGCTTCGAGAAGGAGCTGAAGAAACTCCAGCGTTTCAATCCGACTTCGGCTGACTACGCAATACAGTACGCTTATATCGACACATATCTTGACCTGCCGTGGGAGCATTGCGACAACTCCGATTTCACTCTCGACAAAGTGGAGGAAGTGCTCGAACGCGACCACTATGGACTTGAGAAAGTGAAGGAGCGCATTGTTGAACAGATGGCTGTGCTTAAACTGCGCCACGACACCAAGGCTCCGATACTCTGTCTGTACGGCCCTCCGGGAGTTGGAAAGACATCGCTCGGCAAATCCGTGGCCGAGGCTTTGGGACGTAAATATGTTCGTGTGGCTCTCGGTGGCCTGCACGACGAGGCTGAGATACGCGGTCACCGCCGCACATATCTCGGATCGATGCCCGGCCGCATAATAAACGCCCTTGAGAAATGCGGCACCAGCGACCCGGTGATGGTTCTCGATGAGATTGACAAGATTGGAGCCGACTACAAAGGTGACCCCTCGCAGGCTCTTCTTGAAGTGCTCGACCCGGAACAGAACTGCAAGTTCCACGACAACTACATCGACCAGGACTATGACCTCTCGAAAGTTCTGTTCATAGCCACGGCCAACACACTCTCCACCATCTCTTCCCCGCTTCTCGACCGTATGGAGTTGATTGAGATAGGTGGATACATCGAAGCCGAGAAGATTGAGATTGCCAAGCGGCATCTGATACCAAAGAGCCTCGTGGAGCACGGCTTTGCTGAAGATGAAATGACATTCAGCGACGATGCACTGATGGAAATCATCACCGAATATACCCGCGAGAGCGGCGTGCGCCGGTTTGAGAAGAAAATCAACGAGATAATGCGTAAGCAGGCACGTCTCAAGGCTTCGGGCAAGGAATTCCCGAAAACCGTCGATGCGGAACTTGTTAAGAAGTATCTCGGCAAAGCTGAGGCATTCAACGATGTCTACGAGAACAATGACATTCCCGGCATAGTTACCGGTCTGGCCTGGACGCAAGCCGGAGGTGAGATTCTGTTCATCGAATCATCCGTAGCTCCCGGTAAAGAGGGGAAACTGACTCTTACCGGAAACCTCGGAGATGTGATGAAAGAGTCTGCCATGCTTGCCCTCCAGTATATAAAGGCAAACCATGAACGTCTCGGCATACCGGAGAAGGCACTGGAATTCGGCACAGTACACGTGCATGTACCGGAAGGTGCTGTTCCCAAAGATGGTCCCTCGGCAGGAGTGACGATTGTCACCTCACTCGCATCGACATTCACTGGGCGCAAGGTCAGGAGCCATCTTGCCATGACGGGAGAGATTACATTGCGCGGCAAAGTGCTTCCAGTGGGTGGTATAAAAGAAAAGATCCTGGCAGCGAAACGTGCCGGGATCAAGACTGTGATGCTCTGCGAGAAAAACCGCAGGGACATAGAGGAAATCAAGCCCGAATATATCGACGGGCTGGATTTTCACTTCGTAGGTTCGGTGGAGGAAGTGCTCGACTTCGCGCTGCTGTCCTGACCCTGGGGTTTGCCACGGCGGTTACTGTGGCGTTTGAAATTACGAGATCCTGTTGGCCGTGCGGAATTTTCCGTGCGGCCATTCTTTTCATCAGGTTTCGCCGAATTAGTCTTGCGACCGTTCCTGCTCTTACCGGCACCTGCACCATGCCGTCCCCCCTTGGATGACCTGCGGGCACCGTAAACCGGTGTCTCGCCGAGTTCTGCGGGCACCTTCTCCTTTGGCACCTCCTTTTCGAGCAGTTTCTCGATTCGCGCCAGTCTCGGGAAATCCTCATTCGCAACGAAAGTCACTGCACGTCCGTCACGGTCAGCGCGTGCGGTGCGCCCGATGCGATGCACATAGTCTTCCGGATCACGCGGCACATCATAATTGATGACCATCTCGATGTCATCGATGTCTATGCCTCGCGAGATGATGTCGGTGGCAACAATAACGTTGGTCTTGCCGGCCTTGAAATCGAGCATGACATCCTCGCGGCGGTTCTGGTCAAGATCCGAGTGCATCTCCCCTATCTTCAAGTTCGACTTGCGGAGTTCGCGTGCAAGATTCTTAACCTTAATCTTTGAGGAGGAGAAGATGATGACCCTCTGGGGAGGATTCTCCCTGAAAATCGATTTGAGAATCGGGAGCTTCTGGGTCTCGTAACATATATATGCCGACTGCTTGATTTTATCGGCAGGTTTCGAGACGGCAAGCTTGATCTCCACAGGGTCTTTAAGTATCTTGTTGGCCATCTGCTGGATTTTCGGAGGCATCGTGGCCGAGAACATTAGAACCTGTACATTTTTGGGGAGATGCGAGTAAATCTGCATGATATCGTCATAGAAACCCATATCGAGCATACGGTCCGCCTCGTCCAATATAAAGAAGGATACACGCGACAGGTCAACATAGCCCATGCTCAGATGAGCGAGGAGCCGCCCGGGGGTTGCAATCACGACATCAGCCCCCATCTTGAGGCTCTTTCTCTGCTGCTCATATGCATATCCATCGGTGCCACCATATATAGCAGTGCCGCTGACCGGCATAAAATATGCGAATCCCTGGAGCTGACGGTCAATCTGCTGGGCAAGCTCGCGTGTGGGGGCCATTACCACACAGTTGACCGCATCGGTCGGATAACCACCGTCGGCAAGACAGTTGATGACCGGAAGAAGATAGGCAGCCGTCTTTCCTGTTCCGGTCTGGGCGCAAGCCATAAGGTCATGCCCCTCCATCACGGCCGGGATTGTTTTCTCTTGTATAGGAGTACACTCGTCGAAGTGCATGTCCCAAAGACCGTCGAGCACATCGTCGTTGGTCAATATTTCGTCAAATCTCATCGGTAAACTTTTTTCTATACTGCAAATTTAACACTTTTTATTCGAATACTCACCTACCGTTGAAAAATTTTGAAAAAAACTTCATTTTTATTCAGCTGATTATCTGACGATTAAAAAATATTTTGAAAAAAGTTGAAAAAAATCACGTTTTCCCGGAACAATCGGGGCGCGGCCGATGTTATGTATATGTTCAATAAACAAAACAATAACAATCATCTTTAAACGACAAAAACATGAAACTGAACAAATCTTTCGAGGAACGCCTGGTAGGACTCCAGGGCAACCTTCTCAACTTCGCATACCAGCTCACCACAGACCGTGAACAGGCTGAGGATTTGCTCCAGGACACCACTCTCAAGGCCCTCTCAAACGAAGACAAGTACGTAGACAACGTGAACTTCAAAGGTTGGATTTTCACGATCATGCGCAATATCTTCATCAACAACTACCGCCAGAATGTACGCAAGGCAACGGTAATTGACCAGACAGAGGACCTCTACCACCTGAACGTATGTCAGGATTCGGGTCTCGACACTCCCGAAGGCTCCTACGCAGTGAAAGAAATCACCGTGGCGCTCAACTCATTCTCAGACGAATACCGCATCCCGTTCAACATGTTCGTTGCCGGTTACAAATACAACGAGATCGCAGAGAAACTCAATCTGCCCCTCGGCACAATCAAGAGCCGCATCTTCTGCGCCCGCAAGAAACTCCGCGAGCAGCTTCAGGATTACTCTTACTGATCAGGAAGGAGGAAGCAAGAGCTTAAACAAACTGTACAGAATAACACAGGGAGAAGATATTAAGGAAATTATAAAGATATTGATTGTTTATTGAGATTGTTTTATTGAAACAGAAAAAGGAGGCCGCATGGTCTCCTTTTCTGTTTCTTCTTGTTATATGTCTTGTTTATCCTCCGCTCTTCAGCGGGCGATCTCTGCCCAAAGTGCCAATCCGCGTCAAGTACGGTTGGCGTAGGGATTGAGATCCTTTATGTCAACGAGTTTGTGGAGTATGGCGAATATCGCGAGACCGGCCGTGGAGTGAATTTCAAGCTTGGCACTTATGTTCTTACGGTGGGTCGCCACAGTATGAACCGAAAGGCATAGTGCATCGGCAATCTCTTTGTTGGACATTCCTTTGGCCACGCAGCAGATTATCTCCTTCTCTCTCTCTCCCAACGTCTCGACACGCCGGTTCATGGCCTCCTCCTCTTCGGAAACATGCTTACCCGAAAGACGGAGTTTGTTCTCCAGTTTTATGACCGCCGGGACAAAGAGATGATTCTCTACCTCAAAATGGCTCATCAGATCTTTCTCAAGATTGATGATGTCGAAGAGAACGGAACTCAACAACGCATTACCACGTTGCGAGTAATGATAGATAAAGATGTCTTTCAGCTCATTCAGCTGATTACCCATATGGTCATGGTCGACCGAGAACTGTGAAATCTCGAACGATTCGTCCATCTTGCCTTCTATAAGCCCCTCGACATATCTGAACACGATATCGTTCTCGTGTGCCAGATGCTCACGGACTTCAGTCACATAGTCGTCGAAGAACTTTATCAGCAGAAAAGAGACCTCGTTGGTCTCCGAATAATTGATTGCCTCAATTATCTTATGACGGATCTTGGGGAGAGACAGGTCGATGAAAGAACTGTGGGCATGCTTGAGATAGCCCATCAGCGATGGCAACGACACGGAATATATCTCATGCTCACGACCGCTCAGGAGGTTGCATACAGACAGAAATGTGTCAGTATCAACACCGTTGGCCTCGCATGTCTCGCGCACGCTGCTGTCGCCGAAGCCGAACGCTATGTCGAAACGGCTGATAGTCATCAGCAGCAGATTATTGTCGCGGATCAGCTCGCGCATCGTGTTTTCAGGTCTATATGAACTATGTCTGTCTATCATGACTTATAACTTGCTTGATTCCTGCAAAGATAATGTTTTTTGACGAATCGGCCAATACCCAATATCAGGTAGTGGCGAAACAAATGAACATGGTGGTGTACAACTAAACCGTGCAACACGTCCGGACACTTGTCAAAGCCGCAAAAAGCACGACGACCGGAGCCATTCCGGGTTACTCATGCACCCAACCAGGGAATTTTTATGGTTATTTTGGGATTATTTGAATCTAAAATGTTAATTTTGCAGAAAATTCCATGCCTTAAAGCTATTTCACGGTTTTTCCATGATATTTTTGGCATCAGGATTGTTATAGATTTTGGAGCATTGGGACGCCTTGCTGACGTATCCGTGCCGACACAAGACATTTTCCTTAATATTCGATTAAGTCAAACCTGAATATGATCATGACACAACGGACTGACAACGCAGACAGCCAGACCCCGACTCTCTCGCCACTGGAGACAACGATTATCGATGCCATCCAAGACCGCAAGGGAGTTAAGATTACAGATATAGATTTTACAGGTCTTGAGACCGCTCCCGCCCAGGCATTCATTGTATGTCAGGGCAATTCCACATCGCAGGTCTCGGCGATAGCCGACAATATCCGCGAGGAGGTCAGGACAAAACTGGGTATCAAGCCCTACAATTACGACGGATACCGCAACTCACAATGGATTGTCATCGACTATGGCAACGTGATGGTACACGTCTTCCTGCCCGACACGCGAGAGTTCTATAACATAGAGGACCTCTGGAGCGACGCAGTTCTCACAGAGATTCCGGACCTCGACTGATTCCACAGAAACAATACCGACATATGAACATACTTAAACCAAACAAGAACAGGAACAACCAGAATAAAAGACCGTTGTTCAACATGTACTGGATGTACGGCCTCATCATCCTGTCCCTGCTCGCATTATATTACTTTCAGGACGGGTCGCAGACCAAGGACGTTGACTGGTCTGACTTCGAGAAGGCAGCTCTTGCCGGAGACATCGACAAGATTATGATATTCTCGCAGAATGGAATAGCCGAAGGTTTTCTGACCGACCAGGGTGCCAAGAACCAGAAGTTCGACATGACACCGCAGATGACCGGCGACAAGAAAATCAAGACCACTATCCCCTCGGCCGACAAAATCCAGGAGAAGATAGACAGCTGGAACGAGAAACTTTCAGCCGAAGGCAAACCTCAGATCAAGATCAACTACGAGAAAGGAAGTGACCTGATGAAGGTCATTTGGTACTTCGGGCCGATAATCCTGATCATTGTGGTGATGGTCATCATGTCGAAACGCATGACCGGAGGAACCGGCGGGGCTGGCGGCATATTCAATGTCGGCAAATCTAAAGCCACGGTATTTGACAAGAACAACGGCACGAACGTCACCTTCAAGGATGTAGCCGGTCTTGCCGAGGCAAAGGTCGAGATAGAGGAAATTGTTGAATTCCTCAAGAACCCGCAGCGTTACACCGAACTTGGTGCAAAGATTCCGAAAGGCGCGCTTCTCGTAGGCCCTCCGGGAACAGGTAAGACCCTTCTCGCCAAGGCTGTGGCCGGCGAGGCTGACGTACCTTTCCTGTCGATGTCGGGCTCCGACTTTGTGGAGATGTTCGTCGGTGTCGGTGCGGCACGTGTACGTGACCTCTTCAAACAGGCCAAGGAGAAAGCACCCTGTATCGTCTTCATCGACGAGATCGATGCCGTGGGTCGCGCACGTGGCAAGAACCCCAACATGGGTTCCAACGACGAACGCGAGAACACTCTCAACCAGCTGCTCACGGCCATGGACGGCTTCCAGTCGAACAACGGTGTGATTTGTCTTGCCGCTACCAACCGTGCCGACATGCTCGACAAGGCGCTTCTGCGTCCCGGCCGATTTGACCGACAGATCTACGTTGACCTGCCTGAACTTTCAGACCGCGTTGAGATCTTCAATGTCCACCTGCGCAACATAAAGTGCAACAGCAAGCTCGATGTTGAACAGCTCGCTCGCCAGACTCAGGGATTCTCCGGAGCAGACATAGCCAACGTCTGCAACGAGGCCGCCCTCATCGCTGCCCGTTACAACAAAGATTCAGTTGATTGGAACGACTTCATGAAGGCCATTGACCGCATAGTCGGAGGTCTTGAGAAGAAATCGCGCATCATAACCGACGAGGAGAAAGTCGCCATCGCAACCCATGAGGCGGGCCACGCCACAATCACATGGATGACCAAATATGGCAATCCGCTTGTGAAGGTGACAATCGTGCCGCGTGGACGCGCGCTCGGAGCTGCATGGTATGCTCCTGAGGAACGGCAGATTATCCCCACACAGGCACTTCTCGACACAATGTGCGGACTCCTCGGTGGCCGTGCTGCCGAAGATGTTTTCCTCGGTGAAATCGGAACCGGCGCAAGCGACGACCTTGAGAAGTGTACGAAGATTGCACGTTCACTTGTGCTCGTCTACGGCATGAGCGACAAGCTGCCCAACCTCAACTACAACGACTCGACCGGTCAGGAAATGGGCTTTACGAAGCCTTATTCAGACGAGACTGCGAAAATCATAGATGCCGAGGTCAAGCGCATCATCAACGAGCAGTACGAGCGTGCGAAAGAGATACTCCGTACTTATGCGGCCCAACACAACGCTATCCGCGACCTCCTTGTGGAGAAAGAGGTGATTTTCCACGATGACGTTGAGCGCATACTCGGCAAGCGTCAGTGGAAATCGCGCACCGACGAAATCATCGAGATCAACAAGAAAGAAGAGGCTGCCCGAGGTGGCAAACAGCTTCCCGATGACCCCTACAGGACTGATTTCGCCGACAGCGACAGGAAGCAGCTTCCGTCGGACAAGACCGACACCTCGCTCAAGGAACCGAAGGTTTCGGAAGATGACGGGGACGCTGGCACTCCTCCCCCCTTCACAAAAGAATAATTACGAAATGATGCGGATATGACACCATATCCGCATTGTTTTAGGCTCTCCGAAAACTATAAACACAAATTTAGTTTTCTCATAATGCGCAAAATTGGTCAAAAAAGGCGTTTTGAGGTTCAATAAGGGATTTTTGTAATTATTTTTTTGTAATTTTGTATGTGGTTTAGAAGCGGAACGCGATTGTTCCGCCAACCACAAGTTTCTAAAGGTAAAATTTTTAACAAGAACAGACGCATTTTCAATCACCGGTGTTATACCTGCATGATTCCGCTCATCAGGATAAAACGCCTATCTAACAAGCTTATCTATTTAAATCTCAGTTTATGAATATCAGAAAAGTGAATGGACTGATATTGCCCGCAGTGGCAATAGCGTTGATTCTGCCCTCGTGTAAGGGCAATCAGGAGCAGCAGCAACAGCAGCAGGCTCCGGAACTCGCAGTGCTCACCGTGAGTGAGGAGAACACTACCCTCGAATCGGGTATGCCGACCACTCTCGAAGGAGAGAACGACGTGGAGATACGTCCCCAGATTTCAGGTTTCCTCACCAAGGTGTGTGTCGAGGAGGGCCAGAAAGTCAGCAAAGGACAGACTCTGTTCGTAATCGACCAGGTATCGCTACAGGCAGCGGTCGACGCAGCCCAGGCAGCGGTAGCAGTCGCACAGGCCAATGTCAACACCGCCACCACGAACATGAACAACAACAAGATGCTCTTCGAGAAGAACATCATCAGCCAGCCGGCCTACCAGACATCTGTTGATGCATACAATGCAGCCAAGGCTCAGTACAACCAGGCGGCTGCCAATCTTACAAGCGCACGCAAGAATCTCTCCTACTCTGTCGTGACAGCTCCGACATCGGGAGTTGTCGGAAGCATCGACTTCCGTGAGGGCTCGCTCGTAAGCCCCTCGTCGCTCCTCACTGTTCTTTCAAACAACAGCGACATGCGCGCCACATTCTCGCTCAATGAGAAAGACCTGCTTGCTCTTACCGACAACGGCAAGCGTTCACTTCAGGCAGCAATCCAGGCAATGCCTACCGTGACTCTTCAGCTTGCCAACGGAGAGAGATACGCCCACCCCGGAAAGATTATCTCAATTTCTGGTGTGATCGACCCCTCGACCGGTAGCGCGACAGCCAAGGCAATCTTCCCGAACCCCGACGGCATGCTTCACAGCGGTAATACGGGTCAGGTAATGATACCTACCACAAGCAATAATGTGATAGTGATTCCCCAGGCTGCTACCTACGAGATGCAGGACCTGAAGTTCGTGTATGTTGTCAACGACAGCAACAAGACCAAGTCACGTGCAATCCAGGTTGCAAGCAACAACGACGGTCAGAACTACATCGTCACCGGAGGTCTGAAGCCCGGAGAGCGTATCGTGACAGAAGGTGTCGGCATCACTGTCAAGGACGACATGATTATCAAACCCAAGAAGTAAGTTCACAACGAACCCGTTTTACAGCCGTCTCTCCAGGCAGATAAAATCTTAATATGAAACTATCAACTTTTATCAACCGGCCGGTGCTCTCGACCGTGATCTCGATCTTCATCGTGATTTTCGGTCTCGTGGGACTCGCATGGCTGCCGGTGGAGCAATATCCTAATATCGCCCCGCCGACCATCCGCGTGAGCACGACCTACACCGGTGCGAACGCTCAGTCAGTGCTGAACTCCGTCATCGCCCCTCTTGAGGAGCAGATCAACGGTGCCGAGAACATGGATTACATGTACTCTTCAGCCTCTAACAACGGTTCAGCGGAAATCACTGTCTACTTCAAATCGGGTATGGATCCTGATATGGCAGCCGTCGATGTGCAGAACCGTGTAGCCAAGGCCGCAGCCTTTCTTCCTTCGGAGGTCAACCAGGTCGGTGTGACCACCCAGAAGCGTCAGTCGTCGATGCTTATGGTGTTCAACGTCTATGCCGATGACCCGAAATATAGCCAGACTTTCGTCGAGAACTACATGGCCATCAACATTATTCCTGTCATCAAGCGTGTGCCCGGTGTGGGTGACGCGACTGTGATGGGTGCCGACTACTCCATGCGTATATGGCTCAAGCCTGATGTCATGGCGCAGTACAACCTCATGCCTGCCGACGTCACCGCCGCGCTTGCCGAACAGAATATAGAGGCGGCTCCCGGTCAGTTCGGTGAGCAGGGAAACCAGTCGTTCCAGTACACTATGCGTTACAAGGGACGTCTCGTCGAGGAGTCTGAATTCGAGAACATCGTCATAAAGGCTCTTCCCACGGGCGAGATGCTTTACCTTAAAGATGTCGCTGATGTGGAGCTGGGCCGTCTGACCTATGGCTTCCAGTCAACCACAAACGGAAAGATCGGTTGTGCGGCCATGATCATGCAGTCGGCAGGTTCTAACGCAACCGCCGTTGTCAACGAGATTCAGGCCGAGCTCGACAAGTTCCAGAAAGACTGTCCCGAGGGCATCAAGATTGTAACCACAATGGATGTCAACCAGTTCCTCTTCGCCTCTATCCATGAGGTGGTGAAGACTCTTATCGAGGCCTTCGCACTGGTGTTCCTCGTGGTGTTCATCTTCCTCCAGGACTTCCGTTCGACAATCATTCCTATGATTGCAATCCCCGTGGCCCTTGTCGGTACATTCTTCCTGATGTACATTTTCGGCTTCACGGTCAACCTTCTCACCCTCTCAGCTCTTGTACTTGCAATCGCGATCGTCGTCGATGACGCCATTGTGGTGGTCGAAGCCGTCCATGCCAAACTGGATGAAGGCTACAAATCCTCCAAGATGGCGTCGATTGATGCGATGAACGACATAGCCGGCGCGCTTGTGTCGATCACACTTGTCATGATGCTCGTGTTTATCCCCGTGTCGTTCATGGGTGGTACGTCGGGTGTGTTCTACCGTCAGTTCGGTCTTACAATGGCGATGGCCATCTTCCTTTCGGCAGTCAACGCACTTACCCTTTCGCCTGCACTTTGCGCCCTGTTCCTCAAGCCTCATAAAGAGGAAGGAGAGGCAGCGGCTCCCCTCGGTCAGAGAATGAAGGATGCTTACTCTGCCGCCGGCGAGGCGATGAAGGAATCGTACAAGAAACGTGTACGTTTCTCGTTCCCTCCGGTTGTGACATTGGTTCTTCTCGTTGCAGCTGTCGTATTCCTCGTGCTCGGATGGTATGAGTTCGAGAACGTGGTGGAAAGCGTCATTGCATGTGTCGTAGCGGTTCTGGCAGTTTACGGTATGTTCCAGCGCAACTTCATCGAAGCGTTCAACCGCGTGTTCGAGAAAGTGCTTGCCGGTTACTCCAAGCTCGCCAACTGGTTTATCCACCACAAGATTACCGGCTTCGGAATCGTAGCGATCAGTATCGCGGCACTTGTATGGCTCATGTCAATCACGCCTTCATCACTCGTTCCTAACGAGGATACCGGTACACTGATGGGTGTTGTCGATATGCCTCCCGCCACCTCAATGGAGCGCACCAAGGAGATTATGGACAAGGTTGACAGCATCGCAGGTACTATTCCGGCAATCTATATCCGAAACGCTATCACAGGTTTCAGCTTCACCGGTGGCCAGGGTAACACCTACGGTTCATTCATCATCAAGCTGAAAGACTGGAGCGAGCGTGACGAGAAGACTGAAAGTGCCCAGGCAGTGCTCGCACAGCTTATGGCAAAATGTTCTGAGCTCCCCGATGCTCGTATCATGTTCTTCCAGCCCCCTATGATTTCCGGTTATTCGGTGTCTAACGGTTTCGAGGTCAAGCTCCAGGACAAGACCGGCGGTGACATCAACCAGTTCTTCAAGGTCTACCAGACATTTATCGGTGCGCTTAACCAGCGTCCGGAGATTCAGATGGCTTACTCTACGTTCAACCCTGCGTTCCCGCAGTATCTCGTCGAGCTTGATGTAGCCAAGATAAAGAAAGCCGGTCTTACACAGAACGTGATTCTCCAGACACTTCAGGGTTATTATGGCGGTATGTACATATCGAACTTCAACCGCTTCGGTAAGCTCTACCGCGTCATGATGCAGGCGAGTCCCGAGGCACGTGTGTCGCCCGAGACCCTCAAGCGCATCAAAGTCCGCAACGGCGCGGAGATGGCTCCGATTGACAACTTCGTGAAGCTCTCGCGTGTGTACGGTCCGGACGTAATCAACCGATTCAACATGTTCACCTGTATCTCGGTCAACGGTAACCCGGCACCGGGCGTATCTTCCGGTCAGGCCATCGCCGCCATCGAGGAGGTAGCTGCCCAGACACTGCCTGTCGGTTACGGCTACGAGTACTCAGGTCTTACACGAGAGGAGGCTACCACCAGCAGCTCATCCACAGGTTACGTGTTCGCACTCGTGCTTCTGTTCGTATACCTCCTTCTTTCGGCACAGTATGAGAGCTACATCATTCCTTTCGCGGTTATTCTCTCGGTTCCGTTCGGTCTGATGGGTACGTTTATCTTCGCTCACATCATGGGCATTGACAACAACATCTATCTCCAGATCGCGCTCATCATGCTTATCGGTCTGTTGGCCAAGAACGCCATCCTTATCGTTGAGTTCGCGCTTGAACGCCGCCGTACAGGTGTGAGTGTAATCAACGCCGCAATCCTCGGTTCGAAGGCGCGTCTCCGTCCTATCCTCATGACATCGCTCGCGATGATTATCGGTCTTCTGCCGCTGATGTTCGCGACCGGTGCCGGCGCAAACGGTTACAACGCCCTCGGTACAGGTGCGATCGGCGGTATGCTCATCGGTATGATTCTCCAGGTGCTCATCGTGCCCGCGCTCTTCGTGGCCTTCCAGCTCATCCAGGAGAAGATTACCCCCTACAAGTGGACAGATACCGACAACTCGGGACTCTCTTCGGAGCTTGAACAATACAACCGTCATCATGACTAATTGAAAGGAATACTGTAGGGACGCACGGCCCGTGCGTCCGTCGGAATCTCAACTCCGACAGGCGCACAAAAATCGGCGGACGCACGGCCCGTGCGGTCCCTACAGCAGATTCTCAATCAAACGATTTAAAATGAAGAAGACAAAATATCTTATAGTTGCGGCACTGGCGGTATCGCTGTCGAGCTGTAACATATACAAGAAATATGAGCTGCCGACCGAGAACTCGTATGTCAAGACCTATGAGGAATCGCTGACAGCCGCAGCCGACTCAACGTCGCTGCCCTTCCTGAGCTGGGAGCAGGTATTTACCGACCCGGTGCTTCAGGGTTACATCCGCACCGCCCTTGAGAACAACAAGGACCTTGACAATGCAGTCAAGAACATCGACATTGCCAATGCACAGCTCAAGGGTGCGAAACTGAGTTACTTCCCGGCCGTCGCGCTTAACCCCAACGGAGGCGCATCGAAATATGGCAATGGAAAGATGGACACATGGACCTATACCATCCCTCTTTCGATTTCCTGGGAAATTGATGTGTTCGGCAAGATTCTGAACCGCAAACGTGGTGCAAAAGTCACTGTCGAGCAGATGGAGGATTACTATCAGGCGGTACATTCGCAGATTATCTGCGGCGTTGCCAGCTGCTACTACAGCCTGATGCTCCTCAACCAGCAACTCGACCTGACCGAGCGCACATCCGTAATCTGGAAAGACCAGGTTGAATCGATGAAGCTCATGAAAGTGGCCGGAATGGTAAACGAGGCAGCCGTCGTACAGAGCACCGCGAACTACTGGAGCATCATGGGATCTATTCCCGACATCAAGGAACAGATACATCAGCTGCAGAACACGATGTCGCTTCTGCTCCACTCTTATCCGAAAGAATGGACTGTATCGTCAGACATGAACTTCGAACTGCCCGTATCGCTCAAAGATGGAGTGCCGATGACATATCTCGCGGCCCGTCCCGACGTACGCGCATCGGAGCGTGCACTCGCGGCGGCATACTACACCACCAATTCGGCTCGCGCGGCCTTCTATCCGAGTCTGACCATCTCTTCTAACGGCGGATTCACAAACCTTCTGGGTTCGATGGTTTCCAACCCCGGCAAATGGTTCATCCAGCTCGCCGGCTCGCTGGCCGCTCCCCTCTTCTCGCGCGGACAGAACATCGCCACCCTCGAGGCAGCAAAAGCACAGCAGGCACAGGCCATGAACAACTTCGAGACATCCGTGCTCAGTGCAAGTGCCGACGTCAGCGACGCACTCGCTTCATACCGTTACAACCACGAGAAAAGAGAGTGTCTCATCCAGCAGATAGATAACCTTGAGAAGTCAGTGGAATATACCCAGGAGCTTCTTACCCTTGACCAGAAAACCACCTATCTTGAAGTGCTGACCGCACGTTCGAGCCTTCTCAGCGCACAGCTGTCGAGTCTCGCGGCATGGCACAGCAAGGTGGCAGCGCTCATCTCACTCTACCAGTCAGTGGGCGGTGGAAGATAATCACCCTTAAAATCCTTAATCATGAGTACAATCAGTCCATTGGCATTCGTGCATCCTGAGGCTAAGATTGGCGAGAACGTTACAATCAACGCATTCGCGTTCATTGACCGCAACGTCGAGATTGGTGACGGCTGTAACATCTGCCCGCACGTAAGCATTCTTTCCGGCGCACGCATCGGCAAGAACAACCATTTCTATGATGGCTGTATCATCTCGGCCACACCGCAGGACTTCCGTTGGAAGGGAGAGGACAGCTACGTCGTGATCGGCGACAACAACACCATCCGTGAGCATGTCATCATCAACCGCAGTATCCACAAAGATGGAGCGACTCGCATCGGCAATGATTCATTTATCATGGCACAGAGCCATATCGCCCACGATACTGAAATAGGCAACTCGGTAGTGATTGGCAACTCCGTCAAGATTGCCGGATCATGCAAAATCGGAGACTATGCCATTCTCTCTTCCTGTGCGCTTGTACACGAGAAATGCGAGATAGGAGAATGGGTGCTCATCAAGGGTGGATGCCGTGTGAACAACCACGTTCCTCCCTATGTGATCATGGCCCACAACCCGATTGCATACTTCGGAGTAAACGCATTCATACTTCGCAAGGGCAACTTCTCCGAGGCACTGATCGACGACATAGCCAAGTGCTACCGTCACATCTACCAGTCGAACACGTCAGCCTTCAACGCCATGGTGCGCGTCAAGGCCGACGTAGCCCCCGGACCAGAGCGTGATGCCATCATCAAATTCGTAGAAGGCCACAACTTCAAAATAGCTGCCCTCACCCTCGACGAAATGATGTGACAACCCGACAGCAAACCCAATCCAAGGCTCCGCTTACCAACAGCGAGCCCAATAGCAAGAAAAATAAAGGAACGGCCTCAAAACCGTTCCTTTATTTTTCTTTTAAGCCGAGTGAAAAAACTTCTTTCCGGGGGATGCGGAGGATATGTCTCCGACCTCAGAACAACAATTGTGATATCGTCGTCACTCCCCTTTCTAATAGCCAGTTCTCTCAATGTTACCGGAAGATTTTCCACGTCATCCGTATTCTGAATCACATGTTCAATTTCATCCTTCCTGCAATATCCCGACAACCCGTCAGAGCATAATATAAGTAGAGTAGAATCCGGGATTTCGAGACACTTGAAATCAGGTCTGCACATATCGGAACCACCACCCACAAAGCGTGTAATGATATTACTATCGGGATGGGAAATAGCTTCATTTTCTCCCAATTCACCGGCATCCACAAGCTCCTGTACGAAAGAATGATCCTTGGTCAGCAAACTGACTTCATTCTCTTCATAAAGATAGCATCTGCTGTCTCCACACCATGCCAGATACAATTTACAGCCCTTCAATATGGCGACGAGCACTGTGGTACCCATTCCGAGAGCATCCCGATGCAAGCCAATATATTGGGAAATTGCTTCGTCAGCCTTCGCCGTGGCCTCCAAGAGCAACTTCCCTATCATCGGTTCGGAAGACAATCCATAAAGCTTTTCTTGAAGCACTTCTGACATTGTCTTGACAGCAATTGATGAAGCAATCTCACCACAGCACTCCCCTCCCATACCGTCGGCGATAATTATGATACCATCATTAATGTAAACCGAGTCCTCATTCTCCAAATGATGACTACCCTTGGTAGATGTGAAATAACAATCATATCTCATCGCCGGAACTTTCAGAAGGATGGACATGGATTCAGAGAGTCAATCACTGCCGTACGACATTGACCTCTATGACTCCGGTACCCCTGTCGGTCTGAACCTCAATATATGTCATACCTATTCTTCTTGCTGTAATCTTTCCCTCTGAATCAACAACAGCAACCGTGTTATTGTGCGAGTCATAACCTTCTATCACCGCACTTCCAACAAGAGACTGATAAGCAGGGGAGCTTGTCTCTGATTTGACAAGAGTGATGGAATCAAGCAGTCTGTGTCCTGTATACCGGCCGACCGATATGCCTGAGTCATAACAGTCATAAGTACAATCAAAGTTGTTGATTGCCTCGACACGCCATTCTTGAATAAACTGAGTACCATCATCTGTCCTGACTGTAAAATTAACTTTGTTGTCACCTACGGAGAACTGACCGGTCGCAAAACCCCCAATCTCGAAATTATTGTCAAGATTCCATTCCACAGTCATCGTACCATCCTGATTGAAAATCGTACGCTGCCATTCATGTTCTGCGCGGTTGTCATAAATCCATGTGCCGACAATCATCTCGGCGAAAGTCTTAACGCTCTCAATCACCTCGACAGTTACAACAGCTGTGCCCGCGGAAGTCTCAAAAGTCAGGAACGAAGACCCTTCGCTGACTCCGTAAACCTCTCCGGAAATGTCATCGACGGTAAAAATCTCAGGATTAAGAGATGAAAAACCGGTGTTACGGTTTTGTCCTGTGTAACCACGGTAATCCGGAGACAATTCCTTACCTGCCTCTATCTGGATATTTCCAACGATACGATAGACCGAAGTCTCGCCAACAAAAGACTGATTGTTGTAAACATCGATATCAATCTGGAATGTCCTGACATCATTGACCATCCAGTCAAGATAAGATTGATTTCCCCCTCCGGATTCATAGCTTCCGGTGACAGCTTTATGGTCATTGTCAACCGAATAGAAACCGGAGCCGTAGGTGTACCTGTTTCCGGATACCGTTTCCACGTTTACCCTGCTTGTCTCAGTGAATTCATAAGTCACCCAGTTGTCAGCATCTGACGAGGCCAACAACCATTTCCCGACAAGGTTCTTGGCAATGTCGACAGAAGCGCCAGGTTCATCCTTGTCGTTTTCCTTGCATGAGACTGCAAGGAGTGGCAAAACAAGAAGAATTGCCCATTTCATTAATTGAATCTTTCTCATGTGCTAAATTATTTTGTTTGTTGAACAGATGTCAAATGAGTTGTGCAAATGTAAGACCGTCTATCACAGCATTGCCTCACATTTATTTGGAAAGAGGATCAGTATCGGAAAGTGTAACCTATCGTCAGGAGAAGATAGTTGTTTCGTTGACTATACCCCTTCATAAGGCCATTGATATTTTTGAAAATCGGCCACCGGTCTCCTGACCAGAATGCACTGTTGGCCATGTTGGTCAACATATACTGATATGAGATTGTAAAATTGATACCCATGTATTCATATCCGACACCGATACGGGCACCGACATTGAACCGTCTGAACGGAGCATCTTCAAACTCATAATCCAGACTTGTGCCCTGATGCGACGGACCCTGAGAAGTATCCATCACAAGATTGGCCGACTTACCGTACATTTCGAACGATCCTGTATAATTGAGCTGACTTGAATATGTTCCGGGAAGAGGTTGTGCAACACCATTCACAACCTGATATTTCCTGAGTTGATCCCCATTGGAACTACCAGCTATGTCGAGATTATAACTCAATCCAAAGTCAAGGACCGGACCAAGATTAATCTGAAGATTGCTTTTCCGGTTGATTGGAATCCTATAAGAAGCGAGAACCGGAAGTTCCATACTCATCACCGTATAATCCTCTTTGAAACTTGACTGAGAGTCTCCTGCGATATAAGAATTGGCATTACCCCAGGAATAGCGGACATCCATTACGCCCGACAAACGGTTCCTATATGTATAATACATAAAATTGAGACCCGCATTCAGATACAGATTCTTGTAAAGCCGCAAGTCAGCGAAAGCACCCACAACGAAACCTCCTGATGACTGATACGATGAAAAGGCATCTGAAGAACCAAAATTATCAAGTTGTGCGTAATTAACAGCACTGTAGGTATTTGATGACGCGCTTGTTCCAATCATCGGATAGAGATAACCGGCCGAAAACCCGAAAGAGAGCATCCGTCCACCGATACCATCCTTAGGTATTACCTGAAGAATCGGCTTGGGAGACTGAAATACATTGATTCCAAGAGTCTGGTTACCTGTGGTGACATTGACACTTGCCTCACGTGGCATATCAACCGGTTCATTAGGGGTGCAATGTACACGGATTGTATTGCTGCCAACCCTCTCCAACTGACACCAATGCGGGAAGTCTCCGAACCTCCAGTCATCCGCATCAGTCAGCACTTGAATATACTCGTCTCCTCCGTCGGGACCAAACTGGAGATTGTTTTTTGAGAATGCAAGGGAGTCAAGACGCGCACCCTGGATGATATTGATGGTGATTTCCCGACGCGATGGCGTCTCAACCTTCACTTGTGCGATGCGGTCTTTATTTTCATCATTTGCAGACGCTGTAAACTGAATGTCTCGGTTCCCCTTGATGGCACGCAACCAATCGGGAACTCCTGCAATGTTCCAATCAGTATTTGCATCGATGTCAACAACGTTCGTCTCCCCGGTTGGCGTGAACATGAGATTCTGAGCCGAACTTCTGAGAATCTCCGGGGAACCTTCATTTATAACCTCCACTGTTCTCTTCTGTCCGTTGCCATTTTTTATAGTGACGTATGTGCTGCGTGGACTTGTGCTCTCGTTGGGAGAAGAATATATCTTGACAATTCCCGTCTTACGGTCAATCTCGATCTTACACCAATCCTCATCCTTCGGAACAGACGCATTCCATTTCTCACCGTTCACGTGAACAGGGTAATCGCCGCCAAGATAATTTATTTTGACAGTATCCTGGGAGATTGTGAAGACTGTGGAATTACTTCTTTTCTTAGTACCGGAGAGAGTGTTAATCAACCGGAGCTGTTCGGTACACTTCTTGGCAAAGAACTTGTCACCTGTAGCAAGGGCCTGCTCATACAGGACTTTTGCCTCCGCATATTTCTTCTTGTTGAAAAGTGCGTTCGCCCTTGTGACCAACTGCGTGCAGGCATCAGTACCATAGTTACCTTTCGGTAAAGCCATTGATACAGCCCCGACACATAATAGCAGAATCGCAAGAATTGAAACTCGTAATTTCATTTCATTTTTTGTATTAAACTGTTTATTGTTGTTTTATGATTCTCTTTAACTGCGGAATACTCCATATACTCCTCATCCATACCTACCAACTCCGCCTTATAGGCAAGATCACGCGCACGGTCATAATCTCTCAGCTCCTGAATTATCAGTTTTGAATTCCTTATCTTCTCCAGCACCCTCTCCTTATCCGGGAAATTGTCCGGAGCATCCTTCACAACATTGTAATATAATACCAAGGCCTTGTCAAACTCCCTTATAACTGTATTTGCTTCAAATGCACCGGATTCTCCCATCAGCAATGCCTGGGCATTAATGATTGAATCGCCGCGAGAAATCATCGATTTAAGATGAGTGTCGGAAGCGTCCGAACGCCTTGTCACGAATAAAAATGAAAATATTGTAATCATTAATAGTCCGGCTATGGCGATGAACAGAACAGTTTTCCTTGTACGACTATATCGTTTTTTCAGAACCGTCTCGACAATGCTCCTTGCCGAGGGACGGCTTTTGGCATCATAGGCAAGACATGAATATATCAATTCCTTTATTGAATCCGGAATCTTCTGTTTTATAGGTGGAATGACAGTATCCTTTCCTTGGATACCGCCACCTTCATTACCGAACGGCGCGTCACCAGTTACCAATTCATAAAGAGTCGCTCCAAGCGCCCAAATATCGCTCTCGGGCATAGGGGGAGTACCTTCTATAAATCTTTCCGGCGCCATATAAGCGAAAGTTCCTGCGCTACCATCCTCTTCCTCAACAAAGGTACCACCCATCTCCGCGCTGATTCCAAAATCAGTGATAGCATAATTGCCGTTATCATCAATCAGCACATTTGCAGGTTTAATGTCTTGATGTATAATCTGAGGATTGTGGTCGTGCAGATAAGCCAGACCAGAGGCAACTTCATAAATATATTTCCACAAATCCTCTTTTCTTTCAAACTGGCCAATAAGCAATTCCGAAGAGCCGGCCGGACAATAAGGAAGAACCAGATAGGGCATCTCCTTATAGATGTTAAAATATGTCGGCTGGATTATGTGCTCATGATGACAGTTGAATACTTTTTTAAACTCGCTCCTGAACTGATACTCCCCTTCTATGTCAATCATATTCTTGGGGCGGTATATCTTCACAGCCACCTTGGTTGCGGTTGATTCATCTCCGCTTTCGTCAATGGTATTGACATCTATAGCAAGCCAGACATCGGCAGAACCGCCATCAGTACTCAAGGAATCAATCAGTTTATAATGTCCGTCGAAAAGATCTCCGTTTTCAAACAGCTCATGAATATCAAGCATAGAACTTCTATTTGAGTTTAATCCTTTCCCCTTTTTTCAACAAAATGTACTCGGAGACACCATTAAGTTTCGCAAGACCGCGCAGTTGAATCCCGAACAACTGAGACACTGCGTGCAGCGATTCACCACCTTTTGCAACATAGTAGTCACGTGAACCGGAGAAAGATTTCTTTTTTCTGTCGAGGAATATAATATCGCCCTCTTTAACCATCCGCTCACTTGCCAATTCATTGTATTTCAATAATTCGGCAGTTGATATATCATACTTGCGCGCTATTGAATAAAGAGTCTCTCCAGGTTGAATCACAGTGCAATGAATATCGTTTATGTCTACTACATACCGCAGGATGGCATCGACAACTGCCTCCTCCTCTTCCGTTACGACCTCATCGTCCAAAACATCCTGCTCCTCCAGCACAGGTGTGGCAACATCCACATACCTTGTTATAATCACCCTCTTCCCCGGGCGCAATTTCGCACCTCCGTTGATGGTATATAATTTGTAATGGTCGATAAGCCCTATAAGAGCTTGGGCATATTGCGGAGCCGTTGCGTAACCGGCTTTCTTAAGTCCATGCGCCCAGCCCCGGTAGTCATAGACACTTATTTTAAACAGCTCGCTATAAGTCTTGCTCCGACTGAGCAATAAAGCGTGGTCGCGGAAAGATTCTTCAGCACTGTCGTAACACCTGAATCGGCTTTTAGATGTCTCGTCATCCCATGCCAAGTACACACGTCCTCTCCATGCGCCCAAAGCCTTGATACCGAAATGATTGTTTGACGACTTTGTCAATGAACTGGTTCCGGCCCCGGATTCCAGTATTCCCTGCGCCATAGTGATGGATGCAGGAATTCCAAATTCCTTCTCATGCTTAAGAGCAATATGCCTGTATTTTTCAATATAATTCCGCACGGTCGACTCATTCTGACACATACATGACAATCCACATAAAACAGTAAAGAATAACAGCAGGACAAGTTTCAGTAGCCTAAATGAGACCATAGATTTGATTTTGGCAAGTTGCCATAAGTTGTTTTCAGTGTGACATATTTCCCTATTTCTTTCCGAGCCTCCACCACCGGATGGAGGCTTTGCCTCAGAGATTGCTCTAAAGAGGCCACAGCTGTTTCAGCCGGAGCACGCACTCCATAACCATATCCCGTTGCAGCTTTATCAGGTTTGATGTCCGGAGCATGCTTCCTAAAGAACTCCGTAACAGCCTTATATTGTCGGGATGCGGATTCGGCAGCAACGCGAAGGGAACGATTGGACTGCACCATCTCAATCAATATCTTTTCAATCTTAGGCAAAAGTTTGGAAGCGGATTTAGCAGCAATTTTTCCTCCCGGGATGCACCCGAGCAGTTCAAATAATCCTCCCGGAACGTTTCCGACGCTGAAACAAGCAATTGCATTTATAACTGAACAGACTATACCGACCGGACCGGGAACAAATCCCAAAACCTGTGTCACAGTAAGGGTAAGGGATTTTGCGCTCTTCAACAGTTTACGGGATGGAACTAACAAGGCCTTGGCTTCACATCCCTTGGCAAGCAGTGGAACCACTTCCTTTTCCAGAATAAAAATGATATTATCCCACTCTTTGACGAAAGACAGATTCGAAACATATGAAGAAACGGTCTTAGGAGCCTTGGAAGTAACCTCCAATAATTTTGGAGCAGCTTTAGTTGCAGCAAGTTCCGCCCTGCCTTCATTTCTGATCAAATTGACCAGACCGCTCAAATCAATCGGTGGCAGTTTCATGAAACGTCCTTAAGAGATATAATCACCGGCATTGATATGCATGACCGGTCAATTATTGCCTGATGCAACTTCCTGTCAAGAGCCAATGAACGTGCTTTGTCAAAATTCTTCCCATCCTTGAAGTAAATGTCAATATACAGTCCCCGTTGTAATTTAGAAGTTCCACCAGCTCCACCTATATAAATTTCGTACGATATCCTTTTCGATTCGTCAGCACCGAATTCAAGATTCAACTGCATTCTAAGAAAAGCATCTACATCCATGCGGGTATAAAGACGGTCAGCAGTCAAAGTATGATAACGTAACATCTCATACATCCGGTCTGCATTTGCCCGGTCCTCTCCTCCGGAAGATGATACCAATACCGGAATTTCCTTTTCAAGACCTGCATCCTTTTTATTTTCCATTTTACTCCCGAAGTTCGGGATGTTACCCTTGCGTCCCATCGTAGTGAGATAAGCGACTTTCACGGGGGCAGTCCGGCCTATGAGACGAATATCCCGCATGGCATAGACCCCCTCATCAAATCTGTTCTGCCAATCAATATTTGTTTTCACACTCTTGGCAATCTTGTTGACTGTCTCCCTCAGCAGCCGTACCAACTCGCCATCCTTTAGACCGTGATACTCGATAAAAGCATGATAATCCTCCACAAAACGATTGTACAGATTTCTGACATCATTCATAAGACTGTCAGGGTTATATGTCCGTGCATCAAAATCACGTACCATAAACTCATCCTTGTTTCTATTGAAACCAAGCTTCTGCTGACTCAATGGAGTATCAAGAACCGATAGGAAAAATGACCCGTCATTCTTAGTAAGTTTTGCAACGGGCGAGGATTGAGTGAGGGTTGCTGAATTGACATTCACATTTGTTACAGGCACAACATTCGGTATAATCTCAATATCTTCAGGCACTTCATAATCACTGCCGAAATCGAACATGAGCCAAAGTGTATTGTCAGGAAATCTGTCGAGATGACTGCACTCCATGATCTGTTGGAAAGCTTTGGGATAAGCTATCCTCTTGAATATATCCCTGTCGCGAAGAGTATCGGTGATATAAACCAGTCGTCCATCCTCATTCTTTGACAATACATCCTTAAAATGTGACATTACAGCCAGATTCTCAGGTCTCATCTGTTGCGAATCAAAAGGTTCCATCAAAGGAATCTGATCCAGTGCTGATGCCGGAGAATATTCAAGACTTATTCCTGTCGAACCGACTGAAATACACCTCGGCATTACCCCATCTGTACCTTTAATAAAAAAAGAGACAGATTCAAGACTATCCACTTCGCATGGAATTTCCATACCCACCCACACATACCCTTTTTTCCCGGATTGAATCTGAAATCTCTCACCCGAAGCACGCATGACCGTTGGAGAGACCGTAAACAGATTTGAGAAAGGCAAGAGACACGTCCGGAACACAGGATAAAAACTGAGAGTCTGTCTCGAATCCAACTTGTAGATAAAATAGCTGCCGTCTGCGATGAAATGTGGCTCACACTCCCTTCGCACCTTGACCTTCGGGACTACATGACAGACAGCCGGAAGGGCATTTACCTTGTTTTTGGGAACAAAAGTACTGCAAAGCCGTTCCACAATCCTTGTCGGAATATCTTCAATTTCATCTCTGATTTTACGAATCTGATGCAACAAAGTCACAACCAACAACCGTGAGACAGGATCGCTGTGTGTAGCCTCCACTTGCTTCAATTCATCCGACAATATATCAAGGTTTTGAATGCTATTGTTGTCCATATGTTATTGGTTTGACATACTATTGTTCTGACTGCGGTTCCTCGCGATTGGCTCGACCATAAAAGATATTATTTTCTCATACGGCATCATGACTCCCAAACCATCATCAATAGAACCTGTGACAGCAATCCTCATTTCATATTTGGAAGAGACGTTTCTACGGTTTCTCCTGACATTAGCATAAAGTTCCACTCTTATCTCCGGCTGAATGAGCCGAGGTTCATAATTTAAGATGCTTTCCTTCAGACTCTGCTCACACCGCTTTCGTGAAATTTCATTTACTTTCCCGGAATTGGACACCATCCCAAGATAATTATTATTGAATTCCCGGATGTTGATATTTGAAAATTCATGATTCCAGTACTCAAACCCAAATTCAGGGTCAGCAATAAAGGAGCCTTTGGGAGTGAATACAATAAGTTCCAGCATCCGGTCTATGGCATTGCAGAGATCTCCGCCATCCTGCGACAAAACAGGAGACCTTGAAAAATCTATCGACAGAGGTATATGGGTAAAAAGTTTCAAAATCAACCGTGTTCTCAGAAACTGTTGAACTTATATTTCCAGACCACTCCACCTGTTTCTTTCCTGTCTTGTTTTTTCAGGAGCACCAGAAACCTGTTTTGCAGGCTGTTTTTTCTCCTGACAAGACTCGGCTGCGGTGATCTGCGAGACCGTAACCATCTTGGCCGAAATTTCTTCACATAGGGCTATACCTATTTCTATGTCACGAAAAATGTTACGCGCATCAAATGGCTTCTGAGCATATGTCGCAAACTCCTCCTGGTTTTCAAGAGAAATATAATTGTCGGCGCGACAACCCGCAACAAATGCATCTACAAGAATCTGTATGGCAGATAAAAGCTGAGGAGGTGTCAAAGTATCCCTTTCCTTATCCAGACGGTTGGTCATCGCAAACGATGCAGTCCAAACCGAACAGATTAAGGCTACCGCCACACAATCCGGAGATGAAATACATCTCATGTAAATTTCCCGGGAGATTTCCATTGCCCGCATACATTGATTGACTAATTTAGGATGCGCCGACACGAAGAGACATGGAGGAACAAACGTTAACTCATCAAGTCTCCAACCGGAGTCATTTATAAGCCTTCCGACGGGAAGTGCGTTCTCAGGTATATCACTGTTCTCAGGCAGCAGCTCAAAAGAATAAGCCAACTCAGAAAATGCCCCGTCAATTTCCCTCCACATACCTTCATTAACCTTGACAACCAATATATACCCTTCGTCAGACACAATATTCGGGAGCATGACACGGGTATCAAACGTATTTGCGAAATTTGAATCAAAATTGATGTCAATAAAACATCCGGTTCGTGTCAAACCGTGACATGACATAGACGTGACTTCGAGAGCATTTCCCGTAATATTTATTGCGACGGAAAAGGGTTTGCGAGTTGTGAAAAGGCCGTACCTGCCCGACGAAGCTGAAAGGGCGAGCATTCTATAAGAAATTTCGGTGGCATCATCCATTGCATTGAATATTTCCGCACTCAATCTCATGCCCTTCTTCCATGTTATTTTTTTATGCATAGCAGCAGAAAAGATTTTATAAATTTGTATTGTAGTCCAGATAATTAAAAAACACGTCATCAGACAATCTCAGAGGAAGAGCCTGCATCGAAATCCTGAACTTCAACTGACACTCAATGCTCATGAAATAATCGTTAAGAAAATCCTCATAGTCCTCAATCTCCTTTACGAACGCAAGAAAACCATCATTACATTCTTCATCACTCCAATACACGAGATGATAGATGAGCATTTCCTCATCGAATTCATTTCCTAAATAAACTTCCTCATCCGTGTTGTCTGCCGTAACATCATCGAGACCGCAAAGATACCGTGGGGCTGAATCCGAAAAAGACACATAGTCACGATTTGAATAAAGCCTGATATTCTCGTCGAAAAGCACTTTACGCAACATTAGTGACAACAGTTCTTCATTCCCTCTCAAGTCGCAACAGGCAGGAAGGAACTCCTTGGTTCTCCTGACAAAACGGTTCTGTGAATACCTGAGAGGCATCTTGTCGCAGATGATATTTTCCAAGGTATGTACCACTTCATCTTCATATTTTAATTCCGAGACAATGGCACTCAATTCCACTACAGCCTTATCAACATGTTGGAAAAAGCGACGTGCCTTCTCCTCTTCCATCTGTTGCTGTTCATATTCTTCTTTGAAACGCTTCTTATACTCGTTGGCAGGAAGATTATCAAACCTGTCAACGGGATGAAACAGGCACTCAGGGAGTATGTCATACATCCCATTACGCGCCAAGGAAATAATAAACCTGCCATTTCCATCATCAGTCATGCCGGCAATATCTTCATAGGCACTTCGCTTATGAGATCCGCAAATCACCACATCACGTAAATTCCTCGGAATATAACCAACAAGCGTCTCTGCTTTAAGATCGGGGGGCAAGTTCATCATCATTCATATTTATCGGTGTCTCCGGACAATTCCACCAGAAAGACGCCTCTTTCAGTCGATACCTTGATTATATCAAAAGAAGGTATCCCGATCTGACGGAGAGTCATCTCACTGAAAGGGAAATACCGGTCTATGTTCTCATGGAACTTTTTGTGAAACAAAGTCCTGTAACTCAATTTCCTCAACTCCGGATTTGAAGAAATGTAATCATCAAGTTGAGATTCCGGTATCATGACTTTGAACTCTTTTTCAGGACTGTCCGATATGATGGCTTCGACAAATTTATTATTCATAAGATTGATCTCCAACTGTTTCACTGAGAGTTTTTTCCTCATAACCGAGAAGGCATCCTCAACAGTCATATCAGCAGTCATTTCCTTGATTGATATGACATCACACCATTCCTCATGCGATGGACAATTCTTTTTCCAAGAAGAGAAACGATATTTATTCATAGAATTAGTCAAACCCTCATACCTCCACATCTTGCCCTCAAGAGTTGTAAAAGGCAAGCCATCCGTGCCATAGGCATCGAGATGAATCACCTTCATGGCTTCTTGAGCCTGCACGGCACCGATAACTGATGCACTTACAGGTGTTGTCGCAACACGTCCGTTAGATGCCTGCGCTTTCACCACATCGGCACATCCCGTGCGAAGCATTATATAATTGAACTCCTCGCGCGACAAGCTGCATTCATAACAGTTGATGCCCGGTGTGAAAACCTTTACCACTCCGGTAAGATTCTCTATGCTACCGTCAATCCAGGTCTTTCCCGCTCTCATAGCCATCCGGTTCAGCTGATAACGGGCAAGCCTGCTGTCAAGACATGCAATTATAACATCCACGGACTTATACAGTGCAAGCCCGACATCAGAAAATAAGTTTCCCACAATCGGAGTAACCTTGATCTGAGGATTGATTTCCATGGCTCTTTCAGCTGCCACCTCCGCCTTGAAACGATGAGAGAAGGCATCCTCCTCCCGAAATAATACAGACCGTGTCAGATTGCTGACCTCAATCCTGTCGAAGTCCACTACGAACAGACGACCGATACCGAACAATGCCAGATTCTTGATAACCTCGTTGCCCAGCGCACCCGCTCCGGCAACCAATACACGGGCATCCCTTACCCTGTCTTTCCTGAACCATGAGAGAAGGTTGTACACACCCTCCCCCCATTCATATTGATGATTCCCGTTCATCATAGCTCACCCGCTCAGAGCACAAAACCAATTCTTGCACCAAGGAACATCCTACCCGCACCCCCCTTGGTATAGACATCAAAGTCTCCAGGCGTACAGTTCACCTTGAATTTTGCATATACTCCAATCCTCAATATTGTAGAGCCCACCGGAATGTTGCCACCGAAATCAAGACTCGGGGCAATAAGAAAACCTGATTTCTTAATTCCATCTGTTCTCTCGCCGTCAACTACGTTCTCAGCGCTGAGAGTAGCATATGCAGCCGGTGTAAGTCCCACAGCTCCATATAATGAAGCACTCTGGTGATTCAGCTTTCCCAATTCCAACTGAAGAGGAACGCCTATTTCAATCATACTACGGTCAGACGCATTCTTCCCATAATTAGTGAGGCCAAAAGATAGTGAAAGTCCTCCATTGAAATAGAGATTCCGATTCAGATGCTGCTTCCAGACACCCTCAAGGCCAATCTCTTTCGAAGCAAACCGATTGGCCCCGACATTGCCGGAAATTGCAATTGCGTGACTGATCGGAATCTCATTTGTCTCCACGACAACAGTAGTATCCATCTTGAGTTCGAAAAACTCATACAGGTCTATGTTGTCGCGCAGACGATACTTCACATCTCCCTGACCATTATAGTCTACGATATAGGGTCCGACATTGAAGTTGTCAATTACTGTTTGAGCCATGCAAGTAACAATCCCTAACATTGCGGCGCATAAGATCACAAGTTTTCTCATCGTCATATTTTGTCTTAGTAAATATTATTTCTCCTTACACTTTTATTCCTCCTCATATTTGAAGATGGTGTCGCCAATCCTAAACGTATCACCATTTGTGAGAACAGCGGGACGGTTCACCGGCAACTCTGCTCGTGAATTATATTGCACACCTGTTGCCAAAGGCTTGATGACAGGTAAATTCTTCTCTTGATCAACATATAGACGAGCATGTTCCTTGGCAACTTTATTGCCTTTCTCCCAGTTCATCTGAATCTCACACTCTCCGGTCATACCGATCGACACCTTATTGCCACCTCCTGTGGCATTCATCCATTTGTGAATGGGTATTTTCTGACCCGACTTCACACCATTCTGTATCACAAGGAAATATTTTTCAGCAAGCATCCTGACAGTCACAAGAGAGGCTCCAAGGCCACCACCATATATGATGAAATCGAGCAGCATGCTGAGCCATTCATAACGCCCGCTTGCAAAACTGGTGAAATACAAAACCAGAAAACCGATGACAGCGGAAACGCCTCCACCGATAAGCGCGCTTCTGACAGGAATAGTCGATCTGACTGTCAATGCGAGTGAGACACAAACCGAGAAAAGAATGTATGCGGGCAAGGAACAATACCACGGGATATAGGTCTTCCCGCTCCATGCGAGCATCAGACACATAAAATCTGCACCTATTGCGAAAGCCATCATTCCCACAAGACCCGTCATCAGAGACAAGAGAAGAATCTTAAGCCATATCTTCCAGTTTTTATTTCGGATATCATCCTTATATCTAAAAACAACCGATATGAAGAAACCGAGCAACAGGCCGATCATAAGAAACGAGGATGTACGCGACACACAGTCGCCAATCATAAACGCTCTTGAATCATCATCATCAAACACAAGTCCTACTATAAATCTCGACAAAGAGCCGAATCCTCCGCGCCCCAGAAGTTCATATATAATCCAGCTTACGAGTCCGGCAAGTATCCCTGCAATAGTCTGGGAACATTCCTTTAACGAACTCAGCTTGAACAAATCTTTCCATTCAACGTGATTCTGTATGCCGGTTTTGCAATTCTGCCCGTACTCAGCACATTTGTAACCATTCTCTTCCCAGCAATGCTTATGCATCCAATGCCTGCACTTTGTCACAATGACTTGTCCGGGACGCAAATCCTGTTTACAATAATGGCATATGCGTCGCTGCACATTCTCCTCCGGCTCATACTTCTTGTAGTATTTCGATCTAAACGTTATTGACCGCAAATATGGTACGAGCACCTTCATAATCATAAAAAAGAAAACGAATGTGACAGCGGCTGCCAGAATCGCGATTAAGAACTCAAGAATGAATCCGATGGTATTTTGCTTTCTTTCCGGCCAGGGACGTTCAGCTGAGCCTATTGTAAAGGTTGCTTCTCCAATCTCTGCCTTCCCCCAGGTTGCCGTGTAATTGATGTTACCCGAATAAGTCTTATCGGAGGTAGCTGTATAAGCCAACTCATAATCATATGTAGCATTTTCAATCACCGTCTGAAAGGAGGCGAGTACTTCGTCCATGCTCACAGAGGATTTGACCTGACCGGCAAGACTTTTTATTTCGGCACGCGTACTATCTTTGGGATGAGTGATACCCTGAAGGGTTATGTCAATGTTTGTATCGGCACCATCGGCAGTATAATAGAAGGCATAAACCTTTGGCAGTCTTTTATAATTTTGAGATTGATATTCCGTCAGAGTAATAAAATCCAACTGTTCGTCATCAGGTCTCTGACTTCCTTCAGCAAAGACCATCAGATAATTCTTACCGGGATTGGCCTCAGCTCTCGTACTGATCAAGCTATTGGCTGCATAACCCGAAGCTTGTATCTCCGTCATGAAATCAGGAGACGATTTTGAGAACTCAGCAAGCTTCGAATGCACTCCACTGTAAAAGAACTTAGAAGAAGATGGTTTGAGAAACTCCTGTTCGAGAGTACCAAAATTATTCAAGGAGACCGACATACTGTTGGAAACCTCATCTCCATAGAAGGAGATGAAGACGCAGGAATCAGGAGCAATTCCGACAAACTGGCGGATAGACTTAAGAATCTGCCGTTTCCCTTCAACCGGGATACTCTTGTCAAGCAGAATCGAGAAAGTGAATTCCTTGGGAATTCTCACACCCGAACTTAGCCGGCGTATATTTCCATTCTCAATCAGATTGCCATCCTCATAAAAATAGGCCATCTGATTGAATTTTTCAGGACTCAATCCGGATATTCTTTTACCATTGGACGCAGTAACATTGAAATATAGCTTTATGGTGTCATTACCCTCACCATATGCATAGAAACGGTCGCAAAATTGCAGTCCGGCAGGAGTAATGATATCGGCCACTGCAACTGCCGCCATAAGGAAGGCAATCAGTAATATAAATGCTCTCAGCGTTTTCTTCTTGTCCATATTTTTAAGTCATCAATTGAAACTTCTCCATAATACTTTTCATCATCCAAAAGCTTCCCGTCAACTGTGGGGATAATTGTAAGAGAATCCTGACGGGAGGAATAAGCCATGATAAAATCCGGTTTCACAATCTCAGCAGACACCAGTCTCTGAATTGTGGGGAGACTCATGTGGGAGACATTAACCAAGATTCCGATTACACCCACGGCAGGTCTTTCAGAGTTCCTGACTATGCTTGACACCACATATTCCCTTTTGCCATCACACATAACAGACGTTCCAACTGCCCACCCGGCTATTTCTGATTGAGCGTCAGCCACAATTCCTGCCAAATCGATTATCGAACTGTTGTCCAGTTCAATTCCCTCACAGGAGAAGATATGTTTTTCAGCAGTGTTCAGTAGATTGTAACAGTTGGCAGGGTCAAACAATCTCCGTCCACTTTCAAGTGCCCATTTGAACATTTCCTCCAACGAATACAAGCGTGTCAAATCTCCTTTGGAATTCATAGAGCCATCTTTCCGGAACGTAAAGATACCCAACTCCTGATCGTCGGTCAGAATATCCACCACAAAAGCAACAAGAAAATTGGGATGTTGAGAATGCCTGAGCTGCATCTGTACACTGTCGTCAGAATTACTGAAAAACACGCCGAGTCCCGGATGGGAATGTATCCAGCACACGAGATCATACTGCAGATTGGTCTCACGGCGCAGTTTCCGGAGTTTCTCTGCAATACGCAATTTTATCTTTCCGCCGAAGTTGAGTTCATATTCCTTGAAAACAGCGTCATCACCGGGAAAAACAACAGTCTCCAAAGAAACATCATATGTTCCATTCTCTTCGTCGTGCACCCAACGGCCCAACACCATACAGCCATCCTCTTTAGGGTTATCACTGTTTCTCAAATCTTGGGCATATAGATTATAGACCTCCTTGATACATGTGTTCTTAATATAAATATTCCTGACCGCTGAGTCATTAACAAATTCGGCAGCATTAATCTTGAGATAATCGGGATTTCCAACCACATCATCAATTGACTGACGCTTCAAGATTGAAGTGGTTCTCCTTCTGACCACAATCGATTGGTCATTAATTTCCTTATCTTTCACTGGAATCATCCCCGCCTTATCGGATGCGACAGGAACTCTTCTTTTCTTGATGGCCAGAAATATAAGAATTACAATGATAATAACTACAGTACCGATTATCAAATAATTCATCAAGGTTTCCCGCGACAGGAAAGACGTGCCCTCGTTGCCCTGCAACACTTCTCCCTGCTGTACAGTTCCGGAAGAGTCTCCCCGGTCGACATGCATTGTACCTGCTTCGTTTTCTAAAGATTTAGACTCATCGCGTTTCTCTACTGTTCGCCGATTATACCCATCTTCTGATTTACCTGAGGGAGTCTTCCGGTTGCCAACTTTCCCTGAAGAGTAATTATTCTCCTCTCTGAGAGGTGTCGGCTCTACACCAGCCAAGGCCTCATCGACAACCGGTTGAGTCGTAACTGCACTCCTTTTCCACAAAACCCCGAGCACGTCATTCGAAATGCCATATTTAACCGTATTGCG
The DNA here is from genome assembly GCA_910578385.1 of uncultured Muribaculaceae bacterium. Taxonomy (GTDB): domain Bacteria; phylum Bacteroidota; class Bacteroidia; order Bacteroidales; family Muribaculaceae; genus Lepagella. Next base: position 12,405 of record CAJTQV010000001.1, on the reverse strand, counting down.
GGCTATCTTATTTATTTTGGCACTTTGAGGTTCCGAATCACCCCGGTTCAGACGTACGGCCTCATTACCATCCAACAATATCAGAATCGAGTTTGAAGATTCGTTGACCGCATACATGACTCTGATGGAACCATCGGCCAAAGTCTCATACACAACTGACACATCGTCTTTTACGGATTCTTCCCCATGTATGGCGAAAATGCCCGAAGACAACATGAGTAGGGACGATATGATTCTGAGAAAATAATTTGTATGCTTCATATCGAGCGAATCTTTGAATTGTACTTATTTTTATGGTTGTCAGTGACTTTTTCCCTTATCCAAGTCCTACCATCGTTTGCACCCTTATGAACTTTGTTTCTAACTATCTCACGTGAACGTCTCGATGCTTCATGTTGAGCTTGTCTGGCAAGCGACTCCTGCATCCGCATCATATTCTTCTGATTCCGTAAATCACGGGAATGCTTCAAAACCGCATTCCCTATGAACGCTGCAACAGCCAACAGAACACCTCCGATAATCATCCACATAGTCAGCTTCTGCTGCTTCTCCTCCCTCATACGCTCCTTTTCCTCAGCTTCCTTTTTCTTCTCCTCAGCCTCACGATTCTGCCGGTCAATCTGCGACTGCTGTTCTGCCGCCGCAGATGCAGAAGCCAGGTCGATTGCTTCCTTTAGCTGTCGTTCCTTTTCATCACACAGAAGAAGCATCTCGTTGATTTTACCGACGATTTCCGGATCTACCATTTGATTTTTCAGGTTTCGCAGATTATATATTTCCATCTGAAGAGTCTGTGAAAAAGGGACAGTTGTCTCTCGTTCGAGAAGCTCCCTCACTAAGGCAATCGAACTCAGAGCATCAGTTATGTCAGTATTGCCCGATTCAATCTCCTCTGCGGATGTTACAGCAATTCTCTCAGTCTCCCCCCGTTGTTTGTCAGATGGTCTGCGGACAGTTTTATTCGGAATCTTCGCAACAGAGACTGACAGAGCTTTTTTAGAAGCAGCTACAATTCTATAATTCAACTTCTTGTCATAAACAGCCACATAGATGGGTATCATGAGTGATGAGGCTGGCTGTCCGCAAATTGCAAATTCGACCGGCCCGGATTCTCCGAGGATATAGAAGCCATCCGAAGAGCGTTCATAAGACATTCCCCCCGGAATCATGAAAGCGGATGGTGTCAGACCACCCCAACGGGTATTACCGAAATCACCCACTCGGTCGAACATAACGACTTTGATGCGACCGATATCACCTTTGCACACCCTGTTCAGGGAGGATGAAGGTATGACACGCGGACGAGAAAATTCAACAGTCATGATATTATTATCCGACATCAGATTGTATGACAGAATAATTTTATCATTCTGTGTGGTCCACAGGGTATCACGCATTTCCTTTGCATACGCCGAAGTGACACCCAAATACATAAGGGCAAGAAAGAACCACCACACACGCATGGCATCCTTAATAGTTGACAATGCTGTTATAGAATCTTGAGATTTTAGCGTCATAGGATGAATCCTTGCTGCGTTTTTTATTATGGGCATAGCAACCATACAGGGCTTTTGCAGTTTTCATTGCGTAAGCTTTTTGAATCTTACCTGCGTGAAGCTGCTGATACAGATCGTCAAGTCTGTGATATATATCCCTGGAATTCAAGTTGCAATATGCACAACTATGTCCTTTCGACTTTTTCTTGTGGGCTCCGCAATCATAAACATTACGGCTTAAATCCATGCCGTTGAGTTCAGAGAGCAGTCTGCTGTATGCCTTATGGGAATCGTCAGTAGACATCCAATGATAATTTGCCTCAAGAACAGAATTGATGACCCTTACAAGACTGTCTCTCGTCTGCAGATAAGGTCGCTGTTGATTCTTGAGACTCGGGTTGTGACGGGAATTCCTGCAAAATTTCGTGCTACTGAGATCGTCAATGAGTTTCTTGACATTTTTCTTTATGCCGACATATTCGGGATCGCCTTCACTCCAGCCAACAACTTTAATCTTGATATTATAAATATGTTCCTCCAGAATCTTATACGAGATCTTGTCCTTTCCTTTCTTGAAGAGTTGTTTCGGATTGTACTTGGCAACATAAAGAGGCAGCGTGAACTCCTTATCGCTTGTAAATGGGACATCAATACTGAAAAGCGTATCCGACTCTGCTGCAGTGACGATATCGAGGTTCTTGTAATCAGCCTTGAAACCACTGACACTCCGCTGACCCTTCTCTCCCGGATACTTTTTATCGAACTCTATTTTAGGTGTCTCCTTTTTCAGATACTTCTCTTCTTGCGGGCGCCGGAACATCAATATTGCCAGCGGGGGATCTTGAGTTGTATTCTCGACGATCACATTCACCTTTGCATTGTTGCCTATAGAATATTTAAATTCAAACGTAAGATAGGCAAACGCGATATTTTCCCTGAAAACGTTGTCTTTCCTATTGAGCGCAACCGAAATTTCCTGATTTGCCCAAGATGTTGAACAAAGGCAAATCAGGCTCATTACTGTTGCTATAATCCTTCTAATCATATTTTTCGTGCTATAATCTTTGAAGAGGATTTTACGGTTAAGGCACTTTCCCTGGAATTGTCAGTAGCTGATGTATGCCCCATATCATCCGACATGTCCTGACCGAAACGTATCCAGCCGTTCGGTTCTCCCTCCTCGCGAACCCATTCCGCAACGTTCTGGTCTTCCGGATAAGGATATGTGTTCTGGGCATGATAAAGCTGATATTTGAGGTATCTTTCCACTCTTAGAACAAGATCCTTCAACGAAGCAAGCACTCCCATTTCCTTGATGGTCAGACAGACGTGCCCTTTGAAACTACCTGAATACCTTATATTCGGATGCCAGATATCAGTTCTGAAAGTGAATATCGGGTTTCCATCGGCAGAAGGATAATTATTTGGAAGCACAATGCTCATCTTATGCAGGTAACCAAAAACCGGCTTACGCGGAATCGGGGTTTCCTCGACACCCACAATTGATTTCACACGATACCAAATCTCATATTCTGTCGGAAGTCCCATAACATTCTTTCGACGTATGATATAGGAGAGTGAGGGTTTGCGGGGATTCTCCGCAGCCGCCTTGCGTTTGTTGCAAAGCGAATCCAGTTCATGCCACTCCTTCCATAAGCGTGCGTCACGCCCTGACAATTCTTTCTGGTTGAAATTACTTATAGCCTCGTTCATAATGTAATATATATTTCTAAGACTCTTCTACAAAAGTCTGTTCGCTTGCCCCATCCTTATCCTGCAATCGGGACAGATATGAGGTGAAGCCGGTCTCCGGGCTGGATATTGTAATCAATCAGAGCCTGCTCGCGTCCCTCCTCATCCTCAAACTCAAGAATAAGAGGTTCGTCATCATCTTCTGTAATCTGACCCAGAAGATACTGAATAGGTGTCCCCCCATTATCAAGTCTTGGAAGCTCGAACACCGCCACAATACTTGAGATTTGATCACGGATGGTCTTGTTGGGATCGCTTACCTTTACCTCTACCTCTTCGTAGGCCGTACCGTCGATTGTGAGATGAATGATGAACTCATCATCTTCAAAAATTTCTTCATTTGCCATAGTCTGGAATTGTACTGCTAATTGTTTTTTGTTTTTGTTCCTTGTTCAGTGGTATTGTTGTACCATTGAACTATATTTTATTTACTCCCCCGGTATAACCGCCTCCGTTGCCGGGACGCTGAAGTTTGTTGAATGCCCTGTCAACAGCTTTTGATGCCTCATTATTCCGAATATTTTCTTTTATATACTTTGAGTTTACGGAATTTTTTATTGATTTTCCCCATTCTACAAGAAACTTGGGCTCGTATTCAACTTTTGACGCGTTTGTCTCACCCAATCCTTTCAACACCTTTTTAACTTGCGCGACTGATTTCTGAACAGTGACGGCAGTATCAGCAATAAATTTTGAACCTCTTGCCATTCCGGAAGCTACCTTCCCCGCATCAGATGCCTTGCCAGTGACTTTAGATGAAGTCTTAGCTACAACTGCGGCCGCATCCGCACCTTTTGCCGCATCAAAAGATGCTCTCATTGTCAATGATAAAAACTTTGCCATTGTCTATTATAGTTTTATAGCTACAGCTTCGCAGCCCTGGCCATCTTCACACCCTTACGCGCCATCTTTGCTCCCGCGGCAGCATCACCGATTCCCGGAACGGCAGCGATAAGAGAAAGACCCGCTCCGGCCCAGTCTCCACGACAAGCCGATATGGCAGCATTCGTCAAATCCGCAATTGCACCGAAACCCGGGATAAACCCAGCGACATCCAAAGCCAACTGGATTCCGTCAAGAATCTGTTCAGGCGAGAGTTTCTGCTGCTCCACAACCTCATCCTGCTCTGCCTTCGCGACAAATTCCATGTTGAAACTGTCCGAACCTTTCTGACCGTCAAATACTATCGAAATCGTACCCCCATATATGCACTTCAAGGTCGAGCTCTTCAATAATGCGGGCTGATTCATGACCAACACATCCATCTTTCCTTCCATCCAAGGATAGAGCGTACCCGGGACACAAGGCATAGGCGTGAGAGTGCCATGATTCGCAGCAGTGGCTGAGCCGGTAGGAGGATAGGCCATACTACGGCATCTTCCGAAAGGCATTACATTTCTCATAGATACGTGATCACCGATATTTGCCTGCGGCTCACCCTTCAACAAGACTGTCCGTTCGGGCATCACTATCAGATCTGCAATCTTATTACCGCATGAACATTGCAATCTTGCTTTCGAACAAACATAAGTATCTCCCATTTCTATCAGTCTACAGTTTGCCTATCTCAAACGTACCGTCAGTTTGTTCTCACCACTCCAGCCTTTATATCGATGGCATCAGATGCACTGAACGCAGCCTTTTCACGCGCAAGCAACTGATGGGTGGTGGAATATTCCATAAGCTTCTGTTCGGATTCTATCCTTATGTTCTCGGCACCTAATTGGTAAAGATGAGCCACTTTCTCATCCTTGCTTTCTCCGATTTCCGTAAACTGGTTGTCCTCAATCACCAGCATATCATTACGCCCGACATAGGTATTACGGTCGTTCCCCGAACTGTGATTCTGGTTGTTGGCTGCCGAGATATTGACATTATTATCTGCCGAGACAGTTATGTCGTTGCCCGCGTGCATTATTATGTCTCTCCGGGCAAGAAGTTCTATATTACCCGAGGACTCAAGTCTTATGAGCTTGTCGTCGGTTGAGAAAGTCAATATATAATTTTCTTTTTCATTGTCATATATTCGGATATATCCTCCCTCATCCTTGTCCCAGATTTTTATGGTGTGCCCGTTGCGTGTACGTATAGCCTTTACCTGATTGTCACCTGGAAGCCACGCACCGTCCGGATCATCAACACCGTTGAAGAGCGCACCTCTCACAAACGGGCGCTCCGCATTCGATCCCTCGAAGTCAACCATCACTTCTTCACCTGTTTCCGGAATGAAACTGAATCCTTTCCCTCCGCCGGCATAGGATTGTGATATACGCAGCCAGGGAGTCATCATCTCCTCATCCTGTTGAGCCTGCCAGTCAAACTGAACCTTAATACGGCCAAGATGTTTCGGATCTTCGTTGTCAGTGACTTTTGCACGACATGAAGACGCCACGGGATAAACATCGCTGTCCGAATATGGAGGATAATCACATGCCGCTGGTATTCCGCTGAAATTATTGGAGTACGTCTCATCTGCCGAGAAAAAATGTACAAGTTCTGTGATAAGAATCTCATCCTGTTCCACCTCGCTTACGTCACCAGCCAAGTCATTATGAAGATAGTTGTCCTGGATGATCAATGTATTCCCTATCTTCAGTCGGGAGCAATATGTGGTACCTGAATATACGAGCATTCCAGCCTTCTCACCTCTCCCCTGCGTCTTTGCCGAGACATCCAGAACTGTGAATCGGCCGTCACTGTCGGAAAATCCGCCGGAATGCAGATTCCTAAGAGTCGGTTTGGTAAATTTGTCACGGATAATATTGAAGAGTATGTCGGAAAGATTATTATATTCCTTCTCCATTTCCTCAACCGCCTCCTTGCGCGAGGAGTCATTGGAGTTATATGATGACGCAACACTACTGAATGCCGCATGCTGCATCTTCATCTCCATATTATAAGATGAAATGTCCTTGTCGGGATAACCCAATATCACGGTTTCACCATGCGGAAGTTCACCGAAAATCAAATGTTCTCCGTCATTATACATCCATTCACCGTACCGACGTGCGAGACGCTGCATGAACTCATAATTTGTTTCGTTATACTGCACAGTATAGGGAATCTCATCCGCAAAACGGGGATTGAGTCCGGGCGATATGGTGTCAGAATAATCTTCTATAATATCGCTGACAATTTCTTCAAGTGTCTGATTCACATAAGACTTGCAGTTCGGATGGTCAATAAGCAGCGCATCATGACTCTTAGCCTCAACTGCAATAATATATTCCGTTCCGGAGCGGGATGCACTGACAGCAGTAATTATTCCCCTGAATCTTATTTCATCAGCCTTTGGCCCCTCGGTCGGCAATGAAGACAATTCTTCGAAATTGTCAGTTACAAGACTTAGTTCAAGATTCTTCCCGATCAGATACCCGCATGTACTGAACTGAGGTTCGCCGGCATTTTCCTCAGGGTCTTTCCTCATCGAGAACCTGAGTTCATTAGGTTGCAGAAGACATTGCGTAAGGGTGAAATCATCGACAAGAAACAGATCTCCTTCAATCTCTATCAAGAAATTATCCGAACGAATCCCATCTATTAAGAGGGCAAAACTTGTGATGGTGGTAGACATGGACTTCTATAAGAAATTCAATTTATCAGAGACTGTATCCTTGAGGAAAGAGCCTAAACCGGAAGTAATCATTTCCTTGGATTCTTTAGTCCATGTATTGTAGAATGCAGAGGCATTGGCAGAGCCGACCAATATCACCTGAGCGGAAATCTTGATAGTGGTGTACATCAGTTTGGCATCGTGGTCATTAAAATAGTCCCTCAGTTCAATACAATAAGCCCTGGCGAAGCTGACAGTCTTATAACTTCTCTTGTTTCCATCAGAGTAAAGACAGAACCTTAGAATACCATCTTTTACCTCCGATTTATGAAACATCCAGTTATAAAAGAACATGTCATCGTCGTTTGTGGAAGGAATCACGATTGTTATTTCTCCACCACGGGGACGCGATGCAGGTTTACCGGTGTCGTCTACCGCCTGAGTGAATTTATATTCACATTCCACCACACCATACGTTCTGCCGCCTATCTTGAGGCTTCCATGTAACGCCATATCAGCTACCCTATCCTATTTTAATTTTCTTATTATAAGTACGTTTCAAAAAGCGTCTTTATGCATCGCCGGGACAATCCGGATGTTGTACCCGGCGACGCATAAAGAAGCGCGGGATTAATTGTCGATTGTCCAGCGGTTGTTGTGGCGTGCGTTGCCCACTTGAATCTCCTTTGCGGAGATAGTGAACTCCTCATACTGAAGGAGCGTATTGGTGGAGTCGTAGGTCTCCACATACTCCACAACATATCCCTCCTTGAAAGAGAGATGCTTCATCTCGCCTCCCTGACGGTTGGGAAAAGAGATTGTCCCGGATTTGCTCATGTAGGTGTCGATCATCCATTCGAGGATGTCGGTGTTACCGTCGTCGGTCGATTTAACCTTTACGGTAATCTTTCCACCCCGGGTCGTACCTGTGGGCTGACCCTCGACATCTGTGTGCTGGTTTAGTTCATACCTTACGAAAAGTACTTCGCGCTCCTGGATACCATCGGCCGAAATAGTTGCAGTTCTTGTTGCCATAATTATTAGTATTTGTGGTTGTTGGTTTTAATGAGTCTTTTCGGATCAGTCCGGCGAATATTTTGTGGGAAAGGGCCCATGTTACTGCACATTCTGTTCCCAGTCAACACCGGCTGTACCATTATGTCCGGTAAGCTCAATCAGGAAGTTCTTTGCGGCGAAGAAGGGCTTGAGTTCCACCTGAACCGATATGTCTTTCGTCTTCGGATCCTGATTGATGCCTTTCAGATTGTAATTCTCAATGAGACGCCCCGGCCCCTTATAGTCGCTGAGGAAATCGTGGACAGCTTGTTGCAGTTCGCCTTTGACGGCGGAATTCCAGTTTACGAAAGCTTCATCGTTGAAGAAATTCTGGAACACCTTTCCCATCCAATCAAACACACGGACAATCGGATACTCCTGCAATCCGATGGTCGCACCATTGTAGAGTGAGCGGTTGGAGAAAGCCATGACGCGTCCATCTTCCTCTACGATAGGTATCACACCCTGATCAATGATGGCGGCTATCTCCGACTTGCGCATCTCCATCCTGGCACCTTTCGCATTGCTGAGAGTGCCATATTTTTTGCCTGCGATTCCCTGAGCGATGACGACATCTTCGGTGTTTGTCATGCGGCCTGCAAGTGCAGCCGATGCCGGTATATATGTGTCGTCATCCTCCCGTGCCATCTCTGATTTCCTTCTGCCCAGAATATAGTTGCAGGTCATTACGACATTTGCAAGCTGCACGTCCTGCCCCTGGAGGTTTGCATCATCAAGTTCCTCCTTCAGCATCTCGAAATTAAGGCTGTCCTTGAAATCCGTTACGAGCAGTACCTTGTTGCGATATGCCGTTGAGGCCCACATCCTGATTGTATCGCTGTCGCCCATGTAACCAGGCACGACAAGCAAGCTATAGTTGTTTTTTAGACTTAGACGGTCGTAATACTTCTCCAGTTCATCACGCACTGCAGCTGTATCCTCTGAATCATGTGACTCAAGTTCTCCCTTGTCCACATTCATAAGAGTTATACAATCAACCTTTGACTGGCCGGTGTTCGCAAAAAAAGAATCAAGCGAACGATACGCAACCTCAAGGTCACGAATTTCATCATGCAGACTGAACAGATTGTTGCTCAGATTTTCCGATGCCCTGTCGCACCGTTCGGAACACATCTCGATAATTTCCATAGGGTCTTCATTACCCTGCTCAAGGACTTCAATCCAAAGATTGAGCTCATTCTTTATTTTCTTTCGCGACTCCTCGTAGGTCGACTCATTCAAGAAAGTGTTCCTTACAGCTTTCTTTCTCGGATCGAGGTTTTCGGCTCCTTTTATAAGCCCCTTGACAAGCTGGTAACCTCCGAATTTGTCAAGACCTTTGATGCCGCTTTGGAGCAGATCTGACGGATTATCTATCCTTTCACTTTTCCGGAACTGAAGATTCTCCACTTCCGGTTTGTTGATTGCTTCTTCTTGTGGTGACATATAGTTTGGGTTATTCCGCTTCTTCAATTTCAGCACGGAGTGATTTAAGAACATTCAGCAAACTTTCTCTTGAAGCCGCATCTTTCAGAGCATTGCGGAGAGGCTTATTCTTCTGCAACTGACGTATTATTGCATTGTAGGCATCAATTTCAGCTTTCTTGCCTGAAAGTAACGTGCTCTGCCCTATGAGCTGTTCATCCTCAAAGTCCTTGAGCTGACGGAACTGGAAGTCCTCATAGACAGAACCTCCTTCTTCTGTCTCAAGCGCCACACCTTCTTTTGAGGGCTGGTAATGTTCGAACACCTCCTTGAGATTCTTAGGTTTGAAACCATCACGCTCCTCATCTGTAGCAGGAGCCTTATCCGTAAACTGGTCCACATACAGAGTCCTGTTCTGAGGAAACTCTATGATTCCGTCCTGTGCATCGGCATCAAGGACTTTGGTGATTACAGTTTTCTTTGCCATGAATTATATATTTTATGTAAAATCTCTGCTCAATTGCATATTTCCCAGACCATCTCATTATTGTCCGGATCATGTTTCATTATCACAGTATCCCCTTCGCTTATATCTCCGGCGATTATCATTTTTGACAGTGGCCGACGAATCTCTTTCCTTATAATGCCTAACACCGGACGCGCTCCGTAGTGGGTATTGAATCCCACTTTTGTCACATATTCTTTCGCACTCTCATGTATCTCAAGCTTTATGCTCTGTTGATCGAGCGATTTCACCAAATTGCGAATATGGATATCGAAGATTTTGTAAATCATCTCTTCAGTAATTGGAGAAAATGGCAATATTTCCGTGATACGAGCCAAAAATTCAGGGCGAAATTTACCCTGCATCACTTCCAGCATCTCATCGTGAGAGGGTATGTGTTTCCTTTCAAATGAATTAAAAATATATTCGCTGCCGATGTTGGAAGTAAATATTATCACGGCGTTGGAGAAATCACCGACTCGACCGAGACGGTCATGCAATTTCCCTTCATCAAGAATTTGCAAAAACAAATCAAAAACTGACCGATGCGCCTTCTCTATTTCATCAAATAGAACTACCGAATAGGGATGCTGCCTGATCTGGTTGACGAGCAAACCCCCTTCTTCATATCCTACATATCCGGGAGGCGCACCATAGAGAAGAGCGACAGAATGCTCCTCCTTATATTCCGACATATCAAAACGCAGTATAGATGATTCGTCGTTGAACATAAACTCAGCAAGAGCTTTGGCCAATTCAGTCTTGCCTGTTCCAGTCGGGCCGAGAAAGAAGAATGAGCCAATAGGCTGACCCTTCTTGTTCAGTCCTGAACGAGATTCACACACGGCATCGAGAACACTTCTTACCGCATGAGACTGCCCGACAACACGCCTATGGATAACCTCTTCAGCATTTGCCAGTTTCTCACGTTCCTCCGACTGGATACTACCAATTGGGAGCCCTGTGATACGGGCAAGGACATTCCTTATAAAGTCCCTGTCAAGTTTCATGCCATCTGCTGTACCGGATGTTTCTCCTGATATCTTGGCTGCCGCCATGGCTCTGTCGAGCAAATCTATTGAAGATGAGGGCAGACTTTTTTCGGGAAGGTAACGTTTTGCGAGTCTTACAATATCTGTAGCAAGACCATCGCAAACAGCAACACCGTGGAAACCGCTATATTCCGGTATTTTAGACGACAATATATCCTTGGCAAGATTTTCATCAGGTTCTGATATGATAATTTTCTCACATAAGCTTGTGAGTTCCTTGTCATTCTCTATATCCTTCGTAAACCCGTCAATGGTCGAAGTTACGATTATCTGAATCTGGTTTTTAGACAGACTCCTTTTCAACATGGGTAATATGCCATGTAACAAGGACTGCTTGTCCATCACTCGATGGAAATTTTCTATGATGAGCAAGGGCTGGCTAAAAGAAGAAAGCTCTCCGATAATTTTCGAAAAGCGGTCTTCAACTTCTCCCTTATAGCTCACTCCCTGTGACATAGCCACTAAATCGAGTTCAAAAGGATGCAGGGAAACTAATGAATTTGGCATCGACTTATCTGCGAGCCTATGCAAAAAGCCATAAATGAGACTGGTTTTCCCAACTCCTGATTCTCCACAAATAATGATATTTGCTCTGTCTTTTCTTGATAAACTCTCTATCATTGAACGCACTTCCTTCTCAAAGCCAATGACTTCATAGGAATGGCAATTCGACAATATATCAACGCAATATGTACTCTCTACTTGTTGATTTATATTAACGTCTACATATGAATCAGACGATGAAACCCCACCTGTGTTATAGTTGATTATAACGTATGGAGATAAAGGCAAAGTCTTCAACTGATCGGCAGAAAAACCGAATCCTGGGGAAACAAGAGCAGATAAAAGACTTTTGACATCCACTTCCTCATTACCATATGATTTAGCGATTCTTAGGGCCTCCTTGACAACACTTCTTGAACTTTCCGACAAAACCGGTTCTTTCATTGGATATGGAGACTTCATACATTGTGACACCTTAACATCAGCCCAATCGAGTATATAATAATAATCCGAGTCAAGTTTGTTCTCAATAAAGTCAATCAATCCAATGTTTTTATGCAGCAATGCCCGTAGCAAATGAGCCGGCTCTACCACAGGCGAACTGTTATCTTTTGCAAAAGAAAATGCTATATGAAGATAGCCGTCTGGTATCGAGGCAAGAGTTGCTATGTACTTATCCATTTTAAGCTATTAATTTAATAATATGCAACTGATTATTAACATTTTGGCAAGCCTACGGCGTCGTCAACGACATCAGTCCCTGGCGCCAAAGAAATTGTTATCATTACATCTCCACATATTGCTATGTTAATGTCAGATTTGTTAAGTATCTCTTAGAAAGAGATTGGCAAATCAACTATGCACCTCAAAGTCAAACATATATAAAGCCCCGATAAAGGATTTTGCTAAACAATAGACGCAAATGTTTTAATTAGTGGAGTAAAAATTTTTATGGAATTGTCTGTAATTTAAATATTTTCGTTATCTTTGCAGTCGGTTAGAATCTCTTTCTAAGAGATTTATAAAAACTGCTTCCACAATATAATATGGCGGGACGGCATG